>JBCCDS010000058.1:0-38778 GCA_039030655.1 Bacteroidota bacterium | reverse complement strand
TTACGGTGGTCTAGGACTTGGTCATCGTTCTACCGATATCGTAGCTACCGAAGCACCGGAGAACCCTGAGGTAGACAACGATCCGATTGTACGCCCCCAAAACGGTTTCCTGAGTACTGCACACATTGGCGCACGCTACTCTCTTTCTCCACGAATTGGAATTCAAGGAGAGATCAGTTCAGGGATCAGTTTACTGAATGTAGGAATCAGCTACCGTTTACGCTAAGCGGAAAAGGCCACTCCTGACAATCCCCTGCTTCTTTACGGCGTAGGGGATTTTTTCAGACTACCGTCATCCGACTAGCATCTTTAGCGGAGAGTACGGAGTTTTTACCCGATTGTAGAAAGGAATCAACGGCCTTGGCACATTCCCGGCCTTCACTGATGGCCCAGACGACCAGTGACTGCCCTCGGCGCATATCGCCTGCAGCAAAGACTTTCGGGACGGAAGTCTGGTAGTCGTGCTCGGGATGGGCCGCTACGTTTCCACGGTGATCTAATCCTACTTTAAGGTCATCGATCATTCCTTGGTGTTGAGGGTGCAAAAAGCCGGCGGCAATCAATAACAGCTGGCAAGGAATTTCCCGCTGACTACCGGCTACCTTGACAAAGGTGTTGCGACCAGAAGCGTCCTTCCCCCATTTGATCTCGACGATTTGAATGGCCTTTAAGCGGCTCTCCTCGTCCGTAATAAAGGCTTCCGTTAGCAGCGCCCATTCTCTATCGCAACCTTCTTCGTGGCTGGAACTTGTGCGTAAGACCATTGGCCAATTGGGCCAGTTATGAGGGTCGCGGTCAGTGGGTGGTTTGCCCAAAATTTCTATTTGAGTTACTGAACGTGCAGCTTGTCGATTAGAGGTGCCGACACAATCTGCTCCAGTATCGCCACCACCTAATACTACCACGTCTTTTCCCTCAGCAAGAATTGGGCGCTCATCGGCCAAATCATCACCCGCCACTCGCTTATTGCTCTGGGTAAGGTAATCCATAGCATAGTGAATACCCTCTGCTCCCCAGCCCGCTAGAGATTCAAAACCACGTGGAATCGTAGAACCACCAGCCAGGATGACCGCATCGTGCTCTTCTACTAATTCGTGGGGATCTACGTTTTCTCCTACGTTGGCATTGGTCTTGAAGATGATCCCTTCAGCTTTCATCACTTCTACCCTACGGTCTACGATAGACTTAGCTAACTTAAAATCGGGAATACCGTAACGTAGTAAGCCACCAATACGATCTGCCCTTTCGAATACCGTAACGGTATGGCCTGCAGCGTTGAGTTGAGCTGCTGCCGCTAAGCCAGCTGGACCAGAACCGACAACGGCTACCCGCTTCAGCGTACGACTAGTAGGAATTCTTGGACGAACGTAGCCTCTTTTAAAGGCTTCCTCGACGATACTTTTTTCAATGTGCTCAATCGCAACTGGTGGTTGATTGATCCCCAACACGCAGGCTTGTTCGCAGGGCGCGGGGCAAATCCTCCCCGTGAATTCGGGAAAGTTATTGGTAGAGCTTAATATTTCATAGGCTGATCGCCAATCTTCAGCGTAAACCGCGTCGTTAAATTCGGGGATAATGTTGCCTAAAGGGCATCCATTATGGCAGAAGGGCACTCCGCAGTCCATGCAACGACTAGCCTGTTGAACCGTCTTATCAACGGGCATTTCTTCGTAGAGCTCTTCGTAGTCTTTAACGCGAGAATCCACCGCTCGTAAATCAGGTAGCTCGCGCTGGTATTTCAGGAATCCATTAGGGTCAGCCATAATTCGTTTACTGTTGCGTCAAGTGAGGTGGTTAAGAAGAATTTCTAGGCGAATTCAGCCATTTTTACGCTAAGTGCCGGTCGTTGCTTTCGCTCTATGAGGACAGCCTTGTAATCTCTTGGCATAACCTTTACGAACTGAGTAAGCGCCGCTTCCCAATCCTGCAATAGATCATAGGCTTTCTTAGAGCTGGTATAACTGAAATGATTACGAACCATACGCTGTAGCAGGTCCTGGTCGAAAGGATCCAGAGGCTCTAGCTCCACCATTTCAGTATTAAGCTTTTTGGCAAAATCTCCAGCCTCATCGTTGATGTAGGCAATGCCGCCACTCATCCCAGCGCCAAAGTTGTTACCGGTAGGTCCTAATATGGTTACTAGCCCCCCAGTCATATATTCACAGCCGTGGTCTCCAATACCTTCTACGACTGTTTTCACCCCGGAATTACGTACCGCAAAGCGTTCGCCAGCGCAGCCTTTTATGTAGGCTTCTCCTGAAGTTGCTCCGTAGAAAGCTACATTTCCGATGATGATATTCTCGTGGGGATCAAAAGTGCTAATGCGGTCAGGAACGACAATCAGCCGGCCACCACTAAGACCTTTACCAAAGTAATCATTAGACTCTCCTTCCAGTAAAAACTCAATGCCTCTAGCACCGAAGGCACCGAAGCTCTGACCGGCTGAGCCGCGAAACCTGAATTTGATCAGTCCATCTGGTAGGCCATCACCTCCCCAGTGTTTGGAAATTTCATGAGATAGCATAGTCCCCACTGCACGATCCGTATTCTTGATCGAAAAGGTAGAAGTCACTACTTCTTGATCCTTCAAAGCCGAGGCCGCTGCGGCAATTAAACGGCGGTCCAGGATCATATCCAATCCGTGATCCTGAGCTACTTTCTGGTAGAGGCCTACCTGCTCTTCTGCTTTTTGCTTATAGAGAATTGGCGTCAAATCTAAAGACTTGTACTTCCAGTGTTTCAGGTTCTTATTTTGCTTGAGCATTTGGCTTTGGCCTACCATCTCGTTGACCGTCCGGTAGCCGAGTTCGGCCATAATCTGTCGCATATCCTCCGCCAGGAAGCGGAAGAAATTCACCACATGCTCGGGTTTACCGCTAAAGCGCTTGCGCAGTTCAGGGTTTTGCGTGGCGATGCCTACCGGACAAGTATTCACGTGGCATTTCCGCATCATAATACAGCCTTCTACCACCAGAGCAGCAGTTGCAACACCGTATTCTTCAGCCCCCAACAAGGTGGCGATCACCAAATCTCGGCCAGTGCGTAATTGGCCATCGGTTTGCACCACTACCCGGTCGCGTAGCTGGTTGCGTACTAGCGTTTGGTGGGTTTCTGCCAAGCCCAATTCCCAGGGCAAACCGGCATGTCTGATACTCGTTAAGGGACTGGCTCCGGTTCCACCATCGTGGCCCGAGATCAAAATAGCATCAGCTTTGGCTTTAGCTACTCCACTGGCAATAATGCCGACCCCGGCCTTGGAAACCAGTTTGACGTTGATTCTGGCAGCAGGGTTGGCATTCTTTAAGTCATAGATTAACTGAGCCAGATCCTCAATAGAATAGATATCGTGATGCGGTGGTGGAGAGATCAAGCCCACGCCTGGAGTAGAATTGCGTACTCTACCGATCCAATCGTCTACTTTATGTCCCGGTAATTGCCCGCCTTCTCCTGGCTTAGCACCCTGAGCCATCTTAATTTGGATCTCGTCGGCTTCTGTCAAATAGTGGCTGGTCACTCCAAAGCGGCCAGAAGCAACTTGCTTGATGGCCGATCTCAGGTTATTGCCATTTTCATCTGGTTCAAAACGGATAGGGTCTTCTCCTCCTTCTCCGCTATTCGACTTTGCCCCAATACTATTCATAGCAATGGCCAGAGTCGTATGGGCTTCCCAACTAATGGATCCAAAAGACATCGCCCCGGTTGCAAAGCGCCTCATAATAGTTTCCACCGGTTCTACTTCTTCCAAGGGAATGGGATTTCCTTTTCGAAAGCTCAGCAAACCACGTAGAGTGAGGGCTTTTTCCGTTTGTTGGTTAATGTTGTCACGGTACAGCACATAATCATCCCAGCTATTCTTTCGGGCGGCCAGCTGTAGATGATGGATACTCTTTGGATTGAAGGTGTGCGCCTCCCCCCGCCGTTTCCACTGAAAAACGCCGCCTACTTCCAATTGAGGGTTAGGTGCAGACAATTCCGGAAAGGCTAGTTCGTGACGAACCAAAGCTTCTTTAGCAATGCCGTCATATCCGATACCCTCAATACGACTGATGGTACCTTTGAAGCATTCTTCGACCACATCGTGGTTAATACCCAGGATTTCAAAAATCTGTGCCCCCTGATAAGACTGCAAAGTAGAGATGCCAATCTTAGACATAATCTTTAACAGTCCTTTACCCACGCCTTTAGTATAAACGGCTAAGACTTTTTCCAAGTCGTAGCCCTCTGCCTCGAATTGCCCCCGCTGGTGCAGGTCAGCTAAACTGGCGAAGGCCAAATAGGGATTAATCGCGCTTACTCCGAAACCGATTAGGGTAGCAAAATGATGGACTTCACGTATGTCTCCAGCTTCGACGACAATACTGGTCTTAGCCCGTAAGCCTAAGTTGACTAAATGATGGTGAACGGCACCGGCAGCCAATAGGCTGGGAACCGGAGCGTTGTAGGCATCTGCGGCCCGGTCACTGATGATGAGAATATTGTACTCTGAACGCACCAGGCTCTCTGCCTGAGCTTTAATATGCTCAATGGCCGCCGCCAAACGTCCGGCCTGATCATCAGCTTTAAAAACACAATTGATCAAGCCTGAACGAAAATCAGGATGGTTCAGTTCCCGGATTTTACCCATTTGCTCATTGCTCAATACAGGCTGATCCAGGTGAATGAATTTCGCTCGCTCTGGGTTGGTTTCGCTGATATTCGTCGAACCGCCTAGCATCGCGAATAAGGACATCACCCGACGTTCCCGGATAGGATCAATTGGCGGGTTGGTAACCTGAGCAAAGAGTTGTTTGAAATAATTGGCCAGATGCTGGGTTTGGAGACTGAGGGCCGCTAGCGGCGTATCTGCTCCCATGGAACCAATCGGGTCTTTTCCCACCTTGACCATGGGTTCAAGCAGTACTTTTAAATCTTCCTTAGTATAGCCAAAAAGTTGCCAACGTTGGAATAGTCTGCTTTGGCCCATGACTAAGTTAGTCGGAACCTCGATAGGTAAATCTTCAAGCGTGAGTCGATGCTCATCCAGCCAATCCCGGTAAGGGAGGCGTTGGCAAATGGTAGATTTCAGTTCTTCATCACTAATCAAGCGCTGTTCTTGTAGGTCCGCGATCAGCATGCGTCCCGGCTGTAATCGTCCTTTAAGTACTACATTATCTGCTTCGATTGGCAGGGCACCTGCCTCAGAAGCAACAATTAGTCGATTATCCTTAGTCAAACAATATCTACTTGGTCGCAAGCCATTACGATCCAGGGTGGCACCCACCAAAATGCCATCAGTAAAGCAGATACTAGCTGGGCCATCCCAGGGCTCCATAATCGTTTTATGGTACTCGTAAAAAGCCTTTTTGTAGTCTGGCATTTCATCATCTTGTTGCCAAGCCTCTGGAATCATCATCATCAGGGCATGGGGCAGACTCACTCCGTTTAGGGTTAAAAACTCCAGGACGTTGTCGAAGTTTCCTGAGTCAGACAAGAACTGACCGCAAACCGGAAAGATCTTTTGCAGCTCATCCTCCGTAAATCGATTGGATGTACGCAGCAAGCTTTCTTTACTCTTCCACCAATTGACATTTCCTTTGATGGTATTGATTTCCCCGTTATGGGCAATCATTCTAAAAGGCTGGGCCAGTTTCCAGCGTGGTTCGGTATTGGTCGAGAAACGACTATGCACCAGTGCAATCGCCGACTGGAAACTCAAATCAGACAGATCATGGAAATAATTGGGCAATTGCCAGGTGGTTAATTGTCCTTTGTAAGCAATGGTTTTGTAGCTAAAGGAAGCCAGATAAAATTGGTCCTTAGCCGCTTTGTAGGTTTGGTGGATGCTGTGGGTTGCGTACTTCCGCAGGACGAACAGTCTACGTTCTAATGCGGCAGGCTGCATCGGCTCACGGGGTTGAACGAAAATCTGCTCCATGCGTGGTTCTGCACTACGACTGGTAGGTCCAACTTCTTCGTTATCGGTGGGCACTTTACGCAGCGCAAAAACATCTAAGCCCAATTCATCAGCATAGTCGTTGAACATGAAGCGACATTGTTCACTCAGGTGCTTATCGGCGGGAAAATGCATCATTCCTACACCGTACTTCCCAAAGTCCGGCAACTCAATACCTTTTGCAGCTAGTTTACGCTTAAAAAATTCGTGGGGTATTTGTACTAAGATTCCGGCACCGTCGCCACTATTTGGTTCGCAGCCGCAGGCTCCCCGGTGTTCCATATTGACCAACATCGCCAGTGCATCCCTTACCAGTTCATGGGTGGGCTGTCCATCCAGATTCGCAATAAAGCCCGTACCACAAGCATCAGACTCCAGCTCAGGGACATAGAGTCCACGCTGATCAGTAGAGTGGCTTACTGCATCATTTTGAGCTAGCTCGGCAGATTGTTGCGGATTTTCTTCTTGGGAAAGAGCTTGCGATCCTTTATTCACGTTAACCAGATATTACACTCCTACGTCAGGAGTAAAACTGGTTCTATTTTGGCAGGGACTAAAAAAGCAGATGGCCTACAAATATATCCGCAGCCTAGCTGTGATGAAAAGTGCAATCCAAGTTAACTACAACCTCTAAACATTTCATGTAAGCACATCAATCGCGGTTCTGTTCAAGTATTTTGTCAAAAACGAAAAAGAAAAACATTATATCTTACTTTACAATTAAACGGTATTAAAATCTGAAACAAGGCTATGGATTTTGAAGGATTTACGGAGTCTAGCTATATGATTTACTCCTTGAATGGCTCCTTTTAGCCATTAGCGAAACACTAGCGATCCGCCCGGTAAACCAGCTCAACTCCAGGGCTCCATCCCAGGGTTTCGTGGAAGGCACCTACGATACCAATCCGGAATTGATCGGTAGCTTGATATTCTGCGCCAAAAGAAAGCTCACTGGCTTCCGTTACTACTCCGGCTCGTAGGATAAGCTCTTCTAGAACCACATACTCCATACCCAAACGAAAGCGGGAATTGAAGTTGATTTCCTGCTCAAATTCTGCCAGAATCAACAACTGATCGGTAGGTCGATAACCCAAGCCAATTCCTAGCAGCTGTGGTAGAATCTCGTCTTCTGCTACTTCTACTCTAATGGGGCTAAAAATACGTGTACCTACGCTGAGTTCTGGGAGGACATCCAATTGAAACCCCAGCGAAAAAGTGCCGGAGAAACGGCTGCTGTAATTTTCGACACTGGTATTCAATCCGATAAGCTCCGCTCCAATTCTAAAGCCATCCAGCAGCTTACGGCCATAACCCAAAGAAAAGCGCGTATCGCGATAAGCATCAAAACCAAAGCTACTGACTCCAATGCCAAAACCGCCATTGGCAACTGGAATCGCAGCAGCTACGCCCACTAATTGTAACTCGCTAATTCCAAAGCGCTGTTCTCCGGATAAGACGACACCTAGTTCCTCCAGTCCCCCCAGACCTGCAGAATTAGACCAGCTGGCATAAGTGTCCTGAAAAGTTAATCCGGCCCCGCCCATAGCTCTTCCTCGAGCTCCGCCAGGAGGGGGAAAGCCCTGCTGGGCGCTAAGGACCTGCGGAAGTACGACTAAAACGAATAGCAAAATTCGGTGGCCAGCAGAAATATTCAGGGATCCGGAAAGATTGGAATCGGCAAAATGGTCCTTAATCACGAAGGGAGGAGGGTTGTAATAAGCACTAGCCTATTGAGGTACGCCTAAAGTTACTCAACCGCAGCCAGTATCGCGTCAATTTCCAAGGTCCGTGCCATATCCATGACCTCAGTGACGGATTCGATGGGAGCCCGGTTAGAGGGAGCAATGACCATCGTGTAACTGCGACTAGCCTGGCGAGAAAGTCGAGTGCGCAACTCTTCTACCGAGATGCGTCTGCTGTTAAAAAAGTAAGTACCACTGGCATCAATACGCACTTCATCTAAATTCTGGCTAGAAGGTAAAGCAGGCGTATCGGCCCTTCCCGGCATTTTCAGGTTGAGGGCATTGGGAGCCACCACCGTAGAGGTCAGCATAAAAAAGATCAATAACAAGAAAATGATGTCCGTTAAAGAGGACATATTGAACTCTGCACTAACCTTGGCTCTCTTTTTAATCGGCATTATCCACGAGGTTGAGTAGCGATAATTGCGCGAGCTCGATTGCGAGCGGCAATATTCATTATGGGGGTAATTCTGCCAAAAGCGACTCCAGTTTCCGCTACGATAGTAACGGTGGCCTCATCCTGATCACCGACTTGTCGAAGTGCATCGGTAATAGCCCGTTCAATAGCAGCTCCCGTAACTTCAATACTATTGACACTCGTTACCCCCGACTTTTCCAATTGAACGACAATGTTGGTAGGTGCAACCGTCTGGCTATCGGACTGAGGTAGATCAAAGGGTTTGATCTGAACAAAATTAGAGGTCAGCATGAAGAAGATCAGTAAGAGGAAAATGATGTCCGTCAAGGAGGACATATTAAACTCTGCACTGACTTTTGAACCGCGTTTAAGCCCCATGGCTAGATGAGTTATTGGCTACCGCAAAGGATAAGGGAAGGAATGGCGGACCTAATTGGATGGCTCCTGTAGTAAGTCCATAAACTCGGTAGTAGAACGCTCCATCTGGTAGACGACTCGCTCTACCCGAGCTACCAATAGGTTGTAGCCGATGAAAGCTAGGATACCGATGAAAAGTCCTGCCGCAGTGGTGATGAGGGCCTGGTAAATACCACCAGCCAAGGTGTCTGGCGTGATGTTTTCAGCCGTCGACATTTCGTAGAAGGCGTTAATCATACCCGTTACCGTACCAAAGAAACCGATCATCGGGGCTGCACCAGAAATAGACGCTAGCGTACTAAGTCCTTTCTCTAGGCGAAAGACCTCCAAGTTACCGACATTTTCAATGGCAGCATCGATGTCAGCTAGCGGTTTACCGATGCGTTGCAATCCTTTTTCAACCATACGGGCTACGGGAGAATCAGTGCTTTGGCAAAGCGCACGAGCACCAACGATATTACCGCTGGATACATCAGCACGAATCCGGGCCATGAAGTTTTGATCGACTTTACCCGCTTGCCGAATAGTAGCATAACGTTCAAAGAAGATGTAGAGCCCTAGCAGCAATAAAAAGCCAAGGATGATGACGATACCAATACCGAGCCAGCCGCTACTGGCTACAATCTCCAGTAAACTTTCACTTTCGAACTCGGGTAAAGCTTCGCCTTCTGGGGTGTCTAGACTTACGCTTCCTGATTGGAAAAACAAGAACAGCGAGGTGGGCAACATATGGGTGAAATTGTTGTGTGTAGTAACGAAAGTAATTCGCCAATGGTATACCAAAGGTCATTTACTAGCCCGACAAAGGTAATTAAGTGATAGAAATTTTCAGCATATGTTAGCGAACTAGGGTAATCTCCCCCTTAACGATGGTTTCCCGCCCATCAAACAATTGTAGGCGAACCGAATAGACATAAACTCCCAGAGCCGCCCGTTCACCATTGATTCTCCCGTCCCAGCCGATGTTGGGATCATTGGGAGAAAAGCTATCCTGCCACTGATAGACCAGCCCGCCGTAACGGTTAAAGATTTGGAAATTATCCATACTGACGACTTCGTTTCCGCCATAAGGGAAGAAACGATCGTTGATGCCATCGTCATTGGGGCTAAATCCACTAGGTACATAGGCACGCAGACTTTCATCAACCAGTACATCAATAATGGCTTCTGCTGAACAGAGGGTTAGACTATCCATAACTCGAAGACGGATGCTCCCAGAGCCCGTGGGTCGCACCCAAAGAGCAGCCTCGTCAACGGTAGGAGCTATCGACCAATCATAGGTAAGATCATCACTATTGGCCACTGCTTGCAGGCGCGTAGAATCGCCAAGGTGGATTTCTAAGTCAGGACCAATATCGACGACTAATTCGGGTGGAGGAGCCACCGCAGCGTTGATTTGCAACTGGCAGCCCAGGGCGTCTTCTAAGCTCAATCGATAAGCTCCTGCCGTTAAGCCGCCGAAGCGATTGTCCATACTGAATGCGCCGTCATCAATAGCAAAGAGGTAGGGGCCAAGGCCGCCACTAACGCTTACGACGGCCAGTTCTCCAATGTTTTCGGGCTCGGTGCAGCGGATATCCCGAGCAACGACCTCAGCCGTTAAAGGTGGTGGAGCCAGCAGATTATAGCTAGCCGTAGCTGTACAGCCCAACTCATTGGTGACTAAGAGGTCGTATACCGCGGGGGCCAGATTAGCGGCGATGGTTCCTGCTTGTCCATCAGACCAGGCGTAGGTCAACTCACTAAACTCTCCGGTAACGGCTACTGACAATTGGCCGTCTTCACTGTCGGCACAACTGATGGGGCTGAATTCACTAATGGTCGCCAGCAATGGAGTGGCTGGCTGGGGGACATCAATAGTAGCGGTAGTGGTACAATTGTCCTGATTGGTTACCAAGACCGAGTAAGGGCCCGTACTTAAACCTGCGGCTTGTTGACTTTGATCGCCGCTGCTCCAATCCCAGGCAATGGGTTGGCCGTTGGTCGTTACGCTTACCAAACCGTCGGAACCGCCGAAGCAGCTCACGGCTTGCAGGAGCTCAGCGGTGGCAATAAATTCCTCGGGCTGGGTAAGACTGGTCGAGTAGGATGCCTGACAGCCATTGGCGTCCGTGACGAGTAAATCATAGTCTCCTGCCGATAAATTATTGACCAGTAAATTGCTTTCTCCCAAAGCTGGCCAAAGTGCGGTGTACGGGCCTACTCCGCCCTGAATAGCCACTTCAATACTACCATCTGCCGATTCAAAGCAGCTTAAGTCCTGGGCACTTAGCTCGTTGAGCTGTAGCAAATCTGGTTCGGTGATACTAATCACATAAGTGGTATCGAAGAAAGCATCGACGATATTGATTTCATAATCGCCGGCAGGTAGGTTATTGACGGTAAGGGAAGCTCCATCGACTAAGAAGGTGTCCATACCACTTAAGCTGGGATCAGGTAAATACTGCCAGGAATAAGCGTAAGGCGGACGGCTGCCACTAACGTCAAAGCTAATGCTCCCCGTGCTGTCTCCCTGACATAAAACCGGCGAAAAACTACCGGTGGAGACCTGCGGAAGTACAAAATCAACCACAAAACAAGTATCAGTACTACAGCCAAAACCATCAACTAAGGTGACGCAGCAATTAGCACCAGCTACCAGGGCCTGGGCCATATCGGTCGTTTCGCCCGTACACCAACTCAATTGGTAGTTGCCCGCACCGCCGCTGTAGCTGGCTACCCCTTGCCCGTTGGTACCCATTGGGCCAATGGCGGGAAAAGTCTGCTCAACGGATAAAAGCAGCGGGTCCAGAACAGTGAGGTCGAGGATGACGATACTGTCGCAGTTGGTCCCGGGTATTTTTAGCGTATCAGTGTAAATGCCTGTTTGATCGTAAATGATATTGGTTCCTATCGTGACGCTGCCTCCGGCACACACCGTATCAACCAATTGTGTCACTGGTCGAATATCCCCCAGATCACGAACCGTCAACGAAAAGAGACCAACGGAAGATTGCTGAAAACGCCCGTCGACGAGAATCCAATAACGCTGGCCCGGATCTAAACAACTCAATTCTACCGTTTCATCAAAGGAAGCTGGATCACGACCGCTGTAAATTCGGTTGAGGTCATTACAGTCGTCGGTGGGACTATCAAAAACGGCGAACTCAATATCCAACGGAGAAAAGGGATTGCTTAAGCCTTCCAGGGCTACGTGAGCTGAACTCGGCGCCACAAAGCTGAACCAAACGGAAGCCCGATTACTGAAATTAGGGATGAAGGGTTCGTTGGCGTTGCCGGCACAGAAATTGCCGTAGCTCGTATCGGTAGCTACTAGCCCTCCTTCCGGGATCAAGCCTAAATCAACAGCATCACACTTATCATCCGCTCCTTCGGGTATGCCGAGATCATAAACGCCCAGACCAAAGAAACCTTCTTCCGTAGCGCCATTGGCACCATCCACCATCACGAAATAGGTACTGTTGGGCTCAGGGCATAAGAGACGCAACTCGGCGTCGTTACCCGTTCGATCCAGGAAGAATAGGCCATTGTCGGTGAAGCTCGCATTACAGTCTTCGTACTGATAGACCTGTAGTTCGGCGTCAATTGGATCGCCCAGGCCTTCGGGATCACTAATGACCCTTAAGACGGTCAACGGACTAGGATTAGGCCCCGTGGTATAGCGGAACCATACGGCTGCGTCGTTGAAAAGCGGATCGTTGAAGTCAGCAGGCTGCACCTCGTTGGAGGAGGTGGCACAAAGATTATTGTAATTACTAAGCGTCGTATCGCCCAGATAATCACCAAAACCGAGGGTGCCGAGATCAATGGCACCACAAGGCAGGTCGTTGTCGTTGGGCGGAATATCAATACTTACCGTCACATGCAGCTCACCCGTAGTCGCTCCTCCACTCAGCACCACGGTGTCCTGTAAGCTTTGCCCGATTTCAGGCAGATTGACATCCATACAGACCGATTCCAGACAGGAGCGAAACACGGCACAGGGCACGATAACTCCGTCATTATCATAGGCACGGAAACAAAGCTCGACACTAGCTGGAGGGTTACAGCGATCCGTGAAAGTGGTGCTGTACTGTAAGCGGGGAGCTTCATTATAGCAAGGACTTCCCCCGGGATCGTAAACATCCCAACCGTCACTTTCTATTTCTACATCGTAGAGTACTTCCGGCGTACCGAAAATATCTACACAGGTCGTCGACAAATTGGTTGCACTATCTACCGTAACCGAAACGGTAAACTGTGCACAAATGGACCAACTAAAAAACAAGGATAAAAACAGTAGAGATGACCGCATACTCCTGAGGGTTTTTTACATAATAGGGAGCCTAAACGAGGGTTTAGACCTTACTAAGACCGGGTGTACAATCTATGCGGAGGGAAAGTGACAGGGGAACTGCTGTAGAAAAGTAGTGGTCAGACAAGACCATAGTTGCTAGGGTAAAGGTAATCATTTCGTAGTATTCTCCCTTTTAATACGTCCTGAACCGACCACTTATTATCCAAGGGTTACCGAAACAAAACTTTACGCTAAGATGCAGGCAAGAATTTGTACCTTTGAATAGCGCATAAAGTCCCCATCTAGAAGAATTTAAGTCTACGTATTCCGCGATCTGTTCTTGAGGTTCTATTACACTCCCCATTGCTAGAACGACCGATTAAGATATGACTACATCGCTATTTTCACGAGCCTACTTAGGGTGCTGGCTTATGGTACTGCTTCCGGTAGTGCTGAGTAGTCAGTCAGCAGATATGCGTCTTCGCCTACAACAAGAGGGAGCCAACCTAAGCTTAGACCATCCTAGTTCCCCGACTCATTTGAGTTTTCAATTTCCTGCTGAAGGGCTGGAGCTGAACGGTCTCAGCATTCAGGACAAGGCACAAAATTTCTGGCAGATTTACGGAATAGCCTGGGAGATTACAAGCCCAGAAAAACTAGAGCTGTTAAGCGAGCGACGTGACCAATACGGTGGCAGTCATCTGATTTTTCAACAACAAGAGCGTGAGGTCCCCATCTTGGGTGCAGAATTAGCGTTGCATTTCTCGGCTGCCGGCCGATTGCTGTCTGGAGGAGGATTTTTTGTACTTCCGCAGGTTCTCACCGAGCTGCCCCTACCAGCGCAAGCTGCTTTTACACTTGCTGACTTACGCTACCAACTCAAAGATTACCCCGCTGATGGACAGTGGCAAATTGCCTCCCAAGAGTCCTTTTTTATCGTTCCTGCCCTATTCGATCCACTAGCGCCCAAGCGAGCCTACAGCGGCTACCGTATCCACCTCGAGGATGACGCTGGTCTGCAAGAACTGGAGCTACTCTACAACCCGCGACGTCCCCAGGAAAGCTACCTCTTTCCGATGCACTGTGACATTTTGGATAGGGATCTGTACACCAACAATACCAATTCCAGCAATCTTATCTGGAGTGAAGGTGATGCCTTTCCGGGCTTTCTCAATACTAACCAACAAGATCTACTGGTCCAGACGGAGCAAACTTACAATCTCTTTTTCCGCAGTTTCGGTCGCGACAGCTACGATGACGAGGGAGGCACCATGAACATTGTCTACGACGCCAATCTGATCACCGAATGCCCCAACGCCAGAGCGGGTAATACCGTCACTTTCTACTGCGCTAATACAATTGCAGACGACGTCACAGCGCACGAGTGGGCTCACGTATATATACGCAATACCAGTGCCTTGATCTACGCCTTTGAGTCTGGTGCCGTGAACGAAGCCTTTGCCGATATTTTTGGGGAAGTAGTGGATTTAATCAACGGTACGGGCAACGACGCCGGTATTGGCAATCTGCGCACTAGCTGTTTGGAAAACAACACCCGCTGGAAAATTGGAGAAGATGGCGTTGGCTTCGGTTCCCATATTCGAGATATGGCCTTCCCCAACTGCCGCAATGATCCAGACGATCGGTCTGATTCCTTCTACGACTGCAGTACCGGGGAACTGAGTAGTGTCCATAACAACTCTGGTTTGGTCAACCGAGCCTTCACTCTCCTAGTAGACGGTGGCATCCATAATGGCGTTACCATTAATGGTATTGGCTTGACCAAAGCAACCCACATTTTTGGGCATACCATGCTCTACTTCCATACCCGGGCTACCGATATCCACGCCTTGGGTGACCAATTGCGTATGGCCGCCAACGACCTGGTAGGCGAGGACCTACTGGACTTGACCACCGTAAATATGGTGGCGGGTAGTTCAGGCCTGACCATTACTGCCGCAGATCTGGCAGAACTGGATAGTGCCATCGCCGCAGTCGAGCTTCAACTACCGACCAGCTGTAGCATCTCTCCCTTGTTAGACCCCAACACCCCCGATCTTTGTGCCAGTGATACCGGCCAGCAAATTTTCGCCGAAGACTGGGAAAATGGCATCGGTGATTGGACCCTCGAGCAAGCCCCCGTTGATACCAATACCTGGGAAGCACGCGACTGGGAATTAGCGCCATTATTACCGGATGGTCGTCCCGGCCAGGGCATGTACGCTCCCAGTCCTTTTTCCCTTTACTGTGATACGAATCTGCAAAATGGCAGTATCCGACTCATCAGCCCGGTCATTTCGGTTCCCAACGCCGTGACGGATATCAAGTTGAGCTTCACCCACTATCTGAGTATTGAGGAAAACTACGACGGCGGCATTGTCTTTTACCGCCGAAACAACGGCAGCTGGCGCGAGCTGGATGACGACGATTTCCTCTTCAACGGCTACAACCGTAGCCTGATGACTCAACTGGTGAGTGATAATCCTTACGCCGGCTTCTGGGCCTTTAGTGGTGCCGATGACTACAGCACCTCTGGTAATTGGTGGACCAGCCATGCCGATTTAACGGGTTTGGGTATTCGAGCTGGAGACAACTTCCAATTGGCCTGGTACCTAGCCACTGACGGCTGCGACGGCTGGCTCGGTTGGTATCTGGACGAGATTGTAGTGGCCTATTGCAATGTTTTGCTACCGGTAGATCTAACCGACTTTCAGGCAAGCCCTGCTCCTGCTAGCATTCAACTTAACTGGCGTACGGAAAACGAAGTTGCTAATCTGGGATTCTGGTTGGAGCGATCGACCGACGGGCGGCAATTTAATGACTTGGTCTGGATGCCTGCTACCGCCCAGGAAGGAGAAGGTGCAGCCTACAGTTATCTGGATCTAGCAGTGCAAGCCGGTCAAAACTATTACTATCGCTTACGCCAGGTTGACCAGGATGGCAGTCAGCATTATTCCACCATTGTCAATGCTCGTTGGGGAAGATCTACCGATGCGGGGTTGGTGGTAGCTCCCAACCCCAATAATGGTACCACCTTTGTAAGCTGGGGAGACGAAACCGTCCAAAAACGACTGGAACTCTACAGTTTAGACGGCCGCTTACTTCAAGTTTGGGATGCCGTAAGTAGTGGCCAGCAATTGACTATTCAACATCCACAAGCAGGGATTTACCTGCTAAGGTCTGGGGCAGAAGTGCGGCGAATAGTCCTTCATTAACGCTACCTTATACAGTAAGCGCTATTAAACCGCTACCTTTGCGGCCGCTGCCCGCAACATTCGATTTAGCCGGGCTGTTAATGATGTCTACTGTAAACGTTGTATGGACCTATTAATCACCATTGGCCAGTTGGTTTTGAGCCTTTCTATCCTGATTGTGCTTCACGAATTCGGTCACTTTTTACCCGCTCGTCTATTCGGTACTCGGGTAGAGAAGTTTTACCTGTTTTTTGACCCTGGATTTTCTCTGTTCAAGAAGAAGATCGGGGATACAGAATATGGCGTTGGCTGGCTTCCGCTGGGGGGCTACGTCAAGATCAGCGGTATGATCGACGAAAGCATGGACAAAGAGCAAATGGCTGGTCCGCCACAGCCCTGGGAGTTTCGCTCCAAGCCAGCCTGGCAGCGCCTCATCATTATGTTGGGCGGTGTGACGGTCAATTTCATCCTGGGCTTCTTTATCTACGCCATGATTCTCTGGACCTACGGGGAGAGTTATCTACCCGCAGAGCGCGCAGAATATGGCATGGTTACGGATTCGTTGGGCAGAGAACTGGGCTTTGAAAATGGAGATCAGCTCCTACTCATTGGTGATCAGGAGTTTGATCGCTTTAATCCGCGACTGGTACTGCGGGGCATCGTATTGGATGGTGCTCGTGAACTAACCGTACGTCGCGATGGGGACTTGGTTAAAATCCCCGTTGCCGGTGAATGGACCGACATCCTGACCCGCAATGAGAATAAGGATTACAATCTATTCAGCGTTCGTTTGCCGCTGGTAATTGGGGAGTTTTCTAAAGAGAGTCCGGTAGAATCTGCTGGTTTGGAGGTAGAAGACCGGATTCTGGCCGTAGACAACGCCGAGATGCGCTACTTCGACCAGTTGCGTGCTAATCTGAGCGGTCGCGGCGAAGAAATGGTCAATCTGACCATTGAGCGGGATGGTCGGATATTCAATCAGGAGGTAACCCTCAACGAAAATGGGCTACTAGGCTTCGTGAATGCTCCACCAGAGTACTTCTTCGATATGGAGCGGCAGGAGTATGGCTTCATGGAATCCTTTCCTGCTGGTGTGAAAAAAGGCTGGAATTTCCTGGGTGACCAGATGAATGCTTTCGGCAAGATGTTTTCTGGCGATATCAAGGTGACCGAGAGTCTGGGCGGCATCGGCTCTATTGCCGGTATGTTTGGCGCTACCTGGGACTGGGAACGCTTCTGGACCATGACGGCCGTACTGTCATTGATTCTGGCCTTTATGAACCTCTTGCCCATCCCTGCGCTGGACGGCGGGCACGTCATGTTCCTGCTTTATGAAGTGGTGAGTGGTAAAACACCCAGCGACAAATTCATGGAGCGGGCTACGGTTGTCGGCTTTGTGATTGTGCTCGGCCTCTTACTCTTTGCGAATGGTCTGGACGTATGGCGGGCCTTCTTCAAGTAAGTAGCCATTTACCTATGGATAGCTAAAACCATCCATCCTTGAATTATTTCGATTTTTTTGGACTTCCGCAGGTCTGGGCCGTTGATAAGGCTAGTCTAAAAAAGACCTATTACGCCAATAGTCGGCGGTTTCATCCGGACTTCCATCGGCTAAGCTCCGAAGAAGAGCAGGCTGATGCGCTAGAACAAAGTAGCCACAACAACCGCGGCTATAAGCTGTTAATGGATGATGATCAGCGGTTGCACCATCTGCTAAGCCTGGAAGGAGTGCTGGCTGCGGAAGGAGAGAATAAGGTTCCTCAGGATTTTTTGATGGAAATCATGGATATCAATGAGGCACTGATGGAGCTCGAATTCGAGGAAGATCCAGCCTTACGTGCAAAAGCAACTGCTTTGATCGAAGAGTTGGAGCAACAACTTTCGAGTCAGGTGGCGGACCTGCGGGAGTCCAATTCCTTAACAGGAAACGACTTCACACGCTTGAAAGATTACTACCTGAAGCACCGCTATTTACTACGACTGCAAGAAAAGATGAAGTAATGATTGCTGTACTATCCCCTGCCAAAACGCTCAACCTCGAGCCCGTTAAGACGAAAACAACCCAGCCTAGAATGCTGGAAAAAGCTGAAGCATTGGTAAGCGAGCTCAAAACACGCACAGCAGCTGATTTGCAGGAGATGATGCACATCAGTGAAAAGCTGGCCGAGTTGAATCGCGACCGCTATCAGTCTTTCAGTACGCCCTTTAAAAAATCGAACGCCAAGCCTGCGATCCATACCTTTAAGGGAGATGTGTATCTGGGCCTGGACGCGGAGACCTTAAGCGAAGAGGACGTTGATTTCGCGCAAAAGCACCTGCGCATGCTTTCTGGACTTTATGGAGTCTTGCGTCCGCGCGACTTGATGCAGGCCTATCGACTCGAAATGGGCACCAAGTTGCCCAATGCTGCTGGCAAGGACCTTTACGCCTTTTGGGGGGACGAGATCACCGAACGATTGCAAAAAGACCTGCGAGCTGTTAAGTCGAAAGTCCTACTCAATCTGGCCAGCCAGGAATACTTTAAGAGTGTCAGGCCCGCTCAACTGAAAGGACGCGTGCTTAATATTCACTTTAAGGAAGATCGCAATGGTCAACTCAAAGTGATCAGCTTCAACGCTAAGAAGGCACGCGGATCAATGGCTCGACTGATGATCCAAGAGCGAATTACCGATCCGGAATTACTCAAGGGACTAGTAGTGGATGATTACGTTTATCGGGAAGGTCTTTCTTCGGAAGACGATTGGCTATTTGTCAAGTAGCTTAGTCCGTAAGGAGCTGGCTAGCTGGTACTTCTTTTTCAAAACGCAAGCCCAATCGCGCGCCCAGTAGGAAGGAAGTGAAGTTTCTTTCTCCTTTTTGGAAGCGAGTGAAACTACTGGTTTGATCCGCAGCTCGATTGCCTTCGTGGAAACTGAGGTCGACGCGTAGGTTGCGCAATTCGCTAAAATCTACGGTTTGCCACACTCTGCTGATCCCTACATAAATATCGGCGTAAAAACGGCGAAACAAAGGCAGGGTGCGACCGTATTTGAGGCCTAATCCGTGGCGACTGATTTCTCGCTGGGCGGAATCGTAGGCAAAAATGTCGGCTCCGGGGGAAAAGTCCGGGTCGAAGTAGCCAGCATCTTCGAGATGGCGTAGGCTATGGCTGTAGGCGTATTCCAGCCCCAGATAGCCCGTGCCCCAGAAGCGGGGCCAGTGTACTCTGATTTCGGGTCGGATGCCTTGGTAGCGATAGCCTTCAACCAGTTCGAAATCGTTGGAGACGAATCCGCCACCCAGGCCGGCACTCCCCCACTCTAGGTCCAGTAAGTAGCTCACATTGGCTCGTTGGGCGACTATGCCGATACGCAGGCGACCGTCGGCAGCCACCAGCCAGCTGAGCGGTTCCAGGTGTATACCGAAGAAGTTATCTGCCAGATTGAGGGTGTGAAAATTACCCGTGGGGATAGCAGCTCTTTCCTGTGCGGACAAACTGCCCAGTTGCAGGCTAAGGGCGACCGCTAAACAGATTAACTTCATGGCAGGCGTGCGTTTGTATACAAGACCGATGAGGAGGGTATTTCGCTGTAAGAGGGGATAGAATTTTGAGTGGGGAGCGGGGTAAAAAGTTCGAATGGTTTAATTTATTCGAACAGAAAAAGTTGTAATTAATTGACAGTCAACGATTTGCAATTTCGAATGGTTTAATTTATTCGAACAGCAGCTTCCCCACCCCAAAACCGCCCATTGACCAACAATTTGTTTACCTTTGAGCAAGGTATTAAACAAATTGGCGATTGGCTATATTCGCCCCTCAGCATGAACGAATACCTTCGACCAGATAAAGACCATCTCGAAAACGAAGAGTTGGTCGTAGAAAAAGCCTTACGGCCTGACCGGCTGCAAGACTTTAGTGGGCAACCCAAGATTGTCGAGAACCTGCAGATTTTTATCCAAGCCGCACTACAACGCGGCGAAGCGCTCGACCACGTCTTGCTGCACGGTCCTCCAGGCTTGGGTAAAACGACCCTGAGCCACATCATCGCCAACGAGCTGGGTGCGGAACTCAAGATGACCAGTGGCCCAGTCCTGGAAAAAGCCGGAGACCTAGCTGGCCTACTCACGAATCTAAACGAAGGGGACGTCCTCTTCATCGACGAAATTCATCGCCTGAATACCGTAGTAGAAGAATACCTCTACTCGGCCATGGAAGATTACCGGATCGACATTATGATCGATAGTGGCCCCAATGCGCGCACCGTTCAGATCAAGCTCAATCCCTTTACCTTAGTTGGTGCTACCACCCGCATGGGCCTGCTGACCGCACCGATGCGCGCCCGTTTTGGTATTAACTGCCTGCTCGATTATTACGACGTGCATACCCTGGAGCGCATCGTTAAACGCTCGGCCGGTATTCTCGAAGTCCCCATTACTCCTGAGGGTGCTGCCGAGATTTCCCGACGCTCTCGCGGCACCCCACGAATTGCCAACGCCCTCTTACGCCGTATCCGCGATTTTGCCCAGGTAAAAGGCAACGGTACCATTGACCAAAAAATAGCTAACTACGGGCTGAGTGCCCTGAATGTAGACGAAGGTGGCCTGGACGAGATGGACAATAAAATCCTGACGGCCATCATCCACAAGTTTAAAGGCGGACCAGTGGGAATCACTACCATCGCAACCGCCGTGGGCGAAGAGGCCGGCACCATCGAAGAAGTGCACGAACCCTTCCTGATCATGGAGGGCTATTTGCAACGCACGCCGCGGGGCCGGCAAGCTACAGAAAAGGCTTATCATCACATCGGAGCTAGCCCACCGGGCACAGCTGGGACCCTTTTTGATATTGCGGACTGATTTTTGTACTTGCCTTACTGCTATCGGCGGGCAGGCTTCCGCAGGTCTAAATGCCCTGCTAGGCTTAGGCATATTAGGTGATAGAATTCTATGTTAATTTTAGTTTAAGCTCCTTCAATGGACCACAGATTAAGACCTGCGGAAGTGAGTAACTTAAATCACTAGTAAAATACTGGAAAATCTTACTTCATATAGATTTTTTCTAACTCTGAACGCCTTATAGCAATAAACCCATATAGCAATATACTTATGGTCTGTCATACAATAACTTAACATTGGCAACAAGCTGGGTTAACTGCCACTAGCGACTTTTGCGGCATAAAATTAACTTCAGCACTTATGCTATCAAGGACATTTACATGCTTAGCGCTGCTTTTACTCACCTTTAGTGGGTTGAGTGCGCAAACCGAGGTGACCATTACCGATGGGGATCTCAACGCAAATACTACCCATGATTGGACCAATGACAACATCTACATTCTAGATGGTTTGGTCTATCTAGAAGAAGGTGGTGTGCTTAACATCCAAGCGGGTACCATCATCAAAGGCCTTACGGCTCCTACAACTGGTGACAATACTTCTGCTCTGATCATTGCTCGTGATGCAGAAATCTACGCAGAAGGTACCGCTAGTGATCCGATCATTTTCACCGCTAGTGGTGATGATACCAATGATCCAGACGATTTTAGCGTTGATGATCGCGGTCTCTGGGGTGGTTTGATCATACTTGGTAATGCTACTACTGCAGTACCTGGTGGAGAAACTGGTATTGAAGGCATTGATGCCGCCGAAACTCGTGCACGTTTTGGTGGCACAGATGACGGTGATAATTCCGGTGTCCTGCGCTACGTATCTATTCGCCACGGCGGAACAGCTCTGACTTCCAACAATGAAATCAATGGTTTGACCCTTGGTGGTGTAGGATCCGCTACAATCATTGAGAACATTGAAGTTTTCGCCAATTTTGATGACGGCATCGAATTCTTCGGTGGTACGGTAAGTGTTAAGAATGCGGCAGTTGCCTTCTGTGGCGACGACGGTATCGATTATGACTTCGGTTACCGCGGAAAAGGTCAGTTCTGGTTCGTCATTCAAGAACCTGATAATCCTGATGGTACGGGCCGTTGTGGAGAGCATGATGGCGCTAGCCCAGACGCGACCCCACCTTTTGCCCAGCCAACTGTTTATAATGCTACCTACGTAGGTGTAGGTACCAACGCCACTGTTAATGGTGGTGATGCTGCTGATGCTAATCGTTTCCTTGTCCTGATGCGGGACAATGCCGGCGGCTTCTACAACAACTCGCTCTTCCTGGAAGGTAATGGAAGTGCGATTGCTATTGAAGATCGTGATGACACCTCCGATGGTGATGCTTTGGCCCGTCTAGAAGATGGTGACATTGCTTATAACGATAACTACTTCTTCGGCTTTAACGCCGGTACTACGGCTGCTGACCTTTTTATTGCGGTAAATGCTGATGAAGAAACCGTTATGGCTTCTTCGGCAACGGTTGCTACCGCGATCGGTGCAGCGAATACCATTGCCGATCCCGATCTGGCAGGCCTAAGCCGTACACCAAACGGAGGATTGGACCCACGGATTAATGCTGGCAGCCCTGCATTGGGTGGCGCTACGCCAAGCGAAGATGGTTTCTACAACCCCGTAACTTATCGTGGCGCATTCGGTAATGCTAACCTCTGGGTAGAAAGCTGGACGGCATTAGATGAGTACGGCTACCTGGGTGATCTGGTAGAGCCTACCAGCACAACTTCTGATGATTGTATCACTATCACGGACAATGACCTGGTAGGTGGTCAGACTTACACCTGGGGTAACGGTAATTGTTACTTGGTTGACGGTCTGGTCTATTTGGAAGAAGATGGCACGCTGAACATCGAAGCAGGTACACCCGTATTCTTCAAGGGCGCCAACACCGTCACAACTGGTGATAATACTTCGGCCCTGATCATCACGCGCGATGCGCAGATTTTTGCCGAAGGTACGGCCGAGGCTCCGATCATCTTCACTGCTGAAGATGATAACCTTGCTGAGCCAGATGACTTCACGACTGATGACCGTGGACTATGGGGCGGTCTGATCATCCTAGGCGACGCAACTATTGCGGTACCTGGTGGTGAGACTGGTATTGAAGGAATTGACGCCGGTGAAGATCGTGCGCGTTACGGCGGTACGGAAGACGATGATGACAGTGGCGTACTGCGCTACGTTTCTATTCGTCACGGTGGTACTGCCCTTACTTCCAACAACGAGATCAATGGTCTGACCCTCGGTGGTGTAGGTTCAGGTACGGAAATCGACTTTGTAGAAGTATTCGCCAACTTTGACGATGGTATTGAATTCTTCGGCGGTACGGTTGACATCAAGCACGCTACCGTTGCTTTCTGTGGTGATGACGGTATCGATTATGACTTTGGCTACCGGGGTAACGGTCAGTTCTGGTTCGTTATCCAGGAGCCGGACAATCCTGACGGAACGGGTCGTGCCGGTGAGCACGATGGTGCTAGCCCTGATGCAACCCCACCTTTCGCTCAACCCAACATCTATAATGCCACCTACATTGGTGTAGGTACGAACGCTACTGTTAATGGTGGTGATGCTGCTGATGCTAATCGCTTCCTCGTTCTAATGCGGGACAATGCGGGTGGTTTCTACAACAACTCTGTCTTCCTGGAAGGTAACGGCTTCGCTATTGCTTTGGAAGATCGTGACGACACTGCTGATGGCGACGCCTTTGCACGTCTGCAAGCTGGTGATCTAGTTTACAATGACAACTTCTTCTTCGGTTTCGGAGCAGGAAACACCGCTGCAGATCTCTTCGTAGCGGTTAATCCTGACGAAGACGTAGTGGCTGGTTCTTCAGCTACAGTCGCCTCTACTTTTGACGCTGCGAACTCGATTACTGATCCTAACCTGGGTGGTATCAGCCGTACACCAAATGGTGGATTGGATCCACGGATAAACGCTGGCAGCCCTGCATTGGGTGGCGCTACGCCAAGCGAAGATGGTTTCTACAACCCCGTAACTTACCGTGGCGCATTCGGTAATGCTAACCTCTGGGTAGAAAGCTGGACTGCATTAGATGAGTACGGCTACCTGGGTGACCTGGTCACACCTACCAGTACGACTTCTGATGACTGTATCACCATCACCGACAATGATCTGGTAGGTGGTCAGACTTACACTTGGGGAAGCGGTAATTGCTACCTATTGGACGGCTTGGTCTACCTGGAGGAAGATGGTACCCTAAATATCGAAGCAGGTACGCCAGTATTCTTCAAAGGCGCCAACAACGTTACTACTGGTGACAACACTTCTGCTCTGATCATCACGCGTGATGCGCAGATCTTTGCAGAAGGTACTGCTGAAGCTCCGATCATCTTCACTGCTGAAGATGATGATCTAAGCATGGCTGATGACCTTTCTATCGACGATACTGGCCTTTGGGGTGGTTTGATCGTACTGGGTAATGCGACCATTGCCGTTCCAGGTGGTGAAACTGGCATCGAAGGTATCGACGCTGCCGAGACCCGTGCACGCTTTGGCGGTATGGCAGACGATGACAACAGTGGTGTACTGCGCTACGTATCTATCCGCCACGGTGGAACCTCTCTGACCGCCAACAACGAGATCAATGGTCTGACCCTCGGTGGTGTAGGTTCAGGTACGGAAATCGACTTCGTAGAAGTATTCGCCAACTTCGATGACGGTATCGAATTCTTTGGAGGTACGGTTGACGTTAAGCACGCCGCCGTTGCTTTCTGTGGTGACGATGGTATCGACTACGACTTCGGCTACCGTGGCCGTGGACAGTACTGGTTTACACTGCAAGATGGTTCTACCATCCAAGGGACGGGTCGTGCAGGCGAGCACGATGGTGCTAGCCCCGATGCTACTCCACCTTTTGCTCAGCCTAATATTTTCAATGCTACCTACATTGGTATCGGCGAAAACGCTACGGCAACCGGTGGTGATGCTGCAGACGATTTGGCATTTGCCATCCTGCTGCGTGACAATGCTGGTGGTTTCTACAACAATTCCATCTTCACGGACTTCAACGGTGTTGCTATCGGTATTGAGGATCGTGATGACACTGCTGACGGCGATGCCTTAGCTCGTCTGGAAGCTGGTGATCTAGCCTTTAATGACAACTTCTTCTTCGGATTCGGAGGCGGTACTACTGCTGCTGATCTCTTCGTAGCAGTTAATCCTGATGAGGAAATTGTGATGTCTAGCTCAGCTACCGTTTCTGCCAACTTTGCTGGCAACAACAATATGATTGCTGACCCTGTACTTCAAGAACTTACTGACCGGAATATGCTGGACCCTCGTCCTACGCCAATCAGCCCAGCTGCTTCTGGTGCTCCTGCTCCGTCTGATGACTTCTTCGACACGGTGCCTTACTACGGTGCATTTGCCCCCGGTAATGGCGTGGACAACCCAAGCTGGTTGGAGAACTGGACCGCTATTGATGAGTACGGTGAAGTATTCCTGACCGTAGGTGTAGGAACAGTTGAGTCTGCTGGCTTCTTGTTGGATGCTCCGGCACCTAACCCCGCAGCCAGCCAAACCACCGTAATGCTCGAATTACCTCGTAGCGTACGCGTGGATATGACGATTGTTGATCTAATGGGTCGTCAGGTACAACAAGTGCTCAACAATGAACTAATGTTTGGTGGTGAGCAGCAAGTGAATATCAATACGGCTAATCTACCCAACGGCTCTTACTTCATTTTGATGGAGGCTGAAGGTGCTCGTTTGATCCAAAAACTAGTGATCAACCAGTAACAATCATTTAATACTAGGTTAACCTTGAGATGGTGACCTTTGCGGCCAACTTAGTGTCTTACCAACACCAAGTTGGCCGCTCTTTTTTAAGAGCACTTACTTAAGTAAATCAAGTGCAAAAACTTACCTAAGCATGCTAAAACATTTCCTCATCCTAGTGGCAGTAATTGCCAGTGTATCGCTACACGCACAAAAAGGTGCCGTAAGTGGTACCATTCTAGATACTGATGGCTTTCCGCTCATTGGTGCCAACATTGTCATCGAAGGAACAGGTACTGGTACGACTACCGATTTTGATGGTAAATATCAGTTTCAGGCAGACGCCGGCACCTACACCCTAATTGCTTCTTACATCGGCTACGCCGACCAACGGTTCGAAAGCTTCGTAATAACGGCTAATGACACCAAAGTACTGGACGTGATTATGTCTGAAGGTGGTGGCGTCAACATTGAAGAAATCGTAGTAACCGGTAGTCGGATCGAAAACTCCGAGGTCGCGGTCATGATGATCCGCCGAGGATCGGATAAAGTACAAGACGTAATCTCTAGCCAGGAGCTAAGCCGTCTGGGAGCTGGCAACGCTGCTGCTGCTTTATCTAAAGTAACGGGTACTACTATTGTAGATGGAAAGTATGTTTACGTACGTGGTCTGGGTGATCGCTATTCAGCGACTACCATTAACGGTCTACGCTTGAGCAGCATTGATCCTTACCGCAACTCTGCCAACCTGAGCCTAATCCCAGCTGATATTATCGATAACATCATCGCCAGCAAGACTTTTACGCCCGACCTTCCCGGTGACTTTACCGGAGGCTCAGTCAACGTAAACCTTAAGTCCCTTCCCGAACGCTTTACCTACGGCATTTCTTTATCCAGCTCATTCAACCAACAAGCGAACTTACGAGACGATTTCCTTTCCTTCAATGCAGGTAACCGTGCTGGATTAGGCTTTAACGATGGTACACTGGACCGCCCAACGCTACTGGATGAACCTCGTTATCAGGATATACTCTTCGAAGACGCTGCCCGCCTGGCGGAGCGCGATGACGATATTGCACAACTGGTGGAGGATGCAGTGACTAGCTTTCCTACAAATTTCTCGGAGCCTGCTCCTACCTCTAATGGGTTAGATTACAGCATTGGCGCTAATATTGGTACGCAGCTGGAATTCGGCAATACCCGGATTGGGCTCTTTGCTACTGGCTCTTACAGCCGCAGCTTTAGCCAGTACCAAAACGGTATCAACGCCAGCTACGAACTTTCTCCCGGCGAAGACGTACTCTTCAGTCTGTTTGACTACGCCGACAATCGTTCCGTAGAAACCCCGGAATTGAACGGAATGGTCGGTCTGTCGATCAAGCCAAGCACTAATCATACCTTGAGCTTCTACTCCATCTTCAGCCGTCAAACGGACATTGAAGGCCGTAGCCTACAGGGTGCCTTTAACGAAATCGGAGTAGGCGGAGAAAATTCTTTCTTCCGTTCGCGGGTAAACTGGTTTCGTGAGCGCCAGTTAGCCAGTCATGTAATGAGTGGTGAACATCGTCTGAGTACCGGAAAAGAAGACCCTATTCGAATCGACTGGTCCGTTAACCTCGTAGATTCTGAACAAAACGAGCCAGATATCCAATTCCTCGCCTACACCTTCGATAATATCTTTCAGATTAACCGCTCGCAAATCAATGGTCCTCAGCGCTTCTACCGCGATCTGACCGACGATTTCCTCCAGGGTAAAATCGACCTGACCATTCCCATCCTGCAGAATGCTGGTCGAGGAAGCTCCATCAAACTAGGTGGGTTCTACAGCACCAAAGAGCGGGATTTCAATGAACTATCTTACGAATACTTTCAGCGCCGGGGGACAACCCTCAACCAGTCGGAAGCTAATGCTGAAGTCTTCTTCGCCGATGACAATCTGGGTTTTCTCGGTGTCAATGAATCCAATGGTCGTAATATCATCGGCCTCTTCCTTTCGGACAACTCCAATACTTCCAACAGCTACATCGGCGAGTACGACGTCAACGCCGCCTACGCTATGGCTACCTTACAGGCTAGCCCTAGGCTAAAGGCTATTTTCGGCGCCCGGGTGGAGACAACTGACATTTTCGTTCGGTCCGATCGCGACGTTCTATTGCTGAGTAATGATCCCGAGGCAGAACTAACGGAAACCACTGAAATCAGCGAGACGAACTTCCTCCCTGCGCTCAACTTAGTTTACTCCCTTTCAGCTAATACTAATCTGCGCGCAGGTTTCTCACGGACCATTGCTCGCCCTAATATGCGAGAGGTAGCAGCATTCGGAAGTTTCGGTTTTATTGGCGACCCCATTACTTTTGGCAATCCTGACTTGATCCTGACGGATATCAGCAATTTCGATCTACGTTATGAATTCTTCCCCGAAGATCGTGGCGGTGAAGTTTTTGCCGTCAGCGCCTTTTACAAGGATTTCAATAATCCAATTGTCACTACATTCCGGATCGGTGGTGGTCAGCAATTCACTTGGACCAACTCTGAATCGGCTAATCTATACGGAGTAGAGTTAGAATTCCGTAAGAAACTGGACATCATCAGTCCCGCATTTAGCAACTTCTCCTTCAGTGGCAACCTGGCTTACATCCAATCAGAACAATCCATTGATTCGGTTGAATTCCGGCTAATCACAGATGTAGACCCCACTCGCGAACGGGTGCGTGAATTCAGCGGCCAGAGTGACTTTGTCCTTAATGCCAATTTGAATTACGCCAATGCGATGGGTTGGGACGTCACCCTAGCCTACAACTACTTCAGCGACCGTTTGGCTTCCATCGGTTCGGTAGGTGCTCCCGATATCTTTGAACGCGGACGTGCAACACTGGACCTTTCGGTAAGTAAGCAGATCAGCAATTTCAAACTGACAGTCAGAGCTAGAAACCTGGTTAATCCAGCCTTTGAAACCTATAGCACCTTCAATGGTCAGGAATACATTTTCCAAACCTATGAGCGTGGTCGTCAGTTCAGCCTGGGTATCAGCTATCAGCTATAATCATAATCACCCTATCACTGCCTATCTAATAAGATTTGCACTAGATTACTTCGGTAATTGTAACGCCTTTCGAGCAATCGGGAGGCGTTTTTTGTTAATCAGTCTTAAGTAAGTATCATAGCAGTATGAAATACCTTTGGCTACCCTTCTTTTATGTCGTTCTCTGTTTATGCGAGCTTAGTGGTCAGGCAGCTACCCGGCCGTTAGCCGTAAGCGAATCCGGCACCCACTTGATCTACGCCGATGACGCTTCCCCCTTTTTCTACCTGGCAGATACCGCCTGGGAGCTTTTGCACCGGCTGGACCTGCGGGAGTCCAAACACTACCTCCAACAAAGAGCTAAAGATGGCTTCAACGTCATCCAGTGTGTGTTTTTGGCGGAGCTGGAAGGTATTCGCACGCCCAACCGGAATGGAGATTTTGCTTTAATTGATGGTGACCCCACGCGGATCAATCCGGCCTATCTGGAGCAGGTAGATGCTGTGCTGGCAGAAGCTGAACGACTAGGACTATACCTTGGCCTTTTACCCACCTGGGGTGATAAATTCAACCTAAAATGGGGAGTCGGACCGGAAATATTCACTCCAGAAAATGCCGAAATCTTTGGTCGCCTACTGGCAGAACACTATCGCGGTAGAAACATCATCTGGATTTTGGGTGGCGACCGTAATCCCGAAGAGGAAGAGGACTTCGAGATCATCCGCAGTATGGCCACCGGTATTCGGGCCGTTATCGGGCAAGAACAATTGATCACCTATCACCCGCAAGGCGGCTACTGTTCGCTGGATTTCTGGGCAGCAGATGAATGGTTGGATTTCCATATGTTCCAGTCCGGTCACGGAAAAACTAACGACAAAGCCAATTATGATCAGGTCGTCAGAGCTCGACGCGAAGCGCCTAATCAGCCGGTCATTAACGGCGAGCCGGCCTACGAAGATCACCCTATCAACTGGCGGTCGGTAAACGGTTGGTTTGATGACTGGGATACCCGGCAAGCGGCCTACTGGTCAGTTTTTTCCGGAGCGGCCGGCCATACCTTCGGCAACCACAATATCTGGCAGATGTGGCACTTCCGGCACCAGCCGATCAGTCAGGCCAGAACGCCCTGGGACGCGGCTCTACAATATCCTGGCGCCCAACAAATGGGCTACTTACGCCAACTCATGGAGCGCATGAACTACCCTAGTCTACAGCCTTGTAATAATTGCCTGGCTGATCCGGCCAACTCCAGTGGACGAGAAACCTTTGCCATGCGATCACGCCCCGGTACTGCCCCACGTTTGCTCGTCTACACCCCTTATGGCGACCCAATTACGATTGCCTTAGATCAATTCTTGGAAGGCGAGGCAGTACAGCTCAAAAGCTACTGGTTTAACCCGCGCACGGGGGCAACGATTCCTTTTGCCTACGAGAATTACTATCAGGGGGATGGTCTTAGCCTGACGGCAGATCCACCTTTTGCAGCTGCTAGAGGAAACGACTGGGTGCTGTATTTCACTACTCAAGCCGACTAGCAGCTGCGAATCAAAGGATTAGTCCGCCAAGCTCAATTGCACGGTACCTCCTTGGATATCCAGCTTGAGGCGATCAAAGTTTTTGAGCCAATCGATAAACTCGTCACCCATCAGTTCGCGGCGCCAGCCAGAACCAAGCAGGCGATTGCGTAGTACTTCATCTTCCCGCATCTTTTTAATGGCACTCTTTGCCATCACCAATTGATGACTAATGCCTTCCTGGTGGCTACGGTACTTCAATAGAATGTAGAGGAGATCGAGCAGCATATCGTCCTCCTGTTCGTCCACCTGGTGGCGGGGTACGCGCGCTAGGACTTCCTGTTCTTCGGGGGTAACTTCGTCGTTGTAAAAGCTCAGAAAAATGTCCCCGTAGCGTTGGACCGTCTTGCTCGGCAGTCGACGGTTCTCCTGTAGCGATTCCTTTCCGGCACGGATGGAGCGCACCAACGGACTGAAAATTTTACTGGGCAAGATCATTTCCTTGCTGTAATCTTTTCTTTCCGCTTCTGCCCGCCGCCAGCTGAATAAACGCAGGAGGAATAAGCGGTCCCGCTTACGGCTGGTTTGTAATAATTTACTATTGAGTGCCTCGTGGTAGGGGTCCCGATAGTAATAACTCTCGGAAGTCATGATGGCACATTCCTCTAAAGCCCAGTCCAGTCGCCCTTTGGCTTTGAGCTTAGTCACCAGACTATCATACAGCTCTTTGAGGTAGATAACGTCGTTGAGTGCGTACTGAATCTGCTTGCCCGTCATGGGGCGGCGCTGCCAGTCGGTTACGGCGAAGCCTTTACCCAGGCTGATCTTCAGCTCTGCTTCGATTAGCTTACCGAAGCTGGTGGGATAACGATAATCCACAAAGCCTGCGGCAATCTGCGTATCGAAGAGGTTTTGGGGAATACACTTAAACTCTTGATAAAAGAGTCGATAGTCGTTATCGCCAGCGTGGGTCAGCTTGACGATTTTGGGGTCTTCGATCAGGTCGATGAAACCATCCAGATTGTCAATAGCTAGCGGGTCGATGAGGTAAACTCCTGCCGGACTTGCCACCTGGATCAAACACAGGAGGGTATAATAACGTTTCTCCCCAATGAATTCTGTGTCGAAAGCCAACCAATCTACATCAGCCTGCTCTTCAATAAATTTTGCTAATCCTTCGGGCGAATCCACCCAAGTGTAATTATTTGAGGTCTCAGACATCTATTGGTAAACGTTATCGTTTCTTTAATACGTTATAGCTAGTGTGTAATAGTCGCTACAAACAGCATCTTAGCATTCGAACAGCTAAATTGCTGGTTGGGCAGGCAAAGGTGCAAAACTATTAGCCCCTACCCTATTATTTGGCTCGTGAATTTCCCCATGCTCGTCAGCAAATCGCTGGCAAACAATCAATTGACAACTCTCCGCTCCTATGCGCATCTTGAAAAAATTTCTAATCGGTTTAGTGATTACGTTGGTTCTACTCATCGTTTTCGCCATTTTCGCACCGATGATCTTCAAGGACCAGATCATCGCCGGTGTCAAAAGTAGTATCAACGAAAACCTGGCTGCTGAACTAGATTTTAGCGATGCTAACGTATCCTTTCTCAGTTCTTTTCCAGACGTCAACTTGACCGTCGAGGAATTTTCTTTGGTGGGTATTGATACTTTCGAAGGTCTACCCCTTACTACTGGGCAAAGCGCCAGCGTGGACATCAACTTCTGGTCGATCTGGGATGCCGAAGGGGTCTACGAGATTGAATCGGTAGAACTCGATCAACCACTGATCAATTTGCTCGTACTGGATAATAATCTCGCCAACTACAACATAGCACTGGAGAGCGAAACACCCGCGGAAGTACCAGAAGAAATCAGCTCAGAAGGCGGCATGCTATTCCGGCTGAAGTCTTACGAGATCAATCAGGGGCACTTCATTTATGACAACCGAGCCACGGAAACTTACCTGGAAGTAAAAGGGCTGGATCATCAGGGGCAAGGGGATTTTACGACCGATGTCTTTGACCTCGACACCCGATCTGAAGCGGAAACCGTCACGCTTCGACAGAGTGGTGTAGCCTACTTGAATCAGGTAAAAACCACCATCGATGCGCTGATCAATATCGATCTGACCAATAGCGTTTACAGCTTCAAGGATAACCAGATTCGGCTCAACGAGCTGGAATTGCAGGCAGATGGCAGTATCGCAATGGAGGAAGAGGACATTCTTTTCGACCTGGAGGTAAATGCTCCGGCCAATGATTTTCGCCAGCTGTGGTCATTGATTCCAACTGCCTACACGGCTGGCTATGAAGATATTACGGCAAGTGGCAGCTTCACCCTCAATGCCAGTGTCGATGGTCCATATAATGCAGAGCGCCCTGCCTATCCAGCAATTCGACTATCGCTAGGCGTGGATGGCGGAGCCGTACAATACCCCGGTCAATCGATTGGGATCAACGGCATCTTTGCTGATGTCAAGCTCAACAGCCCTTCTTCCGATCTCAATCAGCTGGTGTTGGACATTTCTCGCTTTAGTATGAAGCTTGGAAGTGATCCCTTCAGCGGCAGCTTCCGGCTGGCTACCCCCATCAGTGACCCGCTGGTGGATGCACGCCTTGATGGGCAAATTGACCTCGGCAAATGGAGTCAGGCCATACCGCTAGAAGGCATCGAAGAACTTTCCGGTATCATCGATGCTGATCTGACCATGAATAATGTGCGACAGAGCAGCTTAACAGCCGGACGCTACGACGGACTGGATATGAGCGGAAACATGAGTGTTGAAAACCTGGTCTATGCCAGTAGTGAAATGCCACGTATTGAGGTAGCCAGCGCTACGGCTGATTTCAGCCCGCAGCAAGTAGCTATCCCCGCTTTTGATGCACAATTGGGGCGTTCTGACCTGAGTGGATCGGGGACAATCTCTAACGTACTGGCTTATTTCAGCCCGGAGCAAACCATGCGCGGAGATGTACAATTGCGCAGTCGCCTGGTCGATATTGATGAGTGGATGCCGGCCGATGCCAGCACTTCGGCCGAACTCAGTCCAGCTCAGTACGAAGAGCAAACCCACCTAGCGGAGACGGAGGTATTTGACCGTTTTGACTTCAGCATCGACGCCCAGGTCGATGAGCTGCGCTACGCAGAGTACGTGGCGCGCAACAATCAGGTCAACGGCAGTATCCAGCCCAACAGCCTCACCCTTAATAGTTTTGGTAGTCAAGTGGGCAGTACGCGGGTAAACGGTAGCGGACAAGTCAACAACTTACTGGATTATGGTCTGGGTAAAGGGGTGCTCAGTGGCAATCTGAACCTGACCTCTCCCCGTTTTGAAGTAGCTGATTTCATGGCGGAGGAAACCATTACTCCCGATGCTGCTGGACCAGCAGCCAGTAGTACGGGAGAAGAAAACGCCATTGTAGCCATTCCTGCCAATATTGATCTACGGATGGATATCGTAGCGGATCAGGTACAATACACCAATATTGAGTTGAATGATTTCCGGGGTTCGGTGGTCATCCAGGACGAAGCTGTAGTGGTAGAAGATGGTAGTAGCCGCCTGTTGGGCGGTCGGGCTAATTTCGCCGGAGCCTACGACACCAGCGATCCGGAAGAACCGGGCTTTCGCTTTCATTATGATCTACAGACCTTGGATTTCGGTCAGGCCTTCAGCACCCTCAATAGCTTTGCTGCCCTGGCTCCTATCGGTCGGTTTATACAGGGGAATTTCAGTAGTGACCTGATTCTGGAAGGAACGCTCGGTAAGGATTTTTATCCGGTGTTGAGTTCCATTGATGCCAAGGGCTTTTTAGCTACGGCCAATGCCCAGTTAGCACAGGTAGGCCCTTTGCAGAAAATTGGTCAGGCACTGGACGTTCAAGCTTTGGCCAGCGACGTCAACCTGTCTAGCCTCCAGACCTGGTTTGAGATAACCGATGGTAAGGTAGAAGTCCAACCCTTTGATGTAACCGTAGCTGGCATTCCGATGAACATCCAGGGTAGCCACGGTATTGATGCTGCGATGGATTATCAGATCCTAGCGGCTATTCCTCGGGAAATGATCGAAGGCAATATCGTGACGGGCTCAGCACTGGCCGCTCTGGATGGCATTGCCGGACAAGCTAGTCGACTAGGTTTCAACCTGGAACAGGGCGACACCCTCAACCTACTCATCAACTTAGGCGGAAGCATGGCTAATCCCAGTACTTCTTTCAACTTGGTGGGGCGCAATGAAGGCAACAGCAGTCTGGCCACCGCCCTGGCCGAGCAGGCACAGGAACAGGTGACGGAAGCCGTACAGGAACAAGTGGATGAAGTGCGCAATCAGGTCGAAGAGCAAGTCAACGCCCAGGTTGATCAGACGCGGGCACAAATTGACAGTGCTCGGGCTGCAGTGACCCAACAGGCCAATACAGTAATTGACAGTGCACGTACCGTCGCGGCACAGGGAATAGATTCTCTGCGTAACGCCGCCCTGCAACAAGTTGGAGGTGCCCTAGTGGGTAGAGACTCCACTCGACAGGATTCCAGCGGCAACGTGCTGGATCAAGCCGCGGAGGAAATACGTGGCGAGATCGAGCGCTTTAATCCCTTCCGACGAAGGAACCGTAATCAGAATAACGATGATAAGAAGGAAGGTGGGTAAATATAAGTCATAAGGCTACGCAGCAGCGCACTGCCACTATCCACCAATTTTTGTACGCGGATCTTTTGTATTAGAAAGGTAAATGCTTGGGGCATTATATGATCTAAGCGCCAGTGCATTCAGCCAATGGTGAGTAGCAGCATAGGAGCGGATGACCACTCACCTACGGTTCGTTGCACGGATTTTGGTCGCTGCTATCTTCACCGTCTCCGGTTTATCCAGTTATCAGATCTGCGCGCAAAACTTCAGTTTTGGGTAGATTCGCTGTACATCCAGTGAAACAAAGCACGCTTTGGGAAAGCCCGTAGAATAAACCAAATAGCCTACTGATTACAGCCCAAAGTTGGCCCTGGCCAATATCCGCGCGCCAATCTGCGAACATTAGCGTCATCTGCGCCCTAAAAAGGCTGCGCAGCAGCACTGTGCCACTATCCAACCATTTTTTTGGGAACGTGGATCTTTTCTATTAGGAAGGTAAATGCCTGGGGAGGACTCCTATTTATAGAACATCCCCGCAATCGTACCTGTCATCAAACAAGCTACAGTACCACCAACCAGGGCCATGATACCCAGAGAAGTCAGGTTTCTGCGCTGACCGGGCGCAATGGCACTGATGCCTCCAATCTGGATGCCGATACTAGCGAAGTTGGCAAAACCACAGAGGGCGTAGGCGGCGATCAACGTACTCTTGGGGTGCATTACAATGTCTGGATTCGCCCGCACGCCTTGAAAGACATCGTAAGCGACAAACTCATTGACGACCGTTTTCAGTCCCAGGAGTTGTCCTACCAGGGTAATGTCATTACCTGGCACGCCAATAAGCCAGGCAATGGGGGCGAATAGTAGTGCTAACAGATAAGTAAAGCTGAAGCCGTCGAAGCGTCCCCCGGTACTGGCCGCTAGCTGCGTATTCCAGGTTTCTTTCGCTGTTTTCATCAACTCCCAGGCTTCGGCATCGGGGCGTCCGTTGACTAGCCAGTCGATGGAATCCGTAGTACCTAAGAAAATGGTGTTGAGCATATAGATTAAAGCCGTAAAGACCAACAGCATAGCACCAACGTTTACGGCTAATTTGAGTCCGTCGGTCGTTCCTTTACTGATGGCATCCAACACGTTATCGCTGTCATCGGCAGCCATTTGCAGACGTTGATCCTTGACCCCAGCATCGTGGGTTGAACCAGCTTCTACCCCCGTTTTTTCGGCCAATTCAGTCCGACTTTCCGGGTACAGCATTTTCGCGCATACAATGGCTGCAGGGGCTGAAATCACGCTGGCTGTCAATAAGTGTTTAGCGAAGAATTGTTGAGAGGCTTCGTCGGCTCCGCCCAGCATTCCGATGTAGGCTACATAGACCGAGCCAGCGATAGTCGCCATCCCGCCTACCATCAAGCAGAGCAGCTCCGATCGCGTCATCTTTTCCAGATAGGGCTTGACCACCAAAGGCGCCTCTGTTTGACCAATGAATACATTGGCTGCCGCCGCCAGACTCTCTGGTCCACTTAAGCCCATCAATCGACTAAGTAGCCAGGCCATACCGTAAACTACCTTCTGGAGTATACCGAAGTAGTAGAGTACGGCTGTCAAGGCACTGAAGAAAATGATGGTGGGTAAAACTTGAAAGGCAAAAATATAGCCAAAGCTATCCAGGTCTTGCACTACACTACCAAAAAGGAATTCTGAGCCAGCGGCAGTAAATTCCAGTGTCTTCCGGAAACCAGTGGCTACCCAGTCTACTACCACGCTGACACCCGGTACCAGCAGCATTAAAATGGCGATAATTATCTGAGCACTGACCCCAATACCTACCAGTTTCCAATCGATGGCTTTACGGTCACGGCTCAACAAAAAGCAGACGCCCAATAAGAAGGTCATGCCGATGCCGGCACGAAGAATATCATTCAAGAACTCCATATAGCCGCCAAGTTAGTATAAGATGGCTTATTTTTCGCCCCTGTATGAAAAGACCCTACTTCATCGGCATCACTGGCGGCAGTGGTTCTGGCAAGACGACCTTCATCCGCCAGCTGCGTGATGGCTTTGGAGACGACCAGGTTTGTCTGGTATCGCAAGACGATTATTACCTGCCTCGTGAGCAGCAAAAAGTCGACGAGATGGGCATCCGCAACTTCGACCGCCCCAAGGCCATCAATAAGGCAGATTTCGTCAGTGACCTTAAACGATTGGCCGCCGGGGAAACCGTTCAGCGCCAGGAGTACGTCTTCAATAATGAGCTGGCTGAACCTAGCATCCTGACCTTTCAGCCGGCTCCCATTGTCATTGTAGAAGGACTTTTCGTTTTTCACTACAAAAAGGTGCGGCAGATGCTGGACCTGAAAATTTTTCTTCACGCCAAGGATAACCTCAAGGTAGTGCGTCGCATCAAACGCGACCGGGTGGAACGCAACTACCCGCTAGAGGATGTCCTGTACCGCTACGAGCATCACGTACTACCGGCCTACGAAAAATACGTAGCGCCCTACAAAGACATCGCCGACATAATCGTAAATAACAATTCTGATTTTAACGAGGGGCTTAAAGTCGTCAGGGGCTACCTCAACAGCTTTTTTTGATCGGCTTCAGCAGCAGCTAGCGCTATAAACTTTACAATCTTTAGACCTGCGGAAGTCCAAAGCTTTCCCACGCTTCACCTAAGTTTGCAACATGGTTAATCAGTCTATCTGTTTTGGTTATGAATAAAACCTACATCATCGCAGCTCTAATGCTGGTCTTCGGCGTTGTTTTGCTGGCCAATGCGCTCAACGAAACGGACCCTTACGCCACTTTTGATTCTGCCGCTCTTGAGGGTGGTAAGAAGAAAATTGCCGGACAGCTGATGAAGGATAAGCCCATGATCCAAGATCAGGAAAATCCCGATCACTTCAGTTTCTACCTGCGCGATACGGAGGGAAAAGAGCGCCAAGTTGTACTCTTACAACCCAAACCGCAGGATTTTGAGCTCAGTGAACAGATCGTACTGACTGGTCGCATGGAAGGTGATCAGTTCATTGCCACTGATGTCCAACTGAAATGCCCTTCCAAGTATAAAGATGAGGAGAGCATGCTAGAAGATCTGATGGAAGGATAAAGCCGCCACGGCGCTTATGGAAGAAATCAATTACATCGGCGAGCATCTCGGACCCCGTATACTAGGTCACTTAGGATTGCTTACTGCTTTTGTGGGAGCCCTGCTAGGGATGGTCAGCTATTTTATGGCTACTCGCTTTCGCGATGAGGTACTGCGGGCTAAACGCTGGCAGTTTCTCGGGCGCACGGCCTTTACTTTCCATGCTTTGGGCCTGACGACCCTGATTGGTTGCATCCTTTTTGCGATGCTCAATCAGTATTATGAATACCAGTATGTGCAGGCACACGTCAGTCCAGAGCTTCCCAAAAGCTTAATCTTTAGTGCCTTCTGGGAAGGTCAGGAAGGTAGCTTCCTGCTTTGGTTGTTTTGGCATATGGTCTTAGGTATAGCCTTGCTGTTTACCGCCAAGCGCTGGGAAAGCCCAGTAATGACGGTCCTTTGCTCCGCTCAGGTCATCATTACGAGTATGATTTTGGGCGTCTACTTAGGCTTTGGTGAAGAAGCTATTCGCCTGGGCTCTAATCCTATGTTATTGCTCAGAGAAGTCATTGATGCGGAGATTTTCGCCCAGCAAGATTACGTAGCCCTGCTGCGTGGTAGCGGCCTGAATCCTTCGCTGCAAAACTACTGGATGACCATCCACCCACCGACGCTGTTCCTGGGTTTTGCTAGTACCATCGTGCCTGCTGCGTTTGCCGTAGCTGGATTGTGGACTGGGCAACATAAAGCCTGGCTCCGCCCGGCGCTGCGCTGGGCACTCTTTTCCGGAGGTATTCTGGGTATCGGCATTTTGATGGGAGGGGCTTGGGCTTACGAAGCCCTCAACTTTGGCGGCTACTGGGCCTGGGATCCCGTAGAGAATACCAGTCTCGTTCCCTGGTTGCTGCTTGTCGCTGGCCTGCACACCAACCT
>JBCCDS010000057.1:0-38864 GCA_039030655.1 Bacteroidota bacterium | reverse complement strand
TTACGAGCTCTACGCATAGCTTTGAGCTCTTCAACACTTCGAGGTCCTACCTTTGCTAGGAATCAGAACCTCGAAGTGTGCTCAAAACCATAGTGTAACGTCGGTTTTGAGTTCCTTTGAGTGTTCCTGCTCCCAACCTCATGTTACCTAGTCTATGCTTTTTGTTGCAGGACTCGTAATCGGCTGATCCCGCCACCAGGTAGCGAGGGAAGATCCGGAAATATTCATCCAGGGCCCAAAGATGGCCGGAGCTAAACCGACGGTGGCGACCTTGCCCATTTCGAGGGCGATACCCGAGGCCAGTCCACCGTTTTGCATGCCTACTTCCAGAGCGATGGTCCGGCAATCCTGGGTTGGTAGGCGGAAGAGCTTACAAGCCCAGTATCCGAGTAAATAACCGAGTAGATTATGAATCACCGCAACGGCCACTAAAGCCAGCCCAATACTCAGCAAATGGTCTCGACCTGCGGAAGTGATAATCGTAATAATGAAAGCAATACCCGCCATGGAAATTACCGGCATTGCCCGGTCCAACCACTTGAATTTACCGTGTAAAAAGTGATTGAATAACAGCCCTGCAATGATCGGTAGTAACACGATCTTGCTGATGCTCCAGACCATGGCCCAGAAATCAATCGGCACAAATTGCCCCGCTAGCTTTTGCATCAGAAAAGGGGTCATAATTGGTGCTAGTAAGGTGGCACAGGCCGTGAGCGTAACCGAAAGCGCCAGATTGGCCTTGGCGAGGTAAGACATGACGTTGGAAGCCAGGCCACTGGGCGAGGCTCCGACCAATACGACTCCAGCGGCAATCTCCGGGGGGAAAGCGAAAAGGGTTGCCAGGCTAAAGCCGACAATCGGCATAATGGTAAACTGACAAACCAGCCCAATACCTACAGCTTTGGGCATTTTGATGACGCCTAAAAAGTCGCCAAAACTCATGGCGGTCCCCATCCCAAACATGATCAACTGCAGCAAGGGGACGATGAGACTTTTGAGCTCTAAGCGTCCCCACTGCACGAAAGCTGCCGGGTAAAAAAGGGAGGCAGTAACGGCGGCTAGAATCAGTACGGTAAAGGAAAAACCTTTAAAGAAGGCATGACTGCGCAGCCCAATGGACAGGAGCACTAAGCCCGTAATTAGAACCGGCCCGATCGCAGCGTTTTGGCCTACCAACCACAGCAACAAACTGCCGAAGAGGAGTACGCCTGCCAGCTTTAGCAGTAAGGAGTAAATGCTTTTCACCGATCTGTATTTCCCACTAATGAAACCAAAAAAGCCGGCTTTTACCAACTTTTACAATTGAACGGGGGCCAAGTGGGGATAGGCTGCTAGCTTAGAGAGAATAATAATCAGCATCACTGATTATTGCTTCCAGAGCAAGTCGGCAGCCTCAATAATTACCGATGGCTTTAGCCGAACGGCTGGGCTCGGAAAAGAACCTAGCTCTAACCCTTAAACGTAACCGATGAAATATTTACTATGCCTTATCATATTGGGGCTACTAGCCTGCAGCAGTAGCCCTACCAAGCCCAGTCCGCCCGCTAAAGACGAAACGAGAAGAGAGCATAAGCCCATTAACTACGGAGCGGGAGACGTCGTAACGAAAAGCTTGCTGGATGCATCCGGCAACTTATGGTTCGCGACCACGGAAGAAGGCGTTTTTAAGTATGATGGTGCAAGTTTCACCAATTACAACGAAAGCAATGGCCTGTGTGACAATGAAGTCTGGACCATTATACAAGATCAGGAAGGGACGCTGTGGTTTGGCACGGGCCAGGGCTTGTGTAGCTATGATGGCGCCCAATTTACCCACTTGCCTATACCTAAGGATACGGTACAAACGGCCTGGTTAGCCAGCGTATACCCGACCGTTAATCCCAATGGGGTTTTAAGCCTGCTGCAGGATCGTCAGGGTGATTTTTGGATCGGCTCAAATGGTGCTGGAGCTTACCATTATGATGGAGAGACTTTTACTCCCTACTTAAAAGAGGCCTGTGCCCGAATGCCGGATAGTCTACATCATAATGTCATCAATAGCATTCTGGAAGACGCAGCGGGAAACATCTGGTTCTCTTCCTTTTCGCACGGGGGCGTTAGTAGGTATGACGGGACCAGCTTTACCCATTACGACCCCGCAGACGGTCTGGGCGATGATATGATTGCTGGCAGCTATCGGGACCGCTCAGACCAACTTTGGTTCGGCACCCGGGGAGGAGGCATGAGCCGTTTTGACGGAACAGGCTTCGTCACGATCCAAGAAGCGGAAGGCCGCTGTCATAACAATATGGCAACCCTCTATGAAGACGAAACGGGCAAGCTCTGGATGGCTTCCTACGCTAGGAGTGGCGTTTGTTGGTACGATGGCCACTCCTTTACCCCTTTAGAAGTAGCCAATAGCGAAAAGCTGGTAGACATCAAATGCATTACGGCTGATGCACAGGGCAATATCTGGTTCGGTGGCCGCTACGGGATATTGTGGCGCTACGACGGAGAGACCCTGGAGGACTTTACCCAGCGGAAGTACAATTAGTGACGAAGTTTTTGGGTTTTAAGGCCAACAGCTTCTAAGCAATGACAAAGCTCGTATTCGTAATATTTTGCACGCTACTTCCAATGCTTTGTATTGGGCAGGAGGTCGTACGTCAGGCTGGGCAGAGTAAGGATGATTTAGTAAGTAGTACGCTGGATAAATATTCGCTGAAGGTCGGAGAGACCTACGAGTTTAAAGATTCAACCTCATCGGCTATCCTCTACTTTGAGATTCAGGCTTTGGACAGTTTACCCGTGGCTCAAGACAGCGGGATATACTTATTTTCACCCTTCATTGGAAGACCGGCCGCGACCTTTTTCAAGTTACTTTTTTCTACCGACGGCATCCATTACCAACAATATACCGTAGACACCATAGCGGTCAACTCGGGCTGCTGCCCCTGCCATTTCCCCACTACAGGAGGTGCTGTTTTATTTCCCGATGAAAATGCGATTAATGAGCTTGTTTTATTAGTTACTAACCCCGTCAAATCCGACTGTAATTCTGTTACTACCTACGTGGCAATATTTTACGAAGGCCTGGAAGCGGCTATCGCATCTGGCGAGTTTTCAGTCCAAGCAGCAAGGAGTAAATATTATGATCCGTGGCGCGCGAATGTTCATCAGGAGCTGATCGACTATTTTAGGGAACAATAACGGAATTAGTGGACTCCAGCTACTCCCAAGGCCCACTCCTCGTCACACTAATCACTTCCTCATCCTCGATTCGAAACAAGCCGTCGGCACCACCGATCCACGTCCGACCACGACTGTCTACCAGCATACTGGTGATGCCCACAAAAGCGGGCATGCCGGCCGCAAAGGGCATGCTACCAGGCTGATAATTGATAAAATCTGCGCCGTCAAAAACGTAGACGCCGTCTTCCCGCGTGCTGATCCAAAGCTGGCCGCTGCCATCCTCATAAATTTCGTAGACATCGTTGTCGCTCAGGCCCGCCAGACCCGGAAAATTTGTCATTTGTCGACCATCCCAGCGACTCAGTCCACCTGGGCCAGATCGCTGGCTAGGGTCGGGGTGATCACGCTCTGCTACCCGCGTACCAAACCATAATCGACCTTCCCGGTCTTCAAAAATCTCCTGCACATTATTGGAGGGCAGCCCGTCGGCTTTGGTGATATGGGTGAAATTACTGCCGTCATAGCGACAAGCCCCATAGCCATCACGGCCAAACCAGATGTTGCCCGTACGGTCTTCCATGATCTCCGTGACCCAGTGCATGGTCGACTGGAAGGGCAGGAGCTCTACCTCCGGTATCGGTAGTTCGAATCGCAGGAATTGGCCGTCTTCCAGCTGCCAGATGCCATCCCAACTGCCTAGCCAAACACGGCCTTGACTGTCCAGCAAAAATCCGGAAATACGATTAGCCTCCTCGCTATACTCATTGGTGTAATTGACAAACCGCTCCCCATCAAACGTACTCACCCCTTGCTGAGTAATGATCCAATACAGCCCCTGCTCATCCTGACTGATACTAAGGGTGGCATTAGAGACCAAGCCATCGGCTTCCTTGAAATAAGTCAGACTCGAACCGTCGTAGCGGGCCAGGCCATTTTCCAGGGTGGCGAACCATAAGTTGTGGTCGTGGTCCTCATAGATATCGATGAGGTATTTACCGATCGGAGCGTCAGGATTAATAGGGTCTTCAATTTGTACTTCCGCAGGTGTTACAGCTCTGCGAGTTGCTTGCTTACAGCTATTCAAGAGCAAGCTGATCAACAGTATTTGAATAAGTATGGGCCCGCTAACAGCATTTGACATCAGGCAGTGGTTTCTACAAAACTAGCTGCACCATGCTGCTCAGACGCGCTTCAAATGTAAAAGATGGTAAAGAGAGGTAAAACCGGCCTATTACGGGCCTAGTTACTGAATATGTACAGAGGTAGAGGAGGCAAAAAATGGACGACTAGAAGCTGATTGATCTTAAGAGATACAACTATTACAGTGTCCGACGAGTAAAAACTCGGCGGAATCAATTCGACGATCGGCTAGCTTAGGTATAGTAATCTCAATTTCAAGACACTCTATTTTTCCGCAGGTCTTACACTGAAAGTGGGGATGTGTATCTGTGTGTCGATGCGTCGTACAGCCATCCTCACATTTGGCGTACCACTTTAAGCCATCTTTATCGATAAAGGAGTGAACGACACCATCTTCCTCTAGGCGTTCTAAAACACGGTAGATGGTCGTCTTATTCATCTGTGTTCTCAGCTGTTCAATCAGCTTTACTGCGGACAATGCACCAGGGCTTTGCTCCATGATCTGGAGCAGGGTCTTCACAGCCTTCGTTTTTCTGACGACTCCCATAATTCAAGATTAACGCAACTTGGTTGCAGTTAGTTTAGTCTTCCTTATCTTTGCAATTGAGTTGCACTTGTGAATTTTCAATTTCAACTTTCTTACGAACCTCAGCAAAGAAAAATGAAAAGGTGCGCATTGTTATCATTGTTGTTCGGCTGCTTGGCCTTATCAAGTAGCCAAGCCCAGGACGATGCGGCCAATTTTCCGCCTCCGGAAATTCCACCGACAATAAATGCTGTCCAAGTAGCAGGTAAAATTACAGTAGATGGCCAACTTAATGAAGCCGATTGGGACAAGGTAAGCCCTACTACTGACTTTTTCCGGCAGGAGCCCAGACAAGGAGGCCCTATCCGCTACCGTACCGAAGTAAAAGTGCTTTTTGATGATACCTACCTGTATATCGGTGCATTTTGCCAAGACTCCCTGGGGCAGGCTGGAGTAAGAGTACAGGACCTGCGTCGTGATTTTAGCTGGGGCCTAAATGACCTTTTTGGGGTAGCTCTTGACCCGCAAAACTTAAAGCAGTACGCACAGGCATTTCAAACCACTCCTTACGGCAACCAAAGAGATTTCCAGAATTTCAACGGAAATAACTTCGATAATGGTTGGAATACGCTTTGGAAAGTCCGCTGTCAACGTACAGAAGAAGGCTTTACGGCCGAGTTTGCCATTCCTTTTAAAACTTTGCGTTACGACAAGCCCGAAGCGGGTGAAGAGGTAGAATGGGGCATGACCTTCGTAAGGTATGCTCGAAGGGATATTGAAGTATCTACCTTTCCGGCTATCCCACAATCTTTTACGCCTTACCGCATGACCTATGCCGCTCGACTGAGAGGCATAGAAGTACCTGCTCCTTCAGCCAATATTCGGGTAGAGCCCTACACCCTTTATCAATATGACAATATTACGGAGGGGAGCAATCGAATGTCAGAAGATATCTTCAAAATTGGCGGGGATGTCAAATGGGCGATTAACCCGCGCTCCGTTCTGGATGTAACTTTCAATACGGATTTTGCCCAGGCTAATCTAGACCGAGCGGTTAATAACTTGGAGCGCTTCAATATCTTTTTCCCAGAACAGCGGCAGTTTTTTCTGGAAAATTCAGGTATCTGGGCCGGGGGCTTACAACAATCCATTCGACCGTTTTTTAGCCGGAGAATAGGCTTACAAGGCAGCTTCAATGCGGCCCCTGCTCCCATCGATGCGGGTACCCGCTTTACCCAGCGTACAGACAAACAGGCCATTGCTGGATTATTCGTTAGGCAACGCGCTACTGACAATTCTCCTGCCTCCAACTTCGGGGTAGCCCGCTATCTGAGAAATTACGGTCGGGAAAATAACGTGGGAATCATGCTTACCCATCGCCTCGATGAAAAAGCCCCCCAACTAGATTTAGCCGCCAATAACAATACCACCATTACTGTAGATGGTCAAATTCGACCAACGAGCGAGTGGGATATACAATACCTTTTTTCGACCTCCATTGATGAGCAAACAGCACAAACTGGTTTCGCCGGTCGAATTTTCGCCGGCCAAACCACCAATAAATTCTATTACGGCTGGGTGACTGAATTTACGGATGCCAACTACCTGCCCGCAATGGGGTTCGTACGCCAAACGAACGTAATTAGTCATAACCCCGGAGGCTATTACATCTGGCGGCCTAAAAAAACGGACTGGATCAGGCGTTGGGATCCTGGGATATTTATCAATTACAACCACGATGCATCGGATCCTTCTCGCTTTCAGCAAGCCAGCTTGTACATTTTTCCGATTTATACCTGGTTTAAGGACAACAGCTTCGTGGAGTTCTCCCTCTCCCCCACCTGGCAAAACATCAATTTCAACTTCGCTCCACTAGGTTTAGCAATAGAACAGGACAACTACTTCTACACCCGCTTTATCGTTCGCTACAATACGGATAGGTCTAAGAAGTGGTCAGCGGGAGCCAGCTATAATTTTGGCCGCTTCTACAATGGTCGGCGGAATACCCTAGAAATTTCGGGCCGTTTGGCACCCATCCCTCACATTGCGCTTACCGTCGAATATGAGCACAATGACCTGAATGGAGTAGGAATTGACAACTCCAATTTATCAACTGACCTCATAACCCTGGGGTCCCGCTTCGCCCTTAACCCTCGATTGCAGCTATCGACCTTCTATCAATACAATAGTTTTGATAATCAGGGGCGCTGGAACGTACGTGCCAGCTGGGAATATCAACCGCTATCATTCGTATATCTCGTTTTCAACGACTCGCAGATCAACGATGATCTATTGGACTTTCGGGAACAACAATTCATTTCAAAATTCACCCTGGTCAAGCAGTTTTAGTAACTACAGGATCAAAACACGCGATAACAACTTATCCTTATGAGTGCCTCAATTAAGCTTCCTTTCGGGAGAGTATTTTCAACTAATATTTCCAACCAAATGGGCAGTATAGTGAGTGGCTTATGTCTTATCCACTGCCTGGCAACGCCCTTTTTATTCGCAGCTCATCTGGGAATAGAAGAGCATCATCATGCGAGCCCGGTATGGTGGAAATCTCTGGATATTATTTTTCTGATTCTGGCATTTTGGGCCGTTTATTGGTCAGCTCGCAATAGTTCTAAATCTTGGGTAAAGTACGCTATGTATGCCTCCTGGTTTTTCTTAAGCTTGGTATTACTTAATGAGCGACTGGAGTTGTTCCACTGGCGTGAAGAACTAATTTATCTACCTACGGTAAGTCTAATCGGCTTACACATCTACAACCTGAGATACTGCCAGTGTGAAGACGAGGAGTGCTGCGTTTAAAGAATAGTCCGACTACCTAAATATTCTCCTTCAACGATAGCATAATTATGGACAATTTTAAGCGAAGAGATTTCCTCAAATTAAGCGCCTTAGGATTTGCAACTATCGCGCTCCAGTTGAATATGATCTCAGCATATGCACAAAAGGCAAATGGTCATTTTGGGCAATGGAACGCAAAAACTCCACTAAACTGGGATGCTTTTTTAGAGCGTCTCAGTCATTTGGCAAAGTCCCAGCATGAGCCGCCCTGGGATCAAAAGCTGTATGCTGAAAGGGTAAAGCAATTACTCCTACAGTGTAACTTCCCTGAGTTTGATAACATCAAAAGGGAAATGGAAGCTTATGAGAATAAAAGGCCTGACTGGTTCGAATCGGCCAGCCTACATTATGAGGTAGATTTTCAGGTGTCTCTGTTTCAATTCGAAGCAGGCGAGTTTATTCCACCTCATGATCATCCTGAAATGACCGGCGTGTTGAATGTCGTCTCTGGAAGCATTTTAGCCAAGAATTATACCTTGGAGGAAGAAGTTCTATCCAGTAGAGAAGTAGAAAAAGACGGCGAAACATCAGTAGTCAATAAAGGGATCATCCGAGAAGTTGGTAACGAAATTATCAAAGGGGGTGATGTGGGCGTACTAACGGCACACGAAGGAAATATCCATTCGATCATGCCCAATGAATTTACCCAGATGGTTGATGTCTTTACACCAGCCTATAACCAAGAGACCAATGCTAACTGGTATCGGGTAAACGAAGACGAATTTTATCAAGGACAAGAAAAGCACTACGAAGCAGAATATTCAAATACCAGGCTTTAAATTAAGCCGTTCTAAGTCAACGATATTGTTGGCGCCTTTTCACCCTAACTACGACAGTTTTACTCCTCGATGAATAATATGCTACCCATGAAAAACCACCTTGCTTGGTTAAACGGTCTTCGTTTAGTCCTGCTGCTAGTATTTTTCTCGAATAACTATGTCCATCTTTCCGCACAGTCCGAGGAAGTAGCTAACGGCTGGGCGGCTTTTGCCCAAGTAGAATTTAAACGAACTTTAATGGACGATGGGATCTATTACATGTTGGTCCCTCAATTTGATGAACGAATCAAGGAGTTGGAAGGGCAAGCCGTTCAGTTACGGGGTTACGTGATGCCTTTCGATTACGGCGATGAGCCCTTTTTTATTCTTTCTAAGTTTCCTTACAGTAGTTGCTTCTTTTGTGGAGGGGCAGGCCCCGAATCCGTGGCAGAAATACACTTATCCACTAAACCAGCAGCACTTTCCATGGATCAGCAAATCGTCGTTACGGGCTATCTACGACTCAATGATGATGATATCAACCAGATGAATTTTATCCTGGAAGAAAGTCGAATAGAGAGAACACCCTAGGCTGTTTTTATCGTAATTCCCCTAATTTCACGGGGTGAAAGCACAAAAAATTCAAGCAGCTCTTTGGAAGGTCGTTCTAGCCCTTTTGTGCGCCTTGGCTTTCGTGGCCATTGGTGGAATAATGCTACTGGGAGATACCTCCCTCTTTGAAAAGATAATAGGTGTTCTTGCAGTGGTGTTTTTTGGCGGCTTTTGCCTTCCAGCCATATGGTCTAGTTTAGTCCGTAGAAGCGGTCAGCTCGTTATTGATCAGGCGGGACTACAATTACATTATCCCAATAGCCCTGTAATCCCTCTGACCTGGCAGGATATCGAAAGCTTTGGTACTTACACCATCAGTGGACAGCATTTCACCACTATCCGCTTGCGTAGCTATGACCAACTCCTGCGAACCCTTAATCCTAAGGATGCCCAAAATATACTTCAAAAATTCAAAAAGATGAATTTAATAGGGAAAGCTACGGTAGTGGTTGGAGGACTTCAAACACATTACTTAGCAAGCTTACTCCCTAAGTCCTCTGAACTTCAGGATTTCGCTTCTTTCCTGCGGCATTCTCGTGACCGCTATGGCGGGGAATTTCAAATCGGCTGGAATATGCGTGACCGTAAGGCAGCGATCTTTGCTGATTTTCTGCAAGCCCAAAAGGAAATCTATCAGGGAAAATCCATTCTAGATGAATAAGCCTGTTTCTCAATTAACGATCCACATGGTTACCAGCCTCGACGGCTTCGTGGCAAAAAATGATGGAGGTGTCTCTTGGATGCACTCTACCGGCCACTATCCCGCCGGCACCGAATTAACGGAAGAGGCCATTGCTCATTTTCTAGAAAAAATCGATTGTTACCTGATGGGTAGCCGCACCTATGAACAGGCGTTAATGCTCGGCTGGCCCTATGGCGATAAACCAGTGATTGTTCTTACGCATCGCCAGCTGACTTCCTCTAAAAATAATGTCCGCTTCTACGCGGGAGATCTGAGAGGATTGATCAAAGAAGATCTCAAAACGCAATATCAAAATATTTGGCTAGTGGGCGGTCCTAGCCTGGTTCAGGATTGTCTCCATTTGCAGCTGGCGGACTCGATCGTGCTGACAATTGCGCCCGTAGTTTTGGGAAAGGGGGTAGCATTTTTTAAGCAACTTGATCAGGAACAACAGCTATCTTTAAAAGCCGTGACGGCCTACCAGGACGGTATGGTAGAACTAACCTACACGATTAATAAATAGCCGGCATGCAACCTCTCTTCCAGGAAAAACAAAGATTCAACCAATGGTGGCTTTGGCTACTATTAATCGGGCTCACACTAATTCCCTTTTATGGCGTTTATCAACAGTTCCTTCGAGGGCAGCCTGCCGGGGATAAACCGATGCCAGACTGGGGTTTAATCGCTTTTTTACTCTTCATGCTGCTATTTTTGCTCTTCTTCTGGCTGATGCAACTCAGCACCACCATCACCGACAAGGCCATCCATTTCCGTTTTTTCCCTTTTACCAATCAGCAAATCAATTGGGAAGGTATCAGAGCAGCGGAGGTCGTCGATTACGGTTTCGTAGGCGGCTGGGGCGTTCGCATTGGAACAAAATACGGGACGATCTACAATACCAGCGGTAAAATAGGACTGGCCCTGTACTTAAAGAATGGCAAGAAGATTTGTGTCGGCACCCAAGAGGAATCCAGGCTTAAAAAAGTGCTTGCTGAGTTGCGGCGGGAGCATGGACTGGAACAGATCGAGAAGAATTCCTAATGGCCAAGCAGGAACGGATAAACCGGCGGAAGTACTAAATCAAAAAGATCAATATATCCAGCAATAAGCTATGAATAGCACGACCATACGCCTGGGGGGCGTCCCCGAACATTTTAACCTGCCGGTCCACTTGGCTATCGAAGACGGCAGCTTCGAGGCTCAAGGAGTGAAGGTCGAGTGGACTATCTTTCGCGGCGGTACCGGGCAAATGACTAAGGCGCTACGTGATGGAGAAGTAGATGCATGTATTTTGCTCACGGAAGGAATTGTAAAGGACATTATCGCTGGAAATCCTAGTAAAATTGTCTCTGGATACATCAATACGCCACTCATCTGGGGAATTCATACTGGAGCCGAAAACACCCTACAGCACCACAACCAGATATACGATCGCCAGTACGGAATCAGCCGTTTTGGCTCGGGATCTCATTTGATGGCTATCGTCGATGCCACGGTCAATGAAAGGCAACTACAAACGGAGCAATTCACCATTATCAAGAATTTGGAAGGTGCCTTGAGTTCGTTGACGAGACAAGCAACGGATGTCTTTTACTGGGAAAAGTATACGACCAAACCTTACGTGGATAGTGGTCAACTACGACGAGTTGGCGAATTTATTACTCCCTGGCCTTGTTTTGTGATCGCGGCAACGCAAGCTATCCTGGAGCATGCTCCGGAGGCAGTAGTAAACATGCTCCAAACCATTCATGAACGCTGCCAACAATTTATGACCGATGATAACTACATCCCATTAGTTGCCGAACGTTACCAACAAAAACTACCGGACGTAGAACGCTGGTACCACGCCACTGAGTGGGCTACCCACGGTTGGGTCAGTAATAAAATGCTGCGTTCCGTGGTTCATAATCTGCGGGTAGCTGAGATCATTACGGAGGATGACAGCGTCCCGGGACTGGTCTGGAAACGGTAACTAAACAGCTCATGAAATACCTCCATATCCTCAACGGTGATGCCAGCTTTGACTTGTTTCGAAGAACTTCTCTAGCTGGAGATACGCTGGTCTGGCGAGAAGTTTTGTGTGAAGGTCCAACGATAGTTAAGGTGGGTAGTGATGCCTACTGGAAAGCTAGAAAAGACTTTCTGATTAGCCACTTCCCAGAAGGAGCAAAAGCACATTTGGCCCAGTTTCAAAAGGAGCTTTCTACTACTGATCTTAAAGCTTATGATGAAGTAGTACTCTGGTTTGAACACGATTTATTCTGCCAGATCAACTTACTGGCTGTTCTCAGCTGGCTGAGCGAATCCCAGGAAACTAAGCAACGGTGCAGCTGGGTAAGGGTGGATCAACTTAAGGACTATCAGGAGTTGACTGGCTTAGGAGAAATTGATCCGGCAGACTACCCAGCCTTACTCGAAAATCGGCAGCAATTTGAGCCTCACGAACAGCTGCTTTTCGCTGAGCTTTGGGAACTCTACTGCTCGAGCAATCATCATGAATTAATCGCCAGGAGCATTCTGCTGAATAAGGCGCGCTTTCCTTATTTAGCAGCAGCCCTAGAGAAGCATTGCCAAAGGTTCCCAAGCACCAAGAATGGGCTAAGCGAACTGGAAGAAGCCCTCCTTAAAACAATAGCATCTAATAGTATATCAGAGCGGCAACTGGTCGGAAAAATGCTGCGCTACGACCGCCTTTACGGCTACGGGGATTTGCAATTTTTCAATCTGCTTCAAGGTCTCCAATCACTCTTTTTTTACCAAGAAAACAAACTAGTGCTCAACTCCAAAGGACAGCAACTTTTAAATGGGAAAGCCAAATACCAATCTGTTCAAATCGAGTCAACCTACTATGGAGGGGCTAGTCGAAATGATTTTGTTTGGGAGTCTGCACAGCAACAATTACTTCCTACGGAGGCGAAAAAATAAAAAAGGTGGCTCGTTACCGAACCACCTTAGTTGTCATCAATTGTCGTTTGGGCTCAGCTACTTAAGCCAGCTCAAAACGATCGGCGTCCATCACCTTTGTCCAGGCGGCGACGAAATCGTGTACAAAACGAGCTTCGCCGTCAGAGCAACCGTAAACTTCAGCCAGTGCTCGTAACTCGGTATTAGAACCGAAGATCAAGTCGGCCCGGGTACCCGTCCACTTAAGCTCACCCGTTTTGCGATCGCGCCCTTCAAATACCTTATCGGAAGCATCGGCTGCTTTCCAAGTCGTACCCAAATCGAGCAGGTTGACGAAGAAATCGTTTGTCAATGCACCGGGGCGGTCCGTAAAGACGCCCTGTGAAGAGCCATCATAATTGGTGTTGATCACTCGCATACCTCCGACCAGTGCGGTCATTTCTGGAGCTGTCAAGTTCAGGAGCTGAGCACGGTCAATCAGTAGTTCTTCGGCAGAAGCTCGGTGATGGCCTTTCAGGTAGTTGCGGAAACCATCGGCAGCCGGCTCCAGCGCAGCGAAAGACTCTACGTCCGTTTGCTCCTGGCTAGCGTCCGTACGACCAGCCGTAAAGGGAACCGTCACCTCATGACCGGCAGCCTTAGCAGCCTGTTCTACACCAACACCACCAGCTAGCACGATCAGGTCCGCTAGTGAAACTTGCTTACCACCGGACTGAGCCCCGTTAAACTCCTGTTGGATGGCTTCGAGTGCATCCAGAACCGTTGATAGTTGTGCGGGGTTGTTGACTTCCCAGTATTTCTGTGGGGCCAAACGCAGTCGGGCACCGTTGGCACCACCGCGCTTGTCGGAAGCCCGGAAGGTCGACGCAGAAGCCCAGGCGGTAGCAACCAGCTGGCTAACGGTAAGTCCACTAGCAGCAATTTTATTCTTCAGCTCGGCAATGTCTTGCTCACTGACGAAGTCATGATCTGCTGCAGGAATAGGATCTTGCCAGATGAGTACTTCCGCAGGTACTTCGCTTCCTAGGTATCGAGCGCGTGGGCCCATATCCCGGTGGGTCAGCTTAAACCATGCCCGGGCGAAAGCGTCTGCAAATTCGTCTGGGTTTTCGTAGAAGCGACGAGAGATCTTTTCATAAGCTGGATCAATACGTAGAGCTAAATCCGTCGTTAACATAAAGGGAGCGTGCTTCTTCGCAGGGTCGTGTGCATCGGGTACCAAACCAGCCCCAGCGCCGCCTTTGGGTTGCCACTGGTGGGCACCAGCTGGGCTCTTGGTCAACTCCCACTCGTAACCGAATAGGTTTTCGAAGTAGTTGTTGCTCCATTGGGTTGGGGTGGTGGTCCATGCCCCTTCCAAACCACTGGTGATGGTATGTGCACCACTACCGGTACCGAAGGAGTTTTTCCAGCCCATGCTTTGCTCCTCAATGGTGGCACCAGCGGGCTCAGCGCTTATGTACTCGTCAGGGTTGGCTGCACCGTGCGTCTTTCCGAAGGTATGTCCACCGGCAATCAAGGCTACCGTTTCTTCGTCATTCATCGCCATGCGGCCAAAAGTCTCACGGATATCACGAGCAGAAGCCATTGGGTCAGGGTTGCCATTGGGGCCTTCAGGGTTAACGTAAATCAATCCCATCTGTACCGCCGCCAGCGGATTTTCTAATTCGCGGTCTCCAGTGTAGCGCTCGTCACCGAGCCACTCGCTTTCGGGGCCCCAGTACACATCAGATTCGGGCTCCCAGACATCTTCACGACCACCGGCAAAACCGAAGGTCTCGAAACCCATTGACTCCAGCGCACAGTTGCCCGCTAGAATCATCAGGTCAGCCCAGGAAATTTTCTTTCCGTACTTCTGCTTGATTGGCCAGAGTAATAGGCGGGCTTTATCCAGGTTAGCGTTATCTGGCCAGCTGTTTAGTGGTGCAAAACGCTGGGTGCCTGCTCCGGCACCACCACGACCATCTGCAATCCGGTAGGTACCGGCACTGTGCCAGGCCATCCGAATGAAGAAGGGACCGTAGTGGCCATAATCTGCGGGCCACCAGTCTTGAGAATCCGTCATTAGATCATAAAGATCCTGCTTAAGCGCCTGTAGGTCCAGACTCTTGAATTCAGCCCCGTAGTCGAAGTCCTCGCCCATCGGATTAGATAAGGCAGAGTGCTGCCGCAGAATGTCCAGCTTCAACTGATTAGGCCACCAGTCGCGGTTTGAAGGACCATCTCCGGCACCTTTCTTGAGCATACCGCCGGTAAAGGGGCATTTGCTAGCGGCGTTGACGTTGTAAGTGCCTTTTCCGTTGGAGGCATGTTCCTCATTCATGTCTGCCATTTTGGCTTCAGCAGCATGCTCTTTATGTTTTTTGTCTTCCATTACAGGTTCTTCTTTGGTTTACTTGACTTCCTGTAAAGTTCCCAAAAATAGATCAATAGTAAAAGTAAATGATTTTAATTTTTAATTAATTAAAACTATCAAGCTATTGGGTGTAGCTATAGTGATATAGACGGTCTATGGAAACACTTTGTTGATTGGTGTGCTCTCGTGTTTGGGAGCTTTTCTAACCGAAAACAGTAACTTCATTGATGTCGTCAAAAAAACTGTTTTTCATTAGGAATGGAATATCCACAACTAGCTAACTTTTTTGAGGCAGAGTATGCCCTGAATCGGGACCAAGTGGCAGAACTGATTTCGTCTTTTCAACTCAGGACCTACCTTAAGGGTACTGCCTTGCTTCGAGAAGAAGCCTACGAGCGAAAGTTGAGGTTTCTAAATAGTGGCGTAGTGAGAGAATACTACGGCACTACTGAAAAAGAAGTAAACATCAATTTTTATACACATCCACAGTTTATTTCGGACTTCACGGCTTTTATGCGTGGGCAACCTTCAAAGAAATACCAAGAGGCACTTTCCCCGGTTGATGTACTGGAGCTAGAAAAGGAAGAATTATTGACCTTTTTAAAGAAAAACCCACATGGAAAGCGCTTTATTGAACGATGCTTTCAGCGGATACTACAGGTACAAGAAGCTTTTGAGTATAACCGCATGACGAAAGCGCCGGAAGATTTATACCGCGACTTACGCATTTATAAACCAGATTGGCTGCAATTGATCCCTCAGTATCATATTGCTGCCTTCCTCGGTATTACCCCTGAAACCTTGAGCAGAATTAGAAAACGGATTTCTTGATTTGAATCAAGGGAATAGATTAACGACGGGTTTTTCTTTGCTAGACTTTAATCTTACGCCCAACTAATGGACTACAATTATGGACAAACCGGATTGGCTGGTAGCAGCAGAAGAAACCTTGATTCGCTACTGTGGCGAGTTTTCGCCCATGCTCATCGACCGAGCGGAAGGCGCCTACATTTACGCAACTGATGGTCGTAAAATCCTGGACTTTACTTCTGGGCAAATGTGTTCGGTTTTTGGTCATAACCATCCTGAAATTGTAGCAGCGATTAAGCGAGCTACAAAGGGAAGTCTCCACTTATTAAGCACGATGCTTTCACCTGCGGTAGTACAACTCAGCAAAGAGTTGACCCAACTGCTACCAGCAGGGCTGGATAGAGCCCTGTTCGTCAATACGGGCTCAGAATCCAATGAGGTGGCCATTCGCATGGCCAAGTTGTATACCCAGGGGTTTGAAATTCTAGGCTTCATTGGCTCTTGGCACGGTATGACTGCGGGCGCACAATCGAGTACCTACTCGCAAACCCGTAAAGGGTACGGCCCGGTCATTCCGGGGAGTCTATCCATCCCTGCCCCTTATGCTTACCGTTGCCCGATCAAACACTGCCAGGGTACTTGTGACCAAAGCTGCCTGGAGGTGGGTATGTCTATGGTGGATCGACAATCGGTAGGGGCCTACGCGGCCTGTATCGTGGAGCCGATCTTGAGTGCTGCCGGTATTGTAGAACTCTCCCCGGAATACTTACAGCGTTTGAAGGAATTGTGTGAAGAGCGCGGGATGCTACTGATTTTTGACGAAGCCCAGACCGGGATGGGTCGGCTCGGCGCCAACTTTGGCTTTGAAATATTAGGAGTCGTACCAGATTTTCTGACGCTCTCTAAAACGCTAGGTGGTGGACTACCTCTGGCTGCCACGATTACGAGTAAAGCTATTGAAGAAGATTGCTTCGCCAAAGGCTTTATCAATGTGACCTCACATATCTCAGATCCTCTACCTGCTGAAGTTGGGCTCACGATGATTGAAATATTAGTTCGTGATCAGATGCAGGAAAACGCAACTCGGCAAGGTGCCTACCTGAAGCAACAGTTGATCGAGCTACAAGAAAAACACGAGTGCATCGGTGATGTCCGTGGTCAAGGATTACTACTGGGCGTAGAAATTGTAAAGGATCGTCATGAGCGCCAACCCGATGTCGAATTGGGTTACGCCATTGCCGACCGCTGTTTAGAGCTAGGTCTGAGCATGAATATCGTGCGGGTGAAGGGCATGGCAGGCGTATTTCGTATTGCCCCTCCAATGACCATCACCCGAGAAGAAATCGATCGAGGAGTAGCGATAATGGATACAGCCATACAGCAATCCTTGGAGAAAACTACTAATTGAGCACCCTTAAAAATAGATTAATGCGTCATCTGCCTTTTTTACTGCTGCTTTTCTTCGCTTGTCAGTCGACAACTCCTGAAAGCGAGGAAGAGGAAGAAACTGTAGTTGCTGAGTTTTCCTTCTTAAGCTCCGATAGCGTCACCCTCTTTGGGGACCTCTACTTAGCGGATAAGTCGGCAGCGACCATTCTGCTTTTTCATCAAGGAGGTTCCAATGCTCGGGGAGAGTACGGGCCGATTATTCCCAGATTACGAGCTGATGGGTTTAATGTGCTGACCATTGATCAACGTGTAGGAGGCCAGATCTACGGCAGTTTCAACCGAACCCTGGCTAATATTCCCAGCTATAGCTTTGGAGATGCTTACACCTACTGTGATGCCTACACCAACCTGGAAGGTGCCTTGGATTATTTGCTAGAAGAGGGATTCACCGGTCCTAAAGTTATTTGGGGTAGTAGCTATAGCGGCACATTGGCGATCCAGCTGGCGGCCAAAAGATCATCCGATCTGGCGGCTGTTCTAGCTTTTTCTCCCGCATCAGGTGGGCCACTGCAAGCTTGTCTGGCAGACCCTTATCTGGAGGAATTGCCTATTCCCTTATTGCTGTTACGTCCCCTATCAGAAATGGAAAACGAGAGAGCGGTACAACAAATGCAGCAGGCTCAGGCTGCGGGTCATCAAACTTACATCGCCGACCACGGCGTGCATGGCTCGTCTATGCTGGTGGCAGATCGCGTTGGTCAAGCAGTGGAAGATAATTGGGCGGTTGTCATCGGTTTTATCCGAGAAATGTTGGATTAAATAGGACCACGGATAGGCCTGCAAATAATTCAAGCTAAGCCTTAAATAGCTTCAGCTATAAGCTGCGGTTATACCGCTTTCATTGCCCTACTTTTATGCCTCACAAGAAGTATACTCATGATCGAGGCAAAGCATCTGAAACTCATTCTGGCTATTGCAGAGACTGGCTCTATCAGCAAAGCTTCGAAACAGCTGCATTTGACACAATCTGCTTTGAGCCATCAGTTGAAAAAACTAGAGGATCAACTGGACTTAAAGTTGTTTCACCGAGTGGATAATCAATTAATCTTTACCCAAGCAGGCAAAGAATTTCGAAATAGAGCAGATTCGATTCAGTCTCAGTATGATGAACTAGCAGAGCGGCTGCGAGAGATTAAAGCCAGCCAGTTAAGCAGCTACATCCATGGCTATAGCCCTACGGAGGCCCAACGACTACAAGATCAGGCGACAACGGTAGCTGACTTTTTGCATCATGATGCTTACTGGCCCGCTGGAAGTCGAGTGCTGGAGGTTGGTTGTGGGGTCGGTGCGCAAACAGAAATCATTGCGCGACAAAACCCCGAGGTCCAATTTTTAGCCATCGATATTGCTGCGGATTCTCTGCGACAAGCAGAACGATGCATACAAGAGCAAGGCCTGAAAAATGTCCGTTTTCGTTGCCAAGATGTCCGAGACTTACCCAATCAGCAACAGGAAGCATTCGATCATATCTTCATCTGCTTCTTGCTAGAGCATCTACCGAATCCGCTAGCTATTCTCCAGCAGCTAAAAAGGCTACTAAAGCCAACTGGGACGATTACCCTGATCGAAGGGGATCATGGGTCTACCTTTTTCTATCCAGATGATGAGGCTGCCCGGAAGGTAGTAGCTGCTCAGGTCGACTTACAAAAAAGACGTGGGGGAAATGCTAATATCGGAAGAGCACTACACCCCCTATTGTCAAAGGCTGGTTATGCTGAAATAACGGTAAGCCCACGCCAAGTCTACGTAGATGCCAGCAAGCCCCAGCTGGTCGAGGGATTTATCAAAAACACCTTTACGGCCATGATCCAAGGGATGGCCGAATCCATCGTAACGGCTAAACTATTGAGCACCGAGGAGGTAAATGCAGGGATAGCAGGCTTGCTGAATACCGCAGAGGAAGGCGTGTTTAGTTATACCTTTTTTAAGGCGGAGGCAAGCCTAAACTTCTAAAGTGAAACCAAAAGGATTTTCACACAACTCGGGTTGTTTCAGGCCTGGGATTAAGCAACTTATTGATTCAGTCTAAAGTCTGGAGATAAAAAACTACTCATGCCTTCTCCTTAATGAGTTAAAAAAATCCCTTCGCTTTCAACTTTGAATAGCGGGTTCGCCCAACAGGAAGCTCTTCTCCACCTTTTAATTCTGCTACGTATTTCCCTCCACCTTCTATGCGGATGCATTTTAGCTGACGCAGGTCAATTAAGTAGGACTTATGAATTCTTTGGAAGGGCTCTGGCAGTAATTTTTCTAGTTGCTCCAGGCCTTTATTATGAAGGGGGCGATTTCCAGTTTTTAGGACTAGCACACTATAACTACCAGCTCCCTGTATGTAACTCAAATCTGCTATTGGGATTAGGCGTAAGCTGCCTCTTTGCTGCACGGACAAATATTTCAAGGGCTGATTATTTCGGGGGTTATTTTCCTGAAGCCGATCAAATGCCTTGAAAAGACGAGGAGAACTAAAAGGTTTGGGTACAAAGTCCAATACGCCATATTCAAAAGCTTGTAACGCTTTGTCGTGATAGGCAGAAATAATGATAACGTGGAAAGCTGCGGCACTAAAGCGTTTTAGTAATTCGAAACCATCTTGCCCGTGTAGGTTTAAGTCAAGTAACATCAAATCGATAGCTGACTGCTGCAAAAAACTAAGCGCTTCATGTATAGTCTCGAAATGATGACAAGCCCTTAAATGCGTGCTAAAGTAGTCTCTGGCTATTCGTTCCAGCCGCTTAGCGATACGAAATTCGTCTTCGACAATGAGGAGGCGCATGATTATTGAGGAATTATGAGGGTGTTTCGCCAACCAAAAGCAGTTGGACCACTTTTGAGTTGCCAGTCCTGTCCGTAATTTTCTTCGAGGCGAGAGCGGATAAAACTCAGGCCAGTACCCGTTTGTAGGCCAATGGGCGTTTTACGATTTTGAGCAAATACGTCAAGCCGGTAGACTCTTTTGTTGGGGCTGGAGGGCTGGTCTTCGTGTAACTCGAATCGTATAGTACCGTCAGCTTGTGGTCGGCTATGGGTGATCCCATTTTCAACCAAAGTAAGCATGACACCCGCAGGAATCGTTCTTTCCAGAAGCAAAGGTCCATTCAGCCATTCGTAGTTGATCGTGCTTCGGAATAACATCACCTTCAAATGGGATTGGCATAATTCGATCTCCCGCTTTAAGCTGATCGTTTTTTCTTGGGCAATAACATGAAAAGCGGAGAATTCTGCTGCCAGCGCTTCAATAAACTCTACACTTCGCTTAGGGTTTTGCTCCACTTCTTCCATTAGAATCGTCAGCGTATTCATCAGATAATGTGGCTGAATTTGCTTGCGCAGTAATTCGAGTTGTAAGCGTTCTGAACGCACCAAACTAGCCTCATAAGCGAGTCGTTGAGCCTGGGTGCGTTGGGAGAGCAAATACAGCTGTGTCAGTACCAGCAGCGCAAAGCTCAAAAACAAGGTTATATCGTAGGGGTAGAGATAAAGGCCCGCAATCGGCCAGCTATTTAAGAGTTGCGGTAGGGCGTAGAATAGCAAAAAAATGGCCAGTACGATATGGCTTTCTGGCCGCTTTTGCCACCAGGCATATACTATAACCAATAAGGTCGATAACCAGGAAAATACGCCTAGACGATGACTAGTACTATCAAAATAGAGGGGCTCATAAAGCGCTATCCCAACCAAACCCAATAGGACTACTATCCATAGTAAGTAGCGACGCGGCAAGGCAAAATAATCTAGGAAAAAGGCCGGGGTTAAACCAGCCAAGAGTAAGGTGTTGAAACCGATCAGGCTTAGGCGGGTCTGTTGAAAAGGATAGGGATACGGGCTAAGAAATTTCCAATATTCAAGTACTAGCAGACTGAAAAATAATAGACACATCAAACCAAAGATTAACTGAGGTCGATCCGGCGCTCGCAAGAATAACGACAGATAGTAAAATCCGGCGGATAGAAAGATGCCACCCAAAATAAACATGAAAGCCGTCACCCGTAAACCGGTCTTACCAATCTCGGCGCCGGCGCTCACGTAAATAGCATTCCAGGAAAGGTAGCGCCGTAAGTAATGATTAGAAACACGCAGGGCTAAAACGTGCTCGCCAGGGGCAGAGAAGGTCTCAGGAATTAAAAGTTGACTGTAGAAATCGCCCGGAACCTCCTCATCCAGATCAGCTCCAACGCGACCGCTACCGCCGATAGGCTGGCCGTCCCAAAATGCCTCATAAGCCCCCCAACTGATTACTCGGATACCTAGGGGTAGTAACTGATTGCTGGAAGAGTCAAGCTGTATTCGATAACGCTGCCATTGCAGCCCAATTGATAAACTATCTCCCCGATGATCCCACAGACTGTCATCAAACTCTGGTTCCGCCCATTGCCGATTATCTCCGGCCTTATTACAGCGGGAATGGGGGAAATATCGCTCTACGGGCGCTTGGCAGCTACTGATTAAAACCATAACCACCAACAATACTTTCGAACAACGAGACAAGGACAAAACAGCGGAATATTTTCAGCCAAGTTAGGACTTGCATTCCGAGCTCTAGTGCTGTTGACCAGGCCCAGGTGCAGTTCATCAAAAAGTAGCGACGGTGAGCCAAGAAAGGGAACATCTTAGCTCCGAATCCTCAATATTTGAACTAATTCAAAGACCATGTCGAAAACTATGAAAACTAAACTAGTAGGTCTGCTTGTCTTAATGATGTATGCAAGCGTCACCTTGCCGGCACAAAACGCTATAAATTATGATGCCCTGCGACAACGGGCCGACTTACTCCTGGAAGAAAGTGTCCGAGCTCGCGATTTTGTGGGCGTTGCCGCGGCGATTATGATTGATGGCGAAATGGTATGGGCGGGCGGCGCCGGCTATCGCGACCAGGAAAACCAACTGCCTGCTGACCGTTTTATGTTGCATCGTATCGCCTCGGTCGCGAAGCCAATGACGGCTGTAGCCATCTTACAGTTGGAAGCTGCTGGAAAAATTGAGCTCGATCTACCCATCCAGACTTACGTCCCGCAATTTCCCGAAAAACCGGAAGGCACCGTCACCATTCGTCACTTATTACAGCATACCTCGGGTATCGGCGCTTACCAGAGCAATGCCGAGTATTATTCCATGGTTGAGTACCCTACTCAGGCTGCAGCAATGGCTTTTTTCCAGGACCGACCGCTGCTTTTCTCCCCCGGTACCGATTATCACTATACTACTTTCGGCTATATCGTTTTAGGAGCGATTATCGAAGCGGTAAGCGGTGACAGTTATGCTGCTTATATGAGGGAACATATTTGGACTCCCGCAGGTATGACCCATACAGATATTGAACACTTTGGGGAAGAGCTGCCCCAAAAATCAAAACTCTATGGACACACCAATGCCGGAACTATTATAGAAGACACTTATGATAATCTGAGCTTTAAATATGCAGGAGGAGGCATCCATTCCACCGTGGAAGATTTACTGCTTTTTGGCCAAGCTTTGTTGGATAACCGCTTGCTTAGCGCAGAACAATTCGCATTAATGCAAACACCTCCTGAATTGGAGCAAGAAGGTTTCCCTTATGCCATGGGATGTTACCCTTACGGTAGCGAAGAGTACGGTCGTGCTATTCGTCATGGCGGTGCCCAATCTGGCACGACTACTTTTTGGCATACCTATCTCGATAAACGAATAGTAGTAGCTATTTTGACCAATACTGCTGGAGCAAGCCGTGAAATTGATGCCCTACGTGGAAGTTTGAACAACTTGGCACATTTTCCCGAAATAGCTGAACAACCCACTCGATTGATAACCCTCCTTACCGATGAAGAGCTCAATCGTTTCGTGGGTAAATTTCAATTCGACCATGGTCCGGAATTTGAAATTTCTCGTCAAGGGCAACACCTTCTGTTTAGTAGAGAGGACCGGCCAAGCGTTAGAATGTTCCCCTACAGTAAGACGGCATTGCTGATGCGCCAGTACCAAAGTCGTATAGAATTTGAGCTGAATGAAAATGAGGACTACTCCCGCCTTACTGTGTATAATTGGGAAGAAGAACTAACTGCCAAGCGTATTGAGTAGTTTGCCCGATCTTATTTTGGAACTATGATTGACCAGGATTTTATCAAGAACCAATACCGCAGCGGCGTCCAGAGCTATGCTGACTTTACCCGGGAAGTAGGCTTGTGGGCGTCTGAAAAGGCGGTCTTTCAGCAGTACCTCCGGCCGGAAATGCACATCCTCGATCTCGGCTGTGGTACAGGGCGAACTACCTTTCCCCTTCATGAGTTGGGCTACCAGCAAATTATTGGTGTCGACCTTACTCCCGAAATGATCGCTGCAGCGCAAAAACTGAACGCACATTTTCAGACCGCTATCGATTTTCGACGGGGGGATGCTACTCAGCTGGAGTTTGTTGATCAATCTTTCGACGCGGTAATTTTTTCGTTCAATGGCATCATGTCCATTCCGGGGCAAGGCCGGCGTGATCGTGCGCTCGCCGAGATTAAACGGGTCCTCCAGCCTGGAGGACCTTTTATCTTCACCACTCACGATCGCGGAGCAGATGAGCAATACCTCGACTTCTGGCGGGCTGAAAAAGAGCGTTGGCAAGCTGGTGAACAGTCCAAAAATCTCTATGATTTTGGCGACCTGATCACGACCTCTAAAAATGAGGAGCGCGAAATTTACCTCCACATTCCTAGCCAGCAAGAAGTGGTCGGCTGGTTACAGCGTTTCGACTTCAAGGTGGTCGATACCTTCTTTCGACCGGAACGCTTTGCCGAAAGCCCGGCAGTGCTCGCTAAATCAGGGCCTTGTCGATTTTGGGTGGCGCGTTAGTAGGGCTCCGATTGTTTATGGTTTTAATGGTCGATGCAGCACTAACCCCTATCTTTTCCTCAGCTCTTTCTTCAGAATCTTGCCCGTAGCACTTTGAGGGAGGGCGTCGAGAAACTCGATGACCCTGGGGTATTTATAGGCCGCAATGCGGTCTTTGGTCCAGTCGATTAAGGCGGTTTCAGCTACGGAGGCTCCCTCCTTTAAAACTACATAGGCTTTGATCTCTTCGCCGTACTGCTCGTCGGGTATACCAATTACGGCTACCAGAGAAACGGCTTCGTGTTTCATCAGCACCTCTTCCACTTCGCGAGGGTAGACGTTCAGGCCACCTCTGATCAGCATATCTTTCGTGCGATCTATCACGTAGAAGAAGCCGTCTTCATCCATGGTGCCGACGTCCCCGGAATGCAGCCAGCCATTGACGATGGTTTTGGCGTTAGCTTCCGGCTGCTTGAAATAGCCTTTCATGACGTTGTGACCACGATAGACGATTTCACCCTTTTCCCCTGGCGGTACTTCCTGTCCTTGTTCATTCACAATCTTGACTTCTACCCCCCAGACCGGGGTACCAATTGATCCCGGCTTGCGACCGGCTTCCACTTGGTTGAAGGTCACGACCGGAGACCCCTCCGACATACCGTAGCCCTCCAGAATCTGCACCTTGAATTTGGCTTCAAAATCTTCTAAGACCTGCACGGGTAAAGAAGCTCCACCCGACAGGCAGATTTTTAAAGTACTGGCGATGGCTGCCAGGTCAAATTTTTCGCTGTTATAGTTGAGCAGCCCCCAGTACATGGTCGGTACGCCGGCAAAGAACGTGACCTTGTGTTTTTGCATCAGACCGAGAACGGCTTCGGCCTCAAAACGGGGCAATAATATATTGGTAGTTCCCTTGTAGACGCCTGCATTCATCAGCACCGTCATCGCGAAAATGTGGAATAAAGGCAGCACGGTCAGGAGGGTGTCTTCTGAACTAGGATCGTACAGATTTGCCGATAAAATGGCGTTCAAAGTAAGATTACTGTGGGTAAGTTCGGCTCCCTTAGGTCGACCGGTGGTGCCGGAAGTGTAAATGATTACGGCGGTATCCTCGGCGGCGGTTGCTGCGGTTGTCGTCACAGGGGACTGATTGGCCATCAACATCCCCAGCGTTTTGATTCCAGGCAAAGGAGAGGAATCCGTTGGCTGAGCAGTAATGACGTAGAGTTCCTGACAGTCTTCCACTTGTTGAAAACCTGCGTAGCCTTCTTCGAGCATGGGTAAACCCGGAGCGCCTAGAAAACAGAAGTAAGCTTTTGCCTCCGAATCCTTGAGGTGAAAGCTTACCTCTTCCCGCTTTAATAAAACGCTTAATGGTACTACTACTGCACCGGCCTTCAAAATGCCGAAGTAGATCATCGGGAAGTAGGGCAAATTCAAGCAGCTTAGGGCCACTTTGTCTCCAGCCTGAATACCCGAGGCTATTAAACCATTGGCAATTTGATTGGCGGCAGCATTGACTTGTGCATAACTCAATCGATGGTCCATGAATACGAAAGCATCCTTGTCGGGATAACGGCGAGCACTGTCTTCTAATAAAACGGAAAGATTGAGCATGGAAGACGATTGTAGGTAGTGGCTAAATACCCTAGTAAGGTAAAGCGAAAAGACGGATTTTTGATGGCTGCTAAACTACTCACCGAAGCAGAGCGATCATTGGTCGAAATAGCCACACTACTGGTAGCCGTTTAGCTTAATTTTACTAGTGCGATTTAGTTATCGTTTTATTTGAATTACACTTAAATACAGGCGGTCCCCTTCAGGCTGTAGATTGGCCGTTTCAGCCTTAAAATGGGATCGTCAGTTAAAGCCCGGCGCTATTTTCGTGGGAAACTAAGTGCCACCTAAATACAGTGATATGTACCGCCTTAATCACCCCGCGAAGGAGGTTCCGATCGGCACCCCCACTCTTGCAGAGCGCTTCGTTATTTTGCGTACTAATATTGTCTCCAAGATAGCCGTGCACCGCGTTAGCAATGCTTTTTTAGCACTTCCGCAGGTCCGTGCCGTTTCGATTGACTTAGAGGATGTAGACCACGTCATGCGACTGGATACTAACGGGAAGCTCTCTCTGGAAGAAGCTATTTATCGGCTCTGCCGGATGGGGTTCTGGGGGGAGGATCTGGAAAAGTAAGAGTGTGTTGGGAAATTTGGTTTTCTGGCCGCTCACGAGCATTTTTTGAGCTGGCAAGGAAGCGAATCCGGAGTTTAGCCATAGCTAAATGAGGAATTTGCTAACGCAGCCAGCTTGAAAAAGGCTGTGATAAGGTCGAATTCTAAATTCCCAACACGCTCTAAACATTACCTTAGGGCTCATGCCCGATTTACGTATTTCTGCCTCCGCACTCCACATTCCACTTAAAACTAGCTTCAAGCAGGCTTCCTCCGTACGTGATACCGGTGAGAGTACCTGGGTAGTTGCCCGACGTGGTGATGTAGAGGGTTATGGGGAAGGCTGCCCTCGTCCGTACGTTACGGGCGAAACCGTTACGGGAGCTTTGGTGTGGGCCAAGCAGCAATTAGCTAGCCTACAAAAGCAAGTGACAGATGTGACCAGCCTCTTTAGCTGGATGGAAGAGCGGCGAGCCGAAATCGACCGAAACCCCGCCGCTTTCTGTGCCTTGGAAACGGCCCTGCTTGATCTTTTTGCTCAGGAACGGGGGCAGAGCATAGAGGCCTTACTCGGCTTGTCAGAACCCGAAGGCGTCTATCAGTACACTGCGGTGGTCGGAGATGGTGATGCCCGGAAATTCAGCGGACTCATCCAACGCTATCTGGAATGGGGCTTCACGGATTTCAAGCTGAAAGTCAATGGTGACCTGGCCAAAGATCAGCAGAAGCTAAGCTCGCTGGTTGAAGCAGCGAATGCCAGAGGCCTCCCCAACATCCGAGTACGGCTGGATGCAAATAACCTCTGGGCTGGCCAGGAGACAGTAGCCATCACTTATTTGAAACAGCTTTCTGGCCCATTTCTGGGTATAGAAGAGCCCATCGCCCCCCTAAAAGCGGCTGCGCTCAGTCGGATTAGCACGACGCTAAACCAGGCTATCATTCTTGATGAAAGCCTCTGTACACGCCAGAATTTGTTGGAATACGATGCTTTGCCAGGGCTGTTTATTGCCAATTTAAAAGTCTCGCGTCTAGGTGGGGTGCTGCGTAGCCTGGAGCTCGTTAAGCTCCTACGGGAACGGAATTGGCCGATCATTGTCGGAGCACACGTAGGCGAAACTTCCGTACTTACCCGTGCTGGTATGTTGGTAGCCCGGGCAGCAGCTGATCAACTACTGGCCCAAGAGGGGGCCTTCGGTACTATTCTGCTGGATTACGATCCCCTCAGTCCCAGTCTACGCTTTGGTGCCGCTGGACGGCTCGACCTGCGGGAGTACAAATTCAATAAAACGACCGGTTGGGGGCTCACCCTAGTGGACCCGCCTGACTAGTACTGTAAATCGAGCTCCACCAGTTGGTAGCGGACGGCTTTCATCACTAGGCCAGCAATGTTTTTACAGCCTAGTTTAGTCAGTAGATTGGCCCGGTGCCCATCGACGGTGCGACGGGAGATGTACAAACGCTGGGCTATTTCTGCGGTGGTTAGCTCTTCGCAGATCAGCTGCAAGATTTCCTGCTCTCGCCGACTTAATAGATTGCGATAAGGAGACTTTTTAGCGTAAACTAAAGGAGGGAGTGGTTTGGATCGGAAGGTGTGCATAGCTATTTATGGTGTGTGTTAGGTGTAAATCAAAATTCTTTATCAAAGCTAAGCCGGCTAAAATCTATCGCCCTCCACATGATAATGGGGTCTGCCCCCATCCTAAGGGAATAATTAGGTAGTTCTACGCATTGTATGACACATTTAGGGCACCTATTTTCTGCTCTCACCATAAAACACATAATTATGTCTTCACACACCTATGAATCTGAGATTTCGCACCTTCGCGAGGATTTGGACAAACTCGGCATCCATTATCACGAAGGACTGATTGATGCCATCATCAGCTATCTCGAACCCGCTATCCATAACGCTGACGCAGCCCTCGTTGCTTGTTCCGATAAAACAGAATTAGCGACCATAAAAAACAACTTCCTCAAGGGCAAGCTAGGGCTAGAAGATGAAGAGGCGATGGATAAGGCCATCATGGAAGTTTGCCACCACCTAGGAGAGTCCAATAATAAAAAGCATCGCGCTACCTTCTACTATTTGTTAGTTGGATTGTTCAAGAAAGAAGAACTGTTTCTTGCTTCGAAATAGCTGACAGATCAAAAGGAACTGTGATGAATGGGGCGAGAGCCCCATTCGTGTTTTACCCGTTTGCCAATGAAGTGATTTAAACTTATTTCTTGCTGGCGAGCGAAAAGCCAAGTAGGTTCTGGCAAGCTGCCTTTTTGAGTGCATAGCCCCAGCTATGGACAAAAAAACAGCGAAACCCAGGTTCTGCTTAGCTTTCCGCGCAGGCGGATTATAAAAGTTTAAATCACTTCAATACACCCTAGTGGATAAGGCAGAATCGGTATCTAATTAATCACTCCCTCAACAGCATAGCGCGCCCAGCAAAAGAAGACCATCCTAGTCAGCGTTAGGCAGAGCAAAAGCGAGGTATTGGTCGCCAGGATTTGTTCCCATCTTACCTCCTCCACAAGCGATAACGAGGTATTGCCTTCCGGCGACGGCATAAGTAGCGGGGGTTGCGTATCCTCCTGCGGGAAGATTGATTTCCCAGAGCAATTTCCCGTTGTCGAGCTGAAAAGCTCTGAGCTTTTCATCCCTAGTCGCGGCAATAAAAAGAAGACCACCAGCTGTAATGACTGGCCCTCCATAATTCTCCAGACCGGACAGCGCATAATTAGGATCTTCGAAATCAGGTTCGTGACCTAAGGGGACTTGCCAGAGGTACTCGCCGCTGTTCATGTCGATGGCGCTGAGCTTACCCCAGGGTGGCTTTACGACGGGGAAACCACGATCATCTTTGAAGCGACCAAACCCAGCTACGTAATAGGGTAATTCTACGTTCAACTCGGCCCGATGATCGATATTTTCCTCTAAGCCACTCAAATAGTTGGTAATACTCTCTATTTCTAGCTCCGTCAACTGTGACATACCGGGCATCGCGCCCTGCCCATGTTGAATGATAATACTAATCCTTTCAGGGCTTAAACGCTCTTTAACTTGAATAAGCTCCGGCGTCTCCCCGATGCCTTGCAGTTCACCTCCATGGCAACGAGCACAATGGATTTGAGCGAGGGTTTTTCCAAGAGCTTGGCCACTGTTTTGGTCAACTTTTCCCATACGGAGAATCCAGGCCATTTCGTTCGAGTTGACGTAAAGGATCCCTTTATTAGGATCAACGGCAGCCCCTCCCCATTCAGCTCCACCATCAAATCCGGGGTAGACAATTACCCCATTGGTGTCAGGGGGGACGAATTGCCCATCAGAACGTACAGAACGAAATTTTTCCAATACCGTAGTCGGGTTTTCATTCTGGGCGTGATCTACGAAATCATCGATAAAAGCGGGACGGTTAGGGTCGTATAGATCCTCCTCCTTGAGCTCTTGGCGAGCAAAAGGCGCAGGAAGGCTAGGTAAAGGCTGGTAACGAGCTGCTTGCTCCCCAATTAAGCTGGAAGCAGGGTAGGCTTGTTCGTCAATCGGAAATAAGGGGCGCCCAGTCTCACGATGGAAAATGAAGACATGGCCACTTTTGGTGATTTGGGCCACTGCTGGAATTAGAGCTCCATCCTGGATAACGTTGAGTAGATTGGGTGGCGAGGGAAGGTCCCGATCCCACAGATCGTGACGTACGAACTGAAAATGCCAAATACGCTCCCCGGTTCGGGCATTGAGCGCAAGGAGACAATTAGCGAATAAGTTATCGCCGATGCGATCTCCGCCATAAAAATCGAAGGCAGCCGACCCCGTTGGAATGTACACGATCTCTCGCTCCATATCTAGGGCCATACCCGCCCAGGAATTAGCACCTCCCACCCGCAAATTTACACCTTCTGGCCAACTATCTGCTCCATACTCCTCAGGCTGAGGAATCGTATGGAAGGTCCAGCGTATTTCTCCGCTACGAACGTCATATGCCCGGATATGACCAGGAGCTGCTCCTGGAGACTCCTGTACACGACTACCTAAAATGAGCAAATCATTAAATAGGGCACCTGGGGTATTCGCTACTACTGAAAGTTGGTCGGGATCTCGCCCAAGTCCTGCCCGCAAATCGATCCGCCCCTCCTGCCCAAATTCAAAGACCAAGCTACCATCTTCAGGGTTTAAGGCGTATAGATAGGGCCCTGCAGCAAAAAAAAGCTGTTGGACATCCTCGGTAGCCCAATAACTGAAGCCGCGATTAATACCTAAGCCTGAAGCGTCTTGAATAGGTGGGCTAAAGGTCCAAAGCAACTCACCACTTGTTGCATTTAGGGCGAAAACCTCCATAGCGGCATTTACACCAAACAGCTGATCATCAACGATTAACGGATTCGTCTGGATTTGAGTATTACGACGACTAGTCAAGCCACCACTAGCATAAGACCAGGCAAGCTGTAATTGGGTGACGTTGTTCGTGTCGATCTGATCCAGCAAGGAGTAATGACTTCGCCCTGGATCACCGAGATAGTGTTGCCAGCTGAGGTAGTTGGTATTAGTAACTTTTGGTAATCGCAAGTCTTCAGCAGGGGCGTCGGGCAGGCAAGCTGTAATTATCAAGAGTAGGACGGAAGCAAGGAGTAAGAGCGGTAGTTTGCGCAAGATCGAACTATGCATAACTTAAGCTGGAGTTTCTTAAAGTTAAGCCTAGTTCGCTAAATCCACGAACCCACTTCCTGATTTGTTACCAGGACTTACTTAGCAAAAAGTAGGCACCGATCAACAGGGCAGGTCCAGGGTCCTCACCGTAGCTGCCGCCAATTTCGACGAAACCCAGAATATAATTATCTACCAGGGGCGTTGTCAGGCCAAAGCCGTAAATGCCAAAGTCGGTATTGAGACTTTGATCTACCACCAGGTAGCTGCCGAAACTAGGCGTAAAGGTATAAGTCAGGAAAAGGCCTAGGCTATGGCCGCCAAAATTATAGAAAGGGGATACACCCCATTTACCCGACAGCCAGGTCGGACCCAGGTAAACCGGCATAGCCGTAGCAAAGGGAGGGTCCCCGCTAAAAGTGGTAATGGCCTGGGGGGCCAGGGTTAGGCCAAAAAGCCACTGACTTTGTGGGGCTTGTTCCTCCGGAATAGACTGTGCATTCAAGGAATGGAACAGGCCGCAAAGAAGGGCGATAAATAGGATTTTCTTCATCGGGTTGATGTCTTGAGGGTAAATTAATGCTTATCGGACGGGCTTAAAAATCAATAGCTGATCTTTACCTTCGTGTACTATGATTAAGTCTTTCCTTTTTAGCTCGATTCTTATCTGTAGTCCTTGGGTTTTAGCAGCGCAGTTAACGATCGTTCTAGACCAAATACCTGCCAATACCCCCGCAAACGCCCCTATTCATATTGCTGGCAATTTTCAGGGCTGGTTGGCCGATTCCCCGGATTATCAATTGCTTTTCGACGCCGAACAAGAATGGCATCATATCACGCTTGATCTCGAGATAGGTGATCACCAGTTCAAATTTACCCGAGGCGAATGGACTAAAGTAGAAGGGGATGCCAATGGTAACGTTGTTCCCAATCGCGATTACAGCTACTCTGGGCCGGATACCATCTATCTACAGGTGCTGGGCTGGGAAGACCTCAGTGGGGGAAATTCCAGTAATTCGACCGCTGCTGAAAATGTAAGTATCCTGTCCGAGGATTTTTACATGAGCGAGCTGGATCGCTACCGGCGTATCTGGCTATATCTGCCACCGGATTATGAAAGTAGCGACCGAGATTATCCGGTCATTTACATGCATGACGGGCAAAATGTCTTTGATGCAGAGACTTCCTTCGTCGGCGAATGGGAAGTAGACGAAACCCTCAATGAACTCCATGCCAACGGAGATCCCGGTGCCATCGTGGTAGCTATCGACAATGGTGGTGCTTTACGCACGGCAGAATACACCCCTTGGTCGCACCCTACCTACGGAGGTGGGCAAGGAGCAGCTTACATCAACTTCATCGTCAATGAGCTTAAACCTTATATCGATGATAATTATCGCACCCTCAGTGACCGAAATAGTACGGCCATTATGGGCTCTTCCTTAGGCGGCTTAATCAGTACTTATGCGGGAATCGAACATCAGGAGATATTCAGTAAAGTAGGTGCTTTTTCACCTGCTTATTGGATCAATAATCCGCAGACCTTTCAACACGTGACCGATACGGCTAAAGAGCACCCCATGCGCTTTTACCAACTCGCGGGTACCCTGGAAGGAGAGGTTTATATTGAGCAGATGTTCGAGATGCAGGATGAGCTCTTCCAAGCGGGTTTTAATCAGGAAGAAGTCTTCAGCCAGGAGCATACTGATGGAGAGCACAGCGAATGGTACTGGGCGCGTGAGTTTGCGGAGGTGTATCTCTGGCTTTTCCGTACGGAGCCCAACAGTATTGAAGAATCGACGGACCTTTTTCAGGCACTGCTCAGTCCCAACCCCGTAAAGGATCAGTTCCAACTGAGTTTTCGCCTGCCGGAGGCAGGTCTTTTGCGCGTTGAAATCGTGGATAGTGTGGGGCGTTCGAATGGTTTAATTTATTCGAACGAGCTCGCTGCCGGCTCCCATGATCTAGCTATCAACCCACAGCGTACCAACCTTCCTGCGGGCAGCTATTTCTGTCGCATCAGCCTCGGAAATCAGCATCAACTACTGCCCTTTGTAAAAGTTGATTGATTAGAAGTGTCGGTCCGGCCTGCTTGTAAATAGCGCATTTTAACTACTTTTCTGCTATGGCTGAACTGGCACAAATTGATGAAGCATTCATCACTACCCACACGGATTATGCAGCATTAATCGAACGCTTAAGAACAGCCTTCGCCCAGCAAAAGATCGAGACACCACTGCGCCACCATCACCAATTTGCCAACCCTGCTGCTGGCATTGATTCGACCCTTCTATTAATGCCTTCCTGGCAGGCTGGAAAAGAACTGGGAGTGAAGATTATCACCGTCAGCCCCGAAAATGGTCGCCATGAATTGCCGGCCGTACAGGGAGCTTACCTTTATTTTGAGGCGACAACGGGCCGCTTGCAAGCGCTGATAGAAGCCAAAAGCCTGACCGTAAAAAGAACCGCGGCAGCTTCGGCTTTGGCGGCTTCCTACCTGGCGCGACCAGAAGCGCGCTCGCTCTTAATGATTGGCACCGGCGCATTGGCCCCTGAGTTGATCCGTGCTCATGCCACAGTACGCCCAATAGAGGAGGTCTTGGTATGGGGCCGCAGCCCTGAAAAGGCAAAACAGCTTTGTCAGCAATTCTCCCGAGCCCCCTTTAGTTGTACGCCAGTCGCGGAATTGGCAAAACACCTCGGTCAGGCCGACATCATTTCCTGCGCGACCCTGTCAACTACACCCCTCGTCTTAGGCGAGTATTTACGAGCAGGGCAACACCTGGATCTCGTCGGGTCCTATTTACCCGATAGCCGGGAATCGGACGATGCCTGTATTGAAAAAAGCCGGATTTTCCTCGACACCTACGAAGGCGGGCTTAAGGAAAGTGGCGATATCGTCATTCCCTTAAAGCAAGGCCTTTTAAGGCCAGCAGATATCCAGGCAGACCTGTTTGAACTGACCAGTGGGCAAAAATCAGGGCGGCTTACTGAGGGAGAAATCACCCTCTTCAAATCCGTGGGGCATGCCTTGGAAGATTTGGTAGCCGCCAGCTATTATTACCAAAAATTTCAAAATACCTAGTACCTACCTGCGCATACGCAGCCAGCAGCAGCTTACTCTACCTCCGGATTTCCCCCGATCACAACCATCCAATCACCCCCATATCAAACCCTTTTATTTAGCGAATTTTCGCCAACATCAACTATCTTGAGCCAGTAATCCAAAACAACCATGGCTCACCCGACCTACCCGCATCTGCTTGAACCGCTCGATCTCGGTTTTACTACCCTCAAGAATCGCGTCTTGATGGGGTCCATGCATACCATGTTGGAGGATATCCCCGATGGTCATAAGCGCCTGGCTGCTTTCTACGCCGAACGGGCTAAAGCTCAGGTTGGTTTGATCGTGACCGGGGGAATTGCGCCCAATAAAGCAGGACTAGCCCTACCTATTGGCCACCCATTGGATAAAGAAGAAGAGGTACCCAAGCACCGCTTCGTGACGGATGCCGTACACGCCGAAGGTGGGAAAATCTGTATGCAGATTCTTCACGTAGGTCGCTATGGATACAGTGAGCATAACGTATCGGCTAGCGATACCAAGGCACCGATTTCGCCCTTCCCTTCCCGGGGTTTGACTACCGAAGAGGTAGAGCAGACCATCGAAGATTACGTCAACTGCGCTCGCCTGGCCCAGCAGGCTAATTATGACGGGGTCGAGATTATGGGCTCTGAAGGGTATCTGATCAATCAATTCATCGTCTCGAAGATCAACCGTCGCACCGACCAATGGGGCGGCGACTACGAAGCACGCATTCAGTTTCCCCTGGAAATTATCCGGCGCACCCGGGCAGCAGTAGGTGACAAATTTATCCTGATCTACCGCTTGTCCATGCTCGACCTAGTGGAAGGTGGCAGTAGCTGGGAAGAGGTCGTCCACCTGGCCAAGGAAGTGGAAAAAGCCGGGGTGACCATCATCAATACCGGCATCGGCTGGCATGAAGCACGGGTACCAACCATCGGCACTGTCGTGCCAAAAGGTGGTTTCGCCTGGGTAACCAAACGGATGATGGGTGAAGTCAATATTCCACTCGTGGCTACCAATCGAATCAATATGCCCGATGTGGCAGAAAACATCCTGGCTGAAGGCTGTGCCGATATGGTCTCTATGGCGCGTCCCTTTCTGGCTGATTCGGAATTTGTGGTCAAGGCTATCGAAAACCGCCCGCAGGAAATCAATACCTGCATCGCCTGTAATCAGGCCTGTCTCGATCATACCTTTACTTTGCAGGTTTGCTCCTGTATTGTCAATCCACGAGCCTGCCACGAAACTGAGCTGACGTATCGACCTGCGGAAGTACAAAAAAAGATAGCCGTAGTAGGTGCCGGACCCGCCGGATTGGCCGCTGCAACTATTGCCGCTGAACGCGGGCACCAAGTAGATCTCTTTGAAGCTGCCGCTGAAATTGGCGGACAGTTCAACATGGCCAAAATCATACCGGGTAAGGAGGAGTATGCGCAGACCATCCGCTATTATCAAAGCATGATCGATAAGCACGGCGTCCAACTGCATCTCAACACTAAAGCAACGGTGGAAAGCCTTCAGGCTGGTGGTTATGATGAGGTGATTCTGGCCACGGGCGTAACCCCCAGGAAGGTCAGTTTTACCGGCATCGATCATCCAAAAGTACTGGACTATGCCGACGTCCTCTACCGCAATAAACCGGTGGGCGATCGGGTCGCAATTGTCGGCGCTGGCGGTATCGGCTTCGATATGGCCGAGTACCTGGCCCATGATAAAAAGCATCCTTCCGTGAGCCTGAAAGTGGAAGATTATATGCAGGAATGGGGGGTGGATATGGACTACCGCAGGTCGGGCGCTCTGGCCGAAAGTCCACGGCCATTGCCTTCGCCCCGAGAAATTTTTCTCCTGAAGCGCTCTAAGGGTAAACACGGTAAAAACCTGGGAAAAACCACGGGCTGGATCCACCGTTCGAGCCTGGCCATGAAGCAAGTCAAGATGCTAGCGCAGGTTGAATACCATAAAGTAGATGATGCAGGACTGCACATCTCGGTAGCGGAAGAAGCGCGCTTACTCGAGGTGGATAATGTCGTGATTTGTGCCGGCCAGGAACCCTTCTTTGAGTTACAATCCGGACTGGAGGCCGCGGGCATGAACGTTCACCTAATCGGTGGTGCCCTCAATGCCGTTGAGCTAGACGCCAAGCGCGCCATTAAAGAGGCTAGCTACCTAGTCGCAGAACTCTAGCCGACACACCGTTTTTTTTGGCGCGGATTGCGCGGATGTTCAGGATCAAAAACGGATGTTGGCTGCGCCAACTGGATAAGTGGGAAAGCTTGTTTTTGGCAGCAATCAAAATCAAAATGAGCCCTTGGGCGAATGCTAATCAAAAAGATCAGGGCTATCCGCGATTAGCCCGGAAGATAGAAGCCGCTAAATCTCAAATGACAATCTGCTCCGTGCATCCAAAATCAAAAAGATCCGCGGCAAAAAAAACTAATCTATAGTCGTTTACTGACCTTCGGCAGCATTTCTGCTTTCCAAGCCGCGAAAGTATCCTGCAGAATGTGCTCGCGCGCCTGCCCCACCAACCAGAGGAAGAAGGAGAGATTATGTACGCTACAGATCATGCCCCCTAGGGCCTCCTTGCTGTGGACGAGGTGACGGAGATAGGCCTTGCTATGGTTGCGACTGTAGGGAGAGGTACTGTTTATATCTACGGGCGAATGGTCATTTGCCCACTTTTGATTACGCAGGTTAATAATGCCTTCGGCGGTGTAAATCAGCCCGTGGCGAGCATTGCGAGTAGGGAGCACGCAGTCAAACATATCTACCCCGCGCTCAATGCACTCCAGTAAATTGGCCGGCGTGCCAACGCCCATTAAATAACGCGGTTTTTCCTGTGGCAGGATTTCGCAGCAGAGCTGGGTAATCCGGTACATATCTTCGATGGGTTCACCTACCGAAAGACCGCCAATCGCATTTCCGGGCTGGTCTTGTTGAGCGATATACTCGCAAGACTGTCGACGCAGGTCGTCGAAACTCCCCCCTTGTACAATTGGGAAGAGGTGTTGCTGGTAGCCATACTTAGGAGCGGACTTCCGCTGGTATTCTACGCAGCGGTCCAACCACCGATGCGTCAAATGCATAGACTTTTCGGTGTACTCACGAGTAGAAGGATAGGGCGGACATTCGTCGAAGGCCATTATGATGTCTCCGCCGATATAATGCTGGATTTCCAGGCTGCGCTCAGGGCTGAATAGATGCTCACTACCGTCTATGTGGGAACGAAAGGTGACGCCTTCTTCTTCAATTTTACGATTAGCGGCCAGGCTATACACTTGGTAACCGCCACTATCAGTCAGGATGGGCCCCGACCAGCCGTTGAAGCGATGTAATCCACCGGCCTCTTCCAGGATGCTAATTCCTGGGCGAAGGTAGAGGTGGTAAGTATTACCGAGGATGATTTGGGCCTTGATGGGATCAAGTAGCTCGTGTTGGTGCACACATTTGACCGTGCCGGCCGTACCGACGGGCATGAAAATGGGGGTCTGGATTTGGCCGTGATCGGTAGTGATGGTCCCTGCTCGGGCGCTGCCATTTTTGAGCGTGTGCTCTAATTCAAAAAACATACAGTAAGATTCACTGGAAGGTCAATAGAAGCACTTGTTAGGCTTCAAGAGCTGCGATTTTACCCATTCGCCGCAGCTGCCGCTCCTCAGCGGCATAGTTTGCGCCGAGAAAGGCCTTGACCAGTTCCTGAGCCAGCGCAATGCCGATGATTCGGCCACCGAGGCAGATCATATTCATATCATCGTGCTCGACCCCCTGGGCCGCCGAGTAAGTGTCCATTACCATGCAGGCACGCACATTCTTGATTTTGTTTCCGGCAATGCAGGCACCGACTCCACTGCCGCAGACGGCTATTCCGCGTTCTACCTCGCCACTACCAACGGCACGAGCCAGCGGAATGACAAAGTCCGGGAAGTCATCTTTGGGGTCTAAATCGTAGGCACCGAAGTCTACGACCTCGTAGCCCTGCTCGTCTAGAAATTGCTGAATTTGCTGCTTGAGTTCGTAGCCACCGTGGTCAGTACAGATGCCAATCTTGCGCATGAACAATAAGAATTTGCGGTAAAATTAATCTATTAATTCGACCGAGCGTACAAACCTTTACTCAACTCATTACCTTAGTTGATAGATCGCCTTGCGATTGAAAATTAATATCTATGATCGCCCCCCACATCCTCGTGATTTTTGGTGCCTCCGGTGACCTGGCCTATCGCAAGCTGGTACCTGCTGTTTTTGAACTCTACAAAGGAGGTTATCTACCGGAAAACTTTGCCTTGTTAGGAGTGGGGCGAACGGATATGACGGATGATGATTTTCGTCAAAAAGTTGTTTTCAAGAGTGAGCATCTGGATCGTAAGGATGCCGATGATCAAAAGTTGCAGGCTTATGCTGACCAGCTTTTCTATCTGGATATTGCTGATTATACCGGCGAGGCAGACATTGCCCATCTGGAAGTGAGACTTTGCGAGTTAGATGAACGCTTTGGAACGGAGGCTAACTACATTTTCTACCTGTCTACGCCGCCTAAACTCTACAGCTCAGTACCGGCTGCTCTGCATAAGGCTGGGCTGAGTCGGCGCGAAGAGGGCTGGAGCCGCCTGGTCATCGAAAAGCCTTTTGGCTACGATGAAGCAACGGCCAAAGAGCTGAACAGCACTATCCAGCAGTACTTTGATGAAGATGATATCTATCGTATCGATCATTATCTGGGTAAAGAGACGGTACAAAACCTATTGGTGACTCGTTTTGCCAACGGCTTCTTCGAGCCTCTCTGGAATCGTAACTATATCCATTCTGTCCAGATTACGGCGGCAGAAACGGTGGGTGTTGGTGATCGCGGTGGCTATTATGATGATAGTGGTGCCCTGCGGGATATGATTCAGAATCACCTTTTGCAGGTGCTGGCCCACGTGGC
>JBCCDS010000056.1:0-39638 GCA_039030655.1 Bacteroidota bacterium | reverse complement strand
CGCTTGGTTTTCAGGAGTTTGCTTAGTTTCAAGACCAGTAACTAAATGAAAACCTATATGAAGCGAATACCCATATTCCTATTCCTATGTTTTGTTAGCCTTAGTCTGGCCGCCCAAATGGACGCCAGATTACTCCGCTACCTAGATGTTTCCCAAACTCAAATTGCTTTCGTCTACGGAGGTGATGTCTGGTTAGTACCCAAAGATGGCGGCACCGCCATGCAATTGACCAACTCTCTCGGGGAAGAATCTTACCCCCGCTTTTCTCCGGATGGTAGCCACATCGCTTACACGGCTTCCTACAACGGCAATCTGGACGTTTACGTGCTGCCCGTGACGGGTGGCTTACCCACGCGAGTCACTTACCAATCTTCGGCTGACCGCACCCTGGACTGGCATCCTGACGGCGAGCACATTCTTTTCGCCTCTCGCCGGGAAATGGGGCCGCGCTCCAGCCGCCAATTATTCAAGGTGCACAAAGACGGCGGAATGCCCGAGCGCCTACCCTTACCCTACGGTGAGTTGGCCACCTACTCTCCCGATGGCCGTTACTTGGCTTACGTCACAAAAATTACTGAAAATTACCCCTTCAAGCGCTACCGGGGTGGTTTGGCTTCCGACATTCTGATCTATGACACCCGCAGCGGGCGAGTAGAAAACGTCACTGACAACCACGCGAACGATGGCAAACCGGCCTTTTCTACCAACAACCAGGTCTACTTCACTTCAGATCAAGGCGAGGAATTTCGCCTCAACCTCTACGCTCACGACACCCGTCGTAATACCACTAGGCAGATCACCAATTTCACCGACTACGATATTTCTTCTATGGCTGCCGGCCCGGAGGATATCGTCTTTGAAATGGGTGGCCAGATCTACCTAATGCCGCTGGGTGGAGATGACTACCGCCCGGTCAACATCAATGTGATCAATGACCGTTCAGTAGAAATGCCGCGCAGCGTCAATGTTCGTGGCCGCATCAATAATGCTACGGCTGCGCCCGGCGGCAAAAGGGTCATCTTTGAAGCCCGAGGTGAGCTATTCAATGTACCCGTTAGTGAAGGATTCAGCCATAACATGACCCAGTCTAGTGGTGCCTTCGACCGTGCCCCGGCCTGGTCTCCGGATGGTAAGTGGGTAGCTTTCTGGAGCGATAGCAGCGGCGAAAACGAAATCTACCTTCAGAAAAGTGACGGCAGCGAACCCGCCCGCAAAGTAACTAACCGCAATGGAGGCTATGGCTACACGCTGCACTGGTCGCCCAATAGCGAGATGATCGCCTTCATTGATCAAACCAACCGCATCTTCACCCTTGAGGTCGAATCAGGCAGCATCAATGAAATAGCCCGTAGTGAGTGGCACGTCGGTCACCCGGGCTTCTCGGGTTTCTCCCTGGAATGGTCCCCCAATTCGCAATGGCTCACTTTTGCAATGGGCCAAGCAAACGCGCACAATTCGATCTATTTCTATGACACCCGTAATCAAGAGTTAACTCAGGCTACGAGTAGTTTCTACCATGATTTTGATCCTGTATTCAGTGCTGATGGGCAGTACATCTTCTTTATGACCAATCGCAACCTGCAGCCCATTTACTCAGACATGGGCGATGGAACCTGGGTGTACCCCAATTCTACTCATATTGCAGCCATCAGTTTGACTAAAGATGCTCCCTCTTTGTTGGCTCCGCGCAATGATGCCGTAGAGATCGAAGAAGAAGAAGAAGAGGAGAAGGAAGAAGAAGAAGAAGAAGAAGAAGAAGAAGAGGAGGACGATAGTGACGAAGACGCCGAAGAAGAGGAAGAAGACGACGACAGTATGGCGATCAACTTCGACCAATTTGAGGCGCGTCTGGTGCTATTGCCTATTCAAGCTGGCAATGTAGGGGGCATCATGCCCTTCGAGGGCAAGTTTGCCTACATGCGCTACCCCAATAGTGGCTCTAGTGACAATAGTGCTTCTCTGATGCTCTACAACTTGGAAGAGCGGGAAGAAAAACCCATTATGGAACGCGTCAGTTGGGCCAGTTTAACTGCCGATGGGAAAAGTATTTTGGTAGGTCAAGGACCACGTTTCGGCATCATTCAGGCAGCCCCTGGTCAAAAAATTGATGAGCCGATTCCCCTAGATGGTCTAACGATGAACCTCGTGCCCCGCGAAGAATGGGAGCAAATTTTCCATGACACCTGGCGCCGGCACCGCGACTTCTTCTACGATCCAGCTATGCACGGCCTGGACTGGGATGAAATGCGTAGCCGCTACGGTGATATGCTACCTTACGTTCGCACCCGTTGGGACCTTAGCTACCTACAGTCTAACCTGGCAGCAGAGCTAAGTGCGGGCCACACCTACACCTTTGGTGGCGATGCCGAACGCCCCGCCTCGGTTCGCCCTACTGGCTACCTGGGCATTGATTGGGCAAAGGAGGAAGACCAATTTAAAATTGGGCGCATCGTACAGCCTGCTGCCTGGGATACCGAAGTGCGCTCCCCACTCGACGCTCCAGGGCTGGATGTAAATGAGGGAGACTTCATCCTCTCGGTCAATGGCCAGACGTTAGATCCATCTCTCGATCCTTATGCCGCTTTTTCTGGCCTTGCTGGGCAAACCGTCGCGCTACATATTAGTAGTACTGGCGCTGCCGCCGATGCAAAAGAAGTGCTGGTGGAATGCCTTAGCCCAGGGGGCGAAAACCGACTTCGCCACCTGGAATGGATCGAAAGTATGCGAGAGATGGTAGACGAGCTTTCCGATGGAAAACTTGGCTACATTTATATGTCAAATACTGCCGGACAGGGTCAGTTGGAACTGGTCCGGATGTACTATGGCCAGCTGGATAAAGAAGGCTTCATCATTGATGAACGCTTTAACGGCGGCGGTCAATTGGCAGATCGCTTCCTAGAATTGCTACAACGCCCAGTAGTTTACAATCTACACTGGCGGCACGGTCGCGACCACACCTGGCCCATCAAAGCCAATACAGGTCCGATGGGTATGCTTATCAATGGCTGGGCCGGATCAGGTGGAGATGGCCTCCCCTGGGCCTTCCAGGAGCTAGAAGCTGGCCCCATTGTTGGGGAACGCACCCTGGGTATCCTGGTCGGGCCAGCTACTGGCCACCAACTGATTGATGGCGGAGGTATTACCGTTCCCGGTGCTCGTTTGTACGACAACGACGGCCACTGGTTCTGGGAAGGAGAAGGTGTTGCACCAGACATTGAAGTATGGGATGACCCCAACATCATGATGCAAGGACGTGATCCCCAAGTGGAGCGCGTGGTTAGTGAAGTCCTACAATTGCTGGAAACCCAGCAAAAGATGGCTACGCCAGCTCCTGCGCCGGAAGATCGTACGGCGCAAGGCCTGCAAGACTAGTGAAGGCTCCCGGGCGAAAAGCAATTTCCTTTTCGTCCGGGGCTTTTCCAAATTGTGAGATGAAGCCACCTAAGCTATATCGAGACTTCCCCTATTTCCTAGGCGGCACGATCATCGTCACCCTAGCCTGTACCCTTATTGGTACCGATCATAGTATCCAGGAGTTGCTCCACGATCCGATTGTCCCCAAGAAGCTCCTGTACAATTGGCTCTTTGTCGGCTTATGTTGGTGGGTCATCCGGGCAACAGTACTCGCTTTTGATTTACGGCAACCGTGGCCTACAGCTCACAAGAGTCGTCGATGGGCACTCCAATTACTAGTTAGCGGCGCAATCATCAGCTTGCTTTTTGTAATCGATCTGGAGATGAGGGTTTACTTTATCCCTGATTGGAAATACTATCCCAAAACAGTTTGGCTAACGGACTACCCTTTAGCCCTGATCTTCCTGTTTTTGATCAACATGCTCTATTATTATCTGTGGTCGTGGCAAATTGCACCTGCTATCGCTATTAAACCTAATTCGACGCTAGCAGCAGCAGCCAAACAGAGTTCCGCTATCCAAGTACGCAAAGGGAGGCAAACTCACTTAGTGCCGTCTACTGATATAGCTTATGCCTACCGCAAAAACGAGATTAACTATCTGCTGACCAAAGAGGGGGAGCGCTATATGTTGGATTGCTCCATCAATCAATTAGAAAACCGTCTAGCCAATCAGGCCTTTTTTCGGCTCAACCGGCAGCTACTCGTACAGCGGCGGTCAGTTCTCTCTTTTCAAACACTACGAACTCGCCATTTAGAAGTTATACTTCAGCCAGAGTTCCCGGCTAATGCTATCGTCAACAAGAACAAAGCGGCTGCCTTTAAACGCTGGGTGACTACTGGCGCTTAGTCCATTTCCGTTTCGTGTCTTTCTCTGTCCGTTTCATGCCTTAAATCGCAAAAGCCATAGGCGTAGTTTTGCCTGACCAGCGTCATGGTGGAGAACAATAACTCCACCTTATGAAAACCATCATTTTTGGGCTGTTGACTCTAACGGCCTTATCATCGGCCCTGGCTCAGGAAGCCCTTCCAATCAAAGCGCTTGAGTTCCAACTAGGTTTAGAACATGGCCGCTTACTAGATCGCCATGCCTCCCCTTTAGTCTATACCTACTCCATGCCTCACTTCTCGCTGGGCTATATCAACCAAAGTCAGCAACGGCAGTGGCGAGTTTGGGCACAACTTAGCCTTGGTAATATGGAACGGCGCAATGACGAATTGAGAACAACCGAAGTAGAAGGCAACAATACCTATTCGGCTGGATTCGGATTTAGCTACCTGCGTTCCTGGAAGCAGTCGCAACAATGGCAGCACTATCTAGGTGGCTCCTTACAACTCAATTTAATCAGTGATTTTGAAGCGATAGCTGAAGGCCCTTGGGTAACTGCTCAGGGCAGACTTGCTCTGGATTATCAGCTCGAAAGACAGCTGAATAATGGGAATAGACTAAAAGCTCAGGTCAGCTTACCTCTTCTCGGTATTGTAGCTCGGCAACCCTTCCATTTCATTCCACGAAACCCTGGCCAATCACCCGGATTTGCTTCTTTCCTCGACCGAGGAACTCAGATTGTCAGCTGGGACAAGTATCAGCGCTTCGACCTGGAGGTCAGTTATCAAATTTCACTTGGTCAACGCTGGCTATTAATTCCTACTTACAGTTTTAGCTGGTTCCGATTCTCCGATCCACAACCCATCAGTGCCTATCAACAACAACTTGGCCTACGTCTGGGCCTTCGCTTATAATCCAACTCCATAAAATCAACGAAAATGAAATTTGTAATCTGTAGCCTCCTCCTGCTTTGTTTTTACGGCTGTGACCGAGTGCTTTTAGGCCCCGAAGAGGACAATACTGTCATTAACAACTTCGAAATCTTTTGGCAGGATTACCGTGATCATTACGGTAATTTTCGAGTGAAAAATATCGATTGGGATGCTGTATACGCGACCTACCGTCCTCAACTCAATGAACAGTCTACTGAAGCAGACCTATACCGAGTGTTGGGCGAAATGGTCCGCTTGCTTAACGACGCACACGTATTTCTTGATCCAACTGATCCCCTCCCTTCCGTTAACTCAGGGGTTGCAGGACAGTTAGCCGAAGCTCAATTCTACAACTTTGATCTTGACTTAGTCGTCACCGATTATCTCACTGAAGTAATCGGCACCTTCCCCAATTTAGGTATTCTTTACGGCCGCTTACCAAACAACTTAGGGTACATTTTCATGCAGGAGATGAACGAAGACCTGGCTAGTCAACGAGCAGCTTTTAATCAGATCATGAATGAGTTAGCCACTACTGATGGTCTGGTACTTGACTTACGCAATAATAATGGTGGGGAAGATGAAGCTGGTCGCTTAATCGCCGGCTTCTTTACCGAAAGTCCTAATCTATACATGCTCAGTCGGTATAAAATTGGACCTGGACCGGATGACTTCGAGGAATTTCGGGAATGGCGCATCGACCCCGCCGAGACGACCTACAGCCAAGCGGTTATGTGGCTAACTAATCGCTACTCCGTCAGTGGAGCAGAAACTTTTGGTCTGGCCTTAAAGACACTTCCTCAATTTACTCAGGTAGGAGATACTACTGCCGCTGCATTCTCCGACACCTATGATCGAGAACTACCGAATCGTTGGTTCTACGGCATGCCCGTTGCCGAAGTTTTTGACGGCCTGGGCGTCAGCTATGAAGGCATTGGATTAATTCCAGATGAACTGGTAATAGCTGGGCCTGAAGATATCGATGCTGGTCAGGATCTGGTTTTAGAACGAGCTTTAGAATTATTTTAGTTGATATCCCTGCCTGCTGTTGGTAGGCAGGGATATCAACCAGATCTAATGTCGAAGTTTTACCTTTAGCGGCTAAATAATAGTCGCATGTCTACCTCTCGTCGTGAGTTTCTGCAAACTGGTTTCCTGGCTACAGCAGCTCTTTCCTGTGGAAAGGACACCACTGCTGAAGCCTCGAAAACTCAAGCGCTTTTGGCAGAACGCTATGCGCTGTTGGATGAGGCTTTGAATCGTCCGGTATTACGACGGGAGCTTTTCCCGGAGCCAATTCTGATCGAATCCTGTGAGCTATTGCAACAGGGGCAAAACTACCTCTGTCGGGTACGCGCTTCGACGGGGGCGGTGGGTTATTCCATCAGCAACAACTACCAAATGCGGTACCTCTACCCTATTGCTACTCAACGGGTCAATCCGTTTTTTATCGGCAAGGATGCACGGGATTTAGAGCAGCTTCTCGAAGAGGTTTACGTATACCGGAGTAATTATAAACTGCAGAGTTTGGCCCTCTGGGTACCCGTAGCAACGGTAGAATTTGCAATTCTAGATCTACTGGGGCAGATTGCCGGCGAGCCAATCGGAAAATTACTGGCCAGAGCAATCCACCATCCGACAATTGCCGTTTACCAGGCTAATAACTATCGAGGACAAAGTGCAGAGGCATCACTGGCACAAATTGTTGCTACTGCAGAAAGTACTGGGGCTCGTGCGGTGAAATTTAAATTAGGTGGTCGAATGTCTCAAGGAGAGCATCCTTCTGGCCGCTCGGAGGCCCTAATCCCCATGGTCCGAGCGGCGTTCGGAGAGGAAATGACTATCTATGCTGACGCCAATGGTAGTTATGAAGTAGAGGAGGCTATCCGAATCGGTCGCCTGATGGAAGCCCATAACTACGACTTTTATGAGGAGCCCGTAGCTTTTGACGATTACGAGGGTACCCGCCAAGTAGCAGCTGCACTAGATATTCCCATCGCTGGAGGAGAACAAGAGCCCAGTCTGCGCAACTTTCGCTGGCTACTGGCTAATGAGGCTTTGCAAATTGTTCAGCCGGACATTTTTTACTTCGGAGGGATGGTACGCTCCTTGCGGGTAGCGCGGATGGCAGCAGTAATGGGACTAGAGTGTGTTCCACATATTTCGGGTTCGGGCCTAGGGTGGTTCTACATGATGCATTTCTGCTCAGCACTGCCCAATGCCGGCCCTTTTCATGAGTTCAAAGGCTTTCAGGACGATATTGATTACCATTGCGCCACTAGTGACCTACAACTCCAAAATGGTACGATTAAAGTACCGACTGGCCCTGGCTTAGGCTTGGATTTTGACCCTGATTTTTTAGCGGGTTTTACAGCTATCTCTACCTAATCAGAAATTCGATTATCTCCCGGCCGGCACATTTTGATGATCATAAGGACAATGCCGGCATTTACTGCCGCAGCAATAGCCCCGCTTGCGGTGAAAAGCAGCGGTCATGACCATCAGACCATTCTCAAAATAGTAGTCTGGTTCCGGAGGGGAGTGCTTCACTTTTTTCGCTGATTGCTTTTTATTGGAGGCCATACTATTGAATACTCCATTGGGTGAGTTATTGTTTTATTCTACTCAGAAATAGGAGCAGGAAAAAGATGTTAATATTACGACTGAATTACTGCCCCTACCAAAGCGAAGAAGATGCAAGCTCTAGTACTGGATACCGACAAAAAACTCTCCATCGAATCCGTTCCCACGCCCCAGCCTGGTCCGGGAGAGGTACTGGTGAAAATCAGGGCTGCTGCTCTCAACCACCGTGACATCTGGATTCAAAAAGGACTCTACCCAGGTATACAACTCCCTAGTATTTTAGGGGCTGACGGGGCCGGCGAGGTAGTAAAAACCGGGCCCGGAGTGGAAGATTACTGGCTGGGTAAAGAAGTGGTCATCTACCCCGCCCACGGCTGGCCCCAAGGAGCCCCTTGGCCGGACAAGAGCTTTAAAGTACTCGGTATGCCGGTAGACGGAACGCTGGCAGAATCCCTCAAAATAGAAGTCGACCATCTGTTTCCCAAACCAGAGCATCTGAGTTGGACCGAGGCTGCCGCTCTACCACTAGCAGGACTCACCGCCTGGCGGGCATTGATGAGCCGAGCTAGCTTGCAGTCTGGCGAAAAAATACTAATCACCGGGATTGGGGGTGGCGTAGCGCAACTGGGTTTAATCCTCGCTCTAGCCAGCGGAGCAGAAGTATACGTGAGTAGCAGCAAGGCGGACAAGCTTGAAGATGCCCTGCAAAAAGGAGCGAAAGCCGGCGTCAACTATCGCGAGGAGGACTGGTACGAGCAACTTAAAACACTAAGTGGAGGTATCGACCTGGTCATGGACAGCTCCCCGGCCGAAAAACTCGACAACTACCTGAAGTTTCTAAATGTCGGCGGCCGGGTTGTTTACTATGGCGCAACTGCCAATCGCATGACTAGCTTTAATCTGAGTAAATTCTTCCTACGGCAAATTGCCGTACTTGGAAGCACCATGGGGTCACTAGAAGATTTTAAAGCAATGCTCCAATTCGTAGCCGACCACAAATTGATTCCGCCCGTACATCAGGTCTATCCTTTTACAGCTAGCCCTACGGCCTTAGCTGACCTGGAAAAGGGGGAGCAGTGTGGCAAGCTGGTCATCGAAATGTAGGTAGAGGGAGCGGCAGCTGACCGCAGACGCCACTCCCAATACCTAGATACCAAAACTAATTCTTCACTATTCGAATACGCTCCTGGTTTTGGTCCAGGCTCAGCCAGTACATACCGCTAGGTAGGGCTGCAATATCCACCACCGTAGTTCCACCTGGATCAGCAGATATCCTCAGGACCAAGCGCCCAAAACTATCGCTGATCTGGATGACTTCACTAGCGGAGCGGACAATCAGTCGCTCATCGGCTGGATTAGGGAAGACCGTAGGACCTGCGGAAGTACCCTCCAACCATACATACTGTAGCTCGGAAAAGCTAAAGGTACTATCCAGATCTACTTGCCGCAGGCGGTAAAAATTGCTACCAGAAAGTGGTGATTCATCCCGCCATTCATAGGTTTGTAGCTCTTCACTAAACCCGGCCGCGGTGACCCGATCGAGTGCTGCAAACTCACGACCATCAGCAGAGCGCTCTACCTGGAAGTAATCGCTGGAAACTTCCGTTGCAGTCGCCCAACTTAAGAGCACCTTCTTATCCCTGGGCTGCGCCCGAAAATACAACCACTCAACCGGAAGGGCCGTAAAGGGTGACTCCAGCGGCCCCAAGTCGATAGCATTGCCCTGAACGCGCTGATTACCTGCCAGGTCTAAACTGGTACTATTACCCGAAGTACCCGCATCGATGGCCGGGTAACTCATCTGGAGATTGTAATCGACGGGGTCTACAAACTGCGGGTTTTGGTTGTAAATCATGCCACTACCACAAGTCAGCCCCATGGGGCAGCTCATTTCCGGCAGGAGGCTGTATTCTACAATAGGGGTACCACTGTTGGTCCGAATACTCTGATTATTGGGCCCGTTGTTCCAGTAGATGTTGTTCCTTAAGTGGGGAGAAGCAGTTCCTGCTGGCGCTTGAATGTAGATGGCATCACCGCTAGTCACGGCTTGATTCCCTACAAAGGTGGTGTTTTGTGCTGTACCATTCGCCATTGCATCAAAGCTGTCGTAATAAATAGCACCGCCCCAGGTACCGGCCCGATTATCGGTGAAGAGACAATTAGTCATTACCGGACTAGAGCTTCCTCCCGTACCATTGGCATTATTGTATAAGGCGCCACCTTCCGCAACCGCCGTATTGTCAATAAAGGTGGAGTTGATAATCACTGGGCTGCTATCCTCCAGAAAGCCGTTGTTAAGGACAGCACCCCCGTCGTTTCCGGCAGAATTAGTGACAAAAGCGCAACCCACCATAAATGCACTAGCTCGCTCATTGAAGATAGCGCCACCATCCCCGTCGGCAACATTGAGGAAAAAGACGGTACTCAAGATGCTTGGTTGTACCGTCGCGCCTACACCATTATTGTAAAGGGCTCCACCGTCTCCAAGCGCATAATTCTGGGTAAAGACACAATTTTCAATTACCGGATCAGAGCTATTATTCAATGCGGTTTGATTGTACCAGCCACCACCATTGGCCTGCTGACCGGCACCATCAGCGCGACCATCCTGGATGTAGAAACCATCGATGACGAATTGCTGGCTTAAATCCTGAGTAGTGACTACGTGATAGGCGTTATCTATCGAATTTAGCCCCAGGCCAACATCACCACTTAGGGTCGTCTGATTATTTAAAAAATCACGTTGCTCGCGGCCCGTTTCCGTTCCGGCAAAACCAGCGTAGATGGCTACATCTGCATCAAAGAAAAAGGTCTTGGTCCGGGGGTCAGTAGGGTTGGCGTTTCCACTTGCGTCTTTGGTGGGTAAGTAAGTTCCTCCTGCTACCCAGATTTCATTTAGACTTCCGCAGGTCCCGCCCTTTACCAGGTCGATAGCCGATTGGAGATCGGTGAAGGCGTTGGTCCAGTCCCTACCGCTGTTATTCCCCGTTGCGGAAATGTCAACGTAGACGACATTGCTAGCCGGGCAACAAGCTACTCCGATATATTCATCATAGCCGATATCGGAAGAGCTACCCGTAGGACGAGGATCACCCTCGAAATCATCAGTTTGTACACTGCTCCCTACCACTGCATCGATAGCTGGTGAACAAGTATTCAGGTGATAGTCCTGCGCCAAAGGGTCGACAAACTCGGGGTCTAGATTATAAAGTACATCCGAACAGTTTACACCTGATGGGCAAGCCGCATCCTCCAATAAGTTGCTGGACATGGTAGCTTGGATACCTCCTCCAAATGGCTGGAAGTTATCCCCATTATTCCACATGATCGTTTCGCTAAGCTGAAGCGGAAGTTGAGAACCATCCCAATCCAAAATCTGAATGGCAGCCCCTGCGGTCGTGCTGTTATCAGCCATAGTACAATGCTGGTAAAAAAAGCCGCCTGCTACCGGATCTCCGTATGACATCACACTGCCACCCAGACCGGCCTGATTATAGATAAAAAGGGTGTTTTCTGCTCTCCCACTGGCACTACCGGTACCGCCGGTGAAGTGAATGGCTCCACCAAAGCCGGTGGCAATGTTGTTGTCAAAGACACATTTTTCAAAAATACTGGAGGCCGATCCATCACCTACATTGTTAAATACTCCGGCACCGCTAAAGGTCGCTGTATTGAAACCTATGTAGCAGTTTTCAAAAAAGCCCGTGACCTGAAAATTTCCATCTCCAAGCACGCAGACCCCTCCGCCAAAATTGGCCGAATTCAGGCTGATGTTACAATTGCGAATCTCTGGCTTAGAAAAGTTATTAGCATTAACTAATCCGATCAAGATCCCCCCTCCCAGGCCACTTGCATCTGTACTCAATCCATCAGCATTACCGCCAGTGATCGTAAAGCCGTCGAGGAGATAATCCGTCTGCCCTCCGGTGAACTGAATTACGGTATAGGCATTGTCTGAAGCATCGCCACCGAGCAGGTCTCCACTTAAGATAGTGAGATTGGCCGTAGGATTTCGCTGACTGAGCATAGTTTCTGTGCCGGCAAATCCGCCGTATACTTTGGAAGGGCCGGAATAGTGGAAGACTTTGGTTCGCGGATCTGCAGGAGTAGCGGAATCATTAATGTCGGTAGTGGGGAAGTAAGTACCCGTAGCGACCCAAACTTCATTTACGCCTGGGCAGGAGCCACCCATCACAAAATCCAAAGCATCTTGAAGATCATTAAAGGCATCGGCCCAGGTGGTACCATTGTTGTTGCCGCTGGCGTTGACATTGACGTAAACCACGCTACCAACAGGGCAGCAGCTACCGCCAGAAAACTCATCAATACCTAAATCGAAGCCATTACCCAGGGGGCGTGATTGCCCTTCAAAATCGAAGGTATTGACGACTACATCTACGCCGACATCAATCGCTGGGGAACAGGGATCGAGGTGAAAATCTCCGTTGGGGCCATCGACAAATTGGGGGTTTTGTCCAAACAGATTATTACCCGTGCAAATGGCTCCAGCTGGACAGCTATTCTCTTCAATGAGGCTGTAATTGATTTCTATCGAACCGGTGTTGCTAGTCGTTTGCTGGAAGGTAGAACCATTATTCCAGGCAATAGAATTCTGTAGTAGCGGTGGGAATTGCCCACTATCCCAGAAGATAATGCCTACTACGCCTCCGCCTCCGCCAGCAACGTTGTCGAACATCGTACAGTGTTGAAACTCAGGAGCGCCTTGGGTACCATCGTCGTAACCTAGTACGGCTCCTACTCCAGTAGCGATGTTGCCCCAGAATAAGGTGTTGAAGAAGTTGGGGCTAGTAGTGCCATTATCTCCGATACTGTACATGGCCCCACCATCAGTCGCCGAGAAATTAGTTCGGAATTCGCAATTGGTAAAGTAGGGGCTTGCGATGGCGCTACGACCATCGTTATACATGCCACCACCTACTTCGGCTACATTATCGCGAAAGAGCGTTGAGACAAAGCCAGGGCTAGAAAGATTACCGGGAGTGGCTTCGTTGATCCAACCACCTCCTCTGCCTCGAGGGGAAGTTGGATTACCATCTGCATAACCGTCGCCAATCACTAGATAATCATACGTCTCTAGTAGTCCAACGTTTTGGGTATAAACAACCGTGTATACGTTATCCGCCACCAATCCGAGTAGGCCGATATCGCCACTTAGTACGGTTGGATTATTGATGAAATCGATATCACCAAGTCCGGGATTACCCGTTGAAGGGAAACTTCCAATTAAGCTGAGGGGAAAATCGATAAAAAAGGTACGATCTCGGGGATCAACCGGATTAGGATTACCTAAAGCATCTTTGCTGGGATAATAAGCTCCTCCGGCAATCCATACTTCCGTGATACTAGGACATAATCCAGAACGAGCAAAGTCAATAGCGTCCTGCAAATCGGTAAAAGCATCGGCCCAGCTAGTACCGGTGTTAGCGCCCGTAGCGACTGCATTTACAAACAGTGCAGAACCGGCAGGGCAGCAACTTGGGCCACTGTATTCATCGTAGCCCATATCCCAGAGGCCATTAATGGGGCGGATATCGCCGTCAAAGTCGAAATTGCCCCCAGCACTGTAAAAAATGCCCTCGTCTACGGCTGGAGAACAACCCGTCAGGTGAAAGTCTCCATTTAGGGGGTCGAGGAAGAGCGGATCTTCGTTGAACAGGACGGAGTTGCTAAAGCAGTTGCTTCCCGGTGGGCAGCTAAAGGACTCGATTAAAGATTCTTCCAGTCGCATGCCGCCTAATCCCCCTGCAGTTTGGGCCAGGGTGGTTCCGTTATCCCAGGAGATGCAATTCACGAAGAAGGGAAGTTCCATGCCACTATCCCAAAAGTGTATACCTAAGGTGCCACCTCCATTGGTGGCTGAGTTCTGGGCGAAAGTGCAATAGGCAAATTCGGGAAAACCCGAGTTGGAGTCATCGTAACCGATAGCACCTCCTTTTCCGAATGAAATATTGCTGGTAAACAGATTATTGTAAAAGGTGGCCCCCATGAAGCCGCCATCACCGGCAAAGTAAAGCGCTCCTCCGTTATTGGCAGCCTGATTGTTATCAAGCAGAGTGCCGTACATCGTAATATCCATGAATCCATTACTAGCATCCAGACAGACTGCTCCTCCGTCTTCAGCGTAGTTGAATTCAAAGCGGCACTCTTGCACGACGGTACCGGCAGTTCCTCCACCGGGCACCTCGCAGTACCAGCCACCACCCCGGCTTCTAATCTGGCCGATGCCATCGGCGTAGCCGTCTCTGATGAATACGTGGCGGACGCTACCGTTCCCGGCATCTTGATGATGAAGCACGGTAAAAACGTTATCCGTAACTACTTGAGAGGCGCCAATATCACCGGAGAAAATGGTAGGATGCAGAAAGACGTCCTGGATACCCGTACCGGGGTTAGTCGCTGAATAACTACCTTGAATATCCAGTTCCTTGTCAATATAGAAAGTCGCCTCTCTTGGGTCAGTCGGGACCAGGCCATTGCGGTCCTTAGTAGGGAAATACCAGCCTTCGGTGAGGTTAATCTGATCTCCAGCCACAGCTACGTCCAGGGCGGCCTGGAAGCTAGCGAAGGCGGTTGCCCAACTTAGGCCATTATTGGCGTCGCTACCGCTGCTTGCATTGACGTGGTAAGTGGTCTGAGCGCTTAGTAGCTGTAGGCTTAGCAGTAAAAAACCACAAGCGATAAACCTGCGGAAGTGATAAGAAAAAAAAGCTGCGGCTAACATGATTATGAGTTTTAGTTGCCCAGAAAGACAGTAATGCACGATCTGGAGCCAGTTGAAAAAACACCTCCTGACCCGTCGATCAGGAGGCGACGCAGCTCGCTAGACCCACCAGAGTGGGCATAGCTGTATAGTCACACCACTACGGTGAGAGAATAATTTGGATTGGTCAAGTATCCCGGTTGCTGCCCGGTCAATATGTAGTGGGCTAGTAGCTGTTTGGTAAGCACATGACCTGCCAAAGAGCTGAACTATGAGCTGCGATTGCTACATTGAATAGCAATTCAAAAGTGAGCCCGTCCACCTAATGGCTCTTGTTCAAATCGGACGGATGGTTGCTCAAATCAGACAACAAACACAAACAACTGATATACAGCTATTTAAAATCAATAAATGCGCCTCTTTTTTTTGTTTATGCTGTCGATTTATAGCCTATGCCTCACCGCACAGTATGGTAAATCTGATAGTTTGCGAGCTGTGCTGGAAACAGAATTAGCGGATAGTACCCGTGCAAGGGTACAAAATGAGTTGGCACTTAGTCTGCATTATCTGGAACCAGATATAGCCATTGAGCTGTGTCAAAAAACACTTAGGTACTACCAGCAAGCCGCCGATCTTCCAGGACAGTTTAGTGCCCACTACTACCAGTCCATGTCCTATTTTGCTAAGGAGGATATGAGCATGGCTATCAGGCATGGAGAGGAGGCGCTAGCCATCGCAGAGCAGCTAGGCAATGAGGAATGGAGATCAGGTATTTATAACCTACTAGGGCTTGCCCATAACCAAATTGGCGACCTGGAGCGCGCCTTAATCCGCTTTGATTCCAGCCGTAGTATTGCGGAACGTTTACAGGATCCAGACCGGCTGGCAGATGCCTACACTTATTTGAGCCTCATATATTCCCAGAGTGACGATATGGATCAGGCTAGAAATTATCTCCTCAGAGCGGAAGAGGTCCTTAATGCGGCCAAAGACACCATCTCCTTGGCAGGGATATACCTAAACCTAGAAAAAGTAACTGAAGATACGCTAGAGCGTAGTCGAATACTTCAACGGGCGACTCAACTCTCCAAAAATGCCAGCAACGGCTTTAATCTAATTTCCACCCACTTCGGCTACGGCGATTTTTTACAGAATACTATCGGCGACCTAGACAGCGCCTTGATCATGTACATGGTAGCCTACAATTTTGCCTGGGAAATTCAGGAACCCGTGTATTCCACCTTACTCTGTCATCGAATCGGTCAAATACATCAGCAAAAAGGACGCCCCGATTCTGCCTTTTTTTACTTCCAACGTGGACTCAGTTTTCCTGCAGGCAAAGAACAAAACGGCAGTCGTAGGGAATTGTACTACAGCCTTAGTCAATTGCAGGCACAACAGGGAGAGCTGCGGGCGGCCTACCACAATCTGGAAAGGGCTTTAAGACTTAGCGACACCATCCAGGACCAAAACAGCAACCGGCTTTTAGCCGACGCAAGTGCGCGCTATAACTTGGCGCAAAAGGAAGCTGAAATCTCTGCCGGAGCACTAGAAATTGAACAGGAAAGAAATGCTCGAAATCGCTTGTTGGTATACGGTCTTGCTTCCCTGGGAATACTCACAGGAATATTCCAGTATTTTCTTTACCGCCAGCGAAGACGAAAACGAGAAGTAGAACTAGCCCTAGCACAGGAGCAGGCTGAAGCCATCCGTCTGCGGGAGCTGGACGAGCTTAAAAGCCAGTTTTTCACCAACGTCAGCCACGAGTTGCGCACGCCATTGACCCTCATTACAAGTCCACTAGAAGAAGCCATCAAAGAACTGCGGCAGCACGGCCTGGAAAACAAACTGCAACTGGCGCACCGCAATGCCCAGCAGCTTTTGGATTTAACTAACGAAATACTAGACTTGGCCCAATTAGAGGCTGGTCAACTACAACTACAGGAAGAGGATTTTTTTGTACTTCCGCGGGTCTCACGCTTACTGGCAGCCTTCCAGTCACAAGCAGAGATAAGGGGTATTGAGCTCCAACTGCTAGCCGATGAATTGTCCGCAAATTACAGCCTCCACACAGCCCCTAAACAGTTGGACACCATCGTTAATAATTTACTGGCTAATGCAATAAAATTCACGCCTAAGGGCGGCACGGTCAGCCTCCGAACGGAGCAAGCGGACGACTACTTTAAATTGAAGGTCAGCGATAGTGGCCCCGGTATCGCCTTGCAAGATCTAGAGCGGATTTTCGATCGCTTTTATCAAAGTAGTAAAACCACCAATCCAGAAGGCGGTAGTGGGATTGGACTTGCCTTATCCAAGCAGCTGGCCGAACTAATGGGTGGAAGTCTGCTGGTAAGTAGTCAAGTAGGAGTAGGTAGTAGCTTTGAACTACAGCTGCCTCCTGGCAAGCTTGCCGATCCAACTACGGCAGCGGCCGTGATTGCCCCTTCCCGGACGAGCCAAGCGGAGCATCCTGTTATGCTAGCCAACTCCCCCCAACTCGGCCAATCTATTCTCATTGTAGAGGATAATCCCGACATGTCGAGCTATCTGCTCAGCAGCCTACGGGCAGACTACCAGTGTGAATTGGCCGGCAACGGTCGCCAGGGGCTAGAACGGCTGCGGGAAAAACGCTTTGACCTCATTCTTTCCGACGTAATGATGCCCGAAATGGATGGCTTCGCCTTTCGCGCTGCCGTCAATGAGTGGGAAGCCTACCGCCGCATTCCCTTCATACTCTTGACGGCCCGCAGTCTGGAAGCGGATATCTTGCGGGGCTTCCAACTGGGTGTAGACGATTACATCACCAAACCCTTCAGCTTGCCCGAACTCAAAGCAAGAATGGCCAGTCTGTTGCGTAATAAATCCGTCCGTGAGGAGGAGTGGGGAGCGGAGACTACTCAGGATACCGACCAAGCCCTACTCGATCAGGCTCAAGCCTACGTAGAAAATCAGCTCGATGATCCGGAGCTGAACGTAGAAGCCCTTGCCCGAGAGCTGAACTACAGTACCCGTCAATTGAGCCGTGTGTTTGGCAGCTTGACGGGCTTGTCTCCTGTACAGTTCATCCTAGAAATCCGCCTGCAGGCAGCCCGGCGATTACTGGAACGCAAGCACTACGCCACGGTAGCTGAAGTACGCTATGCCGTAGGTATAGAGAGCGCTTCTTACTTCAGTCGGAAGTTTAAGGAGCGGTTTGGACGAAGTCCGGGGGAGTTGTTGAAGGAAGAGGGGTAAGAAATCAGATTTTTTGGATTTTTGGAAATACCCAAAAATCCAAAAAAATTCTCCCCCCTAATGCTCCGTGAACGCTTTAAACAGCTGGAAACCCAGCACTTCCGATTCCTCCTGAAAAGCATTGTTCGAGATCAAAACCAACCCTTTATTAGTCGCAGGGTCTACCAATAGTAAACTACTAAAGCCCCCCGTTCCTCCATTATGGAAGTACCATGAAAATTGGGGTGTTGAAATGGTAAACCAGGCTTGCCCCACTGCCAGGTTATCATTCTCGGTGAAAGTAACGGTTTTAGTAGTAGCTAAAGTGGTCTCTAATTCTCCACCAAAACCACTCAACTGAGCCTGCGCATAGCGGGCTACATCGGGCATAGTGGCTTGAATGGCGCCCGTAGGTGCCCAAGCCTCCATATTCCAATGAGATCCCGGGCTGCCATCGGCCAGATAAGGAGCTATCTGACTCTGCTGGTCTGCTGCTGCCAATTCAACGTAACTCTCTTTCAGGCCAAGGGGTGCTAATACGTACTCCTCCAACAGTTCGGCGTAACTTTTACCACTATGTCTTTCCAGTAAAATGCCCAATAAAGCGAAGCCCAGATTAGAGTATTCATGGTAGGTACCAGGAACCCGTTCCAGTTGAAAATTACAAACGTATTCCAGGATGTCTTCCCGGCCATAATGCGCGTAGGGATCAGCTTCATCTGCTTCTTCAAAAACGTCTTCGGGCAAACGTGGAAGCCCTGAGGTATGGTTGAGTAAATGCTGCAAAGTCAGCTGTTTCCCGTCTTTAATCAAGGGCTCACAGTCCTCCGCCAAAAATTCGCTGACGGGCGTTTCCAGTCCGATATCATGCAATTCACAATAGCGGGCTACCAAAACCGCCGTATAGGTTTTAGAAATCGAGCCAATCTCCCAAATATGCTGATTATTGGGAGTCACCCCACTTCCCTTTTCTACCTCTCCAAAATGGAAATAGGCTATTTCGGCACCCTCTATCAGTGCTACGCTTAGGCCAACATGCTCTTCTTTATTGATAAAGGGAGCAACCATTTCTTCAACCAGCTGCTTTAAATCAGCTACTGGGTTTTCCATCGGAGCAGTATTGGTTTCCAAATTAGGCGTTTCACGGTTTTGACTGACAGCACAGCTACGGAATAACAGTACAGCCAGGAGCATCTTCCAAGGACCCATCAATTCATAATTTGAACAATGATAACAAAAGTGTCAAGAGCTTGAAAGATCAGGTATCCCATTGAGCGTTCTGGAAGCTCACGGCCAATTTGCTGTATTGTTTCCAAAGTGATCGTATTATTTGACCAACGAAAAGATAAACGGGGCTTCCAGATGGTCTGGAAGCCCCGTTTTTTAAGTGGTGGTCAACATCCGTCACTGTTACTACTTGCGCCAGCCACCCACAATGGCACCAATCACAATGAAGAGTACTAGATGATAGCCTCCGTTAACTGCTCCCAACATATTAGGGCGAGCCGCGAACATGGCCTGGGTATAATGACTAAAAAAGAACGCTAAGCCGACGATGCCCCCTAAGGTGGCCCCTTTAGCCCAACTCATATGATTAGTCTTGGCTACCAGCCAGTCCATGATCAAGGCGTAAAGCACCATAGCTATAGCATTGACAATCATGGGTGTCGCACTCATTTCAATGTCGACCCCATTTCGAGACATGGTATTGTTGGCCTCGTCGATTATCAGATTATTACCTGCTGCCCATACGTCTAAAAAGAGGGTACCGTAAAAAAGGAAACCAATACCCATCCCGGCAACCGCAGCCACAATAATGGCCAGCCAATTAGTAGATTTCGTCATAATACTTGAAGTCATTAAGTGTATTAAGAAATGTACTAATGCACCTTAAAAGCGCCCCTAATTTACTCGTTTTGTTTGATAAAACCAATTTTTGATTTTTTTAACACAAAAACTAGAATTTCAAATAGGTAGAAATAGAGTTATCTTTTCACCCTAGTAATTCCCCATTTATGCTCCGTTACCTGCTGATTGTGGGGCTAAGTCTGTTGCCCCTAGCTAACGTATTCGCTCAATCTGCTTACACTTTCCAGAATCTCAAGCAGGCCGATGGTCTTTCTCAGAGCTTTATCACTCAGTTGGGACGTAGTAGTGATGGTTTCGTTTGGGTGGGTACTCAGGTCGGTTTGGATCGCTTCGACGGGCAGGAGATTCGTAGATTTCGGGCAGCAAGAGGTGACGCCAGCAGTCTCCCCGCTAATTATATCTGGGTAATCGAGGAAGGTCCCGACGGAAAACTATGGATTGGTACCGATCGAGGACTTTGCCGCTATGACCCCCTCACTGAAAGCTTCCGTCAATTGAAGCTTACCGGAGATGAAAGGCAAGACGAGCTTCGCCTGGCCGTAGTTCATACCATCAACTGGGACGAAAGCGACCAAATGTGGGTGGGTACCGACCAGGGTTTTTGGCCCTTTGACCAGCAAGCTTTCGACTATGAGTTTTCTACAGTACACCAAGAGCAACTTGATCAAGCTAATATTAAGTTGATCAAAACCATCCACCCTATCTCTGATCAGCGGCTTTTATTGGGTACTTCCGCAGGTCCTTTCCTCTACCATCACAATAATCGCCAATTGATAGCACTCCTCCCTGAGGGGCCCGCTCGGGAATGGAGTGTCATTCACCCGATCGGCGAAGACAACTTCCTCGTTGGTACCGAGGAAGGACTACTACGATTTCATCTCGCCAATAATTCCTTGCAAGACACGCAACAGTTCCTCCTCTCCAACACTGAAGACGGCGCTGCGAACTCAGTTACCGACATCCTAGATAGTACGCCAGGAAACTACTTGATTGGTACCAATAGTGGCCTCTTTGAAATAGATTGGAGTCAAACTGTAGCCACCATCATAAACCGAGAACGCCACGACCCAGATCGAGAATCCAGCTTGGCCTCTGACCGTGTCCAATGCCTCCACCAAATGGACGAGAACTGGATCTGGATCGGTACCCGACATGGCATAAGCAGGCAATATACCGGCAGCTCCGTAGTATCAGCCTATTCCCAATGGGCCAAGGGAGATGACTTCTGTACCGACGACATAAAGGGTATGGCCGTTTCCCCAAGTGGTCGCTATCTGATCCTAGGCGGAAACGAGGGGCTCAATCTGATGGATATCCAAACAGGTAACGTTCGTTGCCTCAATCAGGCCAACTTCCCAGACCTCCGCAATGAATACATCATTAATGTCGAAGCCGGACCGGAACCCGACAGCTATTGGCTTTGCTTCCGCCGGGGAGGAGCAGACCTATTGCGTGGTGTAGATAGCGGTGAATTACGGATAGAACCAGTAATCTATCCCGCAGGGAGCACTAGCGGGACCGGGGTCTATCAGGTCGTGCAAGGACCCGATGGCCGACAGTGGATGGCTACGGGCAGAGGACTCTACTGTTATGATCCTAAAAACGGGAGTAGAAAAACTTTCGCTGCCAATGCCGAAAGGGAAGATGGACTTCCTCACGAGTATTTATTCTCCCTCACCTTTGACCACCAGGGACAACTTTGGATTGGGGGTGCCCGGGGTGGGCTTTCCCGACTAGATGATGAAGAAGAGGAAATATTCACCAATTGGCAACACGACCCCAACGAAGCCAATAGCCTCATCCACAATATGATCCTGCACACCTTCGCCGACCAGGAAGATCGTATCTGGATGTCAACACCAAGTGGAATCAGCGTCCTATTACAAGACGGAAGTATCAGATCCTTCAATAACTTCGATGGTCTGCCCAGCGACTTGGTTTTCGGAATCATGGAGGACGCCAATGGAGCTCTCTGGATCAACACCACTGGCGGATTAATAAAAGCTCAACTTAGTCAGGACGAAGAATCCTTAGAAATACTAGAAATATTCAATACCCAAGATGATCTCACCGGAGGTCGCGCTCAGTACGGCTGGATGCTGCTTCCCGACGGACAATTTGCGCTGGCAGGTGGCGGACTTAATATTTTCCACCCCGACAGCCTCTATCATCGCAATCAAGGTAGTTCCATTGTCCTGACTGAATTACAGCTCTTCAACGAGCCAATAGCCATTGGCCCGGAAAGCAGTCTGCCTGTCGCTCTGCCCTTCCTCGATCAGCTGGTGCTATCCCCTGGTCAAAATTTCCCAGGATTTAATTTCTCTGCCCTCAACCTACATCCGAACCCTCCCTCTGAATTCAGCTACCGCTTACTAGGCATGCACAACGATTGGATCAGCACCCAGAGACGACGTTGGGTCGGATTTCCTCATTTGCGCCCTGGCAGCTACGAGCTACAAGTACGCAGCGGCGGTGTAGCTGGAGTAGCTCCCGGCCCAATTACTACGTTGCCGATCGTTTTGCGAGCTCCCTGGTACCAACGTTGGTGGGCTTACTGCCTTTATGGATTATTCGCCTTTAGCCTGGTGTATGCCTGGCGACAGCAAAGCCTCATTAACCAACAGCGAGTAGAAGCAGCCCGCATCGCCGAACGCGAGGCCTTTCGCCGACGTAGTGCACGCGACTTCCACGACGAATCCGGCAACTACCTAACTCGCCTCAGCTTATTGACCGAGGTGGTTCGACGTCAAATCAACGGAGACCAACAACTCAATGGCCTGCTTAATCAGTTGGATCATAACGTACAAGATCTCCGCGAAGGAATGCGCGATTTTATCTGGGCATTGGATCCCGGCAACGATAATGTGTATGAACTAGGCCTGCGCCTAAAACGATTTGGACAGGAATTGTTTACCCATCACCCCGCGCGATTTATCGTCAATGGGCTGAGTACAGAGCTACAGGCCCACCAACTGCGTACCGACCAGCGTCGCCACCTACTTCTCCTATTCAAAGAGGCCATGCATAATAGCTTAAAACATGCCCGTAAGGCTACGGAAGTCCGCCTACAAATTGACATCCAAGACGGTCAATTACTAGTTAGCTGGACGGATAATGGTCCTGGCTTTTTACCCGCTTCGAAAAGCAATGACGGTAGTGGCCTGAAAAACATGCAGATTCGGGCAGAAAAGATTGAAGGGCAGCTACAGTTAAGCTCCGATCCAAGCGGCAGCAAGGTCAGTTTGCTGCTACCCCTCCAACTAAGTCTAATGAATTAATACAATTCACCCATTTGGGGGATGGTAATATTTGCCATCCTGCCTAATTTTATTCTATGCCTATTCTCCAGTCACAGCGCCCCATTGAGATAGTCCTGATCGAGGATGATCCTAATTTGCGGCAATTGATGGAGCTGTTGTTCAACAACAGCAAAGGCTTTTACTGTAAAAGCTTCGCCGCTGCCGAGCCCTTTATCGAACAATCGGATGCCTTAAGCCCCGATTTGGTTTTAATGGACATCGACCTAGGTCTAGGCATGAACGGCGTACAGGCAGTGGAGGTACTTCACCGAAAACAACCACAGTTAAGTATTATTATGCTCACGGTACACGAAGATGACGACAGCATCTTTCGCTCCCTCTGTGCAGGTGCCAGTGGTTATCTGGTTAAGGGCTTAGAGCCCGTTCGGCTGCTGGAAGCCGTACAACAAGCTGCTACCGGAGGCGCTCCCATGAGCCCTAAAATTGCGCGTCGCGTCATTAATACTTTTCATCTCGGTGGCCAGAATCCCCTGTCCGAACGGGAGCAGCAAGTGCTCCAACTACTCTGTGAAGGCGAAAGCTACCGCGGCATCAGCGAGCAGCTATTCGTCTCTGGCAATACGGTACGTACCCACATCAAACACATTTATGAGAAGCTACAGGTCCATAGCCGAGCGGAGGCCGTAGCTAAAGCTATTCGGGAAAGGTTGGTTTAGCCGCGCCTACGACTTGGCGTTTACTATTTGCCTGGGCAAATAGGTTGAGTCGGGCAGCTAGCTGGCCCTCCGTTGTACCGCAGCTCACCTTCGGCATCGCTTCAACTACCCGTACGAGCGATGCCGAAGGCGAGCCCCTTGACAACTTTCGGTCGCCTGCGGCCGAAATAAACCCCTGGCGCGTAGCGTCGGGTAAACTCTCCCGACAATGTCGGGAGTAAACACCTAAAAAATCCCCCATATGCTGGATGTTCCCACTGCAAAATCCTGACCAATTTAGCCGGAAACAAAACCCACCAGCTATGACTAAGTCATTTCTAGTACTCCTGATTGGCCTGTTAATCACCGCTTGCAATGGTCAGGAAGCAGCTACCGCTTCTTCCAGCGACAGTAGTAGTTCCAACGAACCCCCCATCAATAATAATCCGGCCGCTACCGCCCAGCAGCAAATGCAACAAGGCCTGGATCAACTCGCCCAATTGCAGCAAAACAATGAGCGGGAGGGTGTTTTTGATCAGGAGACGCTCAAAGCTTTGCTACCAGCCAACCTACTAGGCATGCCCAAAGATCCGAACTCAGAAAACACCAACGTGGTCAAAATGGGCGAGGTAGAAATGGCCAATGGCGAAGCTACCTACCGGGATCCTGACCAACGTAATCGCCGCATTATTCTCAACATCGCCGATGGTTTCGGTAGCCAAGCCACCGGTGCGAATATGAGCTATGTTTCCGGTATGGACATCCAGGATGGCACTAAACACACCTTTACTAAACAGCTCGACGGTCAAACTGCTCTGGTGGGATTTGATAGCGAAAATGGGCACGCTAATCTGACCGTAGTACACGGCCAAACTACCATCGTTCTGGAAGGATTCCAGTTGGATAATGAAACCCAAATCATCAGTGCCTATGAAGAATTATCGCTTGGAAGTTTGTAAGTTTCAGTGAGGCTTAGACCTGCGGGAGTACAAAAATTCATCTGGCTTTGTACTTCCGCAGGTCCTGCCCTTTTCCGGGCTTGCCTGCCTTACTGTTGAATCACTTTACTGATCTTTACTACTTACCCAGTTCTCCAAGCTCATGCCCACTTCCACTGCCCCTCCTATCCTACTACGTATTTGTGCCGCTGTACTCTGGGCCATCAGTGGGTTCTTGCTTGGCGGGCTGATCGCAGCCTGGCTGACGCCCAAAGGTGCCGGTCTGGCAGCCGGAGCAAACGTGCTGGTTGTTGGCCTGATCGGAACGTTCTCCAGCGCACTACTGCTTTGGTTTATGAGCCGGCGGGCTGATCGTCGCTGGTTAAAACTCAGCATCGCCTATGCCTTGAGCGCTATGTTGTTGTTAATGGCCGGGCTCTACTGGCTAGCTCAAAAAAGAGATCAAGCTCGACAGGAACAGGGAGAATTATTAAAACAAGAGCTAACGAACGATCAGCTAGCAGCCTACTCTAATAGCACGCCCTTCCCCAACCGAGCCCAACAACCTCTGGAACAGGTCGTGGGGCTGGGCTTTGCTAACATGCCGATCTCCAACGAGATTACGCGCCTGGATTTTTACGCCGACCCACTGGCCTGGGTGCCGATCGACAGCTTCCTTCTACAGGGCGAACATGTGCATTACGCCCCGCCCTATTTACTCCCCTACTACCAAAAGCTCGACTACAACCAGCTCACTTTTCGCTGGCTAGCCGTGGCCCAGGACCGGGTACAAATCGAGCTGAATGCTCAGCAGCGACGCACTGCTTGGGTTCCTAAAAACCAGCTACGACTCAGCTACTGGCCAGATTTTTTAGTCCAGCTTTTTGCCGTCGAAGCGATTGACCCCGCCAGTAATCCGCTACGCATCAAACCACTGGATAATGCCAGTACTACTCTACTGCCAGAAGGCATCGATTTCTTGCGTCCGTTACAGGTCAATGATGAATGGATCTTCCTAGAATTCTGGTACGAAGGTCAAGGGGAATACCTGGGAGAAGGCGGCTGGATTCGCTGGCGCGATGGAGACGACCTACTGGTAACGTGGGACTATCGCTTGTAAGCTGCCCTAATCCACCCGCACGATGATTCGCTGATAGGCCGTATGGAAATTCCACCGCCCGTTTTCAGGAAGAGCGTAGGCGCGCAGGAAAAGGTAAAATCATTAACGAAGTGTAATAAACGCACCAGAGACTGCTGATCGTCAGGGTCCTGGCCTAAATCGGTAGTAACGATAAGTACTGGTCGTGGTCTACTCATTTGCATTACGGTGGTGCCACAATAATTAGGAGCTTGGTTCATTTCCCAGAGTAGGTAGCCCGCTATCAATACCATTGCTACTACCCAGCCAATCCCAAAATTTCGCATACGACAAAATACGAGCTTGCTGAAAATTTGTCGGTTGCCAATCATTTTTCTCGGCAACACGGTATTCTCGCATACATCTTAGGCCATTTTCTCAACCAAGCATTTAGTCGTATTGTACTTTCAGTATCGCAAATGCCCTAGCCCAATGTTAGTCTTTCCTCGTCAGCGTCGCTACTTTTTATTGCCTTTTTTACTTCTTTTTGCCGTACAACTCTCGGCACAAATCAGGGTGCAAGCCCAAGTTCTGGACGCCGAAAGTCAGGAACCGCTTGCCTACGCTACCGTTGCTCGTCTCGACAACAGCGGGGGTACGCTAACGAATACCGATGGTATCTTTTTCTTACTCGTTAACCATCTTCAGGATAGCCTGGCGATTTCCTTTATCGGCTATCAAGCACAGCGCATCGAACTGGCACAATTAATGGCTGATTCAACGGTACTGCTTATACCACAAAGAATCGAGTTAACGGATATCACCGTCACGGCCGATGATGATTATTTATACCGAGCTATTGCGAACTGCCGAAAAAGCCTCCGCAATGCGCCTCGGGAGACCGCCCGTACTTACTTCCAGTTAGTAACCCGTTCACCAGAACAACCGCTGGAGATGATCCAGGCCTATTACAATACCGATTTAAGTCTACAGGGTATTGAGCAGTTCCGACTGAAGAACGGACGGGCCGCCCTGGCCACTCAAGACGGTATGTACTTTATCAATATGGGAACGACGCAGGCAATTACCCGAATGGAGTTATTTGAACTCAGCGATGTTTTCAATACTCACCCGCTACAATTAGGGCTGGGCGCATTGCGCCGCAAGTATAAGTTAAGCCGCTTGGCCTCCTTAGCAAACACTGAATTGTTTCACCTTTCCTTTGAACCTCGCAGTGCCGAAGACCCATTATTTAGTGGAGAAATCTGGATAGATAAAAGTGATTTCAGTTTACACCGCTTGATTCTACGAGATGAAAGAGTAGAAAGACATCCTTTTTACTCTGTTTTTTCTCATAGCCGAATTAGTCGACTTGGGCTCGAAATCAGTTTTAATTTTGAACGACAGTCCGAAGCTATGCGGCTCAGTCACGTAAGCTGGAATTTTGATATGCGCATGGCCCAAGTCGATCCTACACCTTATAAACCCTTAAGTGAAATTGTTGGTGAAGGCGTACTTTATTTCTACGACTATAGCGGCGAATTCCAGGAGCCCTACTTTGAACACTCTCCTTATCATCACGATTATCGTAAGATTTCTTTTATCCCTTACAATGCGGAATTCTGGTCCAGAAATCACGGCTTACTATACACAGAAGAGCAACAAAGACAAATGGATTACTTCGCCGAGCATGGTTTCTTGCTGAACCACCCCCAGGCCAACGAAAGAGCTGATAACAGTTTCACCTATAACAATCCCCTTTGGCAGGCTGATCAACGCGTCAGCTATCTAAGTGAGCAACAAATCAAGGCTGATCCTGTACTTCATACCCAAGTGCCTCCCCCCCCTGTCAATAAGCTATTAGGAGTCTGGCATCAAGTAGAGGCTCGGATTTACTTAGACCTCAATCATTTTGATGGCGAGCAGCAGTATAGTTCGGCCGTCTTACTTGACTATTTGTATACCCGGACTAACCCACCGATCGACAGTTTCGAAAACTGCCTCTTGAATATTTATTTTGACCTCTGTGAAATAGAGCGCCGGGCTATGATGACGGCAATAACTGAAGCCGTGGGAGATGCTCATACTATTAATCGGATCTACCAGGAGGCTAACCAAAAAATCGAATCGGTAAAAAGTGAGTTCTATACTGCCATGCGTAGCCCAAATCAGTCTCGCTTACTTATTGGCTACAACAACTATATCCAAGATCGACTAGGCATCGACAACCTCAAGATATTCAAGATAGAGCTGTAAAGTGAAAATCCACCTTAGATGAATACCCCCTCCAAACTGCTCCTATCCTGCTTCCTTTTCTTTTTTCTGATTAGCCTTTTCAACAGCACACTTCAGGCCCAGCTAATCATTCAAGCTCGGGTTGTAGACGCTCAAACCGAACAAGCGCTCGCCTACGCTACCGTAGCCAGTATCAGCTCCCAAGACGGCACGCTAACCAATGCCGATGGTTTCTTTTCGCTGGAGGTCTCCAGCGCGCAAGACAGTCTGACAATCTCCTTCCTAGGTTACCAGTCGATGCGCTTACAGGCAGGCAGCTTAAGGGCTACTCCTGTAGTTTTGTTGCAACCACAGAGCATTGAACTGAGCGATGTGACCGTTTTCTCCGAAGACGAATACCTCTACCGCGCCGTCTCCGATTGTCGTAAGACTTTACGGCGCGCACCCAATGCTTCCAGTAGGGCATACCTCCAATTAGTAACCAACTCTACTGAACAGCCCGTAGAGTTAATCCAGGCCTACTACAATCTCGATCTGAGTCAACGACGGATCGACAACTTCCGGCTTAAAAACGGTAGAGTGGCCATGGCCCTGCAAGACAGCATGTTCTTCGTCAATCTGAGTACTACCCAGGCATTAACCCAACTCGACCTCTACCAATCCAGCGGTGCTTTTAATCGGCTCCCGTTGCATTTCAACCTACGAGCGCTCAGAAAAAAATTCGAGCTGCGCCGCCTTGCCTCCCTGAGTAATCCTGATTTATATCACATTGCCTTTAATCCACGAGAAGAGGGGCAAGCCCTATTCAGTGGCGAGTTGTGGATCGATAAAAACAGCTTTCAACTCCATAAGCTCGTCATTCGCGATGAGGCAGTGGAAGAACACCCTTTCTTCTCCGTTTTCCCCAACAAACGCATCGAACGCCTAGGGCTGGAACTCCGCTATACCTTCAAGGAGGTACCCACAGGCATGCAACTAAGCCACATCGAATGGGCCTATGAAGTACAACTGGTACCCGTATCCGCAGCGGCGCAGCGAGGAGGACTTTCCTTGGTCCAGACGGAAGGTATACTACACTGCTACGATTACCGCAGCACCTTCTGGGAGCCCTTCTTTGATTACGATCCTCAGCACAACGACTACCGTAAAATTTCTTTCCTACCCTATAACCCAGATTTCTGGTCAAGCTCGCACGGCCTGGTCTATACCGAGCAACAGCTCGAGCAAATGGCCTTCTTCCGAGATCATGGCTTCCTGATTAATCACTTTGATCCTAGCTCTGATAAGGAAGGTTTCTTTGAGTTCAACAATCCACACTGGCAAGCCGACTATCGCTCCTTTTACCAGGAGCCGCAAGTACCTATACCTCCCCCCACTGATCAGGTCGAACTGCGTTTGAATGCCCCTAGCCTTCCTGGCTTTGGTCAGCAGCAAGAGGAAGAAATCGCCGTCCAGATTTTTCTCGATCTCAACCGGCTGGGAGATAGTATCCAGTTTACCTCCGTAACGGTTTTAGACCTCTACCAAACCATTAGTCAGCCGCCCTACGACAGCCTGGACCACTGTTTGCTCAACATGTATTTTGACCTCTGCGAGATTGAACGCCGCAAGATGATGGAGAAACTACGAGGCGTCAATGATTACCAGCAAGCAGCAGCTATTCATGCCACCACTAAGACGGAGCTAGAGCGCTTACAACGCAGCTTCTTTCGCGAAGTGCGCGGACTAAAACCCGAGCAGATGTTGCGTAAATGGAACTACCTCATCTACCGCGAACTAGGAATAGATAATCTGGCCCTTTTTAAAATCGAAGGATAAAGCCTAGTTCAGGTCCCACTCTTCGGGCTCTGGCCCAATCAGGCCCTCATCATAGGTCTTAAAGCCACTATCGAGAAAATCATCAAAGGCAGGATGAATACGCAGGAAAGCCAGCATATCATGGGTCATGATGGCATCTTCATTAGTCAGCCCTAGCTCTACCGATTTACTGATGGCATCAAAGCCTTTTTGGGTCTTTTCCTGCACCGAGTAGATGCAGGCCAAATGAAAATAAATCTCGCCGTCTTCGGGGTCAAACTGAATGGCTTCCTCAAATTTCTCCAGTGCGCTTTCCAATTCGTAATTACGCAGCTGTAGTAATCCTTCTTTCTTAGCCTTATTCACCTTGGGTTTACTGGGTCTACTCGGGCGACTACCGTGGCGCGTGGGGATATTTTGCTGCAGCAAGCGGCCATTGCGAGTTAAATCGAGCACTACCTGACCAAAACCATTGATCCGGGTCGTCAAAATGTAGCGAGCATTTCGCCCTTCTTCCACTACAGTAAAGTGGTGCTTGGTACCCCAAACTGAAGACTTCCGGGAGACGGCCTGGCCGTTGACCGTTACGGTTTCTTCGCCTAGCCAATTATTGTAGAACTCGATGATGGTTTTACCGGCCTGTATCTTTTGATAGTGCATGTGGGAAAGATAGTACTTCCGCAGGTTTTGCCGGTAAGGGTTAGACCTGCGGAAGTGCTCATCCCCACTAAAAAAAACTGCCAGAAACGACCATTCGTAATCTACTACTTGCCCCTAATAAGCAGCGATCTTTGCAACTGTCCTCATTCTCCCTTATTTTTCAAAGCGTTACCCCAACCCATTTACCCTTTTTTGCACGCTACCTCCTGCAGCTCCTCTCCGAGCAGGAGTTACTACTGAATTATACCCCCGACAAAAGTTGACAGCCTCGATAATTGTTAAAGACGCCCGTTTTTGAAACGGAGCCGATTCTGAGCCCATAAACAGCTGGACCAAAACTTCATTTTTATGCGAGCCTCTACTATCAGACTCCTATTAGCTGGCTGCTTGCTAGCGATCTTCAGCACCACCCGTGCCAACAATATCGAAGTCACTAACGTCAGCCTGACCGGCCAAAGTGCCGGTGACGAAACCACCCAAATCCAGTTCGACCTCAGCTGGGAAAATTCCTGGCGCATCAGCGTCGGCCCCAGCAATTGGGATGCCGCCTGGGTATTTGCAAAGTACCGGGTCAATGGTGACGCCTGGCGCCATGCCACCTTGAGCACCACGGGTAGCGTTGCCCCCGCCGATGTGACGATTGACGTAACCAGCGACCAGTTGGGCGCTTTCATCTATCGTTCTAGTGACGGTAGCGGCGACGTCAACTGGCAAGACGTCGAGCTCAAATGGGACTACGGCGAAGATGGCGTAGATGAAAATGCCCTGGTCGACATTCAGGTATTCGCCATTGAGATGGTGTACGTACCCGAAGCAGCCTTTCAGTTAGGAACTTCCGGCGTCTTCGGCGGTGGCGAAATAGGAATTGACCGTTTTCGCACCCTCCAGCAGTTCGGTATGTTTTTCTTACAGCGGGCATACAGTGTCAACTCCGAGGCTGCCATTACCGTCTCCAATACAGTGGGTAACCTTTGGTATGAAAATACTGTAAACGGAGGCGACCAGCTAGGACCCATCCCTGCCGAATTCCCTAAAGGCTTTGCCGCCTTCTACTGCCAGAAGTACGAAACCTCTCAAGACCAGTGGATCGGCTTCTTTAACGCCCTTACCCCAGGTCAAAAAACCGAACTGGATGTCACCGGCCCGGAAGGTAAAAACTCCGACGATGAATTCATTCGCAATGGCATTTCCTGGCCAGACGCTGGCTCTGCCACTACGACTTTGCCCAACGTTCCGATGAATTACGTGCGCAACGAATTTATGCTGGCCTATCTCGATTGGGCGGGCCTGCGCCCCATGACCGAGATGGAGTACGAAAAGGCCTGCCGTGGCACGCTTACCGCTATTACCAGCGGTTTCGCCTGGGGCAGCGCCAATATTCATGCCAGCCCTTACACCGTAATTAATGTGGGAGAACCCAACGAAATCATCAGTGATCCTGGTAGCGGTACTGGCAACGCTAATTACATAGAGACCAACGGTGCCACCGGCGGCCCTAAGCGCTGTGGTATTTTTCCGGCCAGCGCCCTGCTGAATAATCGGGAAGAAACCGGCGCGAGCTATTACGGCATCATGGAAATGACGGGAAATGTCTACGAAAAGACCATCTCCGCCGGCAATCCAGAGGGGCGTGCCTTTACCGGTAATCATGGAGATGGTAGCATCAGCGGCGGCGGCAATCATAACGTAGCCGGTTGGCCTGCCACCGACGATGGTATCGGCTATCGGGGAGGGAGCTACCCTAATGCTATTCAGTTTCTCCTGGTGTCCGATCGCAATGATGCCGCCAATAGTTTTTCCGGCAATAACGGCCGGATCGGCTTCCGGGCAGTAAGGACTGCAGAATAAATTTCACCCGACTTTGGGAGAGGGAGACCTTTTTAGTTGGCCATCAATTAGCAGGGTCAGCCAGGTCTCAAAGTCTCACAGTCCCAAAACGGATGTCATGAAATATATTCTCTTATTCCTTACGCTAGCCTTAATCCCGAGGCTCCATGCCCAATTTATCGGTGGGGAAGGGGATGGGACTTCCGCAGGTCTAACCATTCAACTTGACTTAAGTGGTGTGCCTTCCGGTACCCGTCCGCTTTTTGCCGGTGGCTTTGGCGATGGTTACCATCAGGCTACTGGCTTTGGCAGCCTGGGCGACCAGGACTTCAGCAGCCTTTTTGCTGGTGGGCGAGGTGATGGGTTTGACCGTCGGACGGTCTCTGCCAGCCTCAGCGGCCAGGAACTGAGTGGCCTGTTTAGTGGTGGTATCGGTGACGGCTTCGACCAATTCAGCGTCTCCTTGAGCCTGAACGGCACCGATCTCAGCGGTCTCTTTAGTGGTGGCGATGGCGATGGCTACGACAACCTCTCCGTCTCGGCTTCGCTCAACGGCTTAACCCTCGAAGGCCTCTACGGCGGAGGCGATGGCGATGGCTACGATAACCTGGCCTTCAATGGCCTACTCGATGGCGACATGCTCATGCTCTTCGGCGGCGGCGATGGCGACGGCTACGACCATGCTCAGGTCGCCAACTCACTAGGTGGAGCTGACCTCAGCAGTCTCTACGGCGGCGGTGATGGCGACGGCTTCGATGTCGTTACCTTCAGTGGCATCGTTCCGCTACCGCTGACCCTCATTAGTTTTGAAGCCTTCCCGCAGGAAGAATTCGTCCTCCTGCAGTGGGTTACCGAAGATGAATTTGCCACAGACTTCTTCACCATCGAAAAAACCCGCGATGGTCGTGAATTTGCCTGGGTAGGCGAAGAAACAGCGGCTGGTTTCTCCGAACCGGGTGAACGCATTTACTACGAAATGGAGGACCATGATCCTTATCTGGGCACCTCGTTTTATCGCTTAAAGACGACGGATTTGGACGGAGCGCTTAATCTTAGTCACTTGGTAGAAGTCAACTATTCTACTGCCCGCGACTGGGATTTCACCCTCTTCCCAAATCCCAATACGGGGCGACACTTTAGCCTGCTCCCAGAAGGGCTGCAATCCGGTGAAGAACTCAATATAGAAGTACTTGACGCTAATGGCCGAATTCTCTTCCAGAAGCAACTGGAAGCAGGTGACGTCAGTAGCCACCGCTTTGACCTGGCAGATCGCCTGCCACCTGGCTCTTATTTGATTCGCGCTGTCCATGCCGAATTAGGCACCATGGCTAAGATTTTGATCGTGGGCGGACAGTAATTTTATCCGTGCCGGGCGTTGCCCGGCACGGATTCTTACTTACATCTTGACGATTCGCTTAGTTACTCTTCGGCCATTGCCCAGACGCAATTGCACGTAATAAACCCCAGCCGCCAAGCCGGATAAGCTGAGATTAATACGCTGCTCACCGGCAGTGAGCTGACGCTCACTGATCAAACGGACTTCCTGACCACGGTTATTGAATACTACAATACGTACCCGCTCATTGCCACTCTGGAAGCGAAGCTGACACTGCTCCTTAAAAGGGTTTGGGAAAACCTCTAGAGCTAAAGTATCATTTATCAAGATCGGGTCATTGGTTGAGGTCGTATTACAGCCATTAAGGACCGGGAAGTAGTTGAAATCCTCATAAATCAACGACTGTACCCTAGCAGCCGAAACGCCAAACCAATCTACCAGTACTGACCCATAAACGTTGCGAAACTCGTACTGCAAGGCCACGCCCTCATCTACAGTTGCTTCGGGGCTGATTTCGGGGTTGGCACCGATGAATCCCGGTGCTACGCAGGAACCGAATAGCATTAGTGGTGCAGCATCGCCGTGGTCGGTACCGAAGCCCGAATTGGAGCGAATGCGCCGACCAAACTCGCTGTAGGTCATCCCAACTACCCGCTCTTCGATACCTAGAGCTGCCAAGTCTTGCTGAAAAGCATAAATCGCATCGGATAAGGTCTGCAGTAAATCAGCATGAATGCCCTGGGTAGTCGTTGCTGCGGTAGTTTGGTTGGCGTGCGTGTCGAAACCGCCCAGCTCTACGATGTAGATTTTGGTCTGTAAGCCACCAGAAATGAGTCGGGCTACGTTTTGCAGCTTAGCGGCAAGTTCGCTTTCAGGATATTCGATTGTTGAATTCCCCATTTCAGCTGCAGTAGATACTGTTCCGGCGTAGGCATTAGTCTGACCGATCACTTCCCTTAGCCAGCTTAGTTCCATGCCGTAAGGTGTGTTAAGATCAACACCTCCTCCGAAGACCGGGAGTTGCCCCAGGTTAAAAGGATCAGCCAGGGCAATGGAATAGTTGCCTCCCAGACCTTGGCAAGTTTCCGAAACAGCATTCCCTAGTACAATGGCAAAAGGATCGGGATAGTCATCATTGGGGAAATCATCAGGGTAGGTCGGTGTATCTTCGTCGAAGTGTCGGCCTAACCAGCCAGTGGTAATGACTTCCTCGGCCCCAGATCCCGTGTTCCAAATATCGAGGGAACGAAAATGGGATCGGTTCTGGTTAGTATAGCCCACGCTTTGGATTACGGTAAACTTACCATCATCATAGAGGTTCCGTACCCCTTCCATTGCGGGATGCAGACCAACTTCATCCGTAAGGCTAATCATTTGATTTTCCGGAATAAGGATATTGCTGCGCAAATTCGCTAGCGTATCATATTGATCTAGGGGGATGAAGGTGTTCAGCCCGTCATTACCTCCGTTGAGCTGGATTAAAACCAGCACACGATCGCTGTTTTCATCCATTTGGGAAAACAAGCCGAATGGGCGGCTGGCAGCTTTCAGTTTAAAACCGCCCAGCATCAGGGGCAGGCTAACTAGCGCGGAATCGCGCAGAAAGTTTCTTCTTTTCATTATATTTTTTTTGCGACGCCTAACAGGCGTCAGCTTAGGAAAAGGGGAAAGACTTAGCTCAGCTGATATTCCGGCATATTGAGCATGGCGACCAGCAGGCGGCGCAGTTTAGTTTGGATAGAGGCAGCCAGCTCTTCATCAGTAGGATCTTCGGCGTAGGTACCGTACTCTACCGTCCATTCAAAATCTGGCAACCCAGGAATAAGAATGTCTTTTAAGACCACTTTCTGCTCCTGTGCGATCGGGCGCGGGAACAACAGTTCTGCGAGTTGATCGATTAACAGATTGGGGTCTTCAGGTTGATTCAATCCCGCTACAAAGGCTAGTAAATCTGCCCGCAGTGGCTCTTGGGTGCCGCCATTGCCGATCATAATTCCATCTCCAACTAGACGCTCGACGTAGTCTTGCCGAACGGGCAGTGTAGCCGAGTTAATCCACAGTCGGTAATAAAGCGGTTCTTGATAGTAAGCTTTCCAGCCAGCTACGTTAGGCGGCGTAAAGTAAGACATGCCTAACTCCCCAGCATTCCCGAGTAGCCCTAGAATAGTTTGCTGACGCCGGCGTGGCGGAGTAGCGGGAATGGACAACTCGAACAACTTAGCGAACTGGGTAGAAAAGCTAATTGGATTTTTAATCATCGGCCCCTGACTGAGGACGTCAAAAAAATGTTCGGAGCATAATAGCGCTTTCAGGGCGGGACGAATCTCGTAATCGTTATCGATTAGAATTTGCGCCATGGGCTCAATAACCCCATTTTCGGTAAAGTCGCTGATTTCATAATAAACGAACCACCGGTACAGCTTACGGCAAATAAAGCGAGCTACCTCATCCTGCTGAAAGATGATATCGACCAAATTGGCGTATTCCAGCTCATCGGCATTTTCAACTACTACATTATTGAAACGGTGCGATAATTGCTTACTTCCACTATCATGCAGCTGCGAACGAAATGTACTACTTACCTCCCCAATGACCGTAGAGTTGAAGCCCCGATCTACCCAACCGGTGAGCACCCGCGCCATTTGGATCACGTCGTCCTCCGTATAGTTGGTATAATCTCCGGGGCCTACTTGCGGGCCTTTACCGATCGTGAAAAGTTCCAGTAGTTCACGGGCGTAGTTCTCGTTAGGGGCTTCAGCCGTATTCTGGTTCCCGTTGAGAAAAATCAGCATCAGGGGGTCGATCGTGATATCCTTGACTAACTGGCGAAAGTCCCCCCAGGGTTTGGCTTGAAATAAGGCAACGTATTGGTAGTTATAACGTGGCTCCATCCCGTTATTAATGGCAAAATGATTATGCCAGAAGAGTGATAGCTGCTGCCGCAAAGAGATGCCTTCTTCCAGAATCAACTCGCCTAGCCAAGCAGACAAATTGAACAGTCGCTGTGCTGCGGAACGAAAAGGGTCCGCTGGATTTAGCGGACTATCGATCCAGGTCTGCCCAGCAGGAACGTTATCACCATTCGTGGCATGAACAGGGGGCGCAGGAGGTGGCTGGTCAGCAAAGAGTTGCTGCATGGTAGCTTCCAGACCGGCAGCGGTAAACTCATCGAGTTGCTGGCGGGTAAAACCGAAGGTCGCTCGACGAAGTAAGTGGGCGGCCTCCTGTCGAGTCCAGGGGCCAGTATAGGGAGCCAAGCTGAAGTTAAGCGATTCAACAAGGCTGGATTTTTGCGTAATGGCGTGCATATTCATTAGTTGGATATTTAAGGCTGTTTAAGGATGCGAACTGTACTGCTCTGGCCAGCGATGGTGAGTTGTAGCCAGTACACGCCATGGGCCAAGTCTGTAAGATTGAGGGATGTGTTTTCCAGCTTAATGTCTTCCCGCATTATCAAGCGGCCTTGTGTATCGAATACCGATAATTCTGCTGTAATAAATTCGTTATCCAGCAGTTGAAGGTGCAGCTCCCCCGTAGTTGGGTTGGGGAAAACCGACCAACTAAAACTCGCCCGGGTACTTGCCGTAGTGGTAGTGGAAACGCCTCCCGTCGGATCGATTACCGCTAAATCGCCTGAATTCAGCCAAAGGGCATAGGCATCAAAAGCACCTTGATTAGCTGCCGTTAAACTACCTTCGGTTGTTCCGGCCAAGACCAACACACTATCCCTGAGAAAGGAAAATGCCCGGTCTTCTTTGACGGTACCGATCTGATTACTTTGTACTATTTGCAGTTCAGTATTGAATTGCGCAATGGCGACATCTCCCGATCGGTAACTGGAATCGGCATTGGTACCCGCGAAGAAATCCCCATAGGTATAGCCAGTGGCAAAAAGTCGATCTTCACCATCAATTTCTAATTTGCGCCACATATCCGAGTAAGGTGTTCCGTGCTGGACGAATGTAGGATTAGTCAAGTCCGGACTAAACCTGGCCAAAAACATGTCTCCGTCTCCTTGATGTAAGCCCCCAAGATTTCCGGTAGTGAAGCCCGCTAGGTAAATATTTCCTTCGCTATCGACTGCGTTATCTAGCGACCAATCTGCCCGGGATCCTGGGGATGCCAGGGTAGTCGTGTACAAGCGTTGAGCGGTCGTATCGTCTAGCTGATCGTAGACGGACACGAAAGAATCAGCGCCGCCTAAAGTCATATACCAGCCGCTAATTACAACTCTTCCTGCTCCGGGCGTTGCTCCCGGAACGTAGGTGATCCCTCCCCAGGCTTCCGAAACAAATACTGGTTCGGCCTCCGGTGGCTCGGTTATGCGCCAGATGTTTGCTAGGGTCTGCGCATCGTGTTTAGCCAAGAGATGGTTGGCTCCTTCCGCACTACCAACCCCCGAGAGATATAGGTGGCCGGCATCATCGAGCGTAATGTTGCCGTAACCGTCGATACCCGCACTACCGTATTGATCCGTAGCGAGTACCGCTCCGGTCAGCGCGTCCAGCTTCAGAAGCACGGCATCCCACAAACCCTCATTTTGGTAAGTGGGCAAGGTACCCAGGGTGCGTCCAGCCAACCATAGGTAGGTACCGTCACAGACGGCATCGAAAATTAAATCGCCGTCAGTTCCACCTAACTCGACCGTCCAGCGTTCTTCACCGTTGGCCGCCAGTTTAGTAACAAAAAATTCATTATCCCGGTCCAGACCACCATCTAGGTTACTATCGGTCCCTCCGAACAAGTAGACATTACCCGCTGGATCGGCAGTCACCCCACCTACTAAATCATTGCCGGCGCCTCCGACCTGCGGAAGTACAAAATCAAATAAAGGAGGGACCATATCGGCCTGGTCGAAGACAAATTGCTGCGGATTATCGAGGCTCAGTACACCATCGTCATTACAGAGCCATTCAGGGTTTTGAATTGGACGACCACCGGGCGGTACCAGCTCATCACAAGGGTAAATGAACGCGATTAGATCAGGAATCTCATCGCTCAGGTAAAAAAGGTAGTAGCCATCAGTTTGTGCCCCTTCGGCAGCAGTGGCCCACTGCAAAGCATAATCTTCCGGACTACCCTTTAACTGAATATGACCGTCCTGGTAATTGAAGTGCGCAATGACCACCCATTCATCGTCGATACCATTGGGGCCCCGCAGGAAAAAAGGCTGATCGCTAGTCGCGGTACCCAAAATTATTCGATCGCCCTGGGCAGCCTGGTAAGCCGCATCTAGATCCACATTCGATACGCAATGGATCAGTTTTACCTGATCTGTACCTGGGAAGGGATCGGCGGGATCTACGGGAAAAAAATGATCATAGCCGGAAGTTTCGCCTTCCATATAATCGGTATCGTAAAGGGTATACACCAAATCATTAAAGGGGGTACCAGAACCGAAGGTGAGTCCTGGTCCGGTGAAGGGGACTAACTCTACCGGTTCGAGCGGCATCGGTGGATAGGTAGCGATCTGATCAAGTAGTGCACTGTCGGCTTGCCCGGCCAATGCCCCCAAACTGATGAGGTATACGAGCGTAAATTTCCATTTCATGCTTCTTTGATGGCAGCCGGAAGCGAAAGTTGCTCTTAGGTTTAGCCATAAGTGGGTGAAGCACCTAAAATGGGAGCTGGACTGCCCCAGAGTTGGCGTGAAGTCCAGAGCAAGAGTACCAACGGTTCACCGTAGGCAGTCGTTTACTAATGGTGAAAGCACGCTTTAGCCCAAAAATTCCACCACGGCCGCCACGATCTCGGCGGGTCTATCTTCCTGTAGAAAATGCCCTCCTCCTATGATGGTCGAATGCGCCTGTCCCTTTGCGCCGGGAATATGTGCTTGCAAGTACTTCTCCACCCCACTCATGATCGGGTCTTGATCGCTAAAGAGGGTTAAAAACGGCAGCTCTAGCTCGCCAAGTTTTGCCCAGGCCGCCCGGTTAGCGGGTGCTGCCGGATCATCAGGTCTAGTCGGTACCAATAGCGGAAAAACCCGGGCACCGGCCTTGTAGTTTTCATCCGGAAATGGCGCATCATACGCCGCCACCACTTCCCCTGGGAGCTCCGTAGTAGTAGCGAATTGCAGAATTTTACCTACCGGAAACGGATCCATTATTTGCGACTGTTGCTGCCAGCTCATGAAGGCTTCCCCTAAAGGTTGATCCCCGGTAGGTAAAAAGGTATTGGCGGCAGTAGCTGAAGCAAATCGCTCCGTATTTTCAGCGAGTAAGCGTAAACCGATCAGGCCACCCCAATCCTG
>JBCCDS010000055.1:0-40056 GCA_039030655.1 Bacteroidota bacterium | reverse complement strand
GTTCCATTGGCTGTCAGTCAACCGGGCATACTGCTTGGTCATATCTCAGAGGTTTGGCGATTTCTAAGATAGGGCTGGCAGCCTTTATATTTGAAATATTATAATTTTAGACACGCTCTTATTCCACCACTACAAGGATCTCTGCCAGCCACTCATGGAATCAATATTTTAGGGGAGTACATCTTCCGTGATTATTATCAAAACAAAAAAACAGCTTTCCATGCTGCGATTTGGGATTTTGGAGGTCAGGAAGAACAATACCTAACCCATCAATATTTTTTCGGCCCCAGATCACTTTATGTCCTACTGGTAGACTGGAGGAAACGATCAATAGACTTTGATTACTGGTTCCGGATTATCAGCTTAATGGGAAAAAGAGAGGATGGACAACCAACCGACGTTGTTGTAGTATTAAACGAAATAAATATTAATCAGTCAGAAGATATCTCTCTTCATCAATATTCTGAGCAATTCCCCCATCTTCGACTACATAAGCAAGCCGTTAACTTGGGACGAAAACCTAAAGAAAGGAATGATTTTCGTTATCATCACCTACTGGACTTAATCCACTCCAACTTCAAGGACTTGCCAATTATAGGAATTCGCCTTCCAATTGCATATACTGAAATAAAAATAGAATTAGAAAAGGAAAAAGAAGCAGGTCGTAAATTTTTACCTTTTTCAGAGTTTAGCAAGCTATGCATAGAAAAGGGGCTAGAAAGCGAGGATGAAGCAAGAGACTATTCTGGCTTTCTGCATGCTTTAGGAGAAGCAGTTCATTATAGCCATCTAAAAGATGAAAAAGGTAGAGAAAAACCCCTTGCCCAATACGTCCTCCTTGACCCAGATTGGGCTACAAAAGCTATTTACGATGTCCTAGGACATAAGAGTGTTCGAAAAAACCATGGGCAATTCTCTCGAGAACTACTGCATGAAGTTTGGGGAGAAATCACCCCTAAAGAGCAGCAATTACTTGAAAAATTATTACTTGAAGACGCTTTTGAAGTCTGTTTTCCTTTAGCACATGATCATCATCAACTTTTGGCACCCGGCCTACTTCCTAAAGAACCGAAAGATTTTGATTTTAGCCCAGTGGAGAAACACGGATTACGTTTTCGCTTCAACTACCCATTAGTTCTTCCTAAGGGATTGATAAGTCGCCTTATTGTTCGCTTGCATGAACTAATTGAAGAGGACCATTATTTCCGCTATGGAGTTATTCTACAACATAAAAACGGTAGTCGAGCCCGAGTCGAAATGCTTACAACAGGTGAAAACCGCAAACGTGTAATTGATATTTGGATCGACCGTACAGGCCCCGATGCTCGCTATTTACTTCGCCTAATACGCGAAGAAGTTGAAAAAATTCATGAGAAGTCTTTTCAAGGTATTGAGGTTCAGGAATTAGTTCCATGTATTTGTAGAGAATGTTTGAGCAGTGACGAGCCTTTTCATTACGATTTCACAACTATTCTGCGACGCGAACGTAAAAGCCAGTACGAAAAAGAGCGCTGTGGTAAGTCCGATGAATGGATACCTATTAGATCTATTCTAGAAGGAACATATCCTAAGGAAGAACTAGAAACTAAAGGTGGATATATGATTGAAGATTTAGAAAGAATCAAAGCATTAGTAGGTAACAAAACGATTATTGAGAAACTCGAAGGACCCATCCACACTGGTCAAGGCAACCAGTTGGTCGATGTACGATCTCCGACTTTGCCTACTCAAAGTTGGTGGCGCTACATCTTTGAAGGAATACATTTACGCTCCTTTTTTGCAGCAGGAGGTTTAAGCTTAGCTATTGCTTTAATCTGCTACTATTTTATTCCTAGTTTAGCCCAAATGGCTATTCCAATATTTTCCATCGGCTTGAGCTTAGGGGCTTTCTGGGCTTTCCAAAGGGCATCTAAATATTACCGCTTTGCACGAATCACTTTCTTAACTGGGTTTGGAATTCTCGGAATTCTAAATAGTATACCTTTTTTCGATGGCTTCATAAAAGCTGGCTATCAATTATCCAACGGAGGTTTTAGCTTAGAAGGGCAAGCGCGAATTGACATTCCAATCTGGCTAAACTTGACCATCTTGGTGGCCACCGCAGGGCTCACTGCCTATTTACTTTGGTTGGACTACAAATCTCAAAAAACATAAATAAATACATTTCATACGACCACTGAATTCTACATCTATTTCGATTTTATAAGATAGAGACCTAAGTACAGACAAGCGATAAAAAATTCACTCGGCTTGAGCAGTAGTGTCCCTCGACATACCTATTTCTGTTATATCTAAGTTTGGAATTGCTCTAAGCTCAATGGTGCCAGAATATAGTGCTCGAACAAATTCTTTTTCATCACTCTCAATTTGATTTAAATAATCTTCATCAAGAATCTTTTCTATTATTAGGTCTCTTGGAAGTTGGTCATCCGTATAAGAAATATACTTTCCTGTCCCACTTAGATTCCTATACATAGTTATTTCACCGACTCCTTTTCTTTCAGTATCATCTTTTTTATTGAAAGAATATCCTTCAAAAAAATATAACAAATCACCCGACTCCAGATTAGCGTTCTTTGAAATCCATCCTCCATAAGGTTCAGGCTTGGCCCCATCATAAGCTGACCCAGAAAAAGTAATTTCTTTTGTCATCCAATTGTATTCTATCTCTGCAATTGCAAAGTGCCATTCTCCCTCTTCAGTCTGAAACTGTTCTATCCATCTTCCTACCAATTCGTTTTCTTCATCCCACCAGGAGGATACATACTTACAGCCAACGATTATAATCCCCGATAGTATCGACGCTCCAACCAATACGGTTAGTGCTGAGGACACCTTTCTTCCTTTATCGTTTGCAAACAAGGATGTGATGTAAGCAAGAACAGTAGAAACTAGAATCGTAATTGATGTTAAAAGCATTGGGTAATTTTTCCAAGAGACCAGTATTTATTCTATCCTACTTCACCCGCATCGGTTTCTCAAATGACCGAGTCACGTACCAGATAAAAAACAGTAAGAACAAGTATACCCCCAACCCACAATAGAAATACACGTAGGGTTCTTCTACAAATTCAACAGCAGGAATTAGGTCCCTGGACGACCCGTCACCAAAGAAAATGGCGTAAACTACGGCTACCATCCACGGGGCACCGATGGTCAGCAGAAAAATAATCCGCTTGTCCCATTTTCCGTATTGTCGCCTAACCAGCGCTACCACTACTTTGACCAGCGCGATGAGGTACAAAAGCAGATAGATAGGGAGAAAAGCATCGTCAAAATCAAAAATGCTGGTTATAAAGATCAGCAGTCCACCAAAGGCCAAAAAGGTGATGATTAAAATCAACACTTCTGAGGCCGAATAATCCCGAATGACGAAGGAAAGAAAGGCACAAGGCAGAAATACCATCAGGCTGATGAAGGGCAGCACCGCATAAACCGCATGAACGTGAGTATAGGTACTATTATCGTAGGTGAAATAAAATTCGTCATGCAACACTAAAAAAGGCAGCAACAGCATACCCAGGCAAATGGTGTTGAGAATACTAGTCAGCAAAATCTCAAGAACCGAAAAACGCCGCAAAAAAGGCGGATGCCGAATCTGAGTGTACACCCAGTAAAAAGCAGCTAAGACCGGAATAAAAATCAGCGCACCATCACCATCTTGACGGATAAATTCCGATCCCTTCAATTGAGAAAAGACAATGGTCGTTACAATCGCAAAAAGGGTAAAAAACAAAATGCGGGACCGCCATACTCTAGGCAGGTTAGCGACCAGGTATTGATCTAATTGCTTATACATCTTATTAGGTTTTAGGAATTAGACGAATAGTTTCTTGGTCGACTTACTGATATCGCGGAAATAACCTACTGGCAAGCCCTGGTGTAACATTTCTTGCAGGAAGGTATTACAATCACACTCCAAAGGAGTAACGACCTGCGTATACATGGCGTCGGTAATCACATCAACTACCTTAATATTCCTGAGTTTATTCATGATCTCCTCTTTACTCAGCTCGCTCTGGATTTCGTAGAAATTATAGCGGCGATCAGCACCCAGATCTGTTTTCTTACCGTAGAAAATCGGTTTACCGGCACGAATAAATAGGATCTTATCGGCGATGTATTCAATCTCGTGCAGGTGTTGTGAGCTAATCACAATCGACACTGGATATTTGGTACTGTTAGATAGATCCCTCAGATCGTTCATCACCAAAGTCTGAGCGTTAATATCCAGATTGGCGAAGGGCTCATCCAGCACCATAAACTTAGGCTTCTTGATCAGGGCTTTGGCCAGAGAAAAACGCAGTTTGTAGCCGCCAGAGAGTTGGTCCCATTTCATCTGAAGGAAGTCCACCAACCCCAGGCGATGTACTAAAAACTCTACTTCTTTTCGACCTTGATTTCCTTTCAGCCCATAATTTGCAGCTTCGTAAAGGAGGTTGTCAATCAACGGCCCGTGCCAGCGAGGTAATTCCTGACTAACGTAGGCGATGTGGTGTTTGGCTTCAATCCAGTCAATTTTACCTGATAACTCATGGGCAAAATCTGGATAGTGAATTTCCCCCTGGTCCTGCTTCAACTCTCCGGCCAGGATTTTAAAGAGGGTGGTCTTACCGTTACCGTTCTCCCCTACTACCCCAAGAATTTCAGACTTCCCAATCTGAAGATTGACGTTCTCCAGGTGAAAACCGGATTTGCGGTAAATCTTATGCAGGTTTTTGGTGTAGCAAACCGGTTGCATTGAAGCAACGGGCGCTCGGGCTGGAGTCGACACTAGCGGTTGCACGGGCGACGGAGGTGGTGGCGGGGCCGGCGGAGGTGGTGTAGGCGGGGCTAAGTCAGGGCCACCGCCAGCAGGACCGCCCCCCGATGAGACTTTTGGTGGCTCTTCTATCGGAGGAGCTGGTGGAACCACCTCTGGTACCACGTCTTCCGGGGCTTTTTCCGGGACGACTTCTTCCTGCTTATTGACGATGGTTTGAGTCGGTGGCGGAGGGGCCGGAGCTGCTGCCGTTGCAGCCTGGTTTTGCTTGGGCATCATGGCCTTGCAAAATTCTACTGCTTCGCGCAGTACGCCCAGTACCTGATCTATGATCTTATTGCGTGAGCGGCTGGCTGCCTCAAAATCGATCATGTTCATCCGCTCTTCACGCACCAGTCGTTTATGACCCGCACTAACTAAAATAGCATCAGATTGGATAGAGCTGCCTTCACAGTAATCGCGGATGAAATCTAACAAGCGTCGGATAGCACGGTTGAGGTTATCCTCGGCGACCAATGTCTTGATCTCACGGCTGCGGGAATTTAAATCCGGCATAGTTTGGGTATTGTAGTGTGTTCTTGTTTGAAAGTTAATCATTATTCCCTTAAACCCACCTTTACAAAGGCTTGAGGATACGGCCAAGTCAATAAAACCCAGCAAAAACAGGTAATTATACTTGCTGCTGGGCGGCCTCTTTTGGCCTTTTGTACTTCCGCAGGTCGGAAGGCCAAACCTATTTTTACGTTTATACAAAAAAGCAAAAATAGGCCTTGTTTCTCCCCTACCCTACTACTAGCCTTTCCTCAAGCCAATTCCCCACAATTCCAGGGCAGTTCAGCCGTGATGTCCCTCATCTTTCTTCTTAGCTTCTAACGGAATTTAGCCCTTTGTCAAAGAGCAAGCTGTACTGATTCGACAAAGTACGTCCAACCGATATACCTGCGGAAGTCTGCCTGCCGATATCAGTCAGGCGGATACCAAACAACAAAGTCCGCCGTGGAAGTCACAGCGGGCTTTGTCAAAAATGGCTAGACTAATTAGCCCAACAGGCTGCCTAAGCCGCCGCCACCCAGAAGGTCTTTTGCCTTGCCGAGGAGGCCGCCGGCATCTAAACCCATGGCGCTCATGACACTACCTTCGTCGATTTCATCCGTATCGCCGGCCGCCTGAGCAGCACCGCCGATTTTGTCCATGATCATCGGTAAAGCTAAACCAGAAACACTCCCGGCGACACTTTCCGAAAGCCCTAGTTGGGAGGTAGCCTTGCTGATGAAGTTGCCCGCGATGCTTTTGTAAACCATGTTTTGGGCCAATCCAGCCAGGCCGTTTCCACCGCCAGTAGAGCTACCTCCTACGGCGCCCTTTAGCATATCTAGGATACCGGAAACGTTACCACCAGCAATGGCAGAGGTTACTCCTTCAGTCACGGATTCTTGCGCTACCGGAAGTACTTTCTCGGCAATGCCCAGATCTAGTCCAGTCTTTTCGGTAAGGGTAGAGGTGAGTTGGCCCTTGAGGCCGCTAAGGATAGAATCTAACATTTGTATTTTGAATTGTCAGGTGAATAAAGCAGCTGAACCGGTTAAAATCGCACTCCCCTACTGAAAGGGCAGCTTATCATTCAACTATTGATGGGCTGCTTCATTAGGACGTGCTCAAAAGTTCAAGCGTCACTCTTGGGAGAAAAAAGATGGCGCTACTCCACTAGTTTCACTACTCTTGACCTTTGATCGATGGATATCTGCCTTTCATCGAATTTGACTAAGCTCCAAATAAGAATACTGTAGATTTGATGTCTATGAATTTGCGGGAGAACATCCGGATTGCACTATCGAGTCTGCGCGCCAACTGGCTGCGAGCCATCTTGACCATTATCATTATTGCTTTCGGCATAATGGCGCTGGTCGGAATCCTAACCGGTATTGATGCCGCGATCTATTCACTGTCCGATAATTTGAACGGGCTCGGTGCTAATACCTTCCAGGTGGAACAAGTCAACGTAGATGTACGTGGCAACCGTCGGGGAAGACGTTCTAAACGCTCCGACCCCTTCAGCTATCAACAAGCTATCGCCTTTCAGGAGCGATATAATTTCCCCGCGCAAGTGAGTGTGTCTCTCTGGGGCACTGGAGCCACTACGGCTAAATTTGCCGACCGGGAGACCAACCCCAACACCATTGTAGTCGGGATGTCACGTCAGTACCTGGCCGCTAAGGGATACGACCTAGAGATTGGGCGTAATTTCACCCAGGTCGAAGTAGACAATGGAGCCTCCATCGCCATCATCGGCATGGATATCGTTAATGACCTCTTTGGTGGCAAGCCCGATTTCGCACTTGATAAGTACGTCAATATTGGCCAAGCCCGGCTCAAAGTGGTAGGCGTAACCGCTACTCGTGGTAATTCGATGAACGATAGTCAGGATCGACGAATCTTGATCCCCCTGCAAGCAGCCAAACGCTACTATGGGCATGATCGCAGTAACTACGACATCTTGGTGGCCGTCAATGATCCGGCCCGCATGGAGGCCGCCCTGGCCGAAGCAACGGTGACGATGCGTGGTGTTCGGCGTTTGAGTGCGGGTGAGCCCAACGATTTTGAGTTGGAAAAAAGCGATAGCCTGATTGGCATCATCCGTGATAATACCACCATGCTCCGGCTGGCCGCTCTGGCCATCGCCCTGATGACCCTGCTGGGGGCCGCCATTGGCCTGATGAATATCATGCTGGTCTCAGTTACAGAACGGACCCGGGAAATTGGCGTACGCAAGGCACTGGGCGCGACCCGTAGAAACGTTTTGCTGCAGTTTTTGATCGAAGCCGTAGTGATTTGCCAGCTGGGGGGTATCCTGGGAATCCTCCTGGGCGTTATGGCCGGCAATGTAGTAACGCTCCTATTTGGTAGCTCTTTCCTTTTCCCTTGGTTGTGGATTACTATGGCACTGATTGTTTGTACCGTAGTGGGTCTGATTTCGGGGCTCTACCCCGCTATGCGTGCTGCTCAGCTCGATCCAATTGAAAGTTTGCGGTACGAATAATTGCTAAGCTGCCTTGGTTTTCCTCGGACAACCACCGTTTCGTAAATACTGTTGTTACTTCCAGCATATCGACTGGACACGTCCTATCTTTGTGGCTAATTTTCATTAAACGGCCCAGCCTCCCCCTGACGGCCTGTGATTGATTCACGAACTTATGACCAAGCAACCCAATCCCTCATTTACTGAGTTTCAGTATGAGCGGCCAGACCTGGATCAACTAGGAAAGGACTTTGCAGCAGCCTTAGCTAGCTTCAAAAAGGCCGAAACAGTAGATGCTGCGGCTTTTGCCGTCGAGCAACTCGATGCTATCCGTTCAGGGGTAATGACGGCACACAACATCTGCCACATTCGTTATACGGTAAATACGCAAGACGAATTCTACAAGGTCGAACACCAGTGGTTTGACGAAAATAGCCCCAAAACGGAAGCTTGGCGCTCAGATTACTACCAGGCTTTGGTTGCCAGCCCCCACCGCAAAGCCCTGGAAGAACGCTTTGGGCCTCAATTTTTCCGCATCGCTGAATTGAGTATCAATACCTTCCAGCCAGAGATCCTTCCCCTGCTACAAGAGGAGAACAAGCTCAGCAGCGAGTATACCCAGCTGACCGCCTCCGCAGCTATTGAACTCGACGGGGAAACCTACAATCTCAGTAATATCCTGACCAAAGAGTTAGATGCCGATCGGGATACTCGCAAGCGTGCTGCCAGCGCCAAATGGGCCTGGTACGCTGAACGAAGGGAAAACATCGACAACATCTACGACCAGCTGGTAAAAGTCAGAACGGAGACCGCCCAAAAGCTAGGCTACGACAACTTTATCGGGCTGGGCTATGCACGGATGTTGCGTACGGACTACGATGAAAAAATGGTAGCTGACTTTCGCGAGGGTGTCAGAAAGCATATCGTACCACTGGCCAGTCAGCTTTATGAGCAGCAAAGCCGACGCCTCGGAATCGATCACCTCTTCTACTATGACGAGCCTTTTCGCTTCCCCGACGGCAACCCCAAACCGCAAGGGGAACCCAACTGGATTATTGATCAGGCCAGAGATATGTACGATCAACTAGCTCCAGAGACCGGCAATTTCTTTCGCTTAATGCAGGAACGCGACCTAATGGACGTAGAGGCCAAAAAAGGTAAGGCTACCGGTGGCTACTGTACGTTCATTCCGAATTATGGCGTGCCTTACATCTTTAGCAATTTCAACGGCACCAGCGGCGATATCGATGTCTTAACCCACGAATTCGGCCATGCATTCCAGGTATACAGCAGCCGACACCAACGGCCCAACGAGTACAATTGGCCCACCTACGAGGCTTGCGAAATTCACTCGATGTCGATGGAATTCTTCACCTACCCCTGGATGGAGAACTTTTTCGGACCACAGACCAAAAAGTACTTCTTTTCGCATTTAAGTGGTGCGATCCGCTTCCTGCCCTACGGCGTAGCCATCGATGAGTTTCAGCATACCGTTTATGCTCAACCTGAGTTGAATCCAGCTGAGCGCCTGGCGATCTGGAAGGAACTGGAGGCCCGCTACCTCCCCCAGCGTGATTATGCCGACAATAGCTACTTAGCAGAAGGTGCTTTTTGGCAGCGCCAGAATCATGTTTTCGCCGCTCCCTTCTATTATATCGATTACTGCCTGGCCCAGATCTGTGCCTTCCAATTCTGGCTACTGGATGAGCAAGACCACGAAAAAGCCTGGTCAAACTACTTGCGCCTTTGTAAAGCAGGAGGATCTGGCAGCTTCCTCGAATTAGTAGAGCTCGCCGGACTGGAAAGCCCCTTCACCCCCGGAGTGATTGAACGGGTCGCCGCACGGGTAAGCGAGCGTATCCAGGAGATGTCTATCTAAGCCTATGCGAAGTTTCCGTCGTTTATTGGCCTACCTAGGCAGATATCGCCCATGGGTAACAGCTGCAATCCTGAGTAATATCCTCACGGCCTTCTTTACGGTAGTGAGTATTCCGCTCTTGATTCCTTTCTTTGAAATTCTTTTTGACCGGACCGACTTAGTTACTTCAGCTCCTGAGCGTATCGGGTCTTTGGGAGATCTACAGCAATATCTGAACTTCCTCTTCAGCCAATCGGTCATCAACAACGGTAAAGAAGCTACCCTCGGCTACGTTTGCCTGGCTATCCTAGGTGCTTTTCTACTGAAAAACCTCTTTCGTTATCTGGCGCTGTTTTTCATGGCGCCGGCCCGCAACGGCATTATCCGCGACTTGCGAGTAGAACTTTACGACCAGCTGCTCAGCCTGCCGTTGAGTTACTTCAGCGAGGAAAGGAAAGGGGATCTCGTAGCACGTATAACCAGTGACACTCAAGAAGTAGAAGCCAGTATCCTGAACGTTCTGGAAGCGGTCTTCCGCGAGCCCTTTATCATTGCCGGCGCACTGGGTTTTATGATTTACGTCAGCCCGCCGCTCACTGGGTTCGTCTTCTTACTGATGATCTTTACCGGAGTGGTAATCGGTGGCATCGGTAAACGTCTTAAACAAGCCAGCGCAGGTGTACAAGCTCGCCTGGGAGACATCGTGGCCCATACGGAAGAAACTCTTGGTGGCCTGCGCATCATCAAATCTTTTGGAGCAGAACAGTATCAAGGCGATAAATTCCTGGCGATCAACAACGATCACCGTAGTCGCTTGACGCGTTTGTTGTGGCGCCGTGACCTATCGTCTCCGCTTACGGAATTTCTCGGTATCGCTACGGTCGCGCTACTCTTGTGGTACGGCTCCCGGCAGGTCTTTAGCGGCGCTCTGGAAGCCGGCACCTTTATCGCCTTTATTTTTGCCTTCTATAATGTCATCGACCCCGCCAAGAACTTCAGCAAGGCCTACTACAATATCCAACGGGGCCTGGGCGCACTAGAACGCGTACAGGAACTACTAGACGTTGAAAATCAACTGACCGAAGCCCCGGATGCTCAAGCCATCGCCAGCCTAAAAAGCGGCATTCGGTTTGAGAACATCAGTTTTCGCTATGCACCGGATGAACCGCTGGTACTGGACAACATCGAGCTCGAAATCCCCCGGGGAAAGGTAGTCGCACTGGTTGGCGCTAGTGGTGCCGGTAAGAGTACGATGGCCGACCTACTGGCGCGCTTTTACGACCCTACAAGTGGTCAACTTACCATCGACGGGGTGGACCTGCGGAAGTACAAAACGAAAGACCTAAGAAAACTGATGGGAATCGTCAGTCAGGAAGCGATACTTTTTAACGATAGTATTGCCAATAATATCGCCTTTGGGCGGGCAGCCAGCGAAGAGCAGGTCATTCAAGCCGCCCGGATCGCCAATGCCCACGAATTCATCGAACAGACCGAAGAAGGCTACCGCACCAATATCGGTGACCGCGGTACCAAACTCAGTGGTGGGCAACGCCAACGGGTGACCATCGCCCGGGCAGTGTTCCACGATCCGGACATCCTTATTTTAGACGAAGCCACCTCTGCCCTCGACTCCGAAAGTGAACGGCTCGTACAAGATGCCCTCAACCAGCTTATGCAGGGCCGTACCGCTCTGATTATCGCCCACCGCCTTAGCACAGTACAGCAAGCGGATGAAATTGTCGTCCTGGACCAGGGAAAAATCGTAGAGTGTGGTTCGCACGAGGAACTTTTGGCCAAAGGCGGGTATTATGCTAAGCTGGTAGAACTACAGGAATTGTAGGCGCTATCTTCAACCCAAGCTGATCAAATTATGGACAACTACCTCGACATCAATCGCGAAGGCTGGAACCAGCGTACGGACGCCCACTGGGGCTCTGAATTCTACAATGTAGAAGCCTGGCTGAAGGGCAACAATGATAACCTCCGGGAAATTGAACGGGCGATACTACCCGACTTAGCTGGGAAGCGATTACTGCATTTATTCTGCCACTTTGGGCAGGATACGCTGTCTCTGGCCCGGCTAGGAGCAGAAGTAACCGGTGTGGACCTGAGCGACCGGGCCATTGAGCGAGCGCGAGAGTTGTCCGAGTTGGCTAAAGTACCGGGCCGTTTCATCAATAGTGACGTTTTGAGCCTACACAGTAAACTGGATGAAGCTGCTAGTTTTGACGTCGTTTTTCAAACTTATGGCACCGTTGGCTGGCTTCCTGAGTTGGGAGAATGGGGCAAGACTGTAGCTCACTATCTTAAGCCTGGCGGGCGCTTGGTATTCGCCGATTTCCACCCAGTACTGTGGATGCTAGACGATAAACAACGGGATAAAGTGGGCTATCCTTACTTCAATCTGGAACCCATCGTAGAAAACTCGACCGATAGTTATACCGACGGTAGTGATCAGCTCAAGTTTACGGAGGTTTCCTGGAACCATAGTATGAGTGATATTCTGTCGAGTCTAATCGATGCTGGTCTGCGCATCGAATCCTTTCAGGAATTCGACTATTCGCCCTGGGAATGCTTTCAGGATTGTGTAGCGGCTGATGCGCCCTTTCGCTGGTACCTGAAGGGGATGGAGCGGCAACTACCCTTGGTTTATGCGATTCAAGCCTGCAAGTAGCCGACGCTTTGCTACTTTGATTTAGGGTTGGACTAAGCCTTTTTGGAGATTCGGTTGTTATGTAGCTCCTAATCCGGGCCTCCGTCCATGCTAAGCGATAAAACCATTTTAATTACTGGAGCCAATGATGGCATCGGCCTGGCAACCGCCAGGCGGTTAGCGGCCCTACGCGCTAATCTGGTGCTGGCCTGTCGGGATGCCCGCAAAGGGCAGGCTACGGTAGACCTATTACAGGAAGAGACGGGAAATTCTACCATTGAACTGCTGGTCCTGGACTTGGCCGATCTGGAAAGTGTACGTCGTGCCGCTATTGATTTTTTGGCCGAGCATCCCAAATTGGATGTGCTCATCAATAATGCCGGGGTGTATACCGATCAACTGCAGCTGACGACCCAGGGCTATGAATATCAGTTTGGGGTAAACCATCTGGGGCATTTTTTGCTGACCAAGTTGTTGCTACCCGCCTTACGCTGTCCATCGGAAGGTGGGCGTATTATCAATGTCAGTAGTGATGCTCATTTTAAATGCCGGATTAACTTTGATCGCTTACGGGGAGAAGAGGGACAGACGGCTTATCGAGGCATGCGAGCCTATGCTTGTTCTAAACTGGCTAATGTGCTTTTCACCAAAGAATTAGCGCGTCGTTTTCCCGAAGAGTTATCGGTCAATGCCTTACACCCGGGAGTAGTCGCTACTGATTTTGCCAACAAGGGAGGAGGGCGATTAGTGCGTTTCTTTTGGAACCTATACAAGCCTTTTGCACTCACTCCCAAGCGGGGCGCTAATACCAGTGTCTATCTGGCGACCAGCCCCGAAGTGCGGGATGTAAGCGGGCGCTACTTCGACAAATCTCAGTGTTTGCGCCGGCCTTCAGCTGCCGCCCGAGACGAGCAGATGGCGGCACGCCTCTGGACCTACAGTGAAAAAGCCGTAGCGGATTATCTACAGATTTAGTGGTGCTTGACTTATTCAAAACCTGAAGTCTGCTAAATCCTCACAAATTGACCGGCGATGAACTGTGAAGTTCGCTGCCTGGGCTTATCTTCGCAATTATGCCACTCGACCAGGTTGATGTAGACAAATGGGAATACGATGAAAGCGGGCAGCCGAAGCTGCCCGCCGAAAAGGAGATGTCCTTTTTAGACCATCTAGAGGAGCTCCGTTGGCACATCATGCGCTCGCTGATTGCGATTGTATTCGCGGGTATCTTTCTGTTTATTTTTAAAGACTGGTATTTCCATCGCGTATTATTAGCCCCCCTACAAGAAGACTTCATTGGCTACCGCTTTTTGTGCTGGATGTCTGGCAACATAGGAGTGGGAGACATTCTCTGTTTTGGGAAACCCGACCTAGCGGTAATCACCACCGTTTTTGCCGAAGAGTTCATTGCCGCCATTAAGTATGCCTTCTTTGGTGGCTTTGTCTTTGCCTTTCCTTACGTCTTTTATGAAATCTGGTCCTTTATCAAACCGGGGCTATACGAAACGGAGCAAAAAGCTACCCGTGGCGTGATTTTCATCTGTAGCGTCTTGTTTTTCCTAGGAGTAGCCTTTGGCCACCTGGTCATCACCCCTTTTGCGACTAATTTCCTGGTGAACTTCAACGTACCCAGTGTAGAAAATACGGTTACGCTCAGTTCCGTGATTGGTTACATGGTCATGTTTACCCTGCCAGCAGCCTTGCTGTTTGAGCTACCAGTCGTGGTCCATTTCCTGGCTCGTTTTGGACTGGTGACAGCCAAAGGCATGAAAAGGTACCGCCGGCACAGTATTGTAGGTATCCTTATCCTGGCAAGCATCTTGACACCTCCTGATGTCGTGACACAGATTTTGATTGCCATTCCTTTATACGTCCTGTACGAGTTGAGTATTTTTGTTGCCAAACGAGCGGAGAAACGGTACCAGGAAGACTTGGCCTAAGACTTAAACTAAGTCATTATTTACGGCATAGAGCACCAGGCCCGCAATATTCTTAGCACCTGTTTTTTCCTGCAAACTTCTACGGTGTCCGTCAATGGTACGTACACTGATAAAAAGCTTTTTTGCGATTTCCTGACTGGTATATTCCTGACAAATCAATTGCAGGACTTCCAGTTCTCTTTCACTGATTTTGGGGCGCAGTAAAGCGTCGGACGAGCGGGTTTTAGTCTGGCGTTGATTTCCTTTTAAGAGCGCTTTAGAAACATAATCGCGAAAGAACATGCCATCGCGCATTACTTGTTCTACAGCGCGGCAAACCACTTCAGGTTCCTCGTCTTTTAGTAGAAATCCATTGGCTCCAGCTTGCATAAGATGAGTGATCAATCGGCCACTCTCGTGCATGGTCAGCATGAGTACCTTAATCGCTGGATGGTCTGCTTTCAAGCGGGCCAGGGTAGCCATACCATCCATCACGGGCATTTCTACATCGAGGATCACCAGGTCCACAGGTTCAAAGTTCAGGCGTTCAAAAAATTGCTGACCATCGCCTGCTTCAAAAATGACTTTGAAATTAGCTTGCTTGTTTAGAATCAGTTTCAGGCCGGAACGAAATAACTTTTGGTCATCGACCAATGCAATTCGAATGGGTAGATCAGCCATAGTTTATGGATTTTATCATGTTTTTCGGAGGTCGATCAAGGGTAGGTGAATATTTACTTGCAGCCCCTGACCGGGTTGACTTTGAAAATCTAACTGGCCGTCGATCAAACTGATACGGCTCTCCATATTTTTCAAACCGAGGCCAGCACCTCCCCTCTGCTGGGTGATGGCGGTATTAAAGCCCTTTCCATCATCAGCATAGCGCATTAGGAACTGATCTCTTTGCATTCCAATTTCCAGATTAATCTGATCAGCTGCAGCGTGTTTTAGCGTATTATTGACCAATTCCTGGATGACGCGATACAGCGCAACTTCTCGCTTTGCGGATAAGCGTTGACTAAGCGTCGAATTGAAGTGCACCTTTATCTCACCAGTTTTATTGAGCCGTTCACAGAGATCTTCTGCGGCGGCACTTAAACCAAATTTTTCCAATTCCGAAGGCATCAGGTCATGGGTAATTCGGCGAGTATTTTGGATGATTTGCCCTACGATGTTGATGGTTTCTTCTTTGATTTCGGCATGTTCCTCAGCTTTTGCACTGGGGTCCAATTGTTTGAGGTAAAGGCGAGCCGCTGAGAGCAGGCTACCAATGTCATCGTGAAGATCGCCGGCTATTCGGCGGCGCTCATTTTCCTGAACTTCTACTGCAGCCGCAAGCAACCGACGCTGATGTTCACGTTCTTTATCACGCAGCTCATTCTGTTGACGTAACAAACGCCTTTGGTAGATGATGAAAAAAACCACTAGGGCTACTGCGAGTAGTAGCATCCCAATGATGCCGACCAGCACCAAACTCAGGTCAATTTCCGGTGGCGTATCCATAGAGCTGGGGCTAAGAAGAGGTTCAGCAAAATGTTTAACAGGGAATGGACGGCATACAAAGCCCGTAGAGTTTCGGGCGCTTCTAGCAAATAATTGCTCAGCAGAAAAATAAGCAAACTGCCAGAAAAGTAAATTGTAAAGCCTGCACTGGCCCAAAATAGCGGCTCTTTCTCCAAACGCGGAATTTGCATCGATCGCAGCAATTGGTAAAAATAACTCAGGATCAAGGGTAATAGAATGATTGCCTGGATGCCACGAGCGTGCGGATTAAAATTGCGAAACCGATCTAGGTATAGGCCATTCCATAGCACGAATAGTAGAAATGCTACCAGCAAGGCTGGAAACACCCAGGCTGGTGTTTGTCGTTCTAATAGCTCGCGGTATATCCATAATACCAGGCTAAACTGGACGAGGGTGTACAAATGCGCTCCCGGTAAATTCCGTGACTCTCCCGTTAACCATTCCCACAAGGGCAATGAGATAGGGTTGGCAATCACTTCAAAGACTGCGGTGACTATCACCAGTATCCCAATTCGTCTTTGCAGTCGATTAAGCCGTTTCCATCTGATCAAACCTAGTAGGAGCGGAACTAAGATAGAAAGCGAGGAAATCGCCGCTATTAATCTAAAGTACTCCAGGCTCATAATAGGTTTTCGTCTTTTTCTTTGCTAAATAGCTAGCCCTTTGTCAGGCTATGAAAATCAGCCTGGTGGGATAGGGTTACTGTAATCGAAGTAGGAGCCATCTCCATCATCGTCTTCATCCCGGACTCTTCCGTTATTAATGAAGGTTTGAGTCGTTACCTCCAGTACCGGGCGGAAGCGGACGGGGTGTGAACTCACATCCAGACCTTTTCCTAAATGCACGCACAGCACGCCTTCTTTGGTAGCTGCCACCTTTAGTACATCATCTGCAATAGCTTGGCCCTCTTCTTGTTCGAAGCGGAAAGCTTTCACTCTTTTGCCCAAGTAGTAAGCATTGGTTTCAAAAGGTTTTCCGAGATTTTGATAACTGGTTTCTAGCCAACTATGCACGAACAAAAAGGCTGCAGCCCCAGGGATAGCATCCTTACCACTCAATACAGGTTCGAAAGCATTACGAGGGAAGAGAGGATCGGGTTCCCACTTCAAGCGCCAAACATTTTCGCCAAAATCAGTTTCAAGTCCCTGAATTTGCAGCAGTAGTTCAAAGTAAGGATTAGTGGGAATCTCCGCCGCTGGCTCCAAAGACTTTTCATAGCCATCTCGGAGACCTAGATGCACGAGAAATTGGAAGGGCTCATCCTGAGCTCTAAAGTCTTTAATTTGATCGGAAAAAGCATTAACCGTGTCACTGTCTAAAAAGTAAGTAACTACTCTTTCCGATTGCATTTCATGCTTGTCGTAAGCAAAAAATAAGCGACCTAACTGATCGGTCGGGCAACGCTGCCAATTTTTCACCAGCTTGCTAAATGTTTTGCTAGAAATTGGTGCAGCACCAGCTTTAGTTTTTATCGACTTTTTCTTTGGTTTTGATTTCGCCATAATGTGTTTAGGTAGAGTGTTGTTTAGTCGTATTTGATCTTCGCCAAGCCTATACTAGAGCCGAAAGATAATAAGCGGAGGCAATCCAAATAATGGGCTGCCTCCGCTTAAATGTATCAATTGCGGGAAGGATAAACACCTTCAGTAACCATTACGAAATTAATGGCTGTATAAGGCTGTAGGTTATTAATCAGAGAAGAATTGCCAACAGTACCTATTGTAGCAGGGTTAACGTTGATAGCAGCGCTACCATAGACGGCATCCGACTGGTTATGGTAAAAAGTACCATTGGCTAGGAAATGGCCTTCGGCCTCATCCTGATTCGCATCTTCGCTACTCACCGGAATACTCAGCGTTCCAGAAAAGGGGTGACTGTGGGCAGGCATCTGGTTCACATTCAAAACGTTGAAATCAGATCCAGTTTTCTGCCCTAAAGGTCTTGGTTGAAGGCCTGGGCCAGTACCAAAATGTAAAGGAACTCTACCCCGCAAGTCCGGTAGTGCGAAAGTTGTCCGGCCATCTCCCCCATAGGTCGTACCCAAGAGCGAGAACAGGGCCGTGAACTGAGAAATGTTCAATAACTGCCCATTACATGACATAGTACCACGGGGCGCGAAATTCCAGCCACCCATAATAATTTGACCTAAGTAAAAATTCATGACTTAATTTTTTTGACAAATTGAAGGTCCGTTGAATTCAGACTTAGTTACGTGAGGGAAAAATTCCAGTCAGAGCGATGACATAGTTAATCGCCAGATAGGGCTGCATATTGTTGATTGCTTGGTTAGCGCCAGCATTACCGACAGTACCCTGAACAGCAATCGGGCCAGCGCCGTAAACGGCATCTGCCTGATTGTGGTAAAAAGTACCATTGGCCAGGAAATGGCCTTCGGCCTCGTCTTGGTCAGCGTCTTCCGAACTTGCCGGGATACTTACCTGACCAGAGAAAGGGTGATTGTGAGCAGGCAACTGATTGCTATTTAGGACATTCGTCTCCGTACCGCCTCGCTCTCCCAGGCTTACATCAGGAAGGCCAGGACCATTACCGAAATGTACGGGCACCCGACCCCGGAGGTCAGGTAAAGCGAAGGTGGTCCGGCCATCACCTCCGTAGGTAGTACCGAGTAAGGAAAATAGGGCTTGATTTTGGCTAATAGAGAGCAACTGTCCGTTGCAAAAGGCCGTTCCACGGGGGGCGAAGTTCCAGCCGCCCATGATGATTTGGCCAAGGTAAAATTCCATAGTGTAAACTGATTATGGGAGTGAGGTAATTTTTCTAGGTGGAGGGGTCAAACTTATCAAAACAATCCCTCTCATTCGCTTGAATATACGAAAGGCTGGACGGTAGCAGAACCACCGCCCAGCTGAGAGGTGAATTATTTCGACCAAGGCAATTAAGTCCATAAACTGAAGCCTTCCAACCCTTAGCCCTTCGAATAGGTAGTTTTACCTATAAGATTGGGTAACAATACCCGTTCGCCATTACGGTCCCGACAGCTAGATCATCCCTGAACCCTTGTTTTTTGCGCTGCAGTGACGACTCTAGCACAGAAGACTGTATCTTTGCCATCATCAATCGAATACTATGTTTGTTATCAATCCTTATTTGCGTTTTGCTCTCATTGCCTTCGGAATTATCGGTGGTAGCTGGCTGATCGCAACCCAAGGTTTCTGGTACGGATTTTTCTTCCTGCTCATGGGCATCGTCCTGCTGCTGGGCTACATTTTCCTGGGTACCGTTGCTCCAGCGGCTAAAGCTATTCAGGTCCAAGACTTCAACAAAGCCGAGCGCTTATTGAACCTGACCGTTGCTCCACGACTGCTCTACAGTGCAAATCGGGCGTTTTACTACATGTTGCGCGGCAACATCGCCCTCAGTCGTAAAGACATGGAAAAAGGAGAAGCTTTCCTCAAGCAAGCTGAGAAAATCAACATCCCTACGCCTAACGAAAGAGCCATGCTCAACCTACAGCTGGCCCAAATCGAAGCTAGCCGCCAACGGATGAGTGCCGCCAATCAATACTTAAAAAAGGCCAAAGAGTCTGGCGTGACCCTTCCTCAGATCAAAGAGCAAATTGCCATGGTCGAGCAGGCACTTAAACAACAAGGCCAGGTCAAAGCAGCCCAACGAATGGGGCGTCAGGGCCACCAGATGATGAATCGGGGCCATAAGCGCCGTCGGCCAAAATTGCGTTAGATGGATGCGGGGCAGGGTATATACCTGCATATTCCTTTTTGTAAGCAGGCCTGCAACTATTGCAATTTCCACTTCAGCACCAGCATGCGGGGCAGACCGCAAATACTGAAAGCCCTGCAACGTGAAATCGAACTTCGCGCTGAAGAGTGGCTGCGCCTGCCCGTCAAAACCATTTATCTGGGCGGAGGTACCCCCTCTCTACTTCAACCGCAAGAGCTGGATATGCTCTTTGCCAGTCTGGAAGCCAATCAGCCCCTACAGCAGCTGGAAGAAATCACCTTAGAGGCCAACCCAGATGACCTGGACCGAGTCACAATTTACCAGCTAGCCAGCAGTCCCGTCAACCGGCTGTCGATCGGTATTCAGAGTTTTCACGAGGCAGATCTACAGTTCATGCAGCGGGCGCATTCCGCCGAGGAGGCCCTACAATCTCTCACTTTGGTCCGTGCTGCAGACTTTAATAATCTGAGTATCGATTTGATCTACGGAAGTCCAACAACTTCTCTTATAATGTGGGAGGAAAATCTGCAAAGGGCCATTGATTTAGGCATCCCCCATATCTCTGCTTATGCCTTAACAGTAGAGCCCCGTACCGCACTGGCCCATCAGATCAAAACCGGACAGTCTCCCCCCGTCGACGAAGGAAAGGCCGCTGAACAATTCGCTGTGCTTGTAGAAAAATTAACCGCTGCTGGTTACGAGCAGTATGAGATCAGCAATTTCTCACTGCCGGGTTACTACAGCCAGCACAACAGCAGCTACTGGCGGGGCTTACCCTACATTGGTATCGGCCCCTCAGCTCATAGTTTCGACGGTCAGCAGGAGCGCCGTTGGAATGTGGCCAATAATGCCCGTTATCAACAGCTGGTTTTGTCGCTGAAGCAGCCCGAAGACTACTACCAACTACAAGGGCTATACACTACCGAACAACTTTCCAAGGCAGATCGCTACAACGAACGGGTCATGACGAGCTTGCGCACTAGCCATGGCTTAGATTTTCAGGCACTCAAAGCAGAATTTGGTAGCGATTTTTCAGATTATTTCGAGCAGCAAGTCCTTGAACACCTTCAGCAAGGTCAGCTTATTCTGGATGAAGACCAACACTATCGCCTGTCAACTCATGCGCGTTTTTTGGCCGATGGAATTGCCGCCCAGGCTTTTTGGGTTTAAGCGGTAAAAATAGCGTCTTAGCTGTCCCAAAGTGAATGAGAAAATCAAGCATTTAGAGAGGGTATTTAAGTAATCAAACTAATTAGGTAAGCGTATATTTGTGGGGCGGTGAAAAAGACTCTCTCTGAACGGCATTGGTGGTTTTTGGGCTTGGGACTAGCAATAGTATTGATCGGCTGGAGCAACAGTCTCGAATTACGGGCAGAAGAACCTCGACGAGCTATCGTGAGCCTGGAGATGGCCATGGAAGGACACTGGCTGAGGCCTGAAATTCACGATTATCCTTACTACAATAAGCCACCACTCTTTAACTGGATCCAATCTCTTTTCATCCACTTGACGGGAAGTGCTGCGGAGTGGGTAGTGCGACTACCAGGACTCCTCAGTTTTCTCCTTCTGGGATGGTTTTCTTTTCGCTTTACCGACCGGGAGTGGTCACGTGAGTTATCCACCTTTGGGGCTTTTGCTTTCCTTACCTCTGGCCATTTACTCTTCTACGGCACCGTCAACGCCGGCGAGATCGACCTATTCCTTAGTCTCGTCATCTTTGGTCAAGTAGCCTGTATCTACCGAGGCGAGTCAGGCCAGCGCTTAAATCTACTTTTCCTCGGCAGTTATTTTTTAGCAGCGGTTGGGGCTATGGCTAAGGGCCTGCCCAGTATTGCCGTACAGGGGCTTACTTTATTCATCTATTTATGGATCAAAGGCCGCTGGCGTTGGTTGTTAAGTGGCTACCATCTAGCTGGTATTGCTCTTTTTCTTGCTTTGCTGGGAAGCTATCTTACCGCTTATTATCAGGGAGATGACGCTATCGCTTTTCTGGTCAGACAATTCAAGGAGGCCAGCCAACGTACCGGTTTTGAAACGCATTGGATCGACACCCTAAAAGGATTTTTTCAGTTTCCGCTCGATTTTTTGCTACTGATCGCTCCCTGGAGTTTGGGCTTGGTTCTATTTATCGATCAATCGATCCGTCGAGCAATATGGAATGAGCCCCTCAGCAAATTCCTCCTCATTTTTCTAGCCGTTAATCTGCCTTTATATTGGATCACTGGCGATCATAAAAGCCGCTATGTTTACCCCTTCTTGGCTCCCGCCTGTTTGCTCTTAGCCAGAGTTTGGTGGCTTGCGGCTACAGCTCGCCCAAGCTGGTTCAATCGCCTAAAGGGCTTCCTTCAGATCATTTTAGCTTTGGTCACTCTGGCAGCCTTTGTGCTTCCGTTCATCCCGATTGAAGCCAGCATACCTAGTTTAGTCTGGACCGCCCCGCTCATCGGTTTAGCCCTGGCCTACTGCCTCTGGCATTTTTATCAATACACCGACTGGGCCCATTTCTTTTGGCTGTTTCGCTGGTTGATCCTGGGTCGTTTACTGTTTAATCTAGTCTACTTCCCCATCCAGCAACAACGCCCTGATGGCCGGCGCTACCGGGCCGCTGTAGAACGGCTATTGACCGTCGGTAGTCCAATCTACTGGACCGGGCCACCCTATCATTACCAATCTGACGCTAGTCTGGGATCTTACAAAGTAACCGAGGTCAAACTGACTTCCGCTCCGCTCATCACTTATCAAATCCCTTATTACTTGACCCGTAAACAGGGAGAAGTAATGCGTTACCACGAGCAGCCTCAAGCGGGGAATTGGTACTTGAGTCAGGGGGAGGTATGGACTTCCGCAGGTCTATCCCTCTCGCCAAAATTGATGGCCGTAGATAGTATCCAGGACCGATGGATCAATCAGACGCTTTACCTCTGGTATTACGAGGATCGCTAAGTCTCACCTAGCGACCGTAAACCTGAATCCCCGATTGCCCTCCTACTAGAATTAGCTCCTCTACTCCAGAGCCGCCCAGTCGCAGTAGACTGTGCTGGTCGCCACGTACCGACCAAGCTGCTTCCCGCTGCCCAATGGTTCCGTCCTCCTTTTGGTACAGCCATAATCCTTTTCCCGCATCATAGCGACCGCTGAGTACTTCGGGCGCATAATCATTCTGCACCGCCAATAACTCCAACTTCCCCAAGCGTTCGATACGGGTCATCGCCCTTATCGGAGCGATCTGAGCCGCTATCGGCAAAGCCTGAAACTGGAATTGGCCCGATCCATCGTTTTCTAAATAAGCCGAGCGGAACTCTGTAGCACAAAGCGTAGTGCCCGATTGATCTGGCTCGGGTAATTGGGCCGCTTTGGTAGTACCGTAGGTAGCAAAATCTGGTAATTGAGGTGCTAAGCCCGGCAACTGCTTCAGCAGTGTATTGCGTGGATGGACCGGCCAGGCCTCCCCTTCGTTGAAGGCCGACACCAAGGGGTCAATAGAACCGTTTTCATCATAATCCTGCGCCCTAATACAAACTGGCTGCAAGGAGCTGGCTTGCCAGCGACCATTTAAGCCCACATTGCCGGCAAAAAGATCCAAGTCGCCATCTCCGTCCCAGTCAATAGGATAAAGACTGTACCACCACCCCACTGCCGGATCTAAATCCGGCTGAGAGCTGACTTCCAGCCGGTCTCCTTGATTTAGCCAGACTTGTACAGCAGTATATTCTCCAGCCAAGGCCAGATCAGGCCGACCATCGAGATTGAAATCGCCCCAGCTGGCGGTACTGATCATGCCAGGCTGTTGGAGCGCGGCAGCCCAGTTTTCCGTTTGATCGCGAAACTGTCCTGCTTCGTTAATGAGTAGATAGGACCTTGGGCTTAAAGGGTAACGCCCTGGTATCAGTCTCCCACCTACGAATAAATCTTGATCGCCATCGCCATCTACATCGGCGGCACTGACCGTTCCGGTAGCTGTAAGTAAATCAACAGCTAACGCCTGTTGGGCTAAAACAAAGCCTTCGCCTATGTTCAGCCAGAGTTGATCTCGAAGCAGCGCTTCTTGAGTTATCATTTCCGAGCTCCCGTTGCCCACGTAGATATCCAGGAGGCCATCACCATTAGCATCGAAGAGACAGAGGGCAGTAGCCTCTGAGGCAGCGGAAGCACTAAAGTCCGTTGCTGCAGGGACTAAGGCCGCAAAGCCTGCTGCACTTTCCGGCGACTGATTGTTCGCTAATGTTTCGCTGGAGGGTTGGACCCTGCGGAAGTACACCCGCAAAGGATTCCCTTTTGATCCACCCACGACCAAGTCGTCTAAGCCGTCCCCGTTAAGATCTCCACTGGCCATTACTGGCCCATCTTCTGAGTTTTTGCGCAATAAAAGATACTGAAAGTTGAAATCATTGAAGTCTTGTTCCTCGTAGTCCAGCTGAGCGATGGCTCGTAGCTCAGGGGGGCTTGGAGTGAGTAATCTCGGTGCTATTTTATCTCCGGTATTTTGATTGATTTCCAATTTTTGGTTGGCCATTACATCCATTAGTCGTGACCATTGTCCATCGGGCCAACGTACAAGGATGGAATCTAGCTGGGCTGTCGTCCCCAGACCAAAATGAATTGGATGCCCCACCGTTGACAGGTAGCCCCGTACCCGGTAATGCTGGTGGTACTGAAGGCTATCGCCATAATGCAGCCATAGTTGCGCCCCTAAAGCATCTGGATTCCGTTCCGGCCCTCGCAAGCTCAATTCCAGATAGTTGGTTTGTTCGGGTTTTAGCTGTCGACTTTCATTACGAAGCAAGCGCACGGGCTCGTTAATATTATTGGTAACCAGATCCAGATCTCCATCGCCATCGAGATCGACCATAGCTGCTCCGTTCGAATAGCTATTGGCTCCATCCCCCCAGATGGTCGTATAATCTGCGAATTGTAGCCCCCCCTGATTGCGAAAGAAGTAATTGGGTTGGTGGACACCACCCACTTTCGACAGTGCGTCCTGCACCGACTGCAAGCGAGCCTCATCGGTACCAAACATCCCAGCTTCGCGATTGTAACTGGCAAAATCCTGGTCGGTAATATCCTTAGGGTAGCCATTGGTGATGTAGAGATCACGACGACCATCATTATCAAAATCAGCCAAGAGGGGTGCCCAACTCCAATCGGTATCCGCCATGCCCGCCAGATAACCAATATCGCTGAAGCGGCCATCGGCTTGATTGAGTTGCAATACATTCCGCACGTATTGCTGGCGGTAGCCACGCGCAAGAATCTCCTTTTGAAAATCATAATTGTGATCAGCGAACATGCTTTTTCGCCGGGCATTATCGTCAGGTAACATATCCACTACTACTACCTCTGGTCGATCATCCTGCGTTACGTCCGCCAGATCAATACCCATCGAGTTGTAGGATTCATGGGCAAAATAATCACCAATTTGATCTTTAAATCCTTGGCCTTGTTGGTTGATCCAAAGTAGATCATTGGATAAGAAATCGTTGGCCGCGTATACATCCGGATAGCCATCGGCATTGAAATCATGGACGGCGATTCCCAGTCCCCAGCCTTCTTTCAGAATGCCCAATTCTTCCCCGATTTCGCTAAAGCGGGGTAAGCCATCAGCGGCCAGTCCATCGTTGCGATAGAAGCGGTCCAAGCTATTGCCACGGCCGATTGTATCGGTTCCCTTAGGCACATTGCGGTTGTAGACCTCAATGCCATTGTTGAGTAGGTAGCAATCCAGATCGCCATCCAGATCGTAATCCAACCAAGCCGCTTGGGTACAGTAACTGCTGTCCGCTAACCCAAGAGTTTGAGCAGCTTCTGCAAAACGCAACTCCCCATTTTCATCGGGACCTTGATTGAGAAAAAACAGGTTGGGCACATCTCTTTCACCCGTTAAATTGAGGGTAGAGAGATAAATATCGTCATAGCCATTGCCATCGATATCGACAATGCTGACCCCAGAGCACCAAACATTTGTCGTCAGACCAGCTACTTCTGTCACATCAGTAAACTCCCATTCGTCGGTTTGCAGATAAAGTCGACTGGAGCGGCGGTTTCCAGTAAAGAATAAATCAAGGCGACCATTATGATCGAAATCGGCGACGCCTACCCCACCACCATTATAGATGTATTCAAAAAAGACAATGTTGAAACTATCGGATTCCGGGATTTCATTGACAAAATCAATGCCCAGTTCAGGAGCATCCAGAGTGGTAAATAATTGATCGCCCTCGGATTGGCAACTCACACACAACATGGTGAGCAATAGAAAGGTGGTACGAAACAGCATAGGTCTAAAGATATTCCTAGCAGCGGAAGATGGCCAAAGAATACATAAAAAATGGGGTGCTTCCGACTGGAAGCACCCCACATATGAATTCAAATTTATTCTTGATGTGAATCCTAGTAACCAGGATTCTGGTCCGCTTCCGTCAGATTTTGATTGGTCTGAATTTCAGTAAGCGGAATTGGCAGTAGTTCGTGCTTACCTACGGTAAACCAGCTGCGCTCATCCTGAGGGTTGATCAGTCCGGCCTGTCCCCAGCGAACCAGGTCACGGTGACGCACTTGCTCAGAAGCCAGTTCAACGTAGCGCTCACGGATAACGGCCTGAATGACCTCGTCCTGCGTAGTGTTAGGAATGTTAGAATCCTCAATATCAGGCATTCCTACCCGATTGCGAATTTCATTAATCAGGTCACGAGCAGGCTGCAGGTTGCCTTCCCGAGCTTCGATTTCTGCTTCCAACAGTAGGATATCCGCAAAGCGCTGTACCACGAAGTTGGTATTGGTCGTACGGTAGCCACCGGGGTTCTCCTTGTAGAATACGCCGTACTTATAGAAAGCAGCGTAAGTAGAGGTACCATGGAAGTCAACTGGATCAGAATTCTGATTATTGACCATCGTCTCCGTACCGTCTGCGTAGGTTTCACCGTCAAGGATGGCCGTCAGGTAACGACGGGGGTCCGTCATCGGATCGCCGGCCGGCTCGTATTCAAAGGCGTTGATCAACTTAGAGTTAGGTACTACATTACGCCAAGAGACACCGTTGTACTCCTGAGCACGAACACTACGGGCAGCGTTTCCGTCACCGGAACCATTCCAGTTGTAATCACCGATTTGGGCAAAGACCACCTGAGTGATAATCTCCGAGCTCGTTGAGTTTTCCTCCGTAAAGGGATCGATAAAGTTATCGTCCAGCGCGTAGATACCCTGTCCCTTAAGGCTATTGATCGCAGCGCGGGCTGCTACCAGGTCACCCTGCTGCATGTGACTACGTGCCAGAATCCCGTAGGCAGAACCCGAGGTAGCACGACCGAGGTTATCGGCATCACGCGTAGCGGGCAGATTCATCGCTGCGAAATTAAGATCATCTTCCGCTTGCTGGAAAGTGGCCTCTTGCGTAGCACGAGCACCGGCACCGTTGGGCGTCAGTACGCGAGTGGTATAAATCGGTGTGCCACCGAACAAGGTAGCCAACTCATTGTAAGCCCAGCCACGCAGAAAGCGGGCTTCAGCTTCCAGTGCTGTTTTCACCGCCTGATCAACCGTTTCGTTGGTGGCGATACCATCGAGGGCCGTATTGGCCCGGTGAATCATCAGGTAGAGATTCTGCCAGAAGCCACCGATCATCCCATTCGGAGCCTGAATACCACCGCGATTTAGCAGCGCGGCATCTTCAAAGGCTGCCGAAGTAGGCATATGGGCGTCTCCTAGGTTATCGTACAAGAAGTAGTAGAAACGGCCGATCATTTGCCCACCACGCCAGGGGGCATAGGCAGAGAAGACGGCCGACTCAAGTTGTCCTTGATCCTGGAAGAAGTTATCAGGAACAACTTGGTTAGGGTTAAGCTGTGTAAGGTCATCCTCGTTACAGGCGTACACTAGCACTAACATTAACCCGAGCACGAGCAAAATTTTGCTTTTCATAATTCGGATTGATTATTTCTTTTAAAAGTATGAATTCATGCCGAGTAAACTGTAGCCGTAGAGATATGTTTACCAGATTTCTACGACTACAGTCTGAAAAATGACATTTTAGAAACCTACTTGGACACCAAATAGGATGGATTTAGCAATTGGTTGCTGTCCGAAGTCAATACCGGTATTCAGCAGTCCTCCCTGTACCAGGCCGATTTCAGGGTCATATCCCGTGTAATCGGTAATCGTAATCAGGTTTTGCGCCGAGACGTAGGCACGGATGTTTTTCAGGAAACCAGTGCTAACCGGGAAGGTATAGCCGATGGTAATGTTCTTCAAACGCAGGTAGGACGCATCCTCCACGTAGCGGTCCGAAGTACGGCGTTCCTGATTGGGATCAGATAACTGTAGCACTGGCTGATCGGTATCCGTATTACTCGGTGTCCAGGCATCCAGCAGCTCAACACCACCGTTGAACAGGCGGTTGAACTTCGTCAACAGTACTCGGGTAGCATTGTAGACTTGGTTGCCCTGGCTTCCCTGTAGGAAGATATTGAAATCGAAGCCGCTCACCTCAGCGTTGAAGTTGACACCAAAAGTAAAGTCTGGTAAGTAATTACCAATAATTACCCGGTCACTAGCGTCAATTGTACCATCATCGTTCTGATCTACCCAACGAGTAGCTCCAGGAATGATACCGAGTGCCAATAGCTCATCGGAAGTCAAATCAGGATAGTCCGCACGGATTTCAGCATCGTTTTGGTAAAGCCCGTCCGTTTGGAAGCCAAAGAAGCTACCAATGGGCGCACCTGCTTGAGTTACCGTAACGGGGAAACCTGCGGTAGTCTCCGTATTGGCGCCAGAGAAGATTTGCTCATCACCAGTAGACAGTGCTGATACTTCGTTGGTATTAGCACTCACGTTGGCAGATATATCCCAAGTGAAGTTGCGATTCCGAGGACTCAGGTAGCTCAACTGAAACTCGACCCCGGTATTCGACATTGAGCCAATGTTATCCGTAGTGTTGGATACGCCGGTAGAAGTAGGCAGCTGTACGTTCAGAATCAGGTTGTCCACCTGGCGATCGTAGTACTCCGCCGAGAACTGTAGACGGTTGTTGAATAAACCGAGATCTAAACCAATGTTTAACATGTCGGTCAGCTCCCAACGCAGCTCTGGGTTAGCCAGCGCGTTGATGAAACTACCGATAGGCTGATTACCCGAGCCGAATACCGGACCGAAGCTATTGTTAATTGGCGACTGGAAGCTGTATGGCCCCAGACCAGAGAAACCTACCCGGCCATAGCTGGCCCGTACTTTCAACTCACTGATCTTGCTGTCTGCCATGAAGCCTTCCTCGCTAATCCGCCAAGCGACCGCACCCGAAGGGAAAATCTCGGTACCATTACCGGGCGCGAAAACGGAGCTACCATCCCGACGAATCGAGAACTGCGCAATGTACTTGCCTTTATAGCCGTAATTGATCCGTCCCAGGTAAGATTGGATAACCCTAGTAGAAGAACCACTACCGGCGTTGGGGTCAATACCCCCACTAATAACCGAAATATCATTAGTGGTTTGGTTGGCGTTGGCAAAAGTGAAGTTGTTGAAGAACTCCTGCAATTCACCTACCAGCGTAAGGTCGATATTGTGATCACCAATCAACTTACGGTAACTGATCTGTCCACTGTAGAGCGGGCTGTAGCTCAGGCTCCGAGACTCACTAATCGAGTTGAAGTCGGAATTAACCGTTGATTCGTAAATTGGATTGCGGTTGAAATTGCGGAAAGAGCTAAAGTTAGCGCCGTAAGTTCCGCGCAACGTAAGCCCATCAAACAATTCATACTCCGCATAAAGGGTACCGAATAGCCGGAAGACCTTGTCATTGCTTTGCAACAGGTCAGAAGCCAGCACCGGGTTACCGGGGTCAGCGCTATCCTGCCCCTGATCAGCACCGGAGAAACCGCCGATGTTGTCGGGATTGAAGACTGGCTGGTAAGGCAAAGACTGAATAATTTGCAGAATCTGTGTCCGCCCTCCTAAGAAAGGCTCGAGGCGGCGATCGTCGTTAGCTACCAATAGCGTCTGTCCGAAGCGAAGGCGCTTAGCAATTTTGTGCTCAGAGTTCAGGCGGAGGGTATAACGCTGGTATTCTGGACCGCGGAAAACACCTTCGTCCAAAAGGTACCCCATCGAGGTGAAGAAACGAGAGTTTTCACTACCGCCGGAGATGGAAACCGTATTCTGGGTCAGCAGTCCATTCTGGAACATCGCGTCCTGCCAATCAGTGTCCGTCTCGCCGTAGGTCTGCGAGGTCTGCGAATTAATTGGCGCGTTAAAGTCACGAGCAACGTTGGCGCCCAAATTATCCGCAAACTGCCGGTACTGATCAGCATTCATCAAATCCAAACGACGCGTAGTAAACTGGGTACCGACCGTAGACTCTAGATTCACCTGAAGGCCCTGATTGTAACCACCACCTTTAGTCGTGATCAACAGTACACCATTGGCTGCCCGTGAACCATAAATCGAAGTAGAAGCAGCATCTTTCAGGACAGTTACAGATTCAATGTTGCGACCGTCGAAAGTATTCAAGCTGCCGGCCTCAGGGATACCATCTACTACAACCAATGGACCGGACCCGAAGCTGATTGAGCCAATACCCCGTACCTGAATAATGGGGGCTTCCCCCGGCGCACCGTTCTGCGTAACCTGAACGCCTGGGAGGCGTCCCTGAATACTCTGGGCTAAGTTGGGGGCAGTAACCTGAGAGACTTCAGCTCCTGAAACCGAAGCGACGGCTCCCGTAACGGCTTCTTTGCTCTGCGTACCGTAACCAACTACTACGACCTGGTCTAGGGTAGTACCCTCTTCAAGGGTCACATCAATAGTAGAGCGACTGCCCACTACGATTTCCTGAGTACCAAAACCGACATAAGAAAAAATTAATACCGCATCATCAGACGATACGCGCAAACTGTAGGAACCATCAAGATCAGTGACGGTACCAGTAGCAGTACCCTCCTCGATGATATTTACACCGGGCAGACCGATACCATCGATATCGTTGACTGTCCCCGTTACCGTACGTTGCGCCCAAGCAGTTGCCGTGCAAAACAGCAACATCAAGACTACCGCGGCGAAGCGTGGAAAAGTTAGTTTCATAAGTGGAGTAATATTTAATGCATAATCGAATCCCATGGTTAGCCAAAAGCACTTCGGCAACCCAATTCTTAATCTTGATCTGTATACTACTGCTTAAAGGAGGAGGGACCTAAAATATATCTGATCTACATTTGTAAAACGTTTCAGAGTACCCAAACGCTCCGGGCCAAGGTACATTTTACCGAAACACTATTCCAAATTCCATTAAAAATTTATCCTGCAAAGTATCCAATCATTTGGAAACAGAGGTGAAAAGCGAATTTTCGCTTGTCTGAAAGTAGCCATATAGTAGTGTTTGCACGCCCACTTCAGGTATCCCGGTCGCTAAACGGCTGGGGTAAAACAAGCAGTTCTAGACAAGGGATTTATTCATACCTCAAAGCTCAAGCACTTTGCTTAAAGTATACCCTACCTTTGTGCAATGCGTTTCTTGTTCAGTAGCTGTCTCCTGCTTTTTTACAGTGCGCTCTACGCACAGCCTATCGCTGATTCTCTCACTACCCTGGAAGTAGGGCTGGGAGCAGGAACCTGGACCAACCAGGTAGGCTTTAGTTACAATGTATTGCTGGAGGGAACTACGGTAGCCGATCTAAACAGTGCGAATTTTGGTCTAGCCTTACGCTATTTCAATAATAAGACCTTTGGTTTTCAGGCCGAAATCGGCTATGATCAGGGGGGCTGGCAAGAAATTCAGGATAGTATGGATTTGTACTACCGCAGGTCTATCGATTTCCTGACCATCCAAATGTTTACCCAAGTCGCTGTCGGGCAGGGACGATTCCGGCCATTAATCCAGGGTGGCCCCTTCGTCAGTTTCCCCCTTGCTGATCAAGAATTCATTCCCCAGACTTTTACTATTCCTAGCCTGGAACGCAGCTACTACCAGACCCCTTACCCTTTCCGGATCACCTATGGATTAATTTTCGGCGGTGGCTTTTACTATCAGCTGGGTAAACTATCTATTCAACTGGAAGGGCGATTCCTGGCTGGCTTCAGCGATTTATACCGCAGCGGACAGACCCAGGCAGAAACCAGCAGGAGACGCAGTTTTGGCGGACGACTAACAGCCTGGTACCGCCTACGTTAGCCGACCACTATTTCTTAAGTAGTTGGCAGGCCAGCCAGCTTAGCCACAGGGCTTTCAATGTCCAAAGGATGGTCCGCGGCCAATTGACTCGGATTAAGGCTTCGATCTGCTCCTGCATAGCTGTTGAGTCAGCTCCTACCACGGCTTGCTGGGCCAGCTTCTCGTGCAAAGGGACCGCCTGAAAAAAAGTATTGGCCCAAATCAGCAATACCATCAGCAAGGGAAGCAACCACTGCCACTGAAAGCTGGACGACCAAGCCAGATAGACGCTTATGGCCAACTCCGCCAGCATCAAAGGCCCGACAATCAAGCTGATACTACTCGTATGGTGCCCATGAAAGGCCTGAAAGTCGCCAATGTAGCGGAAGCTGGGATAGTGTACCAGTTGTACCAGCCAGATCAGGCCAAAAAGCGCCCAGGAAACAGCCAGTGAAAAGAGGTGAGCAAGTGACATAGGCTAATACGGATATTGAGTTACGCCTACGGCGCTCTTTGCGGCGCAGATGACGCAAATCATACGCTGATTTGGCGCGGATGTTGCTGGCGCAACGGTATTTTCAAGGATAGGTTTGGCTAGGGGAAGACCAATTATAAAAACCCTAAATGAGTTCTTAGCCTTAAAGCGGTTTTCGAATAGCCGACAACCAACGCTCACGCCATAACTGTTGATCAAATTCTGGCCATTCGCCCGGGATAAAACCTTCCTTTGCCTTTGTAAGCAAAATTGCAGTCAGTTCTTCCGTTGAACCATAGACCAGATGATCCTTCCCCAAAATGGGGTGCCAGTCGGGGGTGAGCAGTGGCTTACACGCAGCTATGGCATCAAAAACCGCCCCCGAAGTCCGGGTCACTCCGGTTGTTTCCCAATAGGGGCCGCGCTGCCGTCGCTGATGCAAAGGGGATAGTACTAGATGTGTTTTTCCTAACTCTTCTTCGAATTGCTTTTCGCTTAAACCATCATCCCAACACCTGATCGTAAACGGGCCGGAGACACCTGCTAACAGGTCTCGCCAGCGAGGTTCAGCCAGGCGCCCTGCCAGGCTAATTTCTAGGGCAGGTCCGTCAACTGGGTATTCTAGCAAGGCCTCAGCCAATTGCTGATAGTCTTTGAGCTGATCGGTCACCTTACCAGGTACAAATATTCGAAAAGGAGATTGGAGGCTAGCTTTCGAAAATGTCTTCTCCTTAGTCGGGCTGGTTGCTGCCGAGTCTGGATTAGTTGCAAAAGGTAGCCAGAGTGGCCGATCAGGGCCAGCAATTCTCCGAGCAAGCGGCAGCATACTTTCCAGAGGAACAACTACCCGTTCGGCATTAGCCAGCAGTTGCTTTTTGGCTGCTAGGCTCCAGCGCTCACGGGCATAACTCAGCAGCGCCCAAGGACTATTCAGGGCCAATGGAGACCCTCGCCAATCGGCCAGATTATGTAATACCAGCCAGTAGCGATGTCCAGTCAAAGCCTTAGCAAACCACTGCGGCCGACGGCCGACCGTAACCAGAATGATCAGATCGAATTGGCGTAGAAACTCCCGCGTCTCCGGCTGCTCCAGGTAAGCCTTCCAGGAGGTGATGGCTGACCGATTAGGGATAGTGTCCATTTCAAAGGACTCGATTTTTTCCCACTCTTCTTCATCCTCAAACTCCGGTGATAGCCAGTCCGATAGCTGAAACATCTGCCAGCGGTTCGTCACCTCAAGATGGTCGAAGGCTTCAATTAGAAGAATCCGGTAATTTTGCTGATCCACGGTTGGAGAATTTCACGCCAGGCGTTGGGCCAAAGGTAGCGCCAAAGTGGCAACAGGGCAGCTAAATAGGTAAGGCCACCAGCTAGTAGTAGATACCAACCTTCCCAACCACTGTATTCTAATAGCAACCAACAAGGTACTGCTGCCATCACTGCTGCCAACAATGGTTGTAGCAGCACGTGAAGCACCTGCGGAAGTGCACCTCCTAACAAACGACTGCACCAATCAATGACCAGCAAGTAGTAGGCAATAGATGCCACTGCATATACTACCGCCACCGTCACGACGGACTGGCCCAAAAAGGCCGCTGCTACAACGGAGAGGATAAGCACGATCTTCCAGGGCCCTAGCTGTCGCAGTTGCTGCTGCGTAGCTCCGGCAGCCTGGGCAACGGCGTCTTCCAACATCCCAATGAGTTGCAGCAAGGCGAGGGCAGAAAAAATCCTCCCCAGAGGAATCATCAGCAACCACTTTTCGCCCAACCACCAATTCACGAAGGGCTCTACCAGCAAGAAGGCCAGGGTAACGGCCGGATAGCCCAGCCAGGCGATGGAACGCGCGCCCGACAAATAGGTATTAAAACCCGATAGCCCCTGTTCACGATCTCGCGCAATGCGTGGCAGCATGACCCGGCCAAAACCGCGCGTCAGGGTCATAAAGGGCATCGTCAATAGTGCATAAGCTCGGCCATATACTCCCAGGGCGTCATCGCCAAAGCGGCGGCCAATCAATAAGTCATCCAGCTTGCGGCTCAGGAAAACCAAGATCGAGTTGACGGTAACCGGCCAGCCGAAATTCCAGTGCTTAGTCAGCGTATCCCAGCCCCAGCTCAAATGGGCATATTCTGGACATCGGCCGACCAAAACCAGCAACATTAAAAGTGCCGGCAATACTTCCCGGATAGCCAGGGCTAACTCATCCTGGGTGCCCATCGCGAAGTAAAGTGCCGGTAAAATGCCCAGCACGTAGGTAGCTAGCTCAACTTGCGTCATCCACTTAAAAAGTCCTTCCCGCTCCAGGCGAGCCTCCGGCATGATGGTCCACAGCATAATGGCCGCCCGGGCGGCAAAGGCCCAGCGCAGTAGGTTGGACAGCTCCGTGCGAAAGAACTGCTCGACCAGTGGCCAGCCTAATACGATTAGCAGCGCACTTATGATGCCGAGGAAAAAGTGTAGGGCTTGTAATTGGCCCAGCTCTCGTCGGCTTAATTGTGGCTGGTAGATCATGCTCCGCCCTAGCCCCCAATCCAGAAGCATAAATAGCAGTTCGGCCACCAGTACGGCCATAGCTACTCGCCCAAAGACATCAGGGTCGATCCAGCGGATCAGCAACAAGGTGGAAGCCAGGCGAAACAGCAGGCGACCGATACGGCCGCTCAAGGCCCAAGCGAAATTTTTTCTCAGAGTTGCGTCCATGGAGAGAAGGAGAACGTCAGTGAAAACGATCGGTTTTCAGCAAGAGCCGCCAAGATATCTCTATTCTTCCTTTTAGCGCAGAATCACCAACTTACCAATACCATTGGTGTAGAACTCATCCAGCGCCGTAGCACGCACTTTAGCTGGATCGTTGAGCGCTGATTCCTGAGGCAGTACCAGGCGGTAGAGGTAAATACCGTTGGCCAGTTGATCACCGAAGCTGTCGGTTCCATCCCAGCCAAAATCAGTTTGATGACGACCTACCCGCAAGGGGCCCAGCTCCATGCCTGATAACTCGCGCACTACCCTGCCCGAAACTGTCATAATTTGGATGCGGTAATCCATTAAATTTTCCTGCCCCGTCAACTCGTAAACGAAGTAGGTCAAATCGGAAAAAGGGTTGGGATAGTTGACAACCTGGCTGATGGACTGCTCGCGAATGACTTCAAAGTCAACTTCATAATTCAGGCGACCAGCACTGTTGCCACTGGCATCAGCCCCTTGCACTAGTAGGCTATAGGTACCATCTTGCGGCAGGTCAGGGCTAAATAATAAGCGCGCCTGATTTTGACCGCCTTCTGTGGCCGGCTCAAACTGTACCAGATCGCCATTGGTCGGGTCGATTAGCTGTACGGTACCGTCCGGTAGACGCAGTTGTAAGCCAAACTGATCGGGGCGGTCAAGCAACAGGAAGCGATTTTCATCCGTAATCTCCACCAAGATGGCCGGACGGGCACTCACCAGGGCACCGTCTCGAATGGGGCGGCCATCGAAGGTGACATTAATCAAGGGGTCGATGCGATCTATTTCCAGATCGAAGGAGCGCTCTAGTTCGTTATTGGCGTAATTGGTTTCTAGCTGATTACGAGAAGGGTTGATACTGATCCGCAGCACTTCTGCCTGCTGAAAATCGGCGGTATTCAACGATAGTTCATAGCGTAAGGTGTCGTCTTCTACTAAAGCTCGGAAGCGATCCGTCTGACTGCTTAGCACTTCATTGTTGCCCAGCCAGCTGCTACGCACCTCGACACTATCCGTAGGCGTAGCCGAAGCATTTTGGATAGCGATGCCAAAGTTGTACTGTTCTCCTGCCGCCAAAGTATCTGCAGACCGCTGATGGTAGGCCGCAGCATTAAAGAGCAGGTCTGGTGCTGGTTGCCCCTGCAAGTGTAAGAAATCTAGGTCAGCGGCCGTACGTAGAGTTGGATCAGGGTCGGTAACCGTCCAGCGGAATTGTAAATAGGGATATTCAGTAGCATCAATTTGACTGAGGTCGAAAGCGCCGATATCGGCAATACCCATAATAGAATCCAACTGAGCAGGGCTATTACCGCCCAAGAGGGTAATGCGATTGTCGTCTAGCGGATTGTCCAGGTCTGCTACTCGCCAGCTTAATTCCTCCCAGCTTAGCGCTGGTCCAAAGACGGGACTCTGTAAACTGCCTTCCACATAGCGTTGCGGATAAGGAATACGAATTTGAACCTGGTCTTCATCACTATCTCCAATGGCTTCTCCCAGATAGCCACTTCCTTTGCGGTAAGCGTATACGTAAGGGAACTTGTCATTGCCTTCCAATTCTCGGATCTGTAAAGCACCTTGTGCCTCCAGATAGCTATAAATATTGCGGCCGTAGATGGTGGAATCCATTGCCCATTCGCTGGAGTAATGAATGTCGTCCACGCTACGGCGCAGGGTGGTGAGGTACACCACGTAGTCTTCGGGTACTACCTCATCCAGAAAGGTGAGGAAGTTTTCTCGTTCTTCGGCGGTACGCAACCAAAAACAAAACATCGTTTTAGATCCAGTCGGAACGCCGTAATCGCCAGCTGCAAAGCGGTCATCCGGCGGATTAGACCATAGTCGCCCAGTATAGGGTTCCATTACAAAAGCACCGATACCTTCCCGGACAAAAGACGTCAGGTTAAATTCACTGCTACCGATGGCATCATTAATGGAGAGCCCCGGACGGGTAGCATTGATATAATTCACTTCACCGAAGACACCTACATCAAGAGAATCCGCCCGAAACTCGAAACCATCAGGCCCGAGATTGACCAAAAGGTCGGTTTGGCCATCACCAAACTGATCGTAATGACCTTGTCCCCAGCCGGAGCTGGTATTTTGCAGATAGGTAAAGGAGCTTTCCAACCAGGCGGGGCGTTGCGTTTCCAGCTGACTACTATCGGGGCTAACCCGCCAGTAATAGACGGTGCTATCTATCCAGGTGATACTAGGAGTCCAACGAAGTAATCCACCGCCGGAACGCTGGCGTCCTTCCTCCAGCACTTCTGCAAAATCGGCGGTGGTAGCCAGTTGAAAAACCCAGTCTCGTTCCTCGGCCAGGGCGTCACTAGTAACGGCTTTTAGGGTTATTGTACTTCCGCTGGTCAAGCCGTAGCGCGGTGGCTCTACGGGTTGCGCCGAGGTAGCCACAATGAAGAAGGGGATACCTTCCTGACCATTACCATCTACGGTACGATTATTCAGCTGAGCGGCCGGGCTGGGCCGTTCCAGTAGTTGATTTTCGGGATCGACCGTAATGCGCAGCCGGTTAGCGCCGACCGATCGTTCATCTCCATTGGGAAAGCTGAAGTTTAGGGCCGAGCTATAGATTGGTGCAGCTACCCGACGCTGGCCCAAATCGCGCAGGCTCCCATCTGGCAATTGCTGCTCAAAGCCGAGGGTTAGGCTATCTTCTTCCAGCTTACTGCCCAGGTTAAACAACTCTAATTCTACCTGAAAACTATCTGCCTGTAGGCTAATCACTCTTGGGTCAAAACCTACCGTAGCTGAATTGACCAGCAGGTCGGCACCCCGTTGAGGATGAATGCGGTAGGCGGGGTCGCCTTGCAATGCATACTGCTCCAACATAGTGACCATGGTGTAGTTGCCTGATCCTTCAAAAGCCCCTACGGTGGCCTGGATGATTTGGCCCAGTCCTTCTCCGTAATTATCCGTACCAATACGCCGGTAGAGCTCCCGGCCAAACTCTCCCAAAGCACCGACGAAGCCAACCCCTTGGGTAGCGCCAAAAGCTACTGCTCCATTTTCTGGCATGAGCACAAAACGCTCTCCAATGCTCTTGGTAGCGGTGTACATATCACCACTATAGCAACCAAAGGAAAAAATAATGGGGCATTTTCCAGCATTGGCGTAATTCTCCGGACGATCAATATCAAAGTCGAAAACCTGTCCGCTGGAGTGTCCGAAGAAGGATAGAATAGATAAACCATCATTGATATCCTGAAAAATTTCGGACCGATTTACCGTTTCCGTTGGGTCGCTGGTCGTTTTGTAGTAAGTAGTCACCTGTGGGGCAAAAAAGGTAGTATCTACTACCCGTTCCATGCTACTGAGCTGATTACGAATGGATTGACGGTCGCCAGCATCAGTGCCTCCGCCCAAATGAAGAATGCGCTTCATCCAGGAGCGATCATTGATATTTTGCGGGTTGTCGCGCTGGGCTTCGATAGCAATCAGCTTCTGCAAATAAGGTTCCAGCTCTTCAATATCAAAAATGGCTAGTCGCCCCGTAGCCAGTTGAGGGCGCATTTGGCCGATATTGGAGCTCAGTAATAAGTCGGAAGCTGGGTAGCCAAAAGCGGGCAGATAATGCTCTGCTCCATTAAGGGCCAAGTCTTCGGTAGTACGCAGATTACGCAATTCGCGGCCTTTTCCGAGTAGGAATAAAAATTCCAACTCGGAATTGTTCGCTATTTCGTGAGCGATAAAATTGCGGATGGCCTGTGGATGGCGTTGAATACCGTAACCAAATTGCTCGTACAAGTCCTCGACGTAGGCAATGTGCAGGCGATGGCCACCACCTGCGGGGCTTTGGCGGTAGGTCATAAAATTACTCAGATCGGACGGGCTAGCCAGTTGGCGGCTCGTCAGTAGCAAATAATCGTAGGAACTACTGGCGGTGGCTGGCAACCAATCCATCATTGCTAGTTTAGCAACGGGGGCAGCCCCTTGGCGTTCCATCAGAATTAAGCGGCGATCGCTTGGCCCTGCGGGAAGGAGCAACTGGACGGTAGTTCCGCTAAGGGCTGCATTGATAAATAGTCGTTGATCCAAGTCATAGACAACGGGATCATTGCCGCCATAATTGGTGATTTCCAAATAGCGTTCTTCGCTACTGGCTGCTAACTGAAAATTCAACAAACTAGCGCCCGCTGCATCGGGAGTTGCCTGATAGTCTACTTTGAGGTAAGCCAAGTTAGCTTTGTCGCGGGTGCCCGCCTGACCATTCAGGCGTAGCGCTTGTTCTTCGGTCTGGGGGCTAAAAGTATAAGTGCGTTGAAAAACGCCCCAGCCGATGCTGTTGATCGTCTCAAGGTTTTCGCCATTGAGGGAGATGAGTTGCTCGTGACTATCGAATCCCAAGCCTAAACGCAGCTTGAGTTGGGCTTCACTGCCGGGCTGGACCTGCGGAAGTACAAAATCAAAAGCAGATAAAGTGGTACCATCGGTGCGTAAGAGATCGCGTTCGGTACGACTGCCGTAGCCTTCTGCTCGCTCGTAGCGACTATAATAAATGGAATAGCCAGCCTGACGGCGAAACTCTTTGGAATGCCCTGCTGCAAAGACTTCCAAATGGGTACGGCTGATGCTTGACTCTGGAGCGGGCAAGTTGGTCAAATCAGGAGTTAGCTCGCTAAAATCAAGGGTGGGTTCCACACTAGAGCGGAGGTAGTAAACCGCCGTATCGCTATAGAGGCTATACTGCGGATTTAGTAGATGGTCCTCTGGGTTGGCGTAGAGGTAGTTGTCCAGTTCGGCTCGATTGCGCTGCCCGTAGAAGTAAAGACCGTCGGAGCGCCGCTGCAAGGGGACCTTTTCGCCCCGCAAGATTAATTCATAATCGGCGGTAGGATCGTAGGAAAATCCATTGGCCTGCAAGTCAGTAAGCGACAGGCCGTAGAGCCCATCTGCTGCTACTTCGATCCTTAGTGTGGGCGTGTCGAAACTTACCCATTCGTTGCCATAACGTATGCCGTCAGCGCCTGGCATTTGCGCAAACAGGGGACAGGCGGACGCGAGAAAATAGGCAGGGAGAAGTAGTCTGGCGAAATTCATACGTTAGGTCACTAATTGCCGATGGCTGGAGTAGCCCTCCGGCCGTGCTCCACGGGAAGAGGGAGGTTTGTTGATCCTGGGAAATAGCTAAAGAAGTGATTTAAACTTTTGTAATCCGACTGCGCGGAAAGCTAAGCAGAACCTGGACTTCGCTGTTTTTTTCGTCCATAGCTGGAGCTATGCACTCAAAAAGGCAGCTTGCCAGAACCTACTTGGCTTTTCGCTCGCCAGC
>JBCCDS010000054.1:0-40988 GCA_039030655.1 Bacteroidota bacterium | reverse complement strand
GAGGCTACGCATGGTATTGGCCGAAGGGCCAGTGATTAGCACTCGAGTGTCGCTGCTCAATGGCAATAGCTCCTCATTCTTCAGCAAGACGACTGCTTCTTCGGCTGCAGACCGACTGAGGGCCTGGTGCTGAGTCCCACCAAAGAGTGGGAATTCAACTGGGTTCCAGTTGTTTTGCTCGTAGAGGCCCATGGCTACTTTAACCGCCAAGACGCGGCTCACTGCTTCATCGATGCGAAACATAGGTACGCTCCCCTCTTCCACCAGTTCGTAGAGGGCATCGCAGAAATCGAAGCTAACGGGCACCATACACATATCGATGCCGGCCAGGACGGCCATGCGGGTGGCTTCTTTGATGTCGGCGGCGACCCGGTGGGTGTAAATCAATTTATTGAAGTCGGCCCAGTCACTCACGACTAGTCCTTCGAAGCCCATTTCTCCCCGCAGGATATCGGTCAGTAGCTCTTTGTTGGCGTGGGAAGGGATACCATTTATTTCCGCGGAGCTAATCATGATCGAAAGGGCACCGGCGTCAATGGCGGTCTGGTACTGCGGCAGATGATACTCGCGCAGTTGCCGTTCGGGGATATAGGCCGGTGTGCGGTCGCGGCCGCTGGCGGGATTGCCGTATCCAGTGAAGTGCTTTAAGCAAGCCGCTACTGAACCGAGGTCAGTCAAGTCATCGCCCTGGTAGCCTTGTAGGCTGGCCAGGCCCATTTCCTGATTGAGATAGAGGTCTTCACCAAAGCTTTCCCAGATTCGTGGCCAGACGGGACTGCGCCCCAGGTCCATGGCCGGGCTGAAGTTCCAAGGTATACTAGCCGCCTTCATTTCGTAGGCGCAGACGGCAGCACTTTCCCGGGCTAAATCGCGGTTGAAGGTGGCAGCCAGTCCTAGTGGTTGTGGGAATAGCGTAGCACCGTAGACGTAATTGGGACCGTGGATGGCATCCTGACCGTACAACAAAGGCACATCGCCGTTTTGGAGCGCCATGCGTTGGAGACGTTGCATAAATACGTACCACTCGGCGGGTACGAGATAGTTATTGGTCGGATAATTTAGGATGGAACCGACCTGGTAGTCGACGAAGACCTTGCGCAGTTTTTCTTCGTCGAATTCGTAGGGGACGGTCAGTTCGTACAGATTGCCTTTACAGACCATATCGGCTGAGACTTGGGTCATTTGGCCGATTTTTTGTCGTAGATCCATCCGGGCGACTTCCGCAATTACGAAGGCGTTTTGTTCGACCGTCAGGAAGGAAAAAGTCGGGATAGTCGTTGCCGAAGAGATATCGGGCGGATGTGGCCCCGCAAAGGAGGTATCAATCTCAGTGCTTGGCTCACTGGACGAAGTGACGGGATCCGTCCCTCCGGGAGAGGTATCCACCTGCGGAAGTGCACAACTACTCAAAAACACAGTAACGAGCAGCGCGGGCTGCCAGAAAGAAAACAAGCGCATCAGCGTAGATTTAAAAACGGTCAGAAAACCAAATCTCCCAAAACGTTCTAAGAACGGTTTGATCACTGCAAGTCGGAGAAGCCAAAGCAAGACAGTAGTGCGCATCACCTTACCATCGAGGGCCGAAAGCTAGGCTTTTTCCGGGAATGATGCTAAGAAACCCTTGTTGATAACTTTGCATTTCGCTCCAATTACTAATCAGTAATCTGCCAGTCGATCGGACTTTTGCCTTGCTCGGTCAAGTAGGTATTGGCCTTGGCGAAGTGGCCATTACCAAAGAAGCCCCGGTCGGCGCTGAAGGGAGAAGGATGCGGGCTTTCCAATATCAAGTGCTTCTGGCTATCGATAAGCTCACTCTTTTTGCGAGCAAAGGCCCCCCAAAGCATAAATACTACTCCTTCACGTTGCTCACTAATGGTCTTGATGGTGGCATCGGTAAAGTCTTGCCAGCCGCTTTTTTTGTGGGCGCCGGGTTGGTTTTTCTCAACGGTGAGCATGGCATTGAGCAGAAAGACACCTTGTTCAGCCCAGGGGGTCAAATCGCCATGACCGGGGATAGGGAAGCCCAGGCTCTGGTTCAGTTCTTTATACATATTGCGCAAGCTGGGCGGCACCCGTACGCCTTTGGGCACACTAAAACTCAGGCCCATCGCCTGACCAGGATTGTGGTAAGGGTCCTGACCGAGAATGACCACTTTGACGGCGTCAATGGGTGTAGTATTGTAAGCGTTAAAAATCAAGGGGCCAGGCGGGTAGATGGTCTTACCAGCCGATTTTTCCGCCTTTAGGAAGTCAACCAAGCCGTTGAAATAAGGTTGGTCAAATTGGTTGGAAAGGGCCGCTTTCCAGGAAGCTTCGATTTTGACGTCGGCCATAGGAGCTAGAATTAAGAGCTTGTCTAATTTTAACACTTTGGGCTACTTGCACCAAATTTTAAGCTGCACTACGTTACTTCATCAGTCACTTAGCTTTGGCTAAGTTCCTTCTTCGCGCCTTGTTCAGCATAAAATTTTGCAGCAATCGCCACAAAAGCCAAATTTAGACAAGCTCTAAGTATTTCTAAGGGACAATTTACAATTTGTGCCAGGATTGCGTTCTTCAATTCTTCAACCCTGCCCCCTGCAACAGTTGGAGCAAATAATCGCGCAGCAGCTCAGGCATGGTCCAGATCAAGTCGTGGGCGCCATCTTTGACCATGTGGTGAATGATGCGCGGCGCGCAGATCATTTCGGTACAGGCGTAGTAGGAATTATCGGGATAGATGAGCCAGTCGGCGCTCCCCTGGATGATGACCGAAGGAGTGATGATGTTGTCCCAATCCGATTCCATAGCCAGCAATTCTCGCTCGTGGCTGAGTTTTTCCTGATTGGCAACGTCCCAGGCGCCGGGTACCAGCCAGCGCAGGCTCCAATGAGAGGTGGGATAAGTAATACTGAAAATGGCTTCGCTGCCCGCTTTAAGACTGGCGGATTGCAGCATGAGTCCGTCGATGAGGTCGGGATAGTCCATCGCCAGGCGGGCAGCCACCGTCCCGCCGTAAGAGGAGCCGATGACAACGATGGGTTGATCGGGCAGGGCCTGATCCTGGACTAAGAAGTGTAGCTGCTCCGCTTGTTGCTGGACGGAAAGCATGGCTTTTCCATAATCACTACCGCCGTAGCCCGGGCGGTCATAGACCAGGAGGTTAGCAGTTTTTTGGAGCTCTTCGTCCATCAATAATGGGTCCCAGAACATCCCACTGCCGGGTGCACCGTGGACGAAAATCAGTAGCGGTTTGGCTGCGTCATTACCGATGCGCAGATAGCGTAAGTTGGCAGCAGGGGCAGTGATGGTGCCGGCGGTAGCGTCTGCTCGTTGGTCTACCCCCAGGCTTTTCAGCCAGGCTGCATCAGATTGGTAAAAGTGCAAGAAAGGATTGGCCAGATATACCAGGAGGGCTGGTATAAAAACCGCCCAAGTTCGTTTACGGCGAATGACTTTTTTGAGCAACATGCGGATATAACGCGGGGAAGGCGTGGGTAGTTGGGTAGTCTGATAGTCGGTAGTTGGGGAGGAGCTCGAAGTGGCTGGAAGGAAATGTGAGACCTTTACTTTCGGAGATCGGCTGCGCCTCAGACTTGAGTGTCCTATTCTTATCGTGACTTTGGGGGTAATTCGGAAGGAGCTTAAGGTGTGTGAAACGAAGTATAAGACTTTTACCCGCGATGATCGACTACGCCTCGGAGTTGAATGTCCAGCCATCGCTAATCGGTAGTTAGGGAGCGTTGGCCATGAAGGTCTGGAGTGAGGTGGGATAGGCAGCAGAAAAGCGGGCTCCTTTGGTTGTGGTAAACCTAGCTGTAAATTTCAAAGACGTTCAGTCAAAATTGGTCACCTATTGTGAACCAGCAGGCAGAGGAAAGTGAACAGTACTGGTAATAGTGTTCAGAATCGTTCGGCGAATACTCACTTTAAACAGGAACTGCATTAATCGGCGTGCTTTCAGCGAGCGTCCATGCACCCTCATTCCCTATATAAGCAACTATGCCTTCTCTTGTATTTATATTATCCTTTTCTTTATGTCATCGGTGTAGGACCTGCTCACTTTCACCACGTCGCCGTTACTCAGGATCATTTGAAACGAAGATTGGTGACGATACAGCTCTTTAATGGCATCGATGTTGACGATGGCTGAGCGGTGGACCTTGATGAAGTGGTGAGGATGTAACTTTAGCTCGATGTTCTTCAGACTCATGCTGCTGAGTAGTGTTTGGGTAGTCGTCATGATTTTGGCATAATTCCCGTCGGCCTTGATCCACACGATCTCTTCTGTAGCAAGCTTAATGAGTTTTCCCTTTTTCCAAATCAGGAGTTTATCCAGATAAGTATCGTTGTTAACCATTTGGCTAACGTACTCCTCAAGGCGTGAACTTTGGGCAGGTCTATTCTTGGCCAGGCAGACCATCGCTTCGTCAAAACGTTCCTGTTTGATGGGCTTAAGTAGATAGTCTACAGCATGAACGTCGAAAGCTTGCAAGGCGTATTCATCGTAGGCCGTTGTGAAGATAATTTGCGGAATTTTATCCAGCTTTTCAATCACCTCAAACCCGTTAAACCCTGGCATCTGAATATCGAGAAAGACGAGGTCTGGCTTGAGCATATTGATACTCTTAACGGCATCCACTCCATTATTACATTCCTGCATAACGATACAATCCGGATAGTCTTCCAAGTATTCCTTAATGAGCGATCTAGCGGAGCTTTCGTCATCAACGATGATTACTTTTTTCATAGCTTATTCGGTAAGGGGAACGCTAAATCGGACCAAGAGGCCGCGTGGGACATTATGCTGTATATCAAGTCCGGCTCCGTATATTTTCACTAACCTTTCGTTGGTATTGGACAGGCCGACCCCAATACCGATAATAGCGGTAAGGTCTTCGTCATCTACGCCCGCTCCAGTATCACTAATGGTAAACGTTACGGCCGTTGACGAAAGTGTAACCTGGATGATTACCTCACCGCCGTCAACCATGGGCGAAATGCCATGTTTGATCGAGTTCTCTACGAGGGGTTGTAGTAGTGTAGGGGGTATTTTTAGATTTCCCAGGGAGCTCTCGCCCTCAATACGGTACGCCAACCGATTCCCAAAACGCTCTTGCTCTAGTTCGAGGTACCTACCGATATACAAAAGTTCGTCTTGAATCAGTACCAGATTCTGGCGAGAGGCGCGCAACTGGTATCGAAAGATGTCCGCTAAAATATTGACCATCCTGCGCGCGGGCTTTGCCTCACGTGGGATGGCCGAGCTGATGGTATTAAAGGCGTTGTATAAAAAATGGGGGTTCAGCTGCGACTTCAGAGCAGAAAGTTCACTCTCCGACTTGAGTCGGCTGAGCTGAGCCATGAGTTGGTTGGTTTCTCTGATTTGAAGATTATATAGGTAGAGATGCAAGCCACCGAACTGGATAGCGTAGAAGACCCCAGTTAAATAGTAATCCCAAACAATTTTAGAGTCTCTAGCCCGGTAGATGCCCCAGTAGTCGCAAGCCGCATAATACAGCTTCACCCATGCCACGCTAAAAATGATGAGGAATAAAAAATGAATTAACAACACTTTCCCCCAGCGCATATAGCTCATGTATTTGCGCACCAAAAGGAAGACGGGAATACTGAGTAATGCCTTAAACCCGTAATTGAATAGTACCGCTTCTAGGTGTGGAATGACCCCAAAATCGATATACAGTACAACGTAGTAATTCAACGCCATGAAAGCGTAGAAAACGATGAGTAGCGACCATTCGTGTCGGGAGAGTGGCAACTTCATGTACTTTAAGATTGTGGAGAGAATACCCCTAAAGATGCGAAAACCCGAAGAGAGGCTCACCCGATTCATGGTGAGTTGCTGTATAGCTGGATGAACGGACAAATGGCTACTCAAAAGGGCATGCAGTAGCTCACCCGAAATCGCTTTCAAGCGATGCTGCATAAGAGGACCTTCGTGAAAACAAAATAACTCAGCATGATCAAATCATCCAGATTTGCCCTCTTTTTTTGTCTGATACCCCTGATCGTTAACCACCTGCGAGGCCAAGTTAATCCGTCCATAATACCTGTAGATTCAGCAGTGGTCATCGCTAGCCAAACCTCCGAACGTAAAGCTACCAAGTTTTCTGTACAGCAATTGTTATTTAGCGGTGCATTGTTCTCTTTCGGCGAAGGGAGAAAGTCTATCTACTTACCCCCCGTAACGAATACCTTGTCCGCAAATACTGTAGAGAGCTACGTGGTAGACTTCCGTCCCAGCTACACCAATAAGTTGGAGGAAGGAAAATTCTTCTACTTCCGTCCCGGACTGCGGTATGGATTTGGCAATGAGCGTTTTGGGGCAGAACTCTTAGCTCGGTATTTTTATCACCCGGCTACTATGTCTTCCGTGGCGGTATCCGGCGGTCGGTACACCAAGCAACTCAACGAGCAGAGTAGGTTGGCGCAAAACATCTACACCAGCTACCCACTCCTCAGCGAAGATAATTATCTGAAGGTATACGGGAAATCGTACTTACAGGTTTCTCATACTACTGCGCCCGTGAAGGACCTACTCCTGACCGGGACCCTAAGTTGGAACCAACGGACTCCACTGGAAAATCTGCCAGAATACGTGGACAGGGAGTTCACTCCAAACGCTCCAGAGAACATCGAGCTAGACAACACCGCCTTTTCTCGTCACCAACTTACACTGCTATCTGTTAGCTTAAGCTGGCAAGCCAATACCAGCTACACCCACCAACGGGGACGTTTTGTCACAGAAGGAAAAGGCCCACGGTTCAGTCTACATTACTCACGTGCTATTCCGGACTTCCTTGGTAGCAACCTGGACTACTCAAAGGTGGCCTTACGTATTAACGGTAGTTTACTAGGAGGGAACCTCGGTAAAGGAAGATTCGAGCTTGAAGCTGGCGACTTCATCGGTAAGGAGCGGCTGACTTTTATTGACTTTCACCACTTTAATGGTAACCGACTAGTAATCAATAATACCCACGAATTAGGAAGTTTTCAATTGCTAGACTACTACACCTACAGTACCCAGGGGGCTTACTTGAGGGCTCATTATGAACACCGTTGGAAGGGAGTTAAGATGCGAGAAGAAGAGGACCTTTTCCAACCGGTGGTTAGCTTCAACTATCTCATGACTCAGCAACTTGATGCTTATGTCGAACTAGGGGTCGGTCTGGACCGTATACTTGGCAAATGGCGGCTGGAAGCCTACTTCAGTATGCAAGAGTTGAGCTATGATCGCTTTGGGATTCGGGTTGGTTTTGTGTTCGAGTAGCTCGTTAATCTTATTTCTATTTGTGTTCTTCCAAGTATCTTTCCGAGGAGGATCAGGATCAAAGCCTTGCTTTTTCTTAAAATTTCAGTGTTAAATTATTCGCCTTTTGTTGGCCAGAAGGCGAACGAAAACTGAATACTACAAGCCAAGCTGTTTCTACCGTATATAGATTTAGGTGATGTGCTTAAGCCCGAAAGAGCCACTAAAAAAGGCTCCTCTGATGAGTTCTTTCATGACTTCTTATCATGTACATTTGAAAAAACATCATTGCAAATGACAAAAAACGCACCAAAGGAATTTGAATATCAGCAGTACCTTACTGAGATACTTCTAAAAAACGAGCCACGAGTTCCATTGTACATTGCAGGTGAAAAAGACTTTGAAAGAAGCGATGGAATAGATTATCCTTATAGAAGTAACTTTTATGTTTTCGGCTTACTGCACGAAAATCGATGCGAACTTCAAATAGGCATCAACACTTATGAGTTAAAGAAAAAATCACTTACTCTTGTCGGACCTAGAATCGTCAGAAGTTGGATTACCAATGACTGGCATATGAAAAACACCACAGTATTTTTCAAGGAATCACTTTTTAAAAAACCCTTCTATGACAACTTTCTCTTGGACTATGATTTCTTCAAGGTCGGAGCAAATCACGTCGTAGATTTAAACGATAAGGAATATTCTAATTTGAACAGTTTACTCGAATCGTTAGAAAAATTTAAAACTGACCAAAAAGTTGCAGCAGGTATCTTATTTTCCATACTTGAGTACGTCAATTTAATCTATTTAGAGAACTCGTCCAAGCACCCCCTCTCAAGAAATGATGAAATTACCCGAAAGTTCAATGAGCTTTTGACCAAAAACTACCGAACCCAAAAAAACGTCAGTTTCTACGCTGGAAAAATGAACCTTACTGGCAAACATCTTTCAGAAGTTCTGAAAAAAACAGTTGGCAGAACCGTAAAACAATCGATTGAGGAACTCATACTTACCGAAAGCCAAAGCCTTCTAAAACAAACGGCAATGGACATAAAGGAAATTATGTATTGGCTAGGCTTTGAAGACCAATCTTACTTTACAAAATTCTTTAAAAAGAAGACAGGCCTTACACCTTCGGATTACCGCCTGTCCGCTTAATTCCGTAAAAAGTACCAAACCAAACGAACTTCTTACTAACACTTGCCTTTTGAGTACTTCGATATTTGTACTGTAATTGATTATTAATCTTAATACAGTGGATATGAAAACTCAAAACCTAAAAGTAAATCAGCTTTCAGCGGATGCTTACAGAAACTATTTGTCGTATCTGAGAGCCATGGACAACAAAGATGTGGAAACCTACGGACAATTTCTCGCCGACGATGTGGAAATGTGGTTCAACAATGAACAGTTTGGCAGTGGGAAAGAAAAAATCTTGAAAGGACTTGCGGATTATTGGCAAAGTTTCGCCAGCATTGAACACGATTTGACCAACATTTACGGTTCGGACAGGAATTACGTCCTTGAAGCCCTGAACCACTACAAGCGACACGATGAAAAAGATGCCACGGTCAAGGCAGTTGCATTCACCGACCTGAACGAAAAGGGAAAGGTGAAATCCGTAAGATTATATATGGATATGGCGCCAGTATTCAAGTAAAAATGGCACACCACTGCGGTTATACGAGACCGTTAGTTAGAAGTCACTTTATCATTTCTATAAAGACTGTTCAAAATCTTTCGCCTTCTGGTAGCCAGAAGGCGAAAGAAAGTGAACAGTACTGGTAATGTATCGATTACCCATAAGTTTTCATTCATTTGAGGAAAAAGCCTCATAGGATTTAACGATTGTTCGATAAGTTTCCCATCCTCTCTAAAGTACCTTTAACCCTGGCAAAGTAGTTCATTCTCATAATATTAACGGCGCTAATACTATAAGCTGCTACTATTGGTGTAAATAAATGAACATTGGCGTGGGGGATCAACCTCTTCTATGACATCTAGTAGAAAACAGATATTATTTTCTCTACCCTTTACCCCAAAGCCCTGTCGCTTTCCTCAGCCCTTTTACTGTTTGGTAGCAGCTGCGACGTCTATTGAGGCAATAACTACTTGAGTCACTCAAAAACCAATACATGCTCCGGAACTTATTCCTTTCCCTTTTTCTGGCCCTATTCGGGTTGGGAAATCTGCAAGCCCAGCATCTCCTGTCCGGTCAGGTGCAAGATGAAAACGCTGCCCCAGTCCCCTTCGCCAACGTCGCGTTGTACGTTGCTGCGGACAGTACCTTGCTCAAAGTCGAGGTCACCGACGACGCCGGAATCTTCCGCATGACTGAAATACCCACGGGAAACTACACATTGGAGGTTACCTTTCTAGGAGCCCCACCCTTGCGCCGCAACGCTCTGAGCGTGGATCGCGATCGTGATCTGGGCGTGCTAAAAATGGAGCCTGCTGCCGTGGAATTGCAGGCGGCTACCATAACTGCCACCCGCGCCCTGGTGGAAATCCGGCCCGACCGTACGGTCTTCAACGTTCAGGGGACCATCAATGCCATCGGTGAAAACGGGATCGATCTACTCCGTAAAGCACCCGGGGTAACCGTGGATAACAACAATAATATCAACGTACTGAGCCGCTCGGGCGTGCTGGTCTACATCGATGGCAAACGGCTCCCGCTTACCGGGGATGATCTGACCAATTACCTGCGCGGTCTCACAGCCGAGCAAATTGACCGCATCGACATCATTACCAATCCCAGTGCCAAATACGAAGCCCAGGGCAACGCCGGCATCATCGACATCCGGCTGAAAAAGGCGGAAAACACTGGAGGAAACGGCACCGCTTCGACTACCATTAGCCAGGGGCGCTACACCTACTACGGTACCAACTTGGGCGGTAACTACCGGAATGCCAAGCTGAACATTTTCGGCTCCGGGAATTACAACTTCAACGAGTATTGGAACGAGTTTATGTTTAACAGCCTCCAGAACGGTCTACGCATTCGGGAACGCAATGACTTCATCGTCGAGAACGCTACCACCGGCTTTCGCCTCGGCACCGATTTTTTCCTGTCCGACCACCATACCCTCGGTTTTTTAGTCAACGGCCAGTTCTCAGATAATGACGACCGATCCGGTAATCGGATGGAAGTCTTCGGCAACCCCCAGGCCACCGTCTTCGACAGCGTCTTAATCGCGGACAACACCGGCCGCCGCGACAACAACCAACAGACCTACAACATCAACTACCAGTTCAACATCGACGACCAGCAACGCATTACCATCGATCTGGACTATGGCCGCTTTCGCAACGACGCGTTACAGGACCAGCCAAACCGGTTTTTCGCGCCGAACGGCGAATTCCTATCCGAAGCCATTAACTACTTCGACACCCCGACCGATATCGACATCAGCACCGCGAAGATGGACTACGAACGCCCCTGGTTGCAGGGGCAACTCGCCGTCGGCGTCAAGTTCAGTCAGGTCGCCACCGAAAACAGTTTCCTGTTTTTTGACGTCTCTGACGGAATCCGCTTACTGAATACTGACCAAAGCAACCTTTTCGACTACGACGAGAAAGTCTACGCCGCCTACGTCAGTTTCTCCGGCAAACTGGACGAACGGACCAGCTTCAACGCCGGTCTGCGCAGTGAAACCACCGATGCCACGGGAGAGCTGAGTGCCTTCCGCGCAGGTCTGGGGGCACCACCCGTAGACCTGGAATACACCAGCTTGTTCCCCAGCGCGGGGGTGACCTACCAGCTCGACCCTGACCGGGGCCACACCCTTAACCTGAACTACGGCCGCCGGATCAACCGACCAGACTACAACGTGCTCAACCCCTTCCGGACGCAGCTCAGCCAGCTCAGCTTCGAGACGGGTAACCCCTTTCTCAATCCCGAAATAGTGGACAACGTCGAACTGGGATACACCCACGCGTACAGCTATAATTTCAAGCTGAGTTACAGTCAAACGTCCAACCAGATCACCCGTCTGATAGGCCCCGATGCCGTTGACCGGCGCGCCAGTTCCATCAGTTGGCAGAACCTCGCCACCCAGACCATTTGGGCGCTCAACGTGAGCGCGCCGATCACCTTCTCCGAATGGTTGTCCACCTACGTCAATATCAATGCCGCTCGCCTCGATAACCAGGCCGACTATGGCGATGGAGTAACGATTGACCTCCAGGCCTTCACCTACAATCTTTTCTTGCAGAATACAATCAAGCTGCCTGGGGGCTTTACTGGTGAAGTTTCAGGTTACTTTAGTGGGCCGGGCGTTTGGGGTGGCGTGTTTCGCTACAACGAGCAAGGCGCGCTCAACCTGGGGATACAAAAGCAGTTTCTAGGCGATCAGCTTAACGTCCGCCTTTCGTTTAACGACGTTTTCTTTACTTCAGGCTTTAACGGAACTTCAGAGTTTAACGGCCTGATCAGCGAGGGATCCGGCAACTGGGACAGTCGTCGGGCAGCCCTAAGCATTTCCTATAATTTTGGCAATCAAAAGGTAAAGTCCCGACAACGGAGAACGGGCCTCGAAGAAGAAGCCGGTAGGGTTGGAGGATGATTGGACGGTACTTATGGAATCACCTTATCGTAGACAACTTCGTCTCTCCTACCATTTCGAGCAAAAAGGGAGATATGAAAGAGCACCTCAAGAGTGAGCGGTAGTATATTGGGATTCGCTTTCCGATAGCCAAAATGCGAACGCATAGCCTTCAAAGCAGGCTAAATTCCATGCTTTGTGGCCACTTTAGCGTTCAAAAGCGTTCGTACTATGTACGTAGTACGAACAGCCAATTTCGGCAGTAAACACTATCGGCCATTACTGTTCACTTTTTTCCTCACTACCTCCTTCCAAGCTAGTAAAATGGTCATCAGCTAACCCCCAATAGGAATAAAATTATGAACACTATGCAGACATAGTGTTCACCCATTCATATTCTGACAACTAGGATGTGCTCTCTTTTAGCCAAAGAAGTCTAAATCTTGATCCTACTCTATGTCCGAGCTCAAAATAAAAAAAGGAGCAGCCGCATGTTGCGACTACTCCTTTGCTTTCCTGAGTGATCCAGGCAGGAATCGAACCTGCGACCGTCTGATTAGAAGTCAGATGCTCTATCCCCTGAGCTACTGGACCAGGATTATTGCCGATTGCGTTCAGTCAGCCCGGCAAAAATACGTTTTTCAACGGGATAAAAGTTCCGTCGAAGGGGTAGAGCGTAAAAATATTCTGATAGATACTGCTGGCTAATCTGGCCTTACTTATTGCGACAGGCGGTAGCTGAGGCTGATTTGTCCGCGCCATCGGCTCAGTCGCAAGTAGTCATTGTCGTAAACAGCTGTGGGACGGTAGCGAAGCGAAGCGTCTAGTTGCCAACGCCTACCGAGCCGGTAGCCAATCCCTGCCTGAGTTTCTAGTTGCCAGCGATTGACGGCTACTTCCTCACGATCGTCTCCGGCGTTATTACTGAAATTGGAGAAACCGGCTACAGCTAGTATTTCTTCAGCGCTTTGCTGTAGATTATCATCCAAGCTGCGATCCAGATTGAAGGATTGGCCCAGCGCTACAGAACCTCCAAGCTGAGGACCCTGCCCCAGTAAAATATAGTTTAGGCCCGCTCCTGCCGTCAGGCTCCACTTCTGATTTAAGATATGGCGCGCTTGCAACTCCAGGCCGAGGGTGGTAATGGAGACAAAATCCAGGCTTTCTTGCTCCAGGAAGTTTTCTAGCTGGTCGAGTGATACCGTTGGATCAGGCATTGTAATGGGCTCGGCTACTGCTTCTTCCAGGCTTTGGTTGCCTAAACGTAGGGGCCACTGCTCATGCCGACCTATTAGAGAAAGCCCAAGCTGCCAGCGAGCACCTAGTTGGCGGTTTAGCTGGTAGCCAAGACCGTAGCCTAAGCCAGGCGCAGTAGTCCCCTGGGAAGCCAATAAGCGAAGGTGGTGCGAGGTGGCCGACTGCTTACTCACTGGTGTGATCAGTTGGCTGGGGCTAAGGTTGCCAAAGTCGGCGTTGAGGGGAGTTGGTAAGAGGTAGGTGGTAGGGGGTAGTTGGGTAGGTAGGTCGTCGGGAAGACCTCGAAGCGTCGGTAGCGAAGCGGAAGACCTTTGAGCGTCTGGAGTAGCAGCAGTATTAATAGTCGGTAGTTGGGTAGTAGCGACGTCCTCCGAGGTCTCGAAGCGCAGCGTAGGTCTTCTGAGGTCTGGAGTGGGATCGGTAGTCGGGGAGTCGGTAGTCGGTAATGGGGTAGATGGGTAGGTAGTAGCGACGGTCTCCGAGGTCTCGGAGCGCAGCGTAGGTCTTCTGAGGTCTGGAGCGGGGTAAGTAGTTGGGTAGTCGGTAGTCGGTAGTTGGGTAGATGGGTAGGTAGTAGCGACGTCCTCCGAGGTCTCGGAGCGCAGCGTAGGTCTTCTGAGGTCTGGAGCGGAAGCAGTTGGGTAGTCAGTAGTCGGTAATCGGTAGTTGGTAGTAGGGTTTTGCTGGGCGATGGGAGTGGCGTCGGCGGAAGTTTCTAAAATTGGGAAGGCAGCATCTTGAGGTAGTTCAGGAGAAGTGGGGCTAGAGAGATAAAACCCCAATACAAGGCCGATGGCCAGGAGTGTAGTCATCACCCAGGGCCATACCAGTAACCAGGGACGCCGCTTATCTTGATCAGCATCCAGTCGCCCTTGCATATCTGTCCAGGCATCGTCCCAGAATTGGGGGTCCGGCGTCCAATTGTCGAAGCTATCCGGCATAACGATTACTTTTATAGGTGGAAGTCTCTAAATACTTACGCAGCAAATTGCGGGCTTTGTTAAGGTGCCAGCGGCAGGTACCTTCCGTTAAGTCCAATCGCTGACCGATTTCCGCATGGCTATAGCCTTCTACGGCATGCAGCCAGAATACTTCGCGGCTCACGGTGGGTAAAGTGTCAATAATGCGACAGAGATCTTCGGCGTATAATTCGTGGGTAATTCCAGCCTGTGTGGGGGTGTCCCAATCTGCAATTTCCAAAGTGGCGGGCCGCTTTCGTCCTCGGAAATGATCAGCTACGACCCGAAAAACGACCCGTTTGATCCAGCCTTCAAGAGAACCTGAACCACTGTAAGTATGCAGCTTCTGGAAGACCCGCAGCATTCCACTATTGAGTAATTCCATGGCTTCTTCTCGACTATGCGCGTAGCGTTGCACCACCCGCAAGGCCGGAGGGGCATACTGCCGGTAAAAGCGCTCTTGCGCTCCCCGGTCTCCGGCCACACAGGCTTCGAGTAGGGCTTGGTCGTGCTTGCCAGCGGCTGCGCTCTTCATCAGAATTGATAAGCCGCTCTTAATACTAAGCGACGATAGGAAGGAGTCCGTAGCTCACTACCCCGAAAGCTATTGGCCCGGTAGGTCGTTTGTAAAAACCGGTAACCTACATCAAACGAGATTCTTCCACCGCCTACCAGGCCAGGGCCCAATAATATTCCCACACTTGGGTGGACGGCAAAGCCTCCTTCCACGTCCATGATTTCTTGGTCGCCTGATCCGATGGGGAGTTCGTAAGCGCCTTCCATTTGAATAAAAATGGAAGGTGAAATCTCGGGCTGCGTAGCTACAAAGCGGGCTTGCAGACCTGCTCCTACCGTTCGCTCCCGACGACTATGGCTATAACTGCTGTATTGAGCGACCAGCCCTAGTCGCCATCGATCACTGAGGTGGCGCCCCATCTGCAAGGCCAGTTGATAGCCGACCACTGCGTCGTTATCGGGACCGAAAAAGAAGTCATTGTCTTGCTCTTCTCGCCCTAGCGTGAAACCAATTTCTACACTCTGATACCATTCCCTTGAAACCGTTGATTTTTCCGTTGAAAGGGCTGGGGCTAAGGTAGAAGTGGTTTCTCCGTTTTGATCCGAAAAGGTTACTCGACTATAATCTTCCCGCTGGTAGACATCTGTGCGGCCACTGCTATCCCGAAAGCTCAGGCTACCATCGTAATCCCAGGCAATCAGCTGTCCCAGAACCTTGCGACCATCTTTCAGGTGCAGGCGATCAAGAGGCTGGTTTTGCTGGGCCAGTGCACTCAGTCCAAAACCTAAAAGGCAAACAATAAGCAGCGAATAACGGATCATAGTTTTTCTTAATGCGAAAGTAGTAGGATAAAATACGGCTTCCAAGAGCAGAAAAGGCAGGTGTTGACCAATTGGTTAATTGGGCAACACCCACCGTTAAGATCCATCAATTATCGCAATTCGTCAGGGAACTCAGGTCTTCCAGGTTGCCCTCATTATCGTAGCTGAGCTGATTAAGCCCACTGTCGTCAATAGTAATTAGCTGTTGCAGCCAGTGCAGTCCAATGACATCCATCGCATCGATGTCTGTCCGGTGTATCAACTCCTCCCCGAGCAGGCCGTTGGGCTGCAGATCGAATACTTTGAAACCGTGATCGCCTTCACAGAGGAATAGCAGCTCATCCGTCACCGTCAAGCCAGCAGGGAAAGTCAGGTCGTAAGCCTCGACCAGGACGGGATTAGTAGGATCGCTGACATTGACAATTTCCAGGCGGTTAGTGACCGTATTACACCAGTCTTCATCTCGCCCCGAACGCAAAGTAACGTAGGCTAAATCGCCGTTTACGTAGACAGGATCACAGCTTTGGGCATGTTCAAAAACACTTAACTGTACCGGGGCTAATGGATCGCTACCATCGTAGATATGCATACCGGTCCGTGAGCCAATAAACAGCAAGTCACCGTAAGGAAAGATGGTCTCAATCCCCCACCCTAGCTGGATAGGCGCCTGACGACTAGGTTGAGCCGGATTACTCAAATCTAAGGTAATGAGCTGCGATTCATCGACCGCATACAAAGTGCCATTATTGATGGTAAAGCGAGCCAGGCTACCACCTATACCAACATTTTGCTCCCCTCCGGCTGCATTGCCATTAAAATTACTCGTATTGTCTAAACTTGTCGCGAAGGCGATCGCTTCATTACGGCCACGGTTGATGAAAAAAATATCATTTTGCCAAAACCACCAATCATTGGAGAGTACATCAGAGCAACTGATAAACTCCGTTAACTCGGTCTCCATATAATCGATCACGATACCACCATTGGAGACTTGTCCCTGGCCAAAGAAAGAGTAGGCAGTAAACACGTCTTCTGTTCGGCCCAGCATCTGGGGCGAGCTAAGATCCGTCAGGTCAAAGGTGACTAAATCCGTAGCATTATTGATGTACAACACATCGTTACTAACGGCCACTGCTTGGGCTCCTTTTACGGGTAGAAAGCTCAGCGAGCGAGGAGCGGCAGGGTTACTATTATTGATGATGTGCAAGCCTTCATTGCGCTCAATGATCATCAGGTGGTTTTGGTAATAGTAAAATCCAGCAGGCTCACAAAGCTCCTGCGGACCCGTGGCCTGGATAGTTACCCGAAAATCCTCAGGGTAAATGATGATGGGTTCGTAACCCACATAAGTCAACACGGCATCACATTCGTCGCGCAAACAGCTGCTAAAGGTCAGCATCATGCCCAGGCAAGCAAACAATAAGTATTTAGTGCGCTGCATATTTTGGTATTTTGGAGGGCCCGTGAAGGCCATATTTTGCATTCTACTTGACTTAGACGCAGACCAGCTAATAAACGTTAGTAATCGGGTTAATTTTTATTTTTTGCTGTCCGCATATCTGATTTTACATTGAGCTAAATACGCCTTGCTGGCGTTATAGTACGAGCCTCTCCTTTCAAGCTAACCAAATCCAGACCACCACACCCATGATAAAAATCATCGACTGTCCCAGGGATGCGATGCAAGGAATTCACGACTTTATTCCCACTGAGCAGAAAGCCAGTTATCTGCAAAAGCTACTCGCTTGTGGGTTCGACACCCTTGATTTTGGAAGTTTCGTCAGCCCTAAAGCCATCCCCCAGATGCGGGACACCGCCGATGTCCTGGCACAACTTGATTTAAGTAATACCTCGACCAGATTACTGGCTATTGTCGCCAATCGACGTGGGGCGGTGGCTGCCCTTGAGCACCCTGAGATACAGTATCTCGGCTATCCTTTTAGTGTAAGTGAAACTTTTCAACTCCGCAACACCAATGCCACTATCCAAGAAAGTGTAGAGCGGCTATCGCAAATTCAAGAATTGGCCGTAACCGCCAACCGGCAACTGGTCGTTTATCTGAGCATGGGCTTTGGCAATCCCTACGGCGATCCCTGGAACGTCGAAGTCGTCGAATCCTGGGTACGCCAATTGAATGATTTAGATATTAAGATTTTTCAATTGAGCGACACCATTGGGGTCGCCAGTCCGGAAAGCATCTCCTACCTCTTTTCTAATCTAATTCCCCGTTATCCTGAACTGGAGATTGGGGCTCACCTCCACACCACCCCTACCACTTGGAGAGAGAAAGTCGAAGCCGCTGCACAAGCAGGCTGTACCCGCTTTGATGGCGCCATGCGTGGCTACGGAGGTTGCCCGATGGCTAAAGACGAGCTCACCGGAAATATGCCTACCGAAAAGCTAATCGACTATTTCGGTTTTGAACAAAGTGGCATCGATCAAACCGCATTAGCGGCAGCTATGCTGGAAAGCAACAAGGTCTTTCTCTAGTCAAGATTATCAGGGCTGATAAAGTAGCCTTTTATGTTGCAGCTGTCCATTGTCTAACCGCATCACTATTTGATAAAGACCCGGTGGGTAATCCACCATTTGCAACGAGACTCGACTTTGTCCCCGCAGTACGTATTCACGTAGCAAGCGCCCATTTACATCACGCAACTGGAGCTTCCCATCGACTTCTGCCGGCCACTCCAGCTGAGCAACACCTACTGCTGGATTGGGATATACGAGCAAATTCTCCACAGATTCAGCCACAAACAAGCGGAGTGGGCCATAGTAGCGCCGACTGCCATCTAAATCAACTTGTTGCAAACGGTAATAGTTATCTCCAGTCACCGCTTGCCGGTCTATATGGCGGTAGGTTTGGGGTACTTCCGTAGATCCTACCGCCGCGATACGAGCCAGCGGGTGGAAACTACGACCGCCGTCCGTGGACCGCTCTAACTGAAAATAGGATGCCTCCCATTCTCCTTCCGTTTGCCATTCCAGTAGGAGTTGACCTTGGCTTAACTCGCTACCGCTAAACCAGCGTAAGTTCACCGGTAAAACCCCACAAATACCTGCAGGTACGGAATAAGTCAACGTACCAAAATTGCAATTATCTCCCATGAGGGAAATACTGTAGGTTGCCCCTTCAAAAAGCATACTGATACTAATGAACCCACCCGGGTCCGTGGCGGGATCGTCCCCAGCAACTATCGGATTGGGCAAGCCCATAGTTTGAGGTACGATACTGACCACAAAATTGGGGTCTCGACCGGTGAAGGGAATGCGCAATACTATTTCGTCGTTACCCGAGGTTTCCTCTACACAATCCAGAGTTGCTGCGTTGATATTGATTCCCAGCGTGCACTGGGCCAACAAGCAACTGCCAACATAGTATAGTCCAATCGACAAAAGAGCACGTAAAAGCATAGGGATGAGTTATTCTTCCTCTAGATAATAGTAAAGCCAGTAGCTAGCGCAAGCGGTCCCCAATTAATTATTAGTTAGAGACAGCAAGTAGGAGCACTCCAATTTCGGCAATTTCATCAACTTTGTGGTTCTTGGATCAGTTCTCGTAAAAATTTCTCCATATGCATCCTGACTTCAGCCTCTTATCGATTACTCGGCAGAATATTTTGGGACTTTGCGCAAATTACAGCCTGGAGCAGCTCAATAGAATTCCCAGCGGATTCAACAACAACTTAATTTGGAACGCTGCTCACGTAGTAGTCACGCAGCATTTGCTCACCTATGGCTTGTGCGGACAAGCTATTCCTCTTTCCACAGACTTTGTGCAGGCCTATCGAAAAGGAAGCCGCCCACAGGGGACAGTAGATGCTACGCAATGGGCTTTCATTCAAGCAGAACTAGAGGAATCTCTCAATCGCCTAGAAGCCGATTGGGAACAACTATCTGCTCTCAGCTTTAAGCCCTACCCTTCCAGTTATGGGGTTACGCTACACAGTCTAGAAGAAGCCTTTATCTTTAATCAGACGCACGAAGCCATGCACTTCGGTACTATGTTAGCCCTTAGGAAACTGGTCTAAAACCCAGGCTGACGATCCACGCGCTTGTTGTAGCAAGGCGGGATACTAGAAGTCTGACTTACGTCTTTGCGTACGCACAAACATGGCAAGGTGGCCGTTTTCGGGATATTGGATTCTCGTCCAATCGTTCCTGAATTGGAGTCAAAGTAGTAGGACCAGGAAAGAGCATCATTGGCTTCGGTGCCCGTCCAGAAGCTGATCCGCCCACCGGGCACTTCCTGTAGATCTACGAGTTTGCACGGATCACTACCCGTGAGCATATCGAAGGCCCGATCGGGCGATGCGCGGTAGATGTCACTAATTAAAAAGTCGATTTCACCAATGCAAGGTAAACGCAAGCCCTGTGCTTGGCAAGCCGCCAAGGCATCCTCCCAGCGAAAGGGGCCGCCAGGCAGCGGATCGGTCATCACCCATAGGGGACCAACTTGTTTGAAGGTCGTACCGGCAAAGGTCTCACAGCCTGGTCCGTCCAGGTCGGTGCCTACTCTAGGGTTTCGGCTAGCAATAGTAGGTGCTGGTGGATCAGCCGGGAGTCGCTCTATAATCGTATCCCTAACTGTGAGTTCTACGGTATCGCGTACCATGGGACATTCCCACTCAAGCAATTGGCGCTGGACTTCCTCCAGGCACACTCCAGTGTCTCGATACTTATTGTAGAAAGCTTGATGCAGCTCGCAATTATGCGCTTCTAGGGCCTGATAATCACGGTAAATTTCGCAGTCGCGAGCGGCCAGCTCTTCGTGAAATTCATCTGAACAAGCGGCTTCATCACCGTAGGTACAAAGGTAGTTGAGGTAGGCTTCGCAGCTATCTTCCTGTTTGGCTAAAGAACAAGGGGTATTGGATTGCATTTGGTTGGAGAGATACCAGAGCCCAAAGAGGCTAAGCAGCAGCGCCAACAGGGCGATCCACAGCATGCTCCGCATATTGCGATTACCAACTCCTACTGGAATCAAGGTTGCCGCGGCGGCTGGTGTTGGAGGAGCTTCACTACAGCCACATGCCCGTCGGCTATCCTTCAACTCTTCCATTTCCTGCTTGATCAAAGGATTGATACTACCATCGTCCTGAAGCAGATCTGGTTCTAATTCTTCTTGTTTACGATTGAGGTAATTCTCGATCACATCATGGGGAGAGCCCATTTCATTGGCCAGGCCCGCATTCATCAATGGTCGCTGCCCACCGGAGCGAGCACAAGCCTCCTGCTGCATTTCACTCAGGTAGATCTCCATACAGTGAAAGGGCACGTTGCCGTGCTCATCAGCCAAGGCTTCACAGGCCATTCCGGCCAGTTGGTGTGGATCCTCAACGTCGACTTTACCCTTATCCTGAAACATGTCCAGTAGACTGACGGAGACATCCAGCATCGACGCCTTGTTCAAGGGATGCAGGTGGTAGCGGTTATCCATCAGGTTGGGCAGCAATTCCTCGTAATCCGCCAAGGGAGCCAGAAAGGCCTCGCGCAGGGAAAGAATAATCCGGTGGGGTAAGGATTCGTCGTCCAGGAAGCGGTTTAGAAAAACGAAGAATTCATTGCGTTCAGCATCGGGCACGGTGGGTTCAAAAAGCACTTCTAGCTGGTCAAAAACCAGATGGATCGGGCGACCTACCAGCTCTGAATGCGTAGCTAGGAGCGCAAAGGGGTCTTCCTCTTCCTCCGGGTGAAAGGCGGCATTATCGTACTGCTCGATTTCTTCCCGCAGGGTTTGGCACAGAGAAGGGATCATGCCCGTCTCCCCTATTCGGTGCATGACTAATTGCCCGGGTAAGGCTTCCATTTTATTGACCAGTCCACATTGAATCAGACTCGTCTTTCCAACTCTAGGTAGGCCATACATTAAAAGCAGACGATGCTCTGAAGTGAGGTTGTAGAGTTCTTCCACTTCCTTCTTTCGACCCCGGAAGTAGGGTAGATCAACAGCTAGACAGGGCTGAAACAGGTTAAACAGCGGATCGCAGGGCTTACTACCTAAAGAGGTCGACAAGCCCAGGGCGGGGATGATGAGCGACTTGCGTTTCTTATCTAGGTGGAGGGTACTGGTTTTAACTTCGGCCCAGTCATAATCCGCTTCTTCAGCTTGCTGATCAAGGCTTGAAAGTGCCGTGCTAGCAGGAAACTCCCCCGTCAATTCTGAGTGGATGATCTGAAATTTCGTCTGCTGGGCAGCTAGTCGCAACTGGGTTAAGAGTTCTCTAGCCTGGCCTTTTTCATCAAAGAAAATGCGATTGGGCAGCGCGGTGGGTTCCTCTCCAAACAGCTGCAAAAAGTGACGGTCATCTTCCTCCACCAAATAGGAAGCAGCCGTGATGGAAGCCGTACGCAGTTGAAAAATGAAAGTCTTGATCCCCTCCGTGGCCGCGGTTTTATCGGGGTAAAAGGGACTGCTGAAGACGGCCTGATCGTTTTCAATCAGGTAGTAGCATTCCTCAGAACGGTAGGCACCGTTTAGTGCACGTAGACTAAACCGCATAATCGTAAAATAGGTGTGTTTCTTAGTCGTAAAGCTTGCTAAATGTACAACAAGCTTTTCAACTCCTCGTCTTCGAGCTGTAGCAGCGCTATTCGTTGGAGGGCCAATACGCTGAGGGCATCCGTGATTTCTCCAGCCATAACCATGCGAATAGCTTCCTGTAGCGGCAGACGTTTAACCAATAAATCTTCGGTGGGCTCAGGAGCTGCCTCCTCCTGCCGAAGGCCCGTCGCCAGGTAAGCTAGGCCGTACTCATCAGTTACAGAATTGGAAAGATGAAAGTCCAGTAACTGTCTCCAGTTTTGGGCGACCAGGCCGGTCTCTTCCTTTAGTTCTCGCTGGGCGGCCAGCAAAGGGTCCTGACCGATGGGGCAACCGCCTTCCGGTATTTCCCAGTGATAGGCCGCTAAAGGATAGCGCCACTGCCCTACCAGGTAGGTATAGCCTTCTTCATCGACGGGTACCACCCCGATGGCCCAGTTCTTAAAGTGGACCAAACCATATATACCCGCACCGCCACTGGGGTTGATCACCTCATGGTGCTCGATTTTGATCCAGGGATTATCGTAAGTAGTTTGACGAGATTTGGTAGTCCAGGGGTTGATCATCAGGCTCCAGATTTGACTTATAGCCTACAAAGATGCCGATTTTCATGACTTTGGCTAGCTAAATAGCGGAGGCTTGGACCTGCGGAAGTACAAATAAAAAATGCTAAAGCTATTTTTGGACATGCAACGTATTCTACTTATTGGCTTGGTCATTTGGGCCACTGGCTGCTGCTTAGCGCAAACATCGCTCAACATGACCAAGCTGGGACAATGGGATGACAACGACCTCTTTATTTTCAGTGATGGTCAGCAATACAGTGAAGTTTGGGGCTATGCCCGAGCTGGTCGCGAATACGCACTTATGGCCTCTGCTGAGTTAATTCACATCCTGGACATCACTGACCCCAGTAATATTGTCGAGATTGGCAATGGCTTCAATACGTTCAACAATTCTACTTCCATCTGGCGAGACATTAAGGTATACGGCGACTATGCTTACTGCGTAGCGGACCAGCGCAGTGAAGGGTTGCAAATTATTGATCTCAGCAATCTTCCTACTTCGGCCAGCATCGTCTATCAGTCTACTGCCTTTTTCCAACGAACCCATAATATTTATATCGACGAGCAAAGTGCCAGCGGCATTCCGCTGCTCTACGTACTGGGCAGCAATTCGAGTGCACAGCGTGATGGGGTCAGGGTATTAAGCCTGGCGAACCCCATAGCCCCAGTGCAAATTGCCAGTGAACCCCTGCCCGGAGGTGGCTACATTCATGACGCCTTTGTGCGGGGCGATACGCTCTATGCCAATCACGGCAATAACGGCATGTATATCTGGGATATGATCGACCCCGACAATCCTGTTTTACTGGGAGACCTCAGTTTTTATCCCGATGCGGGCTACAACCACAGCAGCTGGCTGACGGAAGACGGTAGTCATATCGTCTTTTGCGATGAAACCTTTGGTACTGGTGTAAAAATTGCAGCGCTTACCGACGCTCCTTTAGGTGGGCTGGACATCAATATTACCGATAACTTCCGCTCGACCCTAGAAGCGCCCAGCGCCACTAATAGTATTGCGCATAACCCCTACATACTGGGCGACTCGCTAGTCGTGATCAGCTACTACCACGAGGGCGTTCAGGTTTTTGATATCTCTGACCCTACCGATGTGACTCTGGCGGGCTATTACGATACCTGGACAAATTCCGACTACAATAGCTTTGACGGCGTCTGGGGGGCTTATCCTTATTTACCATCTGGTCGAATTCTGGGATCGGACGTGCAGGAAGGTCTCTTCGTCTTGGAGCTGGATGGCGTCTCCGCTCCCCTACCGGTGACCTATCTGAGCTGGGAAGCTAAAGCAGAAGGCCCTAATAGTTTGCTAAGCTGGGCTACGGAAATTGAAATTGACAACGCAGGATTTATGCTGCAGCATAGCCGTGATGGGCGCAATTTCACTGATCTGGTCTGGATAGCAGCCGACCAATCAGGACGCTACCAGTATCGTCATTTAAATCCCGGTACTGGCGAGCACTTCTATCGACTCCAGCAGAACGATTTTGACGGATCGCAGGAATTTTCGGGCATCCGTCGTCTAGATTTTGGGGAAGATTTTGTACTTCCGCAGGTCTGGCCCAATCCCGTTGGGGCTGGTGAAGAAGTGTTCATCAATCAGGCCGGCCCAGTTCAGCTTTGGAGTAGTCTAGGACAGCGGGTTGCTAGTTTCCCTAGCGCTAATAGAAGCCTGGTTTTACCGGCTGATCTGGCTAAAGGCTGGTATATTTTACAGCTCCCCGAGGGTCAGCAACAACGTCTATTAGTAGAATAAAAAAGAGCCGCTTCTCCACCCAAGTGAAGAAGCGGCCAGACAAATCGCTCTGCGGTATAAATTCTTTATTAAAAGCCGGCTTACTCAAGCAGGACTCTACCTGTTCCCAGTAGTTGGCCATCGCTCCGCAATTGAATAGCGTACCAACCACGTGCCAATTCGGCCAGGTCAAAACCGGTTCGGTCATTGGGCCCGTATTCGTAGCGGAGCTGTTCGCGACCTAGCATGTCGGTTACAATCACACTTAGGCGTTGTTGATCCACAGCGGGAGGCAGCTCGATCCAAGCGGGACCTTCAGTAGGATTGGGATAGATCTTCAGATTAGCCGCCGTGGGGTTGAATTCAAACAGGCTGGTTTGAATGAAGTCCAACTCAATGGTATTGAAGTAGGTATTGGTAATAATCGGCTCGTTGAAATCGAAGTAGATGCCCGCCCGGTTTTCGATGCGGGTACCGGGTGCTAAGCCGGCTTTAGGGCTAATCCGGAAACTGATGGCACCATGGCTGGCCGGCTCATTGATGAAGCTGTCGGGCAGCATGATGTTCGGGAAGAAGAAGTTAATAGCTCCAGTCGTGTCGATATCTACGCGATAGTCGTGGCTAGCAGCACCGATCTCGATAGTAGACATATCCAACAACTGGCTCAAGGTATCGCGAATCACCACATTGAAGGCCGTATCTGTTCCCGTATTTTGGAAGCGGATGGTGTATTCCAGTCGAGTATCGGGCTCGATGAAATGATCTTCTGCGTAGCCACGTGGCTCCGCTAGTTTATCATTTGGATCGTAAGCACCGATGATCTCGAAGCAATCCTCGTCTACCCAAAAGACATCGTCGTTAGGCGGAATCTGTAGGGCAAATCCGTAGGACACCTCCTGGTCCGTCCCGGAGGCACAGCCTTCCACAAAGGTAGTCGGCATGCTAAGGCCAGGGTGGTTAGGCACCTGGTCTACCAAGATATGGAAAGTAGAACCCGTAGCATTTTCTCCTACGATAATCTCTTGACCGGATTGAAGTACTGGTCCTTGTTGGGGACTGAGCATAACGGCATCTTCGGTAATAACGTAGTTAAGCGGACCGAGCATGGGGTTATCCCCTACGTTGCGGATGCGGAAGTTGACTTGACCATCTTCACAGTAGCCGCGTACTTCCAGGCTAGCCCCGCTCCAATCTTCGTCAGCAGGAGGGCAAGGGTTATTCGGCAAGCCAGTTGCACGAATACAAGCTGCGGACCCTAGCGGTGCATCATCATTGCAGGTACGGACCATGAAACTAACGTGACCAGATTCAAAAGGCAGCACATCGCCGATGGTAAAGTAAACTAAGGTGGGGTCACCAGGATTCGCTCCTACGACGACACTATCGTAAGGGATGGAAGTAGGATTGGTAATAATTTCATCGACCCATTCTCCTACTTCTACAATGATTTGGGCGTCTTCGGCAAGTACCGTACCAGTATTATTATAATAAACCCAGACCGGATTAAAGAAGCAGCGGCGCAGTAAAGGCATGGTCAACTCCACGGTAAGCTGAGGGCATTCGATCCCAGACGGCTCGATGCCAAGGTCTAGGTTAATGACCTGATCGCTTATTACAACGCTAAAGGTCTGTAGGGGTAAGCAGTTGGTAAACAAGGTATTATTCAGGATCACCTCAGCAGTGTACGTTCCTTCTGGCACGGAGGCATCCCAGACACCGTCCAGGTTGGAGTAGGCGTAGATTTCATCACCGGTAGTGGTTTCAGTCAAGCGCACTAGGCGAGAAACCAGCAGCTGATCGGTATCCTCCAATGTGCAGTTGTCGTTATTATCCAGGAAGACCCGGCCGCTAACGGCTTGACAGATGACTTCTTCGGGTGATACGTAGAAGGAGTCCGTTAGGCTAAAGGGTACGTCTTGCCCCTGGCAAAAATTATCTAAAAGAGTGGCAAAGTACCAGCCTGCTCCGTATTGGTTCACATTGAGGTACTGCGAGGTGATGGTGTTCCCGTTAGGCAATACTACTTCAGCGGCGACCCAGTTACCATTGAGCGTGAAGTAGTAGAAGTTGCCGTAGCAGCCTAGAGAATCAGATCCCGCGGGGAAGCTATCGCTAACGGCCATGAATTCAGGGGCGGTCCAAGTGATATCTTCTGTGTAATCACAGGTGGGATTATCAAAAAAAGTCACTGTCAAGGTATAGGTTCCTTCTTCCTCTGGGTAGAATTCACTTTCAGTTGTGACCACCATCCCTTCGCTATCTGTCCAGACGATCTGCATCTCTGCTGATAATTCGGGGACACTGCTAATTACGGTCACCGGACCTGGGCTGAGCGCACAGGGATTAAAGATGTCGGAATAGATCAGCTGGACGGGATTATCGATCCCTTCGACCTCGTAGGTTCTGGTATCGGTACATACTTCGCCATTACTGACCTCTACGGAGTAGAAGCCCGGTTCTAAATCGGTGATGCTGGGAGTAGTGGCCCCATTATTCCATAAATAGGTATAGTTACTGAGCTCATTTACCGGGCTTAGGGTAATTGATCCATTATTAAGTCCACAATAGGCGGCATCAACATCTGCAGAGAGATCAACACAGCTGAATTCCTCATTAACGAAGGATGTAGATACTGTACAGCCATTGGCATCGGTGACGATGAGGGTATAAACGCCAGGCTGGATTAAGGTAATAGAAGGTCCTCCGTTGATTACATCACCCCAGGTGTAGGTATAGGGAGGTGTACCACCGGTGACTATTGCCGTCCATACGTTTCCATCGGTTCCCGATTCTACGGAGAGATCTACCTCCAGATCGCTTTGGCTATCGATGGTGAAGCTGAGCACTTCCTGACAAAGATCAGTAGCATCATAAAACACGGCCTGATAATCCCCGGCAGGTAACCCATTAATGACGTTGACATCAGTAACGGTCTGGACAGTATTGCCGTTTCCATCGGAAATATCAATAACGTAAGGGGGGGAGAAATTACCGACTTGGAAGGAAATAGAACCATCTGACTGGCCACAGGTAGCCAAAGAGAGTGTATCAATTGCGAACTCAAGCGGGCAGTCGAAAAAGCACGGGTTGGGTATCTGGATAATGCCTTGGCAAAGGGAGTCTATGGCATCTACAAAAAACAGGGAGGTCGTTTGGTTAAACTCGCCGAGGGGTATTTGGATAGTAGTGGGTTCGAAGTAAGCACCAGTGGTACCATCGGCCATCAGCCAGAAGGAGTTTTCGGCCACTGAGGAATCAAATGGACTGATTTGTACCTGGAAAAGTCCTGTGCCCCCTAGAGGATCCTGAATACAATCAGCTTCCAGTACTTCTACGGACAAACATTGCTGGGCTTGCGCTATGGGTGTGAAAGCCAGTAATGCCAGCAGGGAAAGAATAGATGGTAAGGATTTCAACATGGGATCCGAGGTTTTGAGCTAATACGAAACTAGGTTAAAAATGGCCATCGGTAGCTTGGATGGATTATTGACGCTACAAATATGATTACCGTAAAAGGGGAAAACAAGCACGTTTTTTATAATTTGTGTAGCAAAATTTAGTTCTAGTAAATTAAACTATTCTATAAATTTGAAAAATAATTGCTAATAATAAGCATATTACAAATATGATTATCTACAATAAATAAAAACTTGTGTACTACCTCTAGAACTTTTTTCTTAATTTCCACTCCATGCCTCATAATCTGTTAGACGATTGTTTAAATGCACTTTCGACCTTCGAGTGGAAACAACTGAGTCATTGGCTCAACTGTCCTTTACATCACGCGCACGAACCCAGTCTTAAATTGTTTGAACACCTCTACGCAAGCCAGCTAGAAAAAGGGCAACTTCCCCCTAAAGATAAGCTTCCTACCTCTTGGCCCACAGGATCGCTCAGTCCATTACAAATACGGAAATATCGTTCCCTGCTGCTTGAAAGCGTAGAGTCTTTTTTAGCTTGGCGACAGTGGTCCCGATCTTCAGAACAAAAGCCTAATGAGTTGCTATATGCTTATCGTCAAAGAGGTCTGTTCAACAATTTGAAGAAAAGAGTAAGAAGTACTAGACGTCAAGTCAAAAAACAGCAAAATTGGGGGGCCGACCGACTTGAAGCTGATTTCAAGCGAGAGGAAATTGCACTCGTTGTCGAAACCATGGACGATCGACGGCTTGTTAAGCCTTTCATCGAATCGGAAAACCGCTTACTTCGCTGGCAAACCGCTGAACGCCTACGCAAAGCAGTCAGTACCTTAGCTAGGGCTCAGACCAGCGGAAGTCCTATTCCCATCCCCTTACTAACCGCCTATTTGGAATTAGTAGAAGCGACTCCAAGTTTAATGACTCTGCCACCGATCAGCTTATACTACCATGTCTGTCGACTCTATCAACAACAACCATCCGACTCGACCGATCACTTCGCTGCACTTACTGAGCTATTGCCTCAGTTTCTGGAGGGATTCCCCCGACAAGAGCAAAGTGACCTCCTAAAATTAACCATCAATCAGGCCATTCGAAAGATTAATCGTGATCCTCAAATCGAGACGCTTCGCATCGCCTTAGAGTTGTACCAGCTAGGTTTAGATCGAGCCTTACTTTTTGAAGGAGGACAACTTAGTGTTTTCACCTTCAATAATCTTTTAGGGATCGCCTTTCGGCTTCAAGAAATTGATTTTGCCCGCAGCTTTCTCTACAAATTTGGAAATAAGCTAGCCAGGGAGCATCAAAAAGAAGTTCTTGCTTTCAATACCGCTCGATTATGCTACGCGGAGAAAAATTACCACGCGGCCCTGGTAAGTCTACAGAACATTGACTACCAGGACCCCTTCGATCTGCTCAATGCTCGTATGCTTCAAATTAGGATTTACTATGAATCTGAAGAATACCAAGCGCTGGCAGACTTGATCCGTGCCACTCGAGCACTCCTGCGGCGGCGAAAGCTGGGCTATCATCAGGAAAATTTTCGCAACAATCTTCGTCTCACGCAGCGTTTACTCCAACTCAATTGGTCCGATCAGCAAGCCGTTCATCAACTTGAGCAGCAAATTCAGTCTACCGCTCCCCTCTCAGAACGGGAATGGTTAATACAGCAGTTGAGCCGATAGCTTGAGATGTATAGAACCTTGGAGCCTTATTTATTAAGTTAGCCCACGTTCAGAAAGTAGATAAGGTTTTAAAACATCAACTAGCAATTATTCTACGGTAATGGACTCCATCCCACAGAAGTTGGTATATGCCCACGAGATAATGGTAGGCTGCCCTGGAGTGATTTGCTCAATGGTATAGATTTTTTGACGCCCATGTGGTGGACCTCCAATACCTCCAATCCTCGGACAATTGACGCAATTCCCATTATCAATATTCAGCGCTGTACCACTGAATGTAGCCCATTCATCCCAATCCATTCGCAATTTAATAGTAGTGCCCTGTCGTGATAATAAAGTAGCCTTTGCTCCATTCCTTCCTCCAGTGCAGTTCATCATTGCCCCGTCCGTCTGCACCAGCGGAGCTCTACCATTATTGATGTACATTCTTGTTCGTCGGACCTCATCATCGTCCAATCCAAAAACTAGTAAGTCCTGGTCTCCATCACGATCAATATCAGCAAAAGCACTAGCTGAATCGTTTACCCGCAAGAAAGGTTCATTTTGGGCTTCTAGGAAGGTTCCACCTCCTGCATTTATGTATAAACTGGAAAAGGCTACAGTACCATCATAACCACTGATAAAAACATCCTGATCGCCATCATTATCTACATCGGCAGTAGAAATAGATCCATTAGTAACGCTTTCTATACCACTACCTAAACTTGGTTCAAATCCACCGCCGCCATTATTAATGTACAGCCGGGTAAGCGCAGACCTATCCGATTTTGCTCCAGTAACTAAAAGGTCCAAATCTTCGTCGCCATCTACATCAACAAATACCGTAGAGCTTGCGGTCACCTCTGCAAAGGGGGCCCCAGATAAAGCTGCTTCATAGCTTCCGCTGCCAGAATTCCGAAATAACTTAGCCATAAATGGCCTACTACTTCCCCCTTTATCGCCTATAATCGTAACATCCTGGTCACCATCTCGATCGATATCAGCAAAGACCGCTGAACCATTCAGTATCGCCGTAAAGGGATGATCGTTTTGAAGTCTAAAATTTCCTTGCCCCATATTAAGGTGTAGCTCGATAGTGCGGCCAATGGTGCCATCTCCAGTGCGGCCAAATCCCGTTATCAAGAAATCCTGATCACCATCAGCATCAATGTCAGCAAAGTTTACTGATCCACTATGCAAATCCTTGATGGACGCGCTGTAAGCCGATACTTGAAAATTTCCTCCTCCAGTATTGATATATAGATTGGTTAATGGACCGCTACTGGACATTCCCATAATGAGTACATCCTGGTCACCATCCTTATCCACATCGGCGAAACTAGCATGGCTAAAAATCACCGGAACGAAAGTTGATTCCGTCTTTTTCTCAAAACGACCTTCTGTATTGATATAAAGTCCGACCACAGCGCCGGGGCGACCACGGTCAGCATCATAGTCTTGTCCAGTGATTAGTACGTCCTGGTCACCATCATTGTCTACATCTACAAAGGAAACAGCGCCTGAATTTAAGTTAGGAAAAGGTGCTCCAGAACTGGCGAGACTGAATATCTGAGCAGAAAGAAATTGGCAACTAAAGGATAAGACAAACAGAAAAAGCAAGCTTTTTAAGCAGCTAGTATAAAGGTGCATTATGTGGGTTTTGAATCGTCTGAAAATGAAAAGCCAAGCTAAATTCCTCTACATTTTGGGTGCTTTGCTCGGATAGAGGATAACATCAACTGTGTATACCCACAATATAAAAACATTTCACTTCAATCCTGAACAAAAAAATACCAGATGAGATATCGATTCATCTGAAACAACTATGCTCAAGTATATCTTTTCTTTCTACTTCCGCAGGTGTATCCTTATTCCAAACCTATCCTTGCTACCAAAATTCTACTACTCATGAACCCGTCCTTTGATCTCCCCAGTTTGAACGGCTCTATTCAAGCTATCACTGGCTGTCAATAGTTCCTGCTGTAGGCCCATCCCTTTTAGATCCGGTTGTCCGGCATCCACCCAAGCTGTATACCATACACTCCCAATAGCGTGAATAGCCGTGCGAAAGCGCTCTTCCACCATACCTTTCATTGCGGCGTTCCAAGCTAGCGCATATTCAGCACACTGGGTTCGGACAGTTGACTCCAGACGGCTCTCAAAACAATACTGTTGGTCTTGCGGGTATGCTAAACTTAGGCGTCGCTCCGTATTGAGCACACTATCTACCAGTAAATGGCTGCTTAAAACAATATCCCAGTAAAAGTCTTGAGGGTCGTCAATATAATCGGCTTTGCCTACCAAAAAATCGAAGGTTTCATCAGCAATCAACTCAGGTATACGCGACTCCCAAAAACCGTGAATCCCAATCTGATTGGTCAGTTGCCCGTTATAGTTCTCCGTAGTATGCAAGGGCACTGTAGCATCTCCAATATAATGGCCCATTTCTGCGGCTAACTGTAAAATTCGACCAGGGCGTCGGTCCTGGAAGGCACGTGTAAGCCTCCGCTGATGCTGCAATAGATGAAAAGGAAGAATTCCATATTCAGAAAAGTGGTCGACCACCCGAACTTCCTCACAGGAGAAGGAGGGCCAACCCAGGTCTACCAAACTACCACAATCAATAATCCAGTCGTCTTCATAGTATTGAGGAATGATCTCCCCATACCAAAAGGAACGATACTCGGATAGGTCAACAAAGAAAGAATCCCGTTCAGCAGCCTTTAGCCAAACTTTATTGCTTGGATAGGCTTCAATACTACTAACGGTCCAACTGATGGTATCAGAGGATTGAAGCTGTTGAATTTCGGCCTTCCAGAGCAACGCCTCTGCCCAGTCCCGTGGAACCTGATCGAAAGGGAAAACGCCCCAATGGTCAATATCTATATAGTGGCGTACCGCTTCGTGGCGGGTGGCGTAGCGTCGTTTATCAGGATCCACCGCATGGTCCGTTAGGTACTCCAGATTGGACCGAAAGAAGGGCATCATATCGGGATCCAGCGTAAATACGGCTAAACGATTGATACGCCGATGGGCAAAGAAACCCCATTCGGGTTCCACTTGAGTTGGAGGTGCTACTGAAAGCATAGCACCAAGAACAAAGACTACCAAAATGCGATTGCCCCAAGGGCTAAGACTATCCTTAGAAAGAATCATACCCTAAAAGTAAGGGCTCTATGTTAAGTTGATTGAAAAGCACCCAATCTTCGTCATTATTCAAGAGCGCAAAGTAGCCTGCCAATGGTGCCTCATCGATTAATTCTCCAGTCTTTTGGTCTACACTAATTGTACGCTGATGAAAGTTAGGGTACAATTTAAGCACCTCTGACTCACCATCGGTTTTAGTCACTGAGATCGTAGCAAAAGGTAATTGTTGCATAAATTCAGTGCGCTCTTCTACTTGATCGTTACGATAACGATTGAGGTAAAGCTTCGGCAGACGCACAAGATACTGTTCGGCTTGCCCCTTGGTTACCGGCCGAGTGGGCAATGCGGTATTACTATAGAAAGGAGCCAATAAAAACCCATTATCAGCACGCTCTAGACGGAAGCTCTTAATGCGTTCAGTAGGGTATTCCACCGTTACGTTCTGAATATCATCGGCTTCGATTTGGAAATATTTTTTAGTTCGCCAATCATCTCCAACCAGGTTGAATCGGAAGCGCATATTCCCATCCCAACCGGGAATGTGGGCAATGTAAGGCTGTTCTGCTTCCTCCATGATTACGTAAGTCCCCAGCTCATTGGGAGTGGCTCCTCCTATGTAGTAGCCTCGCATCTTGTTATCCGAACGGTCAAAAATCTGGACTCTAATCCCATTAGCGGCAATGTTCTCTACCAGGGTTCTAGTACCACCATAGCTTGGAATGGTTTGTAGTTCAATGCGTGTAACAGCATCGAGAAGATTTTTGATGGTATTCTCACTCGTACGGTATTTTTCATCCAATAACCAATGGTCTCCAGAGCGGCGAAGATCGGTCTGATTACCATCACGATCTACGATGTAGATGCGACCGATATCTCGGGCATCTTCGATCGCAAAATTGCGCCCCTCAACCAGGTGCGTTCCGCGCTCACTATCACCATCTGCGCGATTGAGTAAGAATACAGCAAGAAGCAACGCCACTACGATTGCGGCTAAGATATAGGTACGGTTCATGTATTTGGCTTAGTGAGTAAAACGACGTCGGCGAATGAAATTATAGGCCAACCCAAATAGCAACAGGAAGACCAGCGGAAGTCCAATATTCAATAAGCGCCAAGCAGCTGCACTGGTTTGAGCGCCCACACGGTCTAATAGCCTCAGTTTGACCTCTTTCCCGCGTGCACCAACAACCCCTTCTGGATCTAAGAGGTATTCAATCATATTTAGTGCCAGGTCTTTATTCGCAAACTGATAGCCTTGATAGCGGTTAAATCCAAGTGGTCGTGGGCGGCCTTCCCGATCCAGGGTGTTGGCCAGTAAGTCTCCGTCACTAACCACAATCATTCGATTGGGAGGCGATTGGGCTTGAAATTCCTGTCCGATATTCTGTAAGGTTTGCTCAAAAGAAGAGCTCAAGCGGTTAGCGTAAGGGCTATGAAACACCCCTTCTAATAAAACCCCCATCAAGAGACTATCTCGGTTAAATCGTTCAATATCCAGGCTGTACTTTTGCACATCCAGATCAATGGCTGCGGGTAGTCGTTGATAACGAGCCCGGGAGGAAGACTGCAGGATGAGCGTTTTTTCGATAGGATCAGGGGTTTCAATCTCAATATCGATTGAGGAAGGGAAACGCAGATCAATGGGGTCTACATTTTTAATGACTGGGTGATCACTATTAGGATCTGGTACGGCAACAACATGGTAAGGAAAATCAAATTTCTCGATTTGAGGACCGCTAGCGGTTCTGCTCACTGCAATCGGTATTTGCGTATTATTCATGTCCAGGACCAGATCGTTATTGATGCGAAAACCATAACGGAAAAACAACTCATCCAGGCCTAATTCGTAGGGGTTCGGATAGTACTCATTGCGATTTTGTAGGCTATCCAAGTCCATAGCAACGCCATCAAGCGCCCAGAGTACCTTTCCCCCATTCATAATGTATTGATCCAACTTGAATAGATCTCGCTGATCATAGGCTTGAGTGGGCTTCGCAACGATGAGCAGCTTAATGTCCTGTGGAATGGCGACCACACTATCCAGCGACAAACGACCTACATCATACTGAAGGCGTAAACGAGCTTCGAGGTCAGCTGTCTTCAATTGTGACAGTTCCCCTTGTCCTTCACTAAAAGCGATCAGGGGACGATTGGCGTCTAAAAGACGTTCCAGTGTACTACTATAATAATACTCCAGGCGAGAGATTGATTCGTTGACGATCAGATCCGCCGGTTTACCGGGAGCATTAGACTGTAGAAGATTGACCGTCTCCGTACGATTGGCATAGTTAAAGATCAAGTAGGGATAGATGGCCTTAGTTTCCCGCTCATTCGCGGTCTGTTGTACTAAAGTAACCGGGACAATTCCGTCCCGGGCCAATTGTTGCTGCCGCTCTCGTACTACTTCAACTGGCCCTGCCGTCGGATTGATAAACTCGTATTCGATATAGGATGAGCGGCTGCGAAAGTCCTCTAGCATAGCCCGTACAGCCTGTTTGAGTCGCTCGTAAGTAGCCGGGAATTCGCCCTCCATCAACACCTGGATGTAAACCACTTCGTCCAGACTATCCAACTGCTCCTTGGTATTATCGGTCAGGCTGAAGCGCTGGTCTTCGGTCAGGTCCCAGGCTGCGTACATCGACCGACCACCTAGACGGCTATTGGCCAGTACATTTACCAGAATAAGAGCTGCCAGCACCAGAGCGAACTGAAGAGCCGCCTGTTGACGTTTTTTGCTTTCTTTTTTTGCCATAAGCTAAGAAGGGGCAAAGATAAAATAATGTTGCCCTAACCTCGGTCAGATGAAGGACAAGAAGTAAAAAAGCCCGGTACTAAGTACCAGGCCTTTTAATCAAAATGCTTGTCAAAGGAATATGTTTTTGCTTTTATCTATTGATAATGAGTCGTTCCTGATACAACTGACGGCTTCCAATCAAGGAAAAATTATACATCCCAGCTGGCAATCCTTGAGGTAGTTCAATCACTTGACCTATAGGATTTAAGCCTATCCATTCTGCTACTCTACGCCCGTTCGAGTCATGCAATTGAGCATTGACTAATTCTTCCTCATTCCACATGCCACTGAAGTTTAAAGAAAGAGACGCTTCATTGACCGGATTAGGAAAGAGCTTGACGTCCTTTGGCCCGTTTGATGTCAGGGCGGCAACGACAATCGGACTTAAACTAGCAGTCCCATCAAAATCAACTTGACGCAAGCGGTAGTAATTTTGATCAGCCGGATTGGCATCTACAAAACTGTAATATTGGGGTTCATGGCTTGTGCCTGCACCACTCAACCTCCCAATTACATCGTAATTTCTGCCGTCCGTTGAGTGTTGCACCTCAAAATAATCATTGGCTATCTCACTCGCTGTAACCCAATTAAGGTGCACTTGACTGCGTACTACTCGAGCAGTAAAGGTCGATAGTTCTACGGGCAGAAAGGCGATAACATCTCCCAGGGTAGTAAATGCCTCCATTGAATCTACTGCTGTTGTGTTAACCCCTGTAACTGCTTCGGAGGCTGTATAACCATCCACTACATTATCGACGGGGTTTAAGTCCTCAAAAATGAATTCCGTAGCTGGCCCAGAATTGACTCCCGACAGAATGGGCGCATAGGTCATCGTATCTAAATCGTAATAAACCAGGGTAAAATTTTCACAATCCCCACAACTGGCATTACAGTTAATGGTAGTTAAATCTACCCCAGAGGGAGCATTATCACAATCAAAATATATGAACATCGAGCCTACAGCTATACTACCATTTGAGGAAACTACCCCGCAGCCGACCATATTCTGGTCAGGGTCAAATGCGGCAAGATAGCCGACCTGGGCGGGCGCAGGAATATCAACTTCACTTAGTTGCACCGTAAACTGGAGGGCATTGTAATTGGCCGCATCAAAACCGAGATCTGGAAAAATCCCTCCCGGGCACTGCGCTACTAGCCCAAGGCTGAACAGTGAAGCAAATAAGGTAGAGCAAAGCTTCATGGGTACAAAAGTTAAATGTTTTGCGGGCAGCAAATGCTGCCCGCCAATTAATGGTTTTTGGTTATTGGATCCGAACTAATCGTTCACTAAACAGTAATTCCCCTTCTGCAACTACCTGGAGTAAATAAGTGCCCGCTGGTAAATCAGCCACCTCCAAATTGTAGAGGTGTCTACCAGCTGTTTGCAACTCGTCGTCCAGTACTCGCATCACCTCCCGACCGTTTAGATCGCTTATCACCATATCCAATCTAGCCGTTTTGGGAATGTTCAACATCAACTGAAGCTGATCACGGAAAGGATTCGGCGCAATTTCTAAGTCGTAAACCAACTCCTCCGCATTGATGATAATCGGAAGGGGCGTAGCGTTGCGATCCAGGAATTGAACCTGTTCAAAATGGACACTTCCGTCAGCAACGAAGTCAATTTCCAGATCTCCCCGCAAACGTCCATACTGTAAGTAGAGCTTACTGTTATCCTCGACTCCAGCTACCTCTCCGGTAGCATCCCAACCGTAGATGTTGGTAGTCATCAACAAGCCTCCCTCTAGGATAGGCATGCGCCCTACTTCTAAGCCGTCAGCAGTAACAATTTGGACGAAGCCGCCGGCCGTAGAATTGGGAAGATTAGACTGCGCCGCCAACACCATATACCGGTTAGTATATCCGGTTACAGCTGAACGTAATTGAGGTTGATTCGGGTCAGCAAACCAATCTCCTTCTCCTACGGGCATCGTGAGCGTCACTTCGTAGCCTTTACCGTTTCTTACGGTCTCTAGGTCGTTCAAGCCAGGGAAACCAGCCAGAGCAGGATCGAAACCCTTGAAGCTTCCGTCCTCAAAAATGCGTACGCCCTTAAGATTTCCAGGATAAAGATCCGCAAAGAAATCCGCCGCAGGCATAGGATCTTGTGGAATGTAAGCCACTAGACTGATACCTGCATTCAATGCCCTTCTAAAGCCAGGGTCAATCGAATTACCACACACTTGAAGGGTCCGGTCTACATTACCATTTAAGAATACAATGTAGCCTTCACCAGGAGTGAAGAACTCCAGCGTATTAAGACCAGGGAAGCCAATGAACAATGGACTAAAGGTGACAACGTTACCGTTGTTGTCCCGGCCCTGGATATAGGCAATATCGTTTGGTAGGAAATCGGCAAAGATGCTCACGATGGAGTTATCCGTAGGAATCACATCGATACTGATGTAATTCTGTCCAGGAGAGAGCATTACCTCATCACAAACTTCCTGACTGCTAAAGTCTACCGTTACATCCTGACAAAGCATATCCATACCACAAGGTCCATCTACCGTCAAGCAAACCGTATAGGTACCGGAGCCAGGGAAGCTAAAGCTGGGGTTCTGTTCCGTACTACTGCCTATGCCGCCAAAGTCCCAGCTCCAACTTGTCGCTTGTAGAGAAAGGTCCGTAAAGTCATAGGTCAAGGAAGATCCATCCATAGGATCAAGTGCAAAACTAAAGTCAGCAGCTACATCCTGAGTAAAGACTTCGTAGGTGGAGGTCGCAGAACAGCCAGAGCTCGTTTGTACCAAGGTGATTTCGAATGGTCCACCCTCAAAACTGGTCCAACCAACATTAATGGAAGGCCCAGAATTCGGCCCTAAAATAGTTCCACTGTTACCCGCAATCGACCAACTGTAGGTAACGCCCGGATTGTCCACTACAGAGTAAGTAGCTTGAGATCCTGGACATACAACGGTAGGACCGCTGATGGATTCACCCGTAGGTGCAGCGTTAACGTTATAGGACTGAATAGCAGCTTCTGAAGTACAGTCGTTTTGGTCCGTGACTAGTAACTGAACTACCACAATTCCCACACCCGTACCACTAAATTCTACCGTTTGTATAGCAGGATCATCGAAGCTACCAGCAGCAGTGCCAGTTGTGGAAATCACACTCCAGGCAAATTCGTAGGGACCGTCTCCACCAGTGCCATTTCCGACTAGGGTAATGCTAGAACCATCACAGACAGTTGTTCCATCAATGGGCAAAATACTCGCGTCAACCTCTCCGGTTACGGTAACTGTAACTTCAAATGGATCACCTAAACAACCATCAGCACTCAGTGGGGTAACCGTGTAAGTAACCATCTGTGGCTGACTAGAGAAGTTGATTAGCGCATCATCGATGATAGAGGTTGTATTAGGAACCAGCTCCGTTCCGGTAAACCCAGTAACAAATACGTTACCATTCACCTCAGTAACTGCCGACGTATACCATTCAAAGCTACTAGCTACCCCATTATCGATCAGGCTTTGCAGCATAATGTTCGGTGTAAATTCTGCACAACCACTAAAGGCCGCAGCATCCGCCACCGGTTCTGGATTAATGATCAAGTCCAGGGTGATATCATCGCCATCACAGTCATCCGCCGAGCTGGAACTAATAGTAATTTCCACTTCCGCAGGTGTACCACTTAAGTTATCGAAAACTAGATCGACAATATCATCCGTACCACTCATCGCACTTGCACTTACCCCAGTTGGGAGCGTAGAAGTGATCATCCAGCTCACCGTAGGTGCCACCGCCAAACCACTGGTTTCCTGGAAATCAACGTCAAGCATATCTCCCGAGCATAAGGTTGTTGCACTAGGAACCGCAATGATTACCGGCTCCGGTTTAACCATAATGGTAAAGGTTACGGGATTACCCACGCAGTTATTTTCACCCGTTGGCGTAAGTGTGTACTCGACGGTAGCAGTGCTTCCACTAACATTATTGAAGTCAGCTCCACTAATGTCGCCGCTACCCATTTCTGAAGAGGCCGTCACTCCAGCGGGTAATACCGAAGTAATTTCCCAATCAAAAGTGGTGCTTCCCGCCAATCCACTGGTTTCCATAAAGGTCACATCAAACGGTTCGTCAGAACAAACCATCATGGCGCTAGGCGTAACAGTCACTACCGGCTCTGGGAGTACGGTTATCGTAAACTCGATTGGGGTACCCATACAATCCGTTAGTCCTCCGGTTATGCTTGGAGTTACCTGAACAGTAGCCACGATAGGACTTCCGGAGGTATTTTCAGCAGTCATGAACTGACTGATATCTCCGGTCCCCATTGCAGCAAGGCCGCCGATGCCAGTGTTTGAATTCACCCAACTAAAGGTGGTTCCTGCTACTGCTCCACTAAAGGTGATCGGACCGACCATATCTCCAGAACAAACCTCAATATCAGCAACCTCATCTACTGTCGGCGTAGGGCGTACAGTAACGCTAAATTGGATGGGTGTACCAGGACAGTCATTAGCAATAGGTGTAACTGTAACCGTAGCGACTAGGTCATCGGTACCTCCATTGACTCCCGTGAAACTAAGTGTGTTTGTACCGCCTAGTCCCGCACCGAAGTCTACATCACTTTCCCAATCGAAGGTAGTTCCTGCAACTGCACCAGTGAAGTTGATCTCGGCTGGCATTTCGCCATTACAAACAATGATATCTGCCACTTGGTCTACATCTGGAGTTGGATTAACCGTGATTGTAAACTGTTCAGCTGTACCAGGACATCCATTAGCCACCACTACTACCGTTACAGTTACTTCGATCGGAGTAACGCCCGTATTAATGGCCGTAAAGCTTGGCAGTTCACTTATGTCCACCCCATTGATTGGTGCGCCAACATCTCCACTGATCAAATATCCGATCGTTGAACCAGCTACGCTGGAAGTTAATGGTATGGCTGGAACCACATCCCCATTACAAGCAACGATATCTTCAATGGGAGTCAATACTGGCGTCGGGTTAACCGTAATACTAAAGGTCACCGGATCACCTGTACAGCTAATTCCATTATCCGTAAAGGTTGGCGTGACGGTTACCGTAGCAACTATGGGAGTATTTCCATCATTAACTGCCGTGAAGCCAGCAATTTCAGTAAGATCATCAATTGGATCAGTACCAAAACCAATATCGGCATTAGATTGAATACTAAATACCGTTCCGTTAACATCAGCTACAAGCGGGATAGTACTTATCATATCTCCATTACAGGCAATAACGTCTGCTGGTGCAGTAGCTACCGGAGTCGGAGTTACAGTAATGACGACATCATCTGTCTGTCCACCCGGACATGGCCCTGCACCGTCAGGATCATCGGCAGTGAAGCGGAGCGTAACATCACCTGCTTCGCCCATGGCCGGAGTATAAGTAGCAGTACCATCGCCCATATCCATTAACGTACCTGCTCCATCGATATTAGACCAGCTTCCGTTCATGTTAGTTTCCGTACTAACCAGTGTTACCGTACCACTTAGGTTGGCAACATCACTAGAACAGATTGTTTGGGCATCGCCAGCTTCTACTGATGCGACAGCATCATTGACGGTTACATTAGTTGTAGCCATCATCGTACCACAGCCGTTCAAGTCTTCGGAAGTGTAGGTCAAAGTGACCGTCGTGCCGATCTCACTCTCCGCAGGCGTGTAGGTCGTGCTAGCCATCGAGGCATCACCGAAGTCGCCCGCTCCGCCGGTCCATATACCGGAGGCAGTGCCGCTACTGGCCGTCGTGACCGTAGCAGATATCGAAGCAGCAGAGCCG
>JBCCDS010000053.1:0-41619 GCA_039030655.1 Bacteroidota bacterium | reverse complement strand
GATATAAAACAAAAGTATAATAGCAAGCTATACAGAGGTGGAATGTGGATTTATGAGGATTACATTTTTTTCCCTTCGCCTAAGAAAAGTATTGAATGGTTAGTTTTTGATAAAGAAAGTTTATCTGAAATTGGACTAATGAAGATTGATAAAAGAGATGAAGATGTAATACGAATACCCGGACAATTTTGTAGTAATTTTATATATAGTAAAGGAAAAGTCTATGTAAATGATACTGCAGATTGGTTGAGAGTGTATAATGTTGAATTTAACGCTTGACCTAAACACAAAATACCAGCTGGGAACAATGCGCCAATGGTGATGTCGGCAAGAAAGCCGCTACATCATCGGCGCTTACCGTTGTCGCCAATTAGAAAAGGATGCAAGATAGAAACAGCTAGAAACCAATTGATGCGATTTGTACTATAGCATACGTAATCCACAACATACTCCTGATGATTAACTGCATTAGTTTTGCATCATTATGGGACTAAATAATACAAAACAAGTAAATAAGCAAAATAACAAAACTCAATTACCTGTGAATAGTGCTATTAATCGCAGAACGTTTAACAAGCAAATTGCACTTACCACTTTAAGCATTAGTTTGATGCCATACGTATCATTTAGTGCAACAAATAAAAATTCAGATAAAGGTATGTATGATGTAATCATTATTGGTGGTAGTTATTCTGGGTTGGCAGCAGCGATGACAATGGGGCGTTCTATCCGCAACACGTTGGTAATCGATAGCGGTAAACCATGCAATGCGCAAACCCCACGCTCACATAATTTTATTACCCAAGACGGTGCAACACCAAGTAATATTTCGACACTTGCTAAAGAACAGGTCTTAGAATATCCCACGGTGTCTTTTAAAAGTGATTTAGTAACCTATGTTGAAGGTAGTGGAGGAAACTTTGAGGTAAGTACACTTTCGCTTAGGAGTTATAAAACCAAGAAGCTCATTTTTGCTACGGGCGTTAAGGATATAATGCCTTCCATAAATGGCTTTGCCGAATGCTGGGGTATCACTGCGATCCATTGCCCCTACTGTCATGGTTATGAAGTCAAATCTAAAAACACAGGAATACTCGTTAATGACGAGAGTGCACCTGAATTTGCGAAACTCATTCTGAATTGGACAAATGAATTGACAATTTATTCCGATGGAACTACAGTTTTTGATAAAGCAGAAGTAAGTGAACTGAACGTTAAAGTAATGGAAAAGAAAATTTCAAAAATTCAGAACGAGAATGGGTATATGACCAAACTGGAGTTTAAAGACGGTACATCTGTAGACATCGATGCACTCTATCATCGTGCCAAATATGAACAGCATTGCAAAATACCTGAACAGTTGGGTTGTGAATTGACTGAAACAGGTCACATTCTGGTAAATGATTTTCAACAAACAAACATACCCGGAATCTATGCGATAGGCGATGCAACCACTTTCTTCAGGACAATTTCAGTAGCAGCTGCATCGGGCACGAAGGCAGCTGCCATTCTCAATCACGAATTGATAACAGAGCGATATCAATGAAGTTAAGTACAATACATATAATCATACTTGTCTTGCCTTCTATCGCTTATAATGAACAACCTAAAGAAATTCAAGTTGCAATGAAAAAAGAGAAGAATTTACACCATTTGAATTATAGAGGTGCCTTTATGTCGGGCTATTATGAAGGTACATTTCCACTAAGTGTTGTCATTGAAAATGGAAATTTTGGCTTGGGGACATTTAACAATCTGGATGGCGAAATGGTAGTTCTAAACGGAATTATTTACCGCGCAAAGCCTGATGGGGCAGCAGAGGTAATTCAAGACCTTTCAGAATATACACCATCTGCGATGGTTACCTATTTTAAATCAGAACATGAAATTTCTTTTGAGAACCTATCAACTGATGATCTTAAACTTTGGATTGCTGAAAATCTCGATACCGAAAAGAAGATGTATGCACTAAAAGTGTATGGTACATTTAGTGAATTAACAGCTCGTAGTCAAGAAAAAGTAACGGAAAGACCTTTTCCACCTATCAATGAAATTATGAATGATATGATTTACCACGACCTAAAAGATATACAGGGGACGCTGGTCGGTTTTCAATTGCCGCCCTATTTAGAGAATATAAATTATCCTGGTTTGCATTTTCATTTTGTGAGCAATGAGATGAATCAAACTCAAAACGCTGGCTGTGCTCCACGCTATGTGCTTAAGAAAGGAATCCTTGAAATTATGGAAATAACCTCATTTTCTGTGGATATTCCTACAGATAAGGCCTATGATAGAATGGAAATTATCCCTAAAAAGAAAGTATCGATGTAATGCAAGAGTCAAACTATATAAAAATTGAGCATTTGTCTTCCTCAGGGGGAATTGTGCTTAATTCGTACAGCACTAATGCAAAAGACGAGTACCGCATTACTTTTATACAACAAGGTGATTTGTCGTTAAGAATAGGTGATAAAGCACACGAAGTAAATGCTAAAAATATTTATTTTTTGGCACCTGGTCAGTCATTTCAGGTTCTAGAACATTCAACTGATATAGATGTCTTTGAACTTATTTTTGATACTGATTATTTCTTGCTATGCTTGAAAAATCAAGTCAAGTTATGTTTTTACCCTTTCTTCCAGCTTAACAAGCTTCCAGTCCTAAAGCTGTCTAAAAACCAATGGGAGAACCTGTTTGCTATCCAGCAAAAAATTGCTTTCGAGGTCAAAAATAGAGAGAGTATTAACGATGATTTGTTATGCAGACTCTATCTAAACGTTTTGCTTATTGAGATTGAGCGACTTAATGATTTTAATGAGGATGGCAGCCATTCTTCTCCATCACGAAAGCATCTCATTACAGCCCGATTTAAGAAGTTACTGGAAAAAAATTTTAAAACTATCCGAAAGGTTTCAGACTATGCTGAAAAGCTATACATATCACCTACTTATTTAAATGATACTGTGAGAGAAGTCACAGGTCAAAGTGCCAGCGAGACCATTCGGGAACGTGTTATTCTGGAAATTAAGGGCGAGCTTATTCAAACCGAACATACCATTAATCAAATTGCCTATGAATTAGGGTATAATGATACATCCTATTTTTGTCGCTTCTTTAAGAAGAACACCGGTGTAACTCCGCAGACCTTCAGGAAGACCAATCATTTTTCAGAGGGTCTAAGAAATGGAAAGAGTCTTAGACTGTAGCCTTCCCTGAAAATCGGACAGTTTGAAAGATCAAAAACAATTAACTTTCAACTGTTATGAAGAAATCGAAATTTACCGAATCACAAACCGTCAAATTCCTCAAAGAGAATGAGGGTGGACGTAGTGTTTTAGATATTTGTCGCGAGCTGGGTGTTGTCGAAGGCATCTTCTACCGCTGGCGTGAGAATTACGCTGGTATGGATACCGCTCAACTTAGTCGCCTACGCGAACTTGAAAAAGAGAATCGCCGACTGAAGCAGATACTTGCAGATATGTCTTTAGACAACAAGATGCTCAAAAACGTTTTATCAAAAAAGTGGTAAAACTTTCTGGCAAGTGGCGTGTCTGTTCTTACCTACTTACGAAGTACGAGATCAGCATTCGCCGAGCTTGTAATCTGATCGGCCTACATCGCTCTATGTGGTATTACAAGTCCACTAAAGACGATCAAGCTGTGATAGATAAACTAAGTGAATTAGCCGATCAACTTCCTACCCGTGGATTTGATGAGTATTACGGCCGTATTCGCCAACAGGGTTTAATCTGGAATCGTAAGCGGATTTTAAGGGTGTATCGCAAGATGGGCCTGGGATTACGCAGAAAATATAAGAAGCGCTTGCCTCAACGGACTAAAGAGCCATTAGAGCAACCGCTATCGATTAATCAGGTTTGGTCGATGGATTTTATGAGCGACGCTTTAATTGATGGCCGTAGAGTCCGAGTATTAAACGTAGTGGACGACTTTAATCGAGAGTTGTTAGCTGTTGAAGTAGGTCTTAGTATGCCAGCAGAACGGGTTATCCAGGTCTTAAATCAATTCGAAGATCAAAGAGGCTTGCTTAATCCAAAAGTCTTACATTGAGACTGGTCTGATTAAAGGGAAGGCTACATCACACACGAAATCGTTTCCATACAAAAAATAACGACAAAATAATTTCTAGAGATATGTATAAGTAAGCATGATGAAAGATGAAGGAAGAGAGGAAATAAAAAAGCAAAGATGACAAATTGATGTCACCTCTGCTTAATTAAGATTTTAAATCTCAAAAAATGCTTAATATCCCCAAGCTTTCATACCAGCAGCAAAATCATCTGGATTGTTTTGTGCATCATTGATCATTCCTCCGAGTAATCCAAGGACAGGCCAAATCCAGCCTCCATTTACTTGTTGCAAATCTGAGGTTTTTAGTTCAGATACTTTCGACTCATTTAAATTCATAATAACTGTATTTAAGGTTAAATAAAGTACGTTTGCTTATAAACAGGCAATCAAAATTTTATTTTTGATTGCCTGTGTATAAGTAAATCCTCTAAGTGATTTTATCTAATCACTATTTATTTGCTCCAGCGCTGTTAAAACCAGACGCTTCTAGACCTTCTCCTGCTTTAGACATAGCACCAACAATCCAGCCTAACGTATAAGCCATCCAGCCTCCGCCATTAATATTTGCCATTTCTCCTGAAGAAAGCTCGGTCGGTTTAAAATTTTCTGCAATTTTCATTTTAAATAAATTTAAGATTAATTAATAAATTTTTAATTTGAATACGTCCAAAACAGTTAGCTTAACAATACGTTATGCTAAGAATTTTATAGTATACAAGAGTACTTTTACTCTTTTTGTTATATTGCAAATGTCTAAACTGTCACTCTAATTATATTGGGAATTTGTTAAAATTTTCGCCAGTTCGCCAGTTCGCCAGTTCGCCAGAAGTAAGGACGGCGTCTTGAAATCAGCAGAAGAGGTAGGTGCCTTAACTTAAAGGTACTTGGGATGGGACTTTGGATTTTAAATGAAATCAAGAAACGAGCATAACAGCGTAGATGACGGCCATGCCGCATGTAAAGACCGTCATGGCTAACTTAGCAATTACCATGAAAAACATCTCAGAAGTAGATAAAAACGGAAACCATCCACGATGACCAGAAAAGAATTCCTCAAAATGTGCAGCCTGCTGGGTATCGGCCTGCCCTTACAATCCACGCTCACGGCTTGCAATAATGAAGATGGCGTCTTGAATCCTTCCGATAAGGTCATCATCATAGGTGCTGGTGCCGGAGGCTTGACGGCGGCCTACCTGCTACGGCAGAGGGGGATAGAAGTGCAACTTTTAGAAGCCTCCGCTACCTATGGAGGGCGCATGAAACGGACGCTCGATTTTGCCGATTTCCCCATTCCCTTAGGAGCAGAGTGGTTGCACGTAGAACGCGGCGTTTTCCGTGAGATCATCAATGATTCCTCCATCGAACCTACGGTCGAAACCCGTCCGTATGATCATCAAGAAGATGTCGGCTTGTTTGAAGGTGTCGAAATAAGTACCGAAGAGATCGGCTTTTCGATCGATCAAAAGTTTATCGGTTCTTCCTGGTTGGGTTTCTTCGAGCAGTACGTCCTTCCTTCCGTAGAAGAATTTATTTTCTACAATAAGGTAGTGGAGTCGATCGACTACTCCGCCGATGAAGTTGTCGTCCATACAGCGGCTGAAATTTTCCGGGCGGATCGCGTCATCCTGAATGTACCAGTCAAGCAGCTACAGCTCGGAGCGATCTCCTTCGTCCCGGCCTTACCAACGAACAAGCAAGAGGCCATTGATGAGGTGACAGTTTGGGATGGCTGCAAAGCCTTCATCGCTTTCTCCGAGAAATTCTACCCCACCTTCGTCGGCTTCGATATAGGGTCCGAATCTGCTGGGGAAAAGCTCTACTACGATGCCGCCTACGGCCAGAATACGACCGAAAATATTTTGGGCCTTTTTGCGGTAGGAATCGGTACGCTGCCCTACGTCAATCTTTCCGATGAAGAATTGATCGCTTATATGCTCCAGGAGTTAGACGATATTTTTGACGGTCAGGCCTCCGCTAATTATCTGCGACATACCTTTCAAAACTGGAACGAAGAACCCTTCATCAATGGCGCCTATATCTACGACGATGAAAACTGGCGCCGCGTTCGGACCTTGGGCGAATCAGTAGCCAATAAATTGTTCTTTGCCGGCTGCGCCTATACTCAAGGCGAGGACTGGAGTAGTGTGCATACGGCTGCTCGTTCCGCTATTAGGGCTGTAAGAGAACTAGTTGGGTAATTATGCTAAGTGCGGAACTTTGATTTTGCGGAGTAGGTTGAAGAACTAAGGAGATAATAGCCAAATTCAAGCTTGTAAACAATGATTGACTTGGTACATAAGCTACCGGATTTGGATCAGCGACTTTTTGAGTTGCTGGAAGGACGCTCAGCAGAGGATTGGAATCGCTCTACCGTCGCCCGACTTTGGCAAGTAAAGGATGTAGCAGCCCATTTATTGGATGGCAATATTCGAGTTTTGTCCATGCTAAGGGACAGGCACTATACGGAAGCTCCAGAGATTAACTCCTACCAGGGCTTAGTAGACCACTTGAATCAATTAAACGCGGACTGGGTACAGGCTATGAAACGGGTAAGCCCCCGTATCTTACTAGAACTATTGAAAGTTACCGGACCGCCTTATTGCGCTTACTACGCCTCGCTGAATCCTTTGGCCAAAGCAGAATGGGCCGTAGCCTGGGCCGGAGAAGAGGAAAGCACCAATTGGATGCACATCGCCCGGGAATACACCGAAAAATTTCTGCACCAGCAGCAAATCCGGGACGCGGTCGATCAACAGGGGATCATGACCGAAGACTTCTACCTTCCATTTTTAGAGGTGTGTATGTACGCCTTGCCTTATAGCTTACGCAAGATCAGCGCAGCTCCAGACAGTATTTTGAAAATGGAAATCACTGGGAAAGTCTCAGGGGAATGGTTCGTACGATTTACAGGGTACCATTGGGAAAGAACTACTCCACCTTTTTCCATTGATCCCGTAGCAGTGGTGTCGATCAATTATTATGCTTCTTGGAAATTATTCTCCAAAAGTCTACGCCCCACTGATCTGAAAGATCAAATAAGTATCCAAGGTGATCAAAGGCTGGGCAATGCCGCTGCGGAGATGGTGGCATTTATGGCTTGAGGTATTATAGAATAGAGTAACTACCGTTTCCAATTTAGCAGCAAGCCTTGCCAATAAGCCTTATCTTGGAAGGTATAACATCCTCAAGTCTTGGCGCATGACCTCCTACCGTGGCTTCCTCGTTTGGGCTATTGCTATCCTGGTCATCTTAGGCGCCTTTTTGTGCTTTGTCGGTTTAGGCTGGCCCGGACTGCCGGATAATTGCATTTACCTCATGCCCGACGGTTGCTATTGTGAGGCCTTTGCCACCGAGGAGGTGGAGGCTGGGGCTGCGGGCGTTCGCCAGCCAGTCAATACCTGGTTTAATCTCTACGCTATTTTCACCTCCTTGCTAGTAGCTTTTTTCGTCTATCAGGATCGCAAAAAACTATCAACCCAAGCACCCGCCAACCTCATGCGGTCCAACAGTTGGATACCGGATCTCTACATCTTCGCCGTCCTGTTTTTAGGCTTGGGTAGCATGTGGTTTCACGCCTCCCTGACGAAATGGGGCGGACTCTTGGATGGCTTTTCCATGTACGTATTTGCCGCTTTTTTGCCCTTTTATTCCCTGCGGCGCTTTTGGATAGGTGATCGCTTTTTCTGGACCGGCTACCTGAGCACGCTGGCCCTATTTACGGGGCTGCACCTGCTGCTTCCTGCTTTCGTCAATATCCTGATCCTGGTGATGGCCTATCTGGCGGTGGAAGTGGCGATCTGGCTGCGTACGGGCAAGGTCCTGCAAGGGCAATCGACTACCGTTAGTTTGTGGTTGTTGGCGGTATTGTCCATTGGGGTAGCCACCTTTTTTTGGTGGGCTTCGCGCACCGGTAATTTCCTCTGCGATCCCGCTAGTTTTTTCCAACCCCATGGCCTGATCTGGCACCCGCTGGCAGGAGTGATGGCCGTGCTGTTGTACTTTTACTGGCGAAAGGCGAAGGATAATTTACTCCCTCATGCTTGATGAATTTATCAACTCCGCTAAAGCAAATGGTAGCTCCCTAATCGGATGTATTCGACTAGTTAGCGAGCACTTTAAATTGAAGATTTCTGAATCCACTGAGCTGGTTCTTAATTCACCCGCCTGGATAGAACACCAAGCTGATTTTATAGCCCAGCAGCAGGAATTGTGGGAGGAAATTGGCAAGCTAGTAGATGAAGTAGAAATAAACGACGATGGCACTACATCATATTTGTTTGATCTTAAAAAAGGAAAAGAAACCTAGCTGCTGATTTTCAGGAGATATACTTAAGGGAAATTTGTACTTCCGCAGGTCCACACCGCGCGGTGTAGACCTGCGGAAGTACAAAAATATAGCCCCCAACTTAACAAACCTTAATTCCTCCTTATTATCCCATTAACGCTTTGGGTGGCCGCTCTGCCTTTTCTTTGTAGAGGACAGAAGCTTTACAGACTGTTAGACCAATGCGGCTCCCTCTCCTACGGAGAGGGCCAGGGAGAGGCCAAAAATCGCATTGGTCTAGCAGTATTCGTATAAACCCACCCTTTATGACTCATTTTTCCCCTTTACCCAAGGCCGCACCACCGCCCGTGAGCGTGCCGCTCTGGGACCGCCAAATGGCGGTACACCTCTTTCGACGAATGGCCTTCGGGGCCGATTATCTCACCATTCAGGCTGCGCTGGCGCAGGATCCGCTCGACTTAATCGACGATTTGATCCAAACCGCCCAGGATCGCCCCTTGATGCCCGAACCAGCATTCGCCAATAAGATTCAGAGCGAATACGGCCTGGCGCTGCTCGAGTCAGTGCTGGAAAAAGACGGCTGGACGCGCGAATGGATTATGGAGCTGCAGTTGAGCGGTCTGCGCGGCCGGATGTCGCTCTTCTGGCACAATCACTTCGTGACTCGTTTTGATATCTACGAGTCGGCTTCCTATGCCTACCAGTATCATCGCCTGCTGGAGACCCACGCCTTGGGCAATTTCAAGACCTTTGTCTACGAAATGGGACTGACACCCGCCATGCTGATTTTCCTCAACGGCAGTGAAAACGTAGCGGGAGAACCCAACGAAAACTACGCCCGCGAAGTCTACGAACTCTTTACCCTTGGCGTAGACAATGGCTACACCCAGACCGATATCGAAGAGACCGCCCGTGCGCTGACCGGCTACACCAATATACCTGACGTATGGGGCCCGATTTTTTTCGACCCCAACACCCACGATGATGGTGTCAAAACGATCTTTGGCCAAACGGGTAATTGGGGCTACGACGAGGTCGTCGACCTCCTCTTCGAGCAGCGGCCGGTGGAAATATCCACCTTCATCGCCCGTAAGCTATACGCGCATTTTGTCAATCCCGAGATAGATGAAGCAGCCGTCAGCCAACTAGCTACGGTCTTCCGCCAGAGCAATTGGGAAATTGCCGAGCTGCTACGCGCTCTGTTTAAAAGCGAGCAGTTTTTTGATCCCAAGAGTCGCAGTACGCAGATCTATGGCCATGTCGAAACCAAGCTGATTTATCTTAATGAACTAGGCGCTACCCTGAATGGCCTCAGCGTTTTTCCCGTCTGGAGCGGGTCAGCCGAGCAAGGACAGGCCCTCTTCAATCCCGTAGACGTGGCCGGCTGGCCCGGCAATCGCTCCTGGATCAACACGACCAGTATCACCTACCGCTGGGATTATCTGGAGCAGCAAATCGGAGGAATACTCCTCTTTACTTTTGGTGAATTGGGCAATCTGGCCCGTAGTGCTACCGACGAAACCCTCGACGTAGAGATCATCTGTCGCGATCTGGTCCACTACTTCCTGCCGCAAGGCTTGCAGTTTGAAGAAGACTACGAAGCCGCCCTAATCACCTTCAAAGGAGAAACGCCACCCGATTACTTCACTAATGGCAACTGGACCATCGATTACTGGGCCTTGCCCATCCAGGTAGCCGGCCTACTGCGTTTCCTCGTTCGTTTACCCGAATTCCAACTTAAATAGTCCCCGTCATGCCTAAATACTTGAAAAAACGCAGCGGGACTACGCTGCAGGATCGTCGCGCTCATGCTCAGGATCACGAAAGTTGGAGTCGCCGTGGTTTCTTACGCACCATTGGGCTGGCCGGAGCCTCCAGTTTTGGCCTGGCTAGTCTGCCGCTTACGGGGCTTTATGGCTTCCCACTGGCGCAAGCCATGAGTACCGCCAATACCAATCGCAAGTTGGTGTTGATTCGCCTAAAAGGAGGCAACGATGGCCTCAATACTATCGTGCCGCTTTACCAGTACAATGATTACCAAAACTTCCGCCCCAGCCTACACCATACACCAGGGCAGCTGATCGATCTCAACGAAGATTTTGCCATGCCAACGGCCATGCAAAACCTACAACCACTTTGGGAAGGCGGCCAAATGCGCGTGCTGAATTCCGTGGGCTATCCCGACCATAATTTGTCGCATTTTACCAGTGCTGATATTATGGCTAGTGGTAATAGTAACGTAGCTGAAAATGGCGACGGCTGGTTAGCTCGCTACTACACCGCCCTCAATCCGGATTATATCGAAAACCCACCGCTCACTCCACCGGCCATTAAGATTGGCGGCCCTACGAGTATTCTGTTTAACGACGAGAATAAGGTCGACATCTCCGCCAATTTTGTCAACGCTGCTCGGCTGGAAGAAGTCGCCTCTACCGGCATCAACTTTAATGCGGAAGAAGCTCCCGATGAATGTTACTACGGCGATCAGGTCATCTTCCTGCGCACCATTGCCAACGCAGCGGCTCGCTACAGCCAGGCCATTTTCGACGCTTACACCGAAGGCAGTAATGAAGTGGAATATACCTCTAGTCTCGGTGAGCAGTTAAAGTTGGTGGCCCGCCTGATTAAAGGCGGACTAGACACCCAACTCTACCTGGTTACCCTCGACGGTTTCGACACCCACGTGGGCCAAAATGGAGGCGGTAATCACCTCGGCTTACTAGAAGACCTCAGTACCGCCGTACAGCAGTTTTACCAGGATCTCGATGCTGGCAACAAAGACGAAGAAGTGCTGGCGATGACCTATTCTGAATTCGGCCGCCGGGTGCAGGAAAACAGTGTGAGTGGCACTGATCATGGTACCTCCCTGCCTATCCTGTTCTTTGGTCCGGCCTTGAATGGCTCGGATACGCACGGGCTTAACCCCGACTTGACCAATCTGGATGTGGCGGGCAACCTGCAGCTCGGTACAGACTTCCGCTCGGTTTACGCTACAGTACTGGAGAATTGGCTCTGCATCGACCCCGATACGGTCGACCAGGTGCTGGGTGAAAATTACGAGCGACTGCCCGACTTAGGCCTGAGCTGTGGCCCGGTAAGCACCTTCCAACCGACGGCTACCTCCAATGCACTAATCACTTCTATTGCTCCGCTCGGCGGCGGTCAGTATCGAATTGATTTTGTACTTCCGCAGGTCTCTATGGTCCAGCTGGAAATTTTCACGCTCTCCGGACAACGATTGATGACTTACCCCAGCCAGCGTTTTCCGGCTGGGCCCAATCAGGTGCCGCTCGATTTGAGCCGTTTGCCGGTGGGGACCGTCCCGCTGGTCTACCGCTTGCAGGCGGGCGGACGTGTAGTCAGCAAACAGTTTGTCGCGACTAATAATTGATACTTGCCTGACCGCCCAGTATTGAGTTGATCTCTAGCTAACTACTGTTTCAGCCTTGAGCGAATTTCGCTCAAGGCTGATTATTTATAGTACTTAAAGGCGTTATCTCGAGTTAATTCTATCGCTAAGCTGCTTCGAATAAAGACATTTTATCGCTCTTAAAGTAGGCGTAAAAACTCAAGATGATAGCAGATGCTGAGATCAAGGTCATCAGCGTGCCAGGCATAAAGTGATTGTACCCACCTAAGTCGATATAGAGAAAGTAGCCTAAATCTGCCAGGCCACCCGTAATGGCCGCTAAAAAAATAGCGTTGGCGCTCTTCTTCCAGATGAAAAAAGCTGCTACGAAAGTGACGATCCCAATCCAGCATAAATTAAACCCATGCTGACCAATGACGGCGCCTGCAGCAGACGGGTAGTCTAACTGGAGGCTTGCAGGATCGACTGCATCAGCAATGCCACTTACAGCATTACCAATCTCTCCAGAGGTGATGAAAGACATAGTCATTACGCCTGCGAAAATGTGGACGATTCCCCAGATGATCCAGAGGATGGCAGAGATTTTAAGGAGTATTGCTAGGTTTTTCATAGTGGTATCATTTTGAGATTAACCAACTTCAAAGCTATCTCCTTACACCCTTGCAATCCATTAATCTAGATTAAGATTTTGCTGCTTCCGCTTTCGATCACCTTTCACTTTGCTGAGCGCTTCCGGAGTGATGCCAAGGTAGGAAGCAATCATGCGCTGGGGCACTCGATTGATAATGTCAGGATAGGTAGCCGTAAAATGCTCATACCGCTGGATCGCAGAAGCACTCATCAGCATTAAAATGCGTTGCTGTAAGACGTAGAGGCGTTTCCGTATTTTTGCAAAATTAGAACGGTCCTCGGAGCCCTTCTTTAAAATCACAATTTGACTATCCTCTAAGGCATCAATAAACAGCTCAGCGGGCTGCTCCGGAGGACTGTAGTCGCCAATTATCCAACCTTCAGGGGCAAACATGAAAAGGTGCTCTTTGCCTTTTGGGTCAACGGCAAAACTGCGTAGCAAGCCAGCTTGAACCACAAATATCTTAGAGTCTAATTCTCCGGGCCGTTGGAGGACTTCCCCTTTCTGGATTAGGATTTTTTTCAAGCTTGCTGCGATCAAATTTCCCCTAAGTTAGGGAAAGCGCTCTTGAGTGATCCCATTTTGATTTCCGTCTTAAAGGAACTTGTCCCCGCTCGCTTAAATTGAGCGTAAAAAGGTAGACTGTATAAAATCCTACTAGCTTTGATGACGCAAGACGACTAATCTGACTGATGAAGCATACCCTCCAATTAAAAGACTTCCCGCTGCAAGCCTACGACAAGCTCCGCTACGCCGATACTGATCGACAGGGCCACGTCAATAACTCGGTCTTCTCCACTTTTTTGGAGACGGGGCGGGTCGAGTTTTTGTTCCATCCCGACTTGGGTATAATTACTCCCGACACCAGTTTTGTAGTAGCCGCTTTACAGCTGGATTATGTGCAAGAGATCATCTGGCCCGGTCGGGTAGATATTGGAACGGGGATACTGAAGCTGGGCAACAGCTCTATTAAGGTCCTCCAGTATATCTTTCAGAACGGGGACTGTGCCGCGCGGGCCGAGACGGTTATCGTGCAGGTCAATAATGAGAATGGGAAAGCTAAGCCCATCAGCCGAGCAGCCAAAGACAGTATGAGCCGATGGTTGGTTGAAGAAAGGCCTTCTTAAGTAAGTTAAATGCAAAATGGAGCACCCTGTTTAGCATCAGCTGGGGTGCTCCACTCACAATAGACGGCGATCAGCTAGCTGCTAGAAGCCGAACATCGTATTGGTATTCGCTAAATTTTCCGTGGGGATATCTTGGATCACGTCCCAGTGCTCGACGATCAAGCCCTCTTCAAAGCGCAATAAATCATAAAATACGGCAGGCTGTTCGCGGTGGGTACCCGCTGAGATAGACAACACAAAATTGCCTTCGCCAATTACCAGATGCTGTTGCTCAAAAGTGAAAACTAAATCGCCATTTTGCAGTGCCCCCGCCAGACCGACTATTCCATCAGCTGCATTGGGGTTATGCTGATGATAATCAGCGGCAAAATACTCGGGAAGGACCTTCCCTAATTCTTCCGCTTTGCCATTGATCAGTTGGTCGTATAATTCGACCACCTTGGCCTTGTTTTCTTCGGTTTTGTCCAAATCAGTGACTTCCGTTGGGCCGTCCAGTAGTGTTCTGCTCGAGGCATTGGGAGCGCTTAGTGGCATCAGCGCATCCCAGTGTTCGGCAATTAGCCCGTCGTCGTCAATGCGCAGTAAATCAAAGGATACCATCTGCTCAGCGCCGAAAGGAGTGGCCCCCGTCCAGAGATTATGCATCACCACATAATTTCCATCCTGGAGCATGCGGTGAGTGGTAGCCTGGGTACCATATTCCTCTAAGACTGGGAACAGGCCAATAAACTGGTCCCTGCCACTGGGAATAAAAGGGTTGTGTTGAATGTAGTCGGGATGGACCAATTCAGTCACGGTATTGGCGTCCGCTTGATTAACGGCGGCAATAAAGCTGCCCACCTTTTCTTTGTTGGTCATAATTACTTCTGGAGGAGTTTGAGGAGAAGATTCCATAGCTTGGTTTTTAGAGGTTAAATTTTGACAGCTGCTCAAGCCGAATAAGCAGAGCAGCAGGATGAAGGAGCTTTTCATAGCAAGATTTATATTACTTTTGATGTGCAAGCAAAAATATGATTTTGGTTGCAAAAAGCAAGTAATAATGAATTTTAATTGCATTTCGCAAGTAAAATTAACCTTGAGTTAACATGGATCATAAATTTCGCTGCGATTGCCCGATCACTTCAGCACTCGATGTACTGGGGGATAGATGGGTGCTGGTCATCGTCAAACTGATGCTGCTGGAAGGCCGGAAAACCTTTAAGGAATTCATGGCGAGCGATGAATCCATCGCTACGAACATCCTCTCTACCAAGTTGAAGTGGCTAGAGGAGTGGAGGCTGGTAACAAAAGGCCAATTAGCTGATAACCGAAAGACTAATTTGTATCATCTTAGTGATAAGGGCTTGAGCTTGACACCACTCATCGTTGAATTAGCACTATGGAGTGATCAGCATTTACGCACCTATAATCCAACGATGGATGACAATGAGGGGCTAGCACAAATGAGAAACGACAAGCAGGCTTTTACCGAGTACTTGCAACAACAATACCGCGCGCAGCGCATAGCCACGATGGGGGAGTAGGCTGTAGTCTGTTTAGCGCTGCTTTCCTAGCAAGGGTATAGCTAGCTTCATGGTTTTTTCGATTTTCTAAGCCGCCTGATTTATGCACTTCACGACCAAAAGGTAATTCAGGTACAGCGCAGCTGCTTCAACGGCAAGAACTACCGTGGCGACAAAAAGAGCCAACACTATTGTCAATTACTGGATCTGGAATTGAATAATCAGGAGTTGAGCTTAGATTGTGTGGAATTTGAGGACTAATAAGAAAAATGAAAGCAATAATCGCCGGAAGTACGGGCATGGTAGGAAGTTTGGTGCTGGCCAACTGTCTCGCCTCCGAAGAGATAGACGAAGTTGTCACCTTGATGAGAAGACCGAATGCCATTCCAGTAGGTCAAGCTGTGAAAGAAGTTGTCGTCACCGACTTCACCGATTACTCCAGCCAGGCGGAGCATTTCCAAAATGTAGGAATCGCCTTTTTCTGTATTGGCGTATACACTGGACAGGTGAAGGACGATCAGTTCAAAGTCATTACCGTTGATTATGCCGTGGCTTTCGCTAAAGCCCTACAGCAGCATAGCCCCGATGCCCGACTTTGTTTACTAAGCGGAGCGGGTGCAGATCGCACCGAAAAAAGCCGGGTGTCTTTTGCTCGCTATAAGGGTATGGCCGAAAATCAACTCGCTCAACTAGGTTTAGAGTTTTACAGTTTCCGACCAGGATACATCTATCCCGTTTCGCCCCGTAAGGAACCCAATTTGATGTATCGGGTCTCCAGGTGGATGTATCCCCTGATTCGGCTTTTCGGGAAGAATGCTAGCATTAAATCCACGGAGCTGGCTCAGGGAATGTTCCAGGTAGGCCTACAGGGCGCCGAGCAAGAAGTGCTGGAAAACCGCGATATTTTAGCCATTATCTCCGCCTAAAATGCTTGCCTTAATAGGCACTTCTATTGCCCTTTGAGTACCCGGAGCTGATGCACTTGCTCCCCGTTCTGGATACGTAGCCAATAACTACCTGCTGGGAGGTTATCGGTAAAGGGAAGTGGCAATTGCCGCAAATCCATTCCATCAAGCGACCACTTGGCCACGGGACGCCCCATAAGATCTAATAGCTTTACAGATAAAGGCCCAGAAATGGCTTCCGCAAATTCAATTTGTAGCTGATCGGAAAATGGCACGGGGAAGACGCTAACACCCGCGGAAGTACGCAAAAAAAACACCTGCTCCACAGACGAATGATTTAAGCTACCGTCGAGGTCTTCCATTTTTAAGCGGTAATAATTTTCACCGATTAAAGGACTGGAATCAAGCCAACGGTAATTACCAGCAGCCGTGCCGGGAACGAAGCCGAGCTCCTGCCAGCTGCGTCCATCAGCAGAACGCTCAATGTGGTAGCCGAGGAAGTTATCCTCCCGCTCACTCCTCCAGAAGAGTTCAACTTTTCGCTCCCGCAATTCTGCCTGGAAACTGAGTAGTTCAACGGGTAAGGACAGTTCGTAACTCAAGTCGAGGAAAGGGGCCGTTGTACCCATCAGACGCGACAGCCCGTTATGCGCCACGGCTGCCACGGTACGTAACTCTTCCTGCGGCTGGCCTTCCGCATCGGTGGTTTGTACCACCTTCTCTTCGTAAGTAATCAGTTCGCTCCCTTGTCGTTCTTCGTTGTCGCTGTCCAGGCCTTGCTGCGAACCGTCAAAATAATGGACGTAATTGGGCCAAAAGTCTGCCCGGTCGAAATAGATGCGAAATTGCGTCGTGCCACTGCTGTTGATGTGCTGTAAAAAGGCCGGATCAATGTCAATACGGGTCGCATAATAGTCTTCATCTACACTGCCGTGGAAGCAGCCTACATCCGTACCATCAGCAGAGGCCTGGCCATCACTGAACTCGACTTCCGGCCCACCAAAGCTACCGGATTTGATGTCGACATGCGGAGCACGATCATTGAGACTGTAGGGGTTGCTGCCAATGCCTTCTCCACTACGGTGCAGGTAGATGCTGGCGCCGGTCACCTCAGCGTTGTCGGGCAAGCTGGCCGTGTTGAAAGAGAGGATGCCCCGCCAATCGACGGAGCCGCCATTGTCGCCCATCCGGATGCCATTGCTCCCAAATTCATTGCCATTGACGTTGACCCAGCCGTCGCGCGTACCGCCTTCACTGAAGAAAGTCGCGTCGGGCTGTCCGCGCAGATCGGGGAAGAAATGATGATCCATTTGGTTTTTGACCTTGTAGGAGTAGCCTTCGGCATCGAGGTGGATGGGGTCGCCCCAGATGCGAAAATTGGAGCGTAGCGTAGGCTGCGTGGGGTCACCGCCGGCAGCGTAAGGACTGAAGGGCTGCGGCGGCGGTAGCGTTCCTTCTGGTGCATTTGGACTTCCGTAGATGTAATGCATCAAACCAATTCCATTGTCGTAAAACACCCGGGGCAGCTGGTCGGCCATTTGCTTACGCCGGGTTTCGGCTGTGAGCATCATCTGGTTGAGCTCCGCATTGGTGATGAGCCCATTGACGGGATCCTGACTCAGATCTTCCCGCTTGTCGCAGGCATAAATCCAGCAGGTGCCGAACTCAACGTCAAAGTTGGGATATTCGTAGGAACTGATCAGCACTTTGATCGTGGGACGCACGGCTAGAGCTGCGTCGATGACCAGGCGGGTGTCCATCTCGATAGCGGTGAGTAAGGAATCTTCCGAACCTGCACGGTCCAAATCCATGTCTTTGTACCAGCCACCCTCGGAGCGACCGGCCAGAATGTCGTTGCCGCCAATACTGAGCACGACCCATTCGACGCTGGGATTGGCTTGCAGGGCCGCTACCATATTTTGGACGTAGGCGTAATCGGTCGTGTTGGCCCAGTGCCGCGCCAGGCTACCGGAAACGGCGTAGGCCGTGCCGCTGTAGGGGGGCTCAGGAGTAGAACCTAGCGTCTGCGTCAGCAGTGATTTATCGGCCTGGCCGTATTGATCTAATAGGTCGTTGTGTACCCCATCGTCGCCCATAAATTGGGCCCAGCTGTCGCCCGCTAGCAGGATGCGGGGGCCGCTGCTGCCGCAATTGAAGTTGATCTGGGCGCTGAGTAGCAAAAAGGAAAAGAGTGATATGGAGAGGAGTAAGTAGCAACGCATAAGGGTAGTGAAGATAATCATACCTATTTTTAAAGACCATTATTGGAGTGTAAGCTATTATTGATGCCTAGCCGACGATTATTCCAGGAACTCTTGTTTCATTCAGACTTAGATGTAAAGAGCTGGGCGCTGAATATATCCACGCTACCCTGATTACCTTCGCCTTGCTAATTAATTCCGCATATGGCCAAAAATAGCTTTCACAACTTCCAAAACTGGGGCACTATCGTCGCCCTGATTATTAGTGTCCTTGCTCTGGTAGTATCTGTTTACGAGACTAATCTAATGGCAGAACAACAACGCGCAACGGTCTGGCCCTATCTCTACATCATTAAGAATTTCAAAGAGGATCGTTTTCAATTGCAATTAGAGAACAATGGAACGGGGCCAGCCATCATTGAATCGGTAGAAGTTAGTTACCATGGTCAGTTAGTAGAAGATTATTTTGAGCTTTTAGAGCTGTTTCAACCGGGCCATCAGGTGGATTCATCTACCCTGCGATTCAGCCGCTTGAGTGAGCAAGTCATTCGTTCAGGCGCTAGTCGCTCTATTTTTGAAGCTTACTGGAGTGAGGAGTTTATCGAAATGCTTGAGCAGTTTAATGAAGTGGATATCAAGATCAACTATTGCTCCGTGCTCAATGAATGTTGGGTATATGACTTTCAGACCAACCAAAGACGCGAGGGGAAATTTCGCGCACGCAAGGAATTTGATAGTTAGCGCTTCAGCTTCGCCTTCAACAACACCGCCGCCTGCGTATACCCACCATCCCCTCCATCAATAAAGTGGATGTGGTCGGCTTGCCGATTGCGTACGTAGCAGGAGATGATACTCTCTCGTGCTACGTGGAAACCATATATAATCGTCCCGGCTTTTTCCTGCTCATCCAGGTAGTTGAGCAGCTGCTTACGTTGGGCTCCCGTTCCGGAGATGATCATATTGATGCGACCATCCAATACGAAGATGTCGGATAGCTGCACTAATTCCTTAAGATAACGCTGACCGTCCTGACTCGGCAACCACCAAAACTTTCCCCCGAGCTGAAATATCCAGGTTTTTAATAGCACACGCAGACCAAAGCTAGGTTTACGCATTTTCAACTCCTGGCGAATTTTTTGCAAACGCGGATTGAGCTTTAAACGCTTAATTGAAATTGGATTACGACTTTCGTAATTGCCGTAAATGGCTTCGGCTCGCTCTAGGATTTGCTGGTACACGCTAGCCTGCGCAGACGCTTCCCGGGCGCTGATCAGTAAGCAGACCACTTCCTCTCGATCTTCCGGCGGGGGTATTTTATTCCAGCGGCACTCCATGCCTTCCAAATTCAGTAGCGCCGCTTCGGTCACTGAGCTTACTGGAGGAGTGTGTCGGGCCTTGATCTGACTTTCTGCAAACTGTAGGCCGTTGCCAAGCACCAGAGGTATTGCATACAGCGGAGTCGTCTGCGCTCTGCAGATGCGTAGCTCATGGCCATGATCGTAGACTGCTTGGACGGGATACTTGCCGACGCGCAGCTCCAGCTCAAAATTGAGGCTCACGTTTTGCTGGTGCAAACGCAAAGCAGTCATGAGTGCCGCTACCAGCTGGGGAGGTACGAGTAGGGTAGCGCCGTCGCCGCCAAAAAAGAAAGGAATGTCCAATTGGGCCTCCGCCGCTATATTGAGGGCAGCAATAATACTACCACTCGCAGCCAGGTTGACCAACTCTGCCCGCCCGTTTTGTACAGCTAGAGTAGAGCCCTTAATGTCCGTCACGATCACCTGCCAATCGGCGGGAACCTGCTGGAACAGCTCGGCCCGGGCCAGGAGTTCTTTTACCCGGAGGTGATGTTGAGGTAATTCAGTATAAAAGCGAGGCTGCGACATTGAACTAAGATAAGGTATATTATCTACGATGAATCAGCTATTCTATGGCGATGCAAACCAAAATTTTTCTTTTTTGGCAGCGATGGTTGACCCTTGCTAGTATAATGACGGTAGGAGAGAGGCTTTATCTGGCTACGCTATGCATCTTGGAATACATTAAACGGAGGGCTGTAGATAAGGAGGTTGTTATTAGGTTTAATCTTTCTGAATTGATACCTCTTTTTTCGTACAAAAAGAAAGGCCACCTTCGTGAGAAGGCAGCCAATCCTATGTACCATTTTATCTTTGGGTGTTTGTGTGTAACTAACTGGTCGCGTCTATTTTCAAGTGAAAAGTGATTAAGGCGACGCCGGTCACGGCGTCGCCTTTGCTTAATCAGAAATAATGTCGGTTCCCTCAATACCGCAAATGTCGATGGCGTTGATGTTTGCGGTAGTATCGTTGATGTAGGCTTCGATGCCTGCAATAGTATCTATACCTTCTGTACGTGCGATAATCGCAAATCCTTCGATAATGTCTGCTACAGCTGAATTGGTTCTCTTCCGAATGATATCGATAATGATATGACGTCCGAAGATGTGGTCATTAATCGCGGCAGCAATACTGCGGATCTCAGAAGAAGTACTGTTGATCAATTGCGGGCAAAGCGCATAAATTGTGTCGTCAATCTCAATTCCTCCTGTAATGGGAATATGTGATTGTCGAGGTGAGGGCGGTACTGCCCGAGCGGTATCCACATCGCTGCTAGCTTGCTCGGCGATTGCGGTGTCGGTAAGATGATCATTATTGTAAGGCATGAGGGTACGGTTTAGTGACTTCCACACCCGTCTCACAGGTATAGTGCCCAGAGCACGGATGTGGAAATAGCTGATTGTTGTTAGATTGAAGAAATTGCATTTTTGATAATGTTTACAAAATGCGGGTCCTTAATCAGACGATGCCATCTTGTGTCGATAGAACCCGGCGTAACACCGATTCGCTGTGCGATTTCCTTGGAAGAGAAACCGTTGATTTTGAGGGTGATGATCGTTGCAACTTTGTCACCATAGTCCTTGATGATAATAGTTTGGATTGCAATAATCATGCGCTTGTAAATCTCGGCTTCGTCATTGATTCCACGGATACCGCCACTTTCGGTGGTGATTTCGTCGATGAAATCGGTTGTTCGTTTTCGCTTACGGATAATATCGATACAATGATTTTTGGCCATCCCATACATGTAAGGCTTACCGTTATTTTCGATCTCAACTAGATCGTTGATGCTTTTACTACAGAACTTGGTGTAGAAGTCCTGGATAGCATCTTTCCTATCTACCTGGTTGAAGAAACCAGCAAAAATAGGCGTAATCACCGTTTGGTATTTGCGGATAATTCGGTCGATGATCTGGTTCCGAATCTCAGGGTCACCTCCGCTCTCGATATCATATTCCATAGCGAAATTAGTTAGTAATTAGTTGTATTGATTGAAGTAAAGTTTTTGAATGGTACATAGTATGTTTTATTGGTTGTTCACCTATGTTACGATATTTTTAATGGCAAATCTTACATGATTGTAAAATTTTTTATTGAATAGTGTGTAATTCTCAAAATTTCGATGAAAGATTAAGGGTGTTTACTATCGTATTATAGGCGTAGTCGTTCTTCTTCATCTAAATCTTGGGTAATCATGGAAATTGGGGAGATTATTTTTCTGGGACTAGCTATTGCAATCATTGCCATTCACTATTTGTGGGTTCGTGTTATCATTAGCACGATTAAATGGATGGCCATCCTTCTTACTATTCTTATCATCATCGCTACTATCCTTCTTAGCCAGCTGGGGTATTCATTTGATCCTTCGAGTATCATCGAAGGGATCGACGAGGCGGTGGCCAATCCTACGAACTAAGAGTATCGTATCAGTTTGACGGGATGTTAGGGGCCCTTTGGTTTGGGTAATTTGGGAATTCAAGTAGGTCCGGAGGCAGAAGCCTTCGGGCTTTTTTTACAGTTGGTGAGGTGGTAGATGTTGATCAGTAAGCTTTGCGATGTGGTGTGTCGACAGTATATAAATCTTGTACGTCCATTTCACAGCGTTCTGAACCAGCCGATTAACGACATCAACCGCGGCCGCTTTTATTTCTGCCTTGATCACATTGGTCTGTAGATCATACAGTTTTGGGTACGGCACATGGAAGGGGCTTTCCTGTAGGGAATTTTAGTGATCACTACTGCTTAAATTGATGAGTAAGAACAACCGGTCTTTTGCCCGACTATTTTTGTATGGACAGGAACTATATTGGGTATGATGATTATTCTATATGGTAATTATCCAAAGGTTTTTTGCTATGTCCAAAATCGTTTATTACGTTGCCAGTTCGCTGGATGGTTACATCTGTGGCCCTAATGAAGATATTAGTCGCTTTTTACCTAGCGGATCAGGAATAGATCAATATTTGGCCGATTTGCAACAGTTTAAAACGGTCATCATGGGCCGCAGGACCTATGAATTTGGGTATCAGTATGGCCTTAAGCCCGGGCAAGCTATCTACCCACATATGGAGCATCATATTTTTTCTAACAATTTGGTATTGGATAACTCCGCAGATAATGTATCGGTGAAGCCAATTTCCCTTGACCAGGTTGGCGCTATTCGCAGAAAGTCAACTACGGACGTCTACCTCTGCGGCGGCGGGCAGTTTGCCGGTTGGTTACTAGAAAATGGTATGCTCGATCAACTCAAGCTGAAACTAAACCCGATTATCTTGGGGGAGGGGACCCCCTTGTTTGGCAATTCTACTAAAGCCGCGAATTGGAAGTTGGTCGACCGCTCCGGTTTCGACGATGGACTGCAAATTTTGACTTACGATTTTGTCGCTTAAATTCTTCGATTTAAGTAAATATTCCGTCTTTAAGCGATGCCTTTTCAGCTAATCCCTATCATTGATCGTATGCTGGAGCTTTACGCCCAGCCTCGCTCTGCTCAGCGCTTTGAGGAGTACCTGGCCATGCTGCGTGAACACCCAAAAGGTGATATGGTCTTACCCATTGCTGCCTACAACCCGATGGCCAAGGATCAGGTAGTGGGTAAATTGCACGAGTTGAAGGAGCTGGGAGCCGAAAAGCTAATGACGGAAACACTTAGCGAAACTAACCTTCAAACAGAAGGGGAGATAGACGAGCCCCTCATTGATGTGGTCTTAAACCTGGCCGATGATCTGCTCGGCGGCTGGACCAATCGCTACACCACTGACTACGACAGTAAATTCAAAATCCATGCATTTGTCAGTCGCAACTTTTGTACGCCCTTTTTTTGGACCAGTGAAGACTATTCTGCGGAGCTCATCCAAAGCAGGACCCGCCAGTACGCTTTTCGGACGCTCTACTGGCTCCGTAAACGATTGCTGCGCCCCCGCAGCCTGCAGGATCATCTGGAACAGGAAATTTACGTTGCAACCCATTGCCCACCAGCTTTTATGGACCATGAGTCAGGCGAACTAGACATCCTCCGGCAATTTTATCAAACCCACCGGGCATCCGAAGACTATAGCCTGATCTTCAATTTTTTCTATGGCGATGCCGCTTCACAATCATTGGGTTTTACCACCTATGGACTTAGCCAGGAGACTACGGGCTTCGATTTTGCAAGGGCGGTTGCCTCTAAATTAGAGTGGTAAACGGTTTGACCCCGTTCCGAGGGAATACCTGCGGAAGTACAAATCCTATAAATTTTGGTCATCTTCAGGCTGAGGGATAACTTGAGCAAACTAATCAAACCCAATAGTATGACCGAGGAAGATTTGAAACAGCTGTCTGACGAGGCGCTAAAGAAGAAAGCTCAAGGCCTTAAGACCATGGTCGGCATCTTCATCCCCTTAGTTTTGGCGCTGCTGTTTTTTGGGGTCAAAGACTATATGGAGGGAAGGGCAGAAACGTCCACCACCATTATTACGATCTGCACAATTGGCGGCCTTGTAGCCTTGTTGCCAGACTTAAGGAAAGTGCAGAAGGAGGTGCGAAACCGAGGATTGAAGTAGTCGCCGATTAGGCATAGTCCGTTAAAGATTCGGATGTAGGGAACGTAAATTTGAAAAACCCCTAACTTCAGGCTCCCCGAATAAACAGTATATGAAAACCACCAGCCTGGTATTGTGCTTACTCCTGATTATGAACGGTCTAGCCGCCCAGCTCTGTGAAGGTAATCTGGGAGAGAATATCTTTGCAGCTGGCGATTTTGGTACGGGTGCACCTAATTTAATCGCTACTGATCCGGGCATTGCGCCGGGCTATATTTATACCACGAATGTGCCACCGGAAGATGGCTTTTATACCATCACGAATAGTACGGGTGAATGGCCGGGGCTCTATCCTTCCTGGCTAGCGATCCCCGACAATAGTAACGACCCCGATGGCTACATGATGGTGGTTAATGCCAGCTTTAGCCCGGGCTTATTTTATGAGGAGGAAGTAGACGGGCTTTGTGAGAATACGCTCTACGTTTTTTCGGCAGATATCATCAATTTGATCCGTACCGGCACGGCTAATCATAGTGACCCCAACATTTCTTTTTTGATTAATGATGTTGAGCAATTCACTACGGGGAATATTCCCAAAACCAACAACTGGGCTACTTACGGTTTCACCTTTACTACTGAACCTGGGCAAACTTCGGTTACCCTTTCCCTGCGAAATAATGCACCCGGAGGGATCGGTAATGACGTCGCGTTGGACAATATTACCTTCCGCCCCTGTGGGCCCCTGGCTCAGATTTTGCCACAGACCATAGAGCGCATTTGTGAAGACGGTGAAAACACCGAATTAGTAGCTACGGTAGATGGTGACCAGTACCCAACGCCCGCCTTTCAGTGGCAGCGTAGTCTGGACGAAGGCATGACCTGGACCGATATTCCCGGAGAAAACGACAGTACCTACTTACACACGGACCTATCCGCCGGCTTTTATTACTACCGTTATTTGCTGGCCAATGGTCCAGAGAATCTGGCTTCGAGCAGGTGTCGGGTCAATTCCAATATCAAGATTGTAGAAGTAGTACCCAAGCTGTGGACTGTCACCGACACTATCTGCGAAGGACTTACCTATTTCTCCGGTAGCTCGGCTTATATGGAATCAGGTATCTACGAAGACAGCCTTATTTCTGCCATTGGCTGTGATAGTATCGTTACCCTCAACCTGACGGTGGTGCCAGACCCGGGTATTGTGGCCGAGGTCGCCATCTCACAGCCACCCTGTATTGGCGATTTAGGGGGGCTTACGATCAGTAATGTCCAGAATGGCTTTCCGGACTACCTGTACCAGCTTGACGACTCACTGGCCGGGCCGGTCAATAGCTTTAGTAGCTTGCCGGAAGGGGTCTACGAACTACGAGTAACTGATCGCTTCGGTTGTAGCTTCGAGACGAGCGCGAACATCAGCCCGGCGGCTCCTTTTACCATCGAATTGGGGCCAGATCAAACCATCTTGCTGGGTGAAGAGGTGCGCTTTAACGTCAACGCTACGGATGAAGTCGTCGATTACGTATGGACACCCCTGCCCGCTGATTGTGCTCCCGATTGCCACCTTAATAGTTTTGCACCTTTTGAGTCGGCGACCTACCAGCTGGTCGCTACCTCTGATAATGGCTGTGTCGCCGAAGACGCCGTGACGATCGACGTTCGCGTTATCCGTCAGGTCTATTTCCCTAATGCCTTTTCGCCCAATCTGGATGGGGTCAATGATTTTTTTGCGCCCTTTGTGATCTCACCCAATGTACAGCAGGTCCAGAGCTTTCGGGTATTCAATCGCTGGGGCGGCCTGGTACACGAACAAACCAACTTTTTCCCTAACGGCACCACCGATGGCTGGGATGGTAACCACCGTGACCGTCCCGCCCAAAACGGCGTTTATACCTATCAAGCAGATATTGAATTTCTGGACGGGACGGTGATCAACTATTCGGGTACCGTTACGCTGGTACGCTAATCATTTGCGCCAGAGAGATAAGATCAGGCTGTATTTGATCAGATCCTCAGCGGTCGCCTTGATCGCTTCTTCTGGCTGGCGGGAGCTATCCCCTTTTTCTAATCTACGCAGTAGATACTGCCGTCGGCAAAGAAGACGACTTCTAAATCGTCTTCGTCCTCTTCCAAGTCTACCGCAAAACTGACGCTACCGTCGGCCCAATCCCAACGCTCTACTTCATCTTCGATTTCGTAGTCGGAGTAGTCAGCGGCAATCGTGGCCAGTACGGCGGCCGGTAACTCATCGGCAGTCACTTCGGTTGCGGCAAAGAGGAATGCCCAGTCGAGGTCGAAGTAGAGTTCCAGGTCGGGGCCGGGGCCATCTTCCAGCTCCAGCTCATATACCGGCTGATCATCACAGATGTCTTCCTGATCTACTGATTCAACTTCGTAGCCTGTATAATTGGTGGCGAGAAAATCTTGCACAGCTTCCGGTAGTCCGAGTTGCAAATGGTAGCCTATTCCGATCTGAACTATTATCTCGGTGCCCGGGTGTTATTGGCTAAAATTTATTGGGAAATCCAGGCCGAAGAACCTCTGCTTTCGCTGGTAGCAGCCTTTACCATCTTTCTGAAAAGAAATCGGGAGATTTCCAACGATCTGAAACATACCTACCTCAATTTCTGCCAGCTCTTGTATAAGATTTTACGCCTCGATTCTTCAAAGCGTCAGCAGCTGGAAGATGAAATAAAATCCACCAAACTGCTTACTGACCGCAGCTGGTTATTGGAAATAATCAACGGCTGATTCCAGACTATCGGAATCAGCCGTTAGACAAAAATTAGCTTTTGACCTTACAAGTATTTACCCCCAAAAGCTGATAAAGCGGGCACATACTGACCAGGCTGGTCAACAGAAAAATACCCGCCAGCACCAGCAGGACAATACCAAGTGTTCCAGTGACCACTTTGGTAAAGAAAAGTGCGATAAATACGGCCGCGATAATCGGGCGGATCGTACGGTCCAATGAACCCATATTCTTAGTCATAATCGATGGTAGTTAGTTAGAGGAAGAGTTGAATCAGCAGACTAATTCCTAAAGCGATGCCGCTGCAAAGCAGACAAATCAGGATAAGTTTTAACCACAGAGGGAGTTGCTTCATAAATCGTCGCTGTACTACAAAATAAAAGGAAGTACAACTACAGTTGTGCTACTTGAGTTACATTGCAGTATGACTTTCGATCGAGAATATTTGCGGCGACATTTACCGCTTTGGCAGGATCAGCGTTTGTATGACGATTTGCTGGAACATGCACAGTTAATTCAGCTTCCGGCCGGTCAGACTATTTTAAGGAATGAACAGCCGATTGATTTCGTCCCCTTAGTGACGAAAGGTGGCTTGAAGGTGAGGCGGGAAACGCTACAGGGGCAGCAACTCTTTCTTTACTTCGTACAGGCTGGGGAAACCTGTACAATGACGCTTTCTTCCTGTATGAAGCGACAAAAAAGCCTAGTCAGAGCCGAGACGCTTATCGCGACAGAGATCGTTTTGCTACCGCTTGAGCGGGTATTTTATTATACACGTCATTTTCCGAGTTGGAATGAGTTTGTATTGAATAGCTATGAGGCTCGTTTCGAGTTTATGGTGAATAGTCTGGTGCATCGAGCCTTTGATAGCCTGGAAGACCGTCTGTTGGATTACCTGTGTAATCTTTCGCAGCTATTAAAAAGCCAAGACTTAGCGATTACTCATGCACAATTAGCTGAAGAGTTAGCTAGTGTACGGGTAGTGATCTCCCGTTTACTTAAAAACCTAGAAGGCCGGGGGCAGCTGCGGCTTTCTCGAGGCCAGATCAGCCTAATTGGCCAATGCTGATTAGGTTAGCACTTGTGTTTGGTTAACAATTTACTTACGGGCCTTCTTCACGACACAACTCTATTTTTAACATTTGTCAGGACCCGCTACTCATTAGCTTCCTACAGATTGACTATATTTACGGCCCACATTTTAGCAAGAGTTCGATGTAACTCAGATATAATACTTGTGAACCATTCATGGGTTGCATCATTTCAAGGCTCTACATCATTTTTACCAAACCATCCTTTTTCATGAAGCAATTTTATCTGCTAGCCATTGCACTGCTTATTTCCAGCGGGCTTTCGGCACAAGTTTTTGTTGATGCCGATGCCACTGGTGCTGGCGATGGCTCTAGCTGGGCTGATGCCTACACTACTTTAGCCGATGCCGTAGCTGGTGCTGCTGAAGGTGACCAAATCTGGATCGCTGATGGAACTTACGCTCACGACGCGACCATCATTATCGACAAGTCTCTGATTATTTTAGGTGGCTTTAATGGCACTGAGACGACTTTCGATCAGGCTGATCCACTGACCAATACGGTCATTCTCTCTGGTGACGTTGACGGCGACGATGATCCCAACGACATCACCCTTAACCGTGACGACAATATTGATATCCTCGAGGTAGACAGTCTGCTGGCTCCACTGGGTGAAGACCTTCCTGCCGTAATCATGGATGGTCTGAATTTTGTCTCCGGCGAGAATGCTCAATTACCTGACGATACTCCTATCGATGACTTTGCCGGAGCCGCTGTACTAGCTTACTCTCCTACGGGCCTGGCTAATGTGACCTTCTCGGGCTGTAGTAGCGACATCGGTGCTGGGGTTGCCTTTTTAGGCACTGGTGCCAACGGTAGCTTCGTAGACGGAGTAGTGGCACAGGGTAATGTGTCCGCTTCTACGGGTATCATCTACATGAATACCATCATTGGTGTAACCGTTAATAATGGCTTATTCACGCAAAACGTCACTCTCCGCGGTGCCGTATATGCAAACAATGCCCTTAGTATTTTTACCAACAACTGTACGTTTGAAGATAACACCAATACAGGTGGTCGTGGCTTAGGTGTGACTTACATCAATGTTTACCCAGGAGTAATCACCAACTCGGACTTTATCAACAATACAGGTGGAAATGGTGCAGCTGTTTACCTGATCGGTGACGATGCTGAACCAGCGGATCCCAATAATACTTTCATCAGTGATTGTAACTTCATCGGTAACACTTCTGCCTCTTTCGGTGGAGCGATCTTGAATCTGAGTGCTGACTACACGCTGAACAACTGTACTTTCGAAGGCAATTCGATCACTAGCGGTTCCGGGGCTGCTACTTATGCTCAGGGTGATGTGCGCGCAGTTGTAATCGACAGCTGTGTGTTTCGCGATAATGTAGGCCCTAACGGTGCCGTACTGGTACGTGACTCTGCAACGGTAGGCACCATCACTTACAGTACTTTTGAGAATAACGGTGATCCTTCCCTTACCAATCGTGGTGCAGGTGTAACAGCCTTCGGTCGTTTTACGGCAGCTGAGGATCCAGTAATTTTTCGTGGTATGCCTTCAGTAACTATTGATTACTGTACTTTCATCAATAACGCAGTTGAAGATCAGGACCCAACGCTCGGCCTCGGTGGAGCCGTCTACATGGGCGGTGATTTCGTATCTGGTACACTGAATATTAGTAACTCTGACTTCCTGGGTAATACTGCCGGCTCCGGATGGGGTGGTGCGGTCTTCCCACTATTCGGAGTTAATACGACTATCGACAATTGTTACTTCGAAGGCAACTCTGCTGATCAAGGAGCTGCAGTAGGCAGCTTCAATAGTTGGAGTACGGACGAACGCCAGAACCCAGGTGAAGAGCGTGATCCTGCCTCCGTGATGATCAGCAACTCCCAGTTTAACCAGAACGCTGCCCGCGAGCAAGCCGGAGCCGTGATTGCTTTTGGTGTAGATCAAACGATTTATAATAGCCAGTTCTTCGGAAACCTGGTACTCGAAGATGAAATTGGCGTTGGTGGCGCAATCGGCCTCAATGGCGATAGTGCTTACGTAGCTACTTTCGACCTCTTTAACAACACCTTTGTAGGTAACCTGGCTGCGACGGAAGGTGACAACATCACTCTCTTCCAGAATGCACTCGATCCTGTTGGTACGACCACTACTTTGAATATCACCAACAATGCCTTCTTTACCCTTAGCGGTCTAGGTAACGTCATCGTAGAGACGGACGCTGTAGGTGACATCGTTTCCGGTGGCGGTAACTTCTTCAATGAAGAGACTGACATTATGGGTATGGATATCATCGACGACGGTGCCGTTGAAGAAGACTTCTACATTGAAGCGATCGAGTACGGTCGTAACGAAATCAATCTGACCCCCTTCCCCACTTCTGTAATGGTTGATGGTGGTGTAGCAGGACCGGGTATTCCAACCACAGACATCAACGGTGCTATGCGTGACGCGATGCCTGATATTGGTTCCGTAGAGATCGCTGCAGGTACGGTGGTTGACATTGCTGTTGGTAGCCCAGTTCACACTGCTTTAGTAGGTGCTCTGACGGCGGCTGATCTGGTTACTCCACTGCAAGGTGAAGGTCCATTCACCGTCTTCGCGCCAACCGATGATGCTTTCGCTGCAGTAGATGCCACTACCTTAGCTATCATTCAGGCTAACGTAATGGAGGCCCTTGCGCCTACGCTGCTTTACCACGTAATTAGCGGTGAATTCGTCACTAGCCGTAACATCATCAACGGTGATGTTACCTCCGGTACTACCATGCAAGGACAGGATCTGGCCTTCAACTTCGATGGGACTACCGTTAGCATCACGCACGACGCTGGTGTTGCTAACATCATCGTTCCTGATCTCGTTGCTCGCAACGGTATCGTACACGTTATCGATCAGGTAATGGTACCACAGCCCGTTATTGACTTCGTAGTAGGTACAGAAGACATTTCTGCTAGTGGCCTGGAGATTTCTTTCTTCCCGAACCCAGTTCAGGAAGAGCTGCACATCAATGCTACGGACGTTCGTATCCAGGACCTTCAGGTTGGCCTAATCAACATGAACGGTCAGCGCCTCGGCCAGTACCAGTTCGGAAACGGTCAGCACCGCATTGACGTAGCTCAGCTTCCTGCTGGCGCCTACACGCTGGAGCTGACTATCGACGGCGAGGTTTACAGCACGCAAATCCTGAAGAAGTAATCGTACTACTCTAGGAATAGATGAGCGGGTTTAGGCCCACTTGATGAAGCGCCGATCTTCCTACTGGAGGATCGGCGCTGCTGTTTTACGATGGCTTTTTATCTTAAAGATTTTTTAATTGTCGTTAAAAGGCTTGTCTATCCCACTTTTTTGCCGCTACCTTTGTGGTATGCAAATGCTACTCGACGATCGTTTTGTTTTCGTAGCTATGATCCGAAGGATCTAGCGGTTCCCCTGATTGATTCCATCCGGGAACCCCGGTCCGCTGGCGAGACGGACCTATTCTGCTTACTTTTCGCCCTCCCTTTCCATTTTTGGCCTTTAACACATTTGCCTTTCTTCGACTTAGGCATTTGTACTCTACCGTTCCGCTAACGAACCTTCGCAAAAAGCAGGAACTTAAATGAATTGGTATGGACATCATAGTTGAAGTGGCCCAGCCCAAGCAACAAGCTTTCGCTACCGGTATTTGTGAACTTATTGCAGAATCTGCTAAGGCACGCGGTACCGGTATCGCCAAGCGACAACCCGATTATGTAGCCCAAAAGATCGCTGCTGGCAACGCAGTAATCGCGACCGTAGATGGCGAATTGGCTGGCTTCTGCTACATTGAAACCTGGGACCACGCTCGTTACGTAGTTAATTCTGGGCTGATCGTCGCACCGCAATTTCGCCGCTTAGGCCTAGCTCGCCGCATCAAAAGCCGCATTTTTCAGCTAAGCCGGGAGAAGTACCCCGAGGCCAAGATTTTCGGTATCACGACCAGTTTAGCGGTGATGCGCATCAATTCCTCCCTAGGCTATGAACCCGTTACCTTTTCTGAACTAACACAGGATGATGCCTTTTGGCAAGGCTGCGCATCTTGCCCCAATTACGATATCCTACAACGCAATGAACGCAAGCTGTGTCTGTGCACCGGAATGTTGGCGCCCAATGCCGAAGTAGCTGCGAAGATGAAAGTAGATATCTCTGACCAAGTATTGAAAAATAGCCTAGGAAAATAAACCATGATGAAAAAGATTGTCCTCGCCTATTCCGGCGGCCTCGATACTTCTTACTGCGTAAAATACCTTTCCGCTGAATTGGATTACGAAGTACACGCCATAACAGTGGATACTGGTGGCTTTAGTCCAGTGGAATTAAGCGAAATGGAAGCCCGCGCTTTTCAGCTTGGCGCTACCAGCTACAAGGCTGTCGATGTAACCAAAGACTACTATGACCAGTGCCTGCGCTACTTGGTGTTTGGAAACTGCTTACGGTACCAGACCTATCCGATGTCCGTTAGCGCCGAACGTATGTTTCAGGCGATTACGACCGCCAAATACGCCACGGAAATTGGAGCGACGGCCGTCGCTCACGGTAGCACCGGGGCCGGAAATGACCAGGTACGCTTTGATTTAGCTTTTGAACTGCTTGGTAATGACCTGGAAATCATCACCCCTATTCGTGATCAACAGTTGAGCCGTGAAACCGAAATCGCTTACCTGGCCAAACACGGACTGGAATGGCCGGAGAAGAAGGGTAAATACAGCATTAATGCAGGACTTTGGGGGACATCGGTCGGAGGCACCGAAACCCTTACCAGTGACCAGCCCTTACCCGAAGAAGCTTGGCCTGAACCACTTACTACGCAGGAGCCGCTTGAACTGAGCCTACAGTTTGAGGCCGGTGAATTTGTAGGCTTTAATGAGCAAAATTTCGAACATCCTGTCGCAGCTATTCAGGCACTAGAAGAGCAACTTAAACCTTACGGTATTGGACGTGACATCCACGTCGGAGATACAATTATTGGCATCAAGGGGCGGGTAGGCTTTGCTGCGGCAGCTCCGATGCTCATCATCAAGGGGCACCACCTGCTCGAAAAACATACATTAGCTAAGTGGCAATTATTCTGGAAAGAGCAGCTGGCCAACTGGTACGGCATGATGCTGCACGAAGGTCAATTATTGGACCCCGTAATGCGCGATATCGAAGCATTTATGGCCAGTAGCCAGGACGTCGTAAACGGCAGCGTCCTGGTTAAAATCCACCCTCACCGCTTTGAGTTGCAAGGAGTAAAATCACCCAACGATTTACTAGGGGCTGGCTTTGGTGCCTACGGCGAAATGAATAAAGGCTGGAGTGGAGAAGATGTACGTGGATTCACCAAAATTATGAGTATTGCCGGCCGTATTCGTAATCAAGTTAATAGCAAATAGTTATAAGTTACGAGTGGCCTAGCTATTGATCAACATAGTGTGCCTCCCGCACTGAACGCATAACTTCTCAACCCCAATTCATAACTCCTCACCATGCCTACTAGAGCTAAAATTGGCATCGTCGGCGCTGCTGGATACACCGCCGGAGAATTGATGCGACTCTTGGTCCACCACCCATCGGCAGAAATCGTTTGGGCACAAAGCCAAAGCCAGGCTGGCAAAACCATTGCTGACATTCACCAGGATTTAATTGGTGAACTGAATCTGCATTTTGTGGCTAACCCGCCGGAACTTAGTGTTCAGGCTTCTGCAGCTGAAAGCGTTGACGTGATTTTTCTCTGTGCTGGACACGGGCGCTCTCGTGGCTGGATGGAGCAACACCAACCTCCAGCCGAGGCATTAGTAGTCGACCTCAGCAGTGACCACCGTCTTGACCCTAGCTGGGTGTATGGCTTACCAGAACTAAACCGAGAAGCTATCCGTGGCCACCGTCGGGTGGCTAATCCCGGCTGCTTTGCTACGGCCATTCAGTTGGGACTGCTGCCACTGGCTGCTGCTGGTCATCCACTTGAACAAGTACACATCCACGCCATAACGGGTAGCACCGGAGCCGGCCAACTGCCCCGGACTACGACTCACTTCAGCTGGCGAGATAACAACATTTCCATCTACAAGGCTTTTCGCCACCAACATGAAGCTGAAATAAAACGCAGCTTGCAGCAAGCAGCTGGCCATGACCAGCAGCAGCTACATTTCCTACCCGTACGCGGGAATTTCAGCCGGGGCATTTTTGCTAATCTTTATACGAGTACGGACTTAGGAGCAAGTGCCTTATCAGACCTTTATCAGGCTTATTACCAGGATCACCCCTTTGTATTTGCAGCCCCCACTCAGGCGCATCTTAAGCAGGTCGTAAATACCAATAAGGCATTGTATCAAGTGGAACGCATTGACGATCGAGTGCTGGTCACCAGTATGATCGATAACCTGCTCAAAGGCGCCTCGGGCCAAGCTGTCCAGAATATGAACCTCGCCCTTGGCTTGTCAGAAACGGAAGGCTTACGATTAAAACCTTCGGCCTTTTAATACTGGCCTCTGGTACCAAACCCAACTCCTTCACTCATAACTGCCAATTACCCAATTGATATCAGCGGACACTCAAAGGTCTTACGCTCTGCTCCAGCCCCTTCGAGGTCCCAACTCCTACTCAAAACTCACAACTCCTAACCCCCAACTAACATCTAACATCTCCCAACTAACCCCCTCACTCATGCCCCTCTTCGACGTCTATTCTCTCTACGATCTGGAACCAGTCAGTGGCCAGGGTGCTTACGTTACCGACGCCAAGGGTAAATCGTACTTGGACTTCTATGGTGGCCATGCGGTCATCAGTATAGGTCATAGCCATCCGCACTACGTCCGCCGACTACAAGAACAAGTAGCTAAACTGGGCTTCTACAGCAACTCCGTCAAAAATCCCCTCCAGCAGGAACTAGCTGCTAAATTGGGTGAATTGTCGGGCCTGCCAAACTACCAGCTTTTTCTCTGTAATAGTGGAGCCGAAGCCAATGAAAATGCCCTCAAGTTAGCTAGTTTTCACAATGGGCGATCCAGGATTTTGGCTTTTCACAATGCTTTTCACGGTCGAACCTCGGCAGCCGTAAATGCCACAGACAGTGAAAAAATCAAGGCGCCTATCAATCGGCATTATCCGGTTACTTTCGTCGATTTGAATGATTTAGAGGCCGTTGAGCGAGAACTCTCACGGGGAGATGTAACTGCCGTGATTATTGAAGGGATCCAGGGAATAGGTGGAATTTATGTACCTGAACCTGCCTTCCTGGAGGCACTGCCAGCGCTCTGTCATGCTCACGGTAGCCTACTGATCCTGGACGAAATCCAGTCGGGTTACGGTCGCTCTGGTCGATTCTTCGCTTATCAGCATGCTGATTTTCAACCGGATATCATCAGTATGGCCAAAGGAATGGGGAATGGCTTCCCAATCGGAGGCATCCTGATTCATCCTAAACTCAAGGCACGTAAAGGCATGTTGGGTACCACTTTTGGAGGTAATCATCTGGCTTGCGCTGCCGGACTGGCCGTGCTGGAAGTATTGCAAGCAGAACAATTAGTCGACCATTCCCGAAAACTGGGACAATGGTTGATGGAGGAGTTAAGGGCACTCAACAAATTTCGCCAAGTGCGTGGCCGTGGCCTGATGATTGGTCTACAGCTCGATCAGCCAGTTGCACCACTACGTAAACAGTTGCTATTTGAACAAGGTGTCTTTACCGGCTCCGCCGCTGATCCCAATACTATTCGCTTGCTCCCGCCGCTGAATATCAGCCGTGAACAAGGCGAAAAACTACTACAGGCGCTGAAGCAGCTGATTCACTAAAAACGAAATTGTAGGACTTCACAAGAATTCAAGACAACTTTACTCCCCAACGAAAAACACAATGCACCAATTTCTCTCTGCCCAAGACGTTGACTCTATTCCCGATTTACTGGCTTCCGCTGAGGCACTCAAGGCTAAGCCACGCAGTCAATTTGATCTCGGTTTCGGCAAAACCCTGATCAATTTGTTTTTCAACCCTAGTCTGCGTACTCGTCTCAGTACCGAAAAGGCAGGTAGAAACCTAGGCCTGGACGTAACGACCATGGATGCCGCCGGCGGCTGGAAGATCGAGTTTACCGATGGAGCCGTCATGAATATGGATACGGCTGAACATATTCGCGAAGCTGCTGGCGTATTGAGTCAGTATGCCGATATCCTGGCCGTACGCTCCTTTCCTAGCCTGACCGATCGAGCGGCAGATTACGAAGACCGAATTATAAAAGCTATTCAGACGCACGCCAGTGTCCCGGTCCTCAGTCTCGAGTCTGCTATTCGTCATCCCTTACAAAGTCTGGCCGATTGCCTGACTATCCAGGAGCAGAGCACTCGGCCCCGGCCTAAGGTTGTACTGAGTTGGGCACCTCACCCGCGCAAATTGCCGCAGGCCGTGGCCAATAGTTTTGCTGAATGGATGCAGGCCTGGGGGCAGGTAGATCTGGTCATCACCCATCCGCCAGGCTTTGATCTGGCTCCAGAGTTTAGCCAGCATGCTCAGGTCATCTATGACCAGGACAAAGCATTGATCGGAGCAGACTTTGTGTACGCCAAAAATTGGTCGTCTTACCTAGATTATGGCCAGATTGGCGACTTCCCCGATTGGCAAATCACGGCTAAAAAAATGGCCAAAACGAATAACGCCTTCTTCATGCATTGCCTGCCGGTGCGCCGTAATGTAGTAGTCGCCGATGCTGTTTTGGATAGTCCACGCTCCTTGGTGCTTCAGCAGGCCAACAACCGTAGCTGGGCAGCGCAAGCCGTGTTATTGGAGATGCTCAACAACCTCTAATCGGGTAGATAGGCCGCCGGGATAGGTTGCCCTTCACTTTCCGCCGACCAGTACACACTCATGATCCACCAACGCGCTCCGTCGTGGAAAAGCTGTATGCTGTTGATGCCTCGCGCAAATATTTCTCCTTCTTCCGTTCTACGGGAGGTGTAGGTGCTGAATACGTGGGCTATGGGGCCGAATTCGTCCAGTTCACGAGCAATCTCGGCCTCGAAAAAACCGGAGTTGTTGAACCATTCGGTAGCCATTTCAGCATATCCCGCTGGCGTCCATTGTTGAAAAACTAAGCCTTCTTCAGTTTTCCGAGTCGGCACCAGACGGGCATTTTCGGCGAATAGGTAGGCAAAGCGATCCCAATCGCGGGGCACTCCTTTCTCCCCGGAAATGGAAGCATACAGTGCATGAATGATATGATCAATGGAGCTGACATCCTCGCTGTAATCTTTGGTCTGGGCCTGACTTAGCATAGGTAATAGCAAGAATGGAAGTATAATGGCGGTGGCTTTCATTCTTTAAATGTAGTAATTTTTGTTTCGTACTTCCGCAGGTTGAGGCATCGCTGCCGAAATCCTCGCACTAGTGCGGAATCCAGCCCTCACTGGCCGAATACCAGTGAACGAAGAGAGCAGGTTCGCCCTGCGAGTATCGGTAGCCCCGCGTTCTGCACGGGGATAATTGAGATTAGTGCGGGTTGCGAATCAAGACTGCCTTTCGCGCGGAGCGCAAAAGTACCGGTGAAGTTATTACTCGGCCAGCGCAGGAAGGCAGGTGCAAAAAGAACTACTCTTCCCGTACCACAGCATCAATACGAGTAGCCCGGCGTGCCGGTAAAATGGCGGCCAGCAGACCAATCGTGAAGACTACTACGGCTACGATGGGTAGGTCGGCCAGGCGCATAGAAATGGGGTAGGCTTCGTCAAAGCTGCCCGGCAGGGTGATCAGATTGAAATTTTGCTGGAGCAGGTAGATACCGAAAGCGAGAATCAGCCCCACAACCAGGGCCACACCACAGATCAGTAGACCAAGTTGTAAGAAAACTCGTCGGATATCTCGGTCGGTCATGCCCATACTTTGCAGGATGGCGATATCTCGTCGTTTTTCTAGCACGATCATCCACAGCGCACCAATCAGATTGAAGGAGATCAAAAACATCATCAAACCGGCAATGGCGAAAGCAATCCATTTCTCGATCTGCATCAGACTCAGCAAGCCACTTTCCTGTTGATAACGGTTGGCGACTTCGAATTCTGGCCCCATAAAGTTGCGAATAGCGGCATAGGTGCTTTCACTGGCTGCCCCGGGTGCGAGCTTTAATTCCAGGGCAGAGACCGTACCATCCGGAAGATCCAACAACTGCCGTGCCAGGTCGAGACTAATTAGGACTGCCTGGTTTTCGAAAGCCTCGGGAGTATTGATGATGGCAGCCGGAAAAACGGTACGACTTACGAAAGGTTGGCGCCCAGTAATGATGCTAGATCTGCGTCTGCGCGCCATGTATATGCGCAGTGGCTCAAACTGATCATCAACGTCGATATTGAGTGCGTAGGTCATCTGCCGCCCCAAAATGGCTCCGGGCTGATTATTGAGCGAGAGTCGGTAGCTGCCCCGCCGAACCATAGTATCAATACGGTTGATCGCAACGTACTGATCATCAACTCCCTTCAGCTCGCCCGGATTGCGGTTGCCACGGTACTCAAAAAAGGCCGTTTCGGTGAGGGTTTGAGAAACGACTTCCACGCCTTCCACCTCCTCCTGAAGCCGGTAAACCAGATTGGAGTCGATTTGGAAACTTTTTCCCTTTACAGCCGTGATCCTTACGTCGGGATTCAAGTCGTTGAACATTCCGAGAAAGAGATCTTCAAAACCATTGAAGACGCTGAGCACTAAAATGAGGGCTGCCGCTCCAATCGCTACTCCCAAACCAGCAATAGCCGTGATCACGTTGATCACATTGGTAGACTTTTTAGCAAAGAGGTAGCGCCAAGCCAGGCGTAAGGACAGGCTCATGCTGTAAAGATAGCAGACTTGGGAAGGAAGCTGCTTTAATTAGGATGGAAAAAGCTATAATTAGCGGTAGAGCCGCTCAAGTAGCTGATTGAGCTGATCAATTTGATCTTGATCGAGCTTTCCTTCCAATTGAGTTTCTATCTCGGCAGATTGCTCTCCCAGCTGTTTTAAAAGTTTTTGACCCGCAGGGGTGATGCGAACCAAATTACTTCTACGATCTAAATCACTCGGCGTCTTTTCGAGTAATCCTTTCCGGTGTAGCCGGTCAATTAAGCGACTAGCATCCGACATTTTATCGGCGAGCCTTTCACGAACACTTTGAATCGATAAGGCCTTGGGGTCGGCCTCCTGCAGTAGACGGAGAATATCGTACTGCTTGGGTGTGATGTCAAAAGGTTCGAGTAATTGACGCGTTTCGTTATTAACGAAGGAACAAGCGGATTGAAGATTAAAACGTAGTTGCCGTGGAAGACTTATCGTCTTTTGCGATGCGGCCATGTCGTATTCTAAATTGAGGTTGAAAAAAAACTATGGGGGGACCGGTGTAAATAAAAAATGCATGTATAGACAGCAAAGATAAGAAAATGGCGAATTTTCGCTTTATTTCTCACACTTTTCTTTCAAGTCTTAACCTTAGCCCCTAATTTAGCAGCGAAAATTCGCTAAAACGAAAAAATCAAGTCTCATCATGTCTCAAAATCCTCCTTCTACTGGCCTGCTGCGCGGCGGTTCTTATCTAATCGAAGACCAGCAAGCTGAACAAGTTTTTATCCCCGAAGATTTTAACGAGGAGCAGCAGATGATCCAAGCGATGGTCAAGGATTTTATCGACGCAGAGGTTTGGCCAGTCCTGGATCGCATCGAGAAACAGGAGGAAGGGCTGATGCCCAGCATACTGCGCAAAATGGCGGAACAGGGCTTGCTCGGTAGTCATCTACCGGAAGTCTACGGCGGATTAGAACTCGATACGAACACCAATACGCTGATCTGCGATGTCTTGGGAGGCAGTGCCGGTTCCTTTACGGTAGCCTACGCGGTCCAAACTGGAATCGGAATGTTGCCGATTCTGTATTTCGGTACCGAGGCACAGAAGACGACTTACCTGCCTAAGCTGATTTCCGGCGAGCTGATTGCGGCTTATTGCCTCACCGAACCTGGATCAGGCTCAGATGCTTTGGCTGCTAAGACACGGGCAGATCTGACCGAAGACGGTGAGCACTACCTGATCAATGGTCAGAAAATGTGGATCAGTAATGCTGGCTTTGCGAACGTATTCGTCGTTTTTGCCCAAGTTGATGGCGATAAGTTTACCGGGTTTATCGTCGATGCAGATGCAGAAGGCGTTAGCCTAGGTGCCGAGGAAGATAAGCTAGGGATCAAAGGCAGCTCTACCCGTCAGGTTTTCTTTGAAAATGTAAAAGTACCCGCCGCCAACGTACTGGGCGAAATTGGCAAAGGCCACCTGATCGCCTTTAATGCTCTAAACACGGGACGTTTCAAACTGCACGCGCTAAGTATCGGAGGTGCCAAGCGTTCTCTGACGATGGGCATTGAGTACGCCAACGAGCGGCAGCAATTCAAGCAGCCGATCTCGAACTTCGGAGCTATTAAGCACAAAATCGGGGAGATGGCCATCCGGATTTACGCCGGAGAAAGTGCCCTTTACCGGGTTAGCCAGATGATGCAAGACTTCAATACTTCACTGAAAGCCGAAGGGGTGAGTTTTGGCGAAGCCAAGCGGCAATCTGCAGAAGAGTACGCCATTGAGTGTGCTATTTTGAAGTTCACTGGATCAGAAATTCTCGATTTTGTAGTAGACGAAGTTCTACAGATCCACGGTGGTATGGGCTATAGCGAAGAAACACTTGCCGCTCGTGGCTACCGCGATGCACGCATCAACCGTATCTACGAGGGCACCAACGAAATTAACCGCCTGCTAAGCGTTGATATGCTGCTGCGCCGGGCGATGAAAGGAGCCATTGATCTGGTAGGTCCTGCCTGGAATGTACAAAAGGAGTTGGCGAGTATGCCATCCATGGAGCCCGTAACGGGGAGCTACGGTGAAGAAGCTAAAGCGGTCGCCAACTTCAAGAAGCTGATTCTAATGGTAGCCGGTGCTGCCGCCAAGCAGCAAATGGACGGTAATCTCAACCTGAAGGAAGAGCAGGAGATTATCATGAACGTAGCGGACATGATGGCTGATCTGCTCGAAGCGGAATCGCTATTACTGCGTCTGCAAAAGCTGGAAGGCCGCGCAACGGATAAACCTGCGGAAGTACTAGAAGCTATCCTAAAGGTCTACCTGCACGACGCGAATGCTCGAATGGCTAAAAATGCTAGCGATGCCGTCGCCAGCTTCACCGAGGGAGATATGCTGCGCACCTTCAGTATGGGCATCAAGCGATTTACGAAGTACCCGCTGCAGAATGTGAAAGTACTGCGTCGTACCGTCGCGGATTTTCTGATCGAAAAGAATGCTTACAGTCTGTAAACAACGACTAGCCACAAACACATCTGAAAAGGTCAAGCTGCTCTGAGCTTGGCCTTTTCTTTTGGCCGCTTCCTCGACTGCTGTCGCTGGCCGAACTCCGGTGACCGCAAAGAGTTAGTGCGTCTTGCAACAATCGGTGGCCTTGCTCCTACGGAGCGATTTTTTTGGCGCGGATTACGCGGATCATCAGGATCAAAAACGGATGTTGGCTGCGCCAACTGGCTTTTGGCCTCTCCCCAACCCCTCTCCAAGGGAGAGGGGCTAACGCATCCCAGGCGTATATCCCCGTTACTCGAACTGAATAAACTAGCTAGGCACGCGCTTGCCAGCAACCGAAATCAAAATGAGCCTTTGGCGAATGCGGATCTGCCAGATCAAGTTTCCACTCGTTGAGGGCACTTCTCCGGGCTAGCAACCTCCAACTAACACTTAAGCGCATTGCTTTTTCTAGATAAGATCCGCGCTCAAAAATGTTTAGGATTAAGGAAGGGAAATACTTGCTTAGGGCGCCAGCCG
>JBCCDS010000052.1:0-42324 GCA_039030655.1 Bacteroidota bacterium | reverse complement strand
TTTGGGGTACAAGTTGTAGAACCTCAAGCAATGACCATCGACCTTGGCGACTACTTTTACGGTCGGGGAGAACGCAGCCTGTTTCTATACACCGAAATCACAGCTTTAGAATCCGTCAGTAAGTGGCTCTGTCTAGGGCACGGTAATTACGCCACGATCTTCCTCAACGGGCAAGAAATATTCTCTACTTCAAAGCCCCTACGCCGCTGGCCAGGAGCCGAATGGGTAATGTTACAGTTGCAAGCAGGTAGCAATCAATTAGTCCTCCGACTCGATGTGGTCAATGATGATTTCCGGCTGGATATTGGCCTGAAAGAACAGCAGGGTAGGCATCCTCATCAAAGCCAATGGGAAACCCAGCTCAATTTTCAGCTGACAGATGAACTCTACCAAAAACTAAACCCGACTTAACTAGGCAATTTAATCTGGTAACGCTGCCCGCGCCCCACCGCCAAGCGGGAATCTACTAACCAGGGATTGTAGACTTTCAGCATTCGATAGCTCACGCCGCGCTCCGCAGCCCACTCTCCCAGATTAGGAATTGTACTGGTCACCTCCTCTTCCCGATAGTTGTCGAGATTAGGGTAGTACTCCTCATCGTCCAGGTAAAAGCCAAAGGCCTCGGGATTGGTCATAATGGCTTTAAATGCCGCAATCCGGAATACATAGCGACTGGTTTCCTGGTTGAGGTTTAAGTCAAAGAAGTCGTCGGCATTCTGCTCCTCAATGCGGTTGCTTAGCCGGCCACCTCCCATATTGTAGGCCGACATAGCCAGTAGCCAGCTGTCGAACTTTTCGTAATAAGATCGCAAATACGTACAGGCCGCACGGGTGGCTTTTTCCAGGTGGTAGCGCTCATCGACCGTTTCGGTTACTTCCAGATCATAGCCACGGGCAGTCGCTGGCATAAACTGCCAAATCCCTCGTGCTCCTGCCGGGCTCACAGCATTCGTCAGGCCACTTTCGGCAACGGCCAGATACTTTAGATCATCGGGCAGCCCCTCTTCGGCTAAAATCCGCTCAATGGTCGGGAAATAGCGGCGCGTGTGCTTCAGCGCCAGCAAAGTACTGGAGTGCCAGTAAGCATTGCGCAACAACTCCCGGTCCAGGCGTTCGCGAACGTCGAAGCTAGACATATCCAGCCGCTCATTACAGAGCATTAAATCCTCATTCAGGTCTATAGCCTTCACAATTTGCGGCAGTTGTCGATCAGTTTGTACTTCCGCAGGTGGAACCATCGCTGATTCATCACCGTCACTAGGACCGTCGGTATAGCTGAGCAGTAAAGTGAGGGTCAGCAGCGCGAAAATGGCCGAGCCAAATCCCATCCAGTAGTTTTTCATAAGCATAAAGATAAGGGGATCGCTAAAATACTACGAGCGAGCCGGACCATCCGACTCGCTCGTGAATTACAGGGATCAATTTACCCCCAATAATATTAGGTAGTACAAGCTACAACTTAGCGTACCACCATCTTCATTTGCTGGGCGGCACGCCCGTTGCTCAGTAGTACCGTGTACATACCGGCAGGTAGGGTACTGGTGTCAAAGCTGTAGCGTTGCCCACCTGCGGTCATCCTACCCAGTTGATGGGTCGCAATAGAGCGGCCAAAAAGGTCAAATATCTCCAATTCGAGATCAAGTGCTTCCCGCAGGGAAAAATCAACAGTAGCTAAATCCTGTACCGGGTTAGGGTATAGTGTAAGGTTCTCTACTTCATCCAGCTCACGAATAGCCGAAGGCGAAGCCGCGGAAACTTGAACGGCAAAAACCCCCGTAGGGCTGAAGGTTGTATGGGTGAGTACTCGCAGGTAGATAGTCGCATTCTCCCCAGGGGGTAATCCCGTGATAGTATCAGACACTAGTGGATTATCGTCATCTGTTGCCAAACAATTATTCATACCAGTAGTATCAATAAGCGTACTTCCGCAATCAGTAAATAGCTCTGCTACAAAGTCTATTCCAGCTATCGTTGAGCCAATATCAACACGCACTTCCGTATTACCATTAGACTCAAAGCTGTACCAAACATCGGCGAAGGCACCTAGTCCATTTATACTACAACCAGGTATTTGGAAATTAGACTCATCAATTGAAGACGCAACGGTTGTACCCGTCACAAATCCGTCGCCATCTTCAGCTTCAGTAAAGCTGACAATTTCAATTGGAATCGCATTCTCACAGCCATCATTAGCAGGTGGGGCCGGGCGATCCTGAGCGGTAAGGCTAAAAGTACCGGACCCATTTGGCTCGGCTATGTAGCCGCCGACTCGTAATAAGTAAGTTTCTCCGTTTACGACATCAAAGAATAAGTCGGAATGATAATTAGGGTCGGCGCACTCTGTACTTTCGGTGCCGTCATCATTACACGTTGCCAGATCGCTTGCAGCAGGTGGACAAGGTGAGCCCGGTTGATAGACTGCGATGCGTGTATCGAAATTAACCATTCCACAGAAATCCCAGAAAACCGTTCCGGTAAAGTCTGCGGTATAAGTATACCAAATATCTTCGACTGCAGTATTTGAAGCGAAACTGAAACAAAAATTCGGGTTTTCAGGATGCGCAGGGCCATCTGTAGTCGCTCCTGCTGTTGAGAAGAATTGATCAACTCCCAACTCAATGGGAATAGCTAGTGCACAAAAGTCATTTGCTATCACACTTTCAAACTCGGTTAAGATGACCGAACCGCCTCCTGAAGTAGCGGGGGTTGGTGGGTCAGCTTCGAGGTCTGCGTAACCTCCTAAACGGAAGGTGTAGGCTTGCCCACCAGTAGCTACGAAAATCATCTCGGACGTGAAGAGATCACAGTCCGTACCATCATCGTTACAAGCTACCAAGTTGTCGTCGCTAGCCATACATGGGTCTCCCGTTGCGTATACGGCCATCCGTGTGTCAAAGTCGGCAGTGTTACAGGTACTCCAATTTAGAATCACATCTTCGGCTGGTGTATAAGTGTACCAAACGTCCAGAGGAATAGAATCGTTAGCCCCTAAACAATTAGGGTGGGTAGGCCCATTTGTAGTGGCATCCACGGTGGAAAAGGTCATAGCCATATCAAGCGTAATGGCCTCAGCATTCGTACAATCGTCATTGACTGGTTGTGCAAACAAGGTAGAAATAGCTGCTAACGTCAGGCAGCAGCTTAGTAGAAGTCGTTTCATTAAATCCGAATTGAGTAAAGAAAACTAGTGTATTTTCTGTCTCATTCGGTTATTCGAGGCCCTATCCGAAGCGTAGAGGAAATGGTGTAAATTTGAGGATAGCATACCATGCTTGAGCGCCGAAGATAAAAACATATTTTGATTCTCTTGTCTAAGCAACTAAAGCCTATACATTTGAATTCGTCAGTTTTAGCCTGATTTTTGAAAAAATTAAAAAAAATACAAAATCGAGTAGGGGGTATCTGTCATCATCGACATCTTCGTCTCGGAAAACTATACCAATGAAGTAGCTTTTGGACCTAAGTTGCGTCTAAATGGCTACCAACACTAAGTATGCGTGCTGAATAAATGGATCAAATATTGGCGAAAGGAAGGACAGGCTCCTACTACCGATGGGCTGAGCTCCACGGATAGGAAGGAACTGGATCAGCTAGGCCGTCTATGGGAAGCTGCTAATCCACCGAAGTCAAATCTTTCGGTTGATACCAACGCTGCCTGGAATCGGCTGGAGGACCGCCTATTTGGGGGTACTGAGGTCGAAGAGCCCCGCATCCGCCAGTTCCGGCCGGCAGTGAGGGCAAGGAAATTCCCTTTGTGGGCGGCAGCAGCGGCACTGGTGGGCATTGCGCTCGCCGCATGGTGGCTTACGGCCGGAGAGGTTGGTGCTCCGCAAAACGACTGGGTGGCTGAAACCAATCTTGAAGAATCGGCCCGGCTCGTCGTCCTACCTGACGGTAGCGAAGTTTGGCTGAATACCAACAGTAGCCTGCGCTTTAGCGAAGCCTTTGAACAACGTCGAGTAGAATTGGAAGGCGAAGGCTTTTTTGACGTAGTACGCGATGAAGCCCGTCCCTTCGTAGTCGCTACAGGAGAGGTGGAGACCCGTGTTTTAGGTACCAGCTTCAACGTACGCGCCTACGCCGAAGAAGAAGTCGAAGTCTCGGTTAAGACCGGTAGGGTCGAGGTAGCCGCGATTGAAGAAACTACCGAAGAAGTGCTTGAAAAGGTGGTGCTTTCCCCAGGGCAGGCCGCTACTTACGAATTGGCTACCCAAGATTTGAGTGAAGCGGTAGAAGCGATCGATCAGGTGGATGCTTGGCGAACGGAGGAGTTGGTCTTTGGTGAGTTGGCTAATACTACCATTGGTCAAGCCCTGCCTACCCTGTCTCGTTTTTATGGGAAGGAGATTCAGGCTGCCGAGGAGTTTTTAGACTGTCCGCTGCGTGGTACCTACCGTAATACCCCTTTAAATGAACTGTTGGAAGATTTAGAATTCATATTTATCGATTTTAGTTTTATGGAGAAAGGGGATACGATTACCTTGAGTGGGTCTTGTCAATGAGATTAACTTTAGCAGCATAACTCTTTTCGGTAGGACTGCGCTCCGCGCGGTTGGGGTGAAAACACTTTGGATAATTGATCTTTCTCTTACCTAAGATAATTTTGCCCTGAAACTCATTAAAACATGCAGTTGAATCTGCAAAGCTTTGCGAAGAACAACTACAATCCTCTCCCGCGCGGAGCGCGGGAGCACCGAGTGCTAGGCGTCATTCTAGTACTTGTTGTTCTTGGACTTAGTCGATTCAGCTTGTATGCCACCAACACCTACATCAGCTATAGCTACGGTGAGGAGCAGCTTATTGATATCATCGAAGATCTGGAGCAGCGTTATGATCTGGTTTTCGTCTACAGTCCGCAAGCACTTCCTACCAACACCCGCATCTCCGCCCGCTCGGGCCTCGTCTCGCTCGATGAGGGATTACAGCTGCTTTTTGCCAATACAGCTATTGAGTATCGCCGCCGGGACTTACGGGTGTTACTACGCTACAATCGGAACCGCGCAGAAGAGCTTTTGACCGCCCGTGAAAATGAACGCCGTAGACAGAACGAGGCTCCACCCACCATTGAAGAACGGATAACGCCTTCACCTGCGGAAGTACAAAGTCAAACAGACCTGGGTTATACCGAAGAAGAGTTTGAATCTTTGCCGCCACCGCCGCCACTGATCGATGCAGGACAGCTGCCCGAAGAGCGGGAGCTGCGCACCCAGGATAGTAGCCTATACAGCGGTCGTTATCTACCCACTCGGCGACTACGTGGGCAGGCCCGGCAGCGACGATTGGGGCAGTTCAGCGTTATGCCCGGTGTCGGGACAAATGGCGGTCAGCCCCGTAAATACATCAATACCATATCCTTTAATATTCCTGCCGGGGTCAGTGGAGGACTAAACGGTGCAGAATTTGGGGCAGCTTTCAATGGGGTTGATGGCGAGGCTGTCGGGCTGCAATTGGGCCTGGGTGTCAACTACGTCAGCCAGCGTCTGACGGGGGTGCAAATTACGCCTGGTTTTAACGTGATTGGTCTGGGCGAAGGCGTTCAGATCGCCGGCCTGGTTAATATCAGTCGCCGCAGCCTCAATGGTACTCAGCTAGCGGGCTTGATCAACTTTACTCGTAATAACGTCAATCGGCAGTATGCCGTGGCTAATGTCGCAGGGGGAGAGGTGCGCCGTCAGATCGGCTTAGTCAATTTTGGCGGCGACGTCAGTCGCGGGCAAATCGGCATCTTGAATGTAGCCGATACGGTGGCAGGCCGTTCCTTTGGCCTGATCAACATCGTCCGCAAAGGCTACAATGTGTTCGAGATTGCTCGTGATTTTACCACAGCCTGGAGCGCCAACTTAAAACTGGGCAGCTACCGTTTCTACAATATTTTTGAGATCAATGCCGGCTTGCGTTCTCTGGAGTTGATCACCGAAGAAGGACGCGGTCGTCGACCTATCTGGGGTGTGGGCTACGGCTTTGGCTGGAAAAATCGTGGCTCAGATGAGTGGGGGCCCTTAAGGACCTCCTCAGAATTTGTGATCAACCACGTCAATCGAGGTGCCCGCTGGATGGGGCGCCTAAATCTCTATCTGCACTTCCGTCAAACCTGGGATTATCCCATAAGTGGCGGTACGGCAGCTATTTTCTTTGGCCCAACCCTGGTGCTCCACTGGACGGAATTGACCGACCAGGAGCTCAAAGGCATGCAGCCCTGGAATACCCACATCTTTAAGGAACGCTACGACCAGATCCGCTTCTCAGCCATGATTGGTCTACGCTTTGGGGTGAGGCTGGGGCAGTTATAGAAACGTTGCGTCCCTTGCGTAAACCTTTGCGCTCATTGCGTGAAACAAAAGACTTACGCTATCGCTCCTTGCTTCGCCAAAATCCCCTCTACGATAATCTCCGCATGATCCCGCGTATTCTCAATAAATAGCTTACTCGTTTGTTTTCCGGCACAGACCACCCCGGCTAAATAGACGCCAGGGCTATTGGTCTCTAGTGTTTCTGCATTATGTAACGGTAGACAAGCATCTTCGGGGTCGACCTCTAGATTTAAAGCTTCCAGCAGGGCCGCATTAGGCTGGTAACCAGTCATGGCCAGTACCCAGTCATTGTCAAGGCTGAAATCCCCTTCTGGGCCTTTTAAATCCACTCGGTCGGGATAAATGGCGGTCACGATGGTGTTGAAGTAGGCTGGGATACTGCCCTCGGCAATCCGGTTTTCGATATTGGGTTTGATCCAGTATTTGACCCGTGAGTAAATTTCGTGACTGCGAATGGCCATCGTTACTTCCGCACCTTTTTGCCAGCACTCCAGAGCGACGTCACAGGCCGAATTAGCTGCTCCAATCACCAGCACTTTTTGTCCGATGTAGGCATGCGCATCATCATAATAATGCTTGACCTTAGGCAGCTTTTCGCCCGGAACATTGAGCAGGCGGGGCGTGTCGTAAAAGCCCGTAGCGACGACGATGTGGCTAGCCTGATATTGATCCTTTGTTGTCCTGATGGTGTAGGCCTGATTCCCTGCTATTGGGCGCATTTCTAGGACAGGCTCGTACAGGTGAACGTTGAGCTGATTGCTTTGCACCAAACGACGGTAGTACTCCAAGGCTTCTCTGCGGCTGGGCTTGTCGGTATGGCTAATAAAAGGAACGCCCGCAATCTCTAGTTTGCGAGAAGTGCTGAAAAAAGTCATGTTGTCCGGAAAGTGGACGATACTATTGACCAACTGTCCCTTTTCCAGAATGAGGTAACTCAATCCTTTTTGGGCTGCATACTGAGCAACATTGATGCCCGATGGCCCGCCCCCGATAATGATGAGGTCATATTTGTGCATACTTTTGGGAACAATTGCCCGGGATGAAGGTTGATGTAGCTTTCCCCGGATTGGTAGCTGATAGGCAAGCACGAATTTAGAGAGGCTATCCAATCCTTAATTCATCCAAAGATCCCTTTAGCCTACTGTTTGCCTTCCCATCATATGTCTACTTTTACAGCATGGCCTCAATCATTACTTCTGCCGCAGACCTGAAGCGGAATTACCTTGACTACTTGGCGGCGCATCCCTACCGCCAGGAACCACTCGGACTTTATGAACCGGTGGATTACATCTTACAATTAGGTGGTAAACGCGTCCGACCATTACTAAGCCTTCTGGGTGCTCAGCTATTTACGGATAATTGGGAACAAGCACTGCCCGTGGCCCAAGCCGTCGAAGTCTTCCATAATTTCACCTTACTGCATGATGATATTATGGATGATTCTCCGCTGCGGCGGGGCCAGGCGACCGTCCACGAAAAATGGGACGTAAATACGGGGATCCTTAGCGGGGATTTGATGCTCATCAAAGCTTATGAGAGCTTGTTAGACTGCCCTCGAAAAGAGCGTATTCCAGAACTAATGCAGGTATTTAACCGGATAGCAGTGGGCGTCTGCGAAGGCCAACAATACGATGTTGATTTTGAGCGCCGTGATGATGTAAGCATTGAGGAATACCTAAAGATGATCGAGCTGAAGACCGCCGTTTTACTAGGAGGGGCCTTGGAAATGGGCGCTCTAGCAGCTGGTGCGAATGCAGAAGCAGCTGCCCATTTGTACGAATTTGGCCGACTGACCGGGATCGCCTTTCAGTTGCAGGACGATTTACTGGATACCTTCGGTACTACCGAACAGATCGGGAAAAGTGTAGGCAATGATATCGTCCGTAATAAAAAGACTTTCCTTTATCTCAAGTCGTTAGAGGTGGGTAGCCTAGAGGTTAAAACGGAACTTGTTGATTTCTTCTCTGGTATTCCCACGGACAGTACCGCTAAAGTCGTCCGGGTAACCGAGATTATGAAAGCACTGGATATTCCTCAAATGGTAGCTCAACTGCGGGATGAATACCAAGAGCAAGCCTATCAACACCTCACCGCAAGTGGGGCTCCGGTAGAACGGCGAGCTCCGATTCGGGAGCTGACGGAAGCCTTGCTACAGCGACAACACTAAGGCTCATGCTACCCAACCCCGCTTTCATCATCTACGAGGAGAAGCTAAGGGCTAATCTTGAGCTGATTCGATCGGTAGCACTGGCTGCTGAAGTAGATATCATTTTGGCGCTAAAGGCTTTTGCTTACTGGCCAGCATTTCCCTTGATTGCTGATTACCTAAACGGAGCCACTGCTAGTAGTCTAAATGAGGCTTTGTTGATTCAAAAGCACCTGCAGGGGCAGTTACATACCTACGCCCCTGCTTACCATCCAACAGCGGTCGAACAGCTGGCAGCCATTAGTAGTCATTTGACCTTCAATAGCCTACGGGAGATGGATCGCTACGCGGCAATATGGGATGCGGAAAAAATTGATCAAGCTCCAGAAAACAGACCGCTTGCTTCTCGCGGATTGCGGGTCAATCCAGAGTATTCACCCGTAGAGATAGCGCTCTATAATCCGGCCAGCCCGTATAGTCGCCTGGGAGAGACCTTGCCCAATTTACCTAGTCGGCCACCAGCAGGCCTGGAAGGTTTGCATGTCCATACGCTCTGCGAAAGTACTGCGGGGCAAACCGCCGAATTGATCAAACGGGTACAAGCTCAGTTTGGCCACTACTTGCGCAAATTAAGATGGCTCAACCTGGGAGGAGGCCATCTAATGACTAAAGAGGACTATCAGCTGGAAAAGCTGATTAGTGCGTTGCAAGGGCTTCGATCTAGCTACCCGAAGCTGAAAATCATTCTAGAGCCAGGTGCTGCCATCGTCTGGCAAACTGGGGAGCTGCACGCTAAAGTGCTGGATATTATCGATAACTATGGCCGCCGAACGGCTTTACTCAACGTCAGCTTTACCTGCCACATGCCCGATACACTGGAAATGCCATATCGGCCCCAAGTGCGTGGCGCCCATCAGGAAGCTACGGATGCGGGCTATGCGTACCGTCTAGGAGGCGTGAGTTGTTTGGCGGGCGATTATCTGGACGCCTACTATTTTGACCAGCCCCTGCTCGTCGGAGATACCATCATCTTTGAGGATATGGCCCACTATACGACCGTGAAGTCTACTATGTTCAATGGCGTAGCTCATCCGGCGATAGTACTGCTGGACGAAGCGGGCAAGGTAAAAGCCTCTCGTACCTTCGGTTTTGAAGACTACGAACGCAGAATGGGTTAAATACTAAACTACTTATAGCCGCGCATAACTTCGATCAGCGCTGCCACGCTACTCTTGTCCATGCTGTTATAGATGCTGGCGCGGAAGCCACCAACCGAGCGGTGCCCTTTTACTCCACTAATGTGAGCGGCTTCACAGGCTGCCAGGAAGGCGGCGGTATCGTTTTCGTCGGTGGGCACAAAGGTGACGTTCATATTCGAGCGACTCTCTGCATTGGCTACCGTTCCACTGAAATTGGGGTTGTTGTCAATCTCCTGGTAGAGCAGCGTCGCTTTTTCCTGGTTGCGGGCTTCCATAGCCCTGACCCCACCCATCGCTTTGACCCAACGCAAAGTCAACATCGCTACGAAAATCGGATAGACTGGAGGTGTGTTAAAGGAGCTGCTCTTAGCAATGTGCGTCTCGTAATTGAGCATCGTCGGGATCGTGCGTTCTACCTGGCCAAGCAGGTCTTTGCGTACAATAGCTAAGGTGACTCCCGCAGGTCCAATGTTCTTCTGGGCTCCAGCGTAGATGATGCCGAATTTGTCCAATTCCAGCGGGCGACTGAAAATATCACTGGACATATCACAGACAATGGGAGCATCCGTGTTGGGGAATACCTTCTGTTGAGTACCAAAAATAGTATTGTTGCTGGTCATGTGCAGGTAGCGCAGGCCGCTGGGGATTTCGTAACCCGCTGGAATGTAGTTGAAGTTAGTGTCTTTGCTGGAGGCAACGACCTGTACCTGACCGAAGTTTTTCGCTTCTTTGATGGCTTTAGTCGACCAGGCGCCAGTATCTACATAACCGGCTGTTTGGTCAGGATTCAGCAAGTTCATCGGTGCCATGTAGAATTGCGAGCTGGCTCCACCCGTAAGGAACAATACGGCATAATCATCCCCAACGGATAGGAGTTCTCGTACCAGCGACTCCGCTTCTTCAAGAATAGCTACGAATTGGGCAGAGCGGTGAGAGATCTCCAGAATGGATAAACCCATGCCATTCAAATCGCGAACAGCATCAGCTGCTTGCGCTAGTACTTCCTGAGGGAGAATGGCTGGTCCGGCACTGAAATTGTGGACTTTCATCGTTGGGGTTGATTTTGATGGTGCAAAAATAGCCTACATTCTGTAGCCTTGCTAACCAAATTTTAAATTAAGAGCACTTATTTTACGGCAGCTAAGCGCAGCCTAGCTTTTTCTACGACAAACCATTCCTGCAGATGTTCAAATACTTATCCCTACTTAGCCTTAGTTTACTTTTCGTCCTGGCCTGCTCTCCTAAGACCACGACGACCGTCACGGCTCCAGAGCCTACGCCTACTACACCAAGCGAGGCGGTCAATCTCCGTTGTGCTTCTTTCGACGATGCTCGCGATCCCGATCGCGCTGCGGACTCCTACGTAATTTACCGCAATTTCGTGCGTTCGCAGGAGTACGAACTAGCGCTGGAGCGCTGGCGCTACGTTTACGAAAATGCACCAGCTGCCGATGGCCAGCGGAATACCGTCTTCACCGATGGTATCTTTCTCTACAACCATTTGATTCAGGAAAACCCGGACAAAAAGGAAGCCTATGCCGATACTATCCTGATGCTGTATCAGCAAGCGGATGAATGCTTCCCCGATAACTCCTACATCATTGGCCTGCAAGGCTTCGATAGTTATTACACCTATCCCGGCTCAGCTACGGATGAGGAAGTCTACGCCCTCTTTAAGCGCAGCATCGAGCTGGACGAAGAAGAATTCCCCTACTTCGTCATCAACCCTATGTCGGCCCTGGTCTATAAAATGGCTAGTGAAGAGAAAATCAGCGTAGAAGAGGCCAAATGGGTAACTGGACGCCTCACCGCCCGCCTGGATAAAGGCCTGGCAGAATGTGAAGAAAATGGCGATTGTGCGACCTGGGGCCTGATTAGTGGCTATACGCCCGGTGCCATAGAGCTTTTTGAATCGGTAAAAGGCTTCTACGACTGCGACTACTTCGTCGAGAAGTACTACCCGGAGTTTGAGGCCGAGCCCGATAACCTGGAAGTCGTTACCCGGGTACTTGGCCGGATGACCTGGGCGGAATGTGCCGAAGATATGGAAGAGTACGCAACGGCTTATGCCGCCTATGTCGAGCTTACAAGGGTAGACCCCCCTAGCGGACCATGTTCCGCTGGCTACAATGCCCTGCGTAATAACGAATACGAAGAAGGAATCGGCTTACTGGAAGAATGTGCTGCTGCTACCGAAGACGGCGTGAAAAAAGCACAGGTTTTAATGGCCATTTCTAATACCTATTACCGCCTGCGCAACTTCCGCCAGTCGCGTAACTATGCACGCCAAGCCGCCCAGGCCAATCCCAACTGGGGCCGTCCTTATTTGATGATCGGCCGCTTATACGCTAGTAGCGGCCCTCTCTGTGGCCCTGGTACCGGCTTTGATAGCCAGGTCGTCGTCTGGGTAGCACTTGATCAGTGGAATCGTGCTAAGCGCGTTGACCCTTCCATGGCTGGCGAAGCCAATGCTCTGATTAACCGCTACCGGCAATACATGCCTTTCCGCGAAGACATCTTCCAAAGGGGCATTGAGATGGGCTCTACCTTTACGGTCGGCTGTTGGATCAATGAGTCGACTATCGTAAGGACTAATCAGTAATCGTCCGTCGCTGGCCGAATCCCGGCGAGCGCTGCTCGTTGGTTCGTCCTACGACTATAAGTCGACCTCAAGCATTTCCAATAATGCTTCGCTTACTATATACAATGGACTAAGTGTTCCAGGGCAGTCTAACTCCCAATGGCGCAGTCCATAGTGAGTAGAGCTTCCGGAATTATAGTCTAAAATATAACCGGGGCCATGGCAAAGTATGTTCCTGGATTCATAGTAGGCCAGCGTACTTAGGTCTGTTTGGGAGATTAAGCTCCACAAAGAATCTCTTTGTGAATGACTCACAGCTATTGATTCTTTTGAGTAGATTTTGAAGCAGTTTATGTTAAAAGGTTTGCCATCCGGGTATTCAATGATCGGTGGATTGCAATCCTCTGCGAATGAAACTTGACTGACAGTAAATTCAATTTGCTGATTCCCTTGCGGAGTCATATCGGGGCAGTCTATCACTAATAAGTCCTGGGAGCCAAAAGCAAAGTTGTATTTGATTAGCCTTATTGAATTGTGATACGGGTTGGAATCTGTCTCGGCATAGTTTTGGAAAGATGGAAGTTGAATGGCTTTATTAAGCGTATCAAAGAATATCCCATTATTGCTTTCACGCTCTTCTTGATACTCTACCCAGCTTCCAATGTCTGGGCAGCCAGCATCCGTTTTGAAATCTACAAGCTCTCTGACATTAATTACTTGATAGGCGTTACTGATTAAATAATCTTGTAGTTGTTCTAATTCATTACAATTTTCGACTATAGGTAACCCTTCATTTCTATTGCAGCTATTTAGATTTAGCAGGATAAGAACTAATAAAAATAGTACCGATTGGTAGTGTGATAATTGCAACTTCATTAAAATGCTCGTTTAGCAGTGAAATGCTAAAAGCATCGGATAGTAACTCATATAAAGTAGAATGATGATTTGCTCAGAGAAGCCTCTAATTTCACTTTATACCTGCGAGGAACTTCTCGGTTGGTCGGAGACGCCTCGGAGGAGAAAGCTATGGTTACTTATATTTAAGCTACGCCCTCCTTCGAAGCGTCGAGCGTAGCGAGCTCTTCGCAGGCGTGGCGGATCAACTAAATCCTACTCCTCAATAACTCCGGCGCTGGCAAGAAAGCTTTCAGCAGTGCTTCACGCGCCTCTACACAGGCTCGGCGATGAGCGGGCAGCTCCTGGTTTAAGCGCTGAATACAGCTGTTGTAGTCGGTTGCCGCGGCCTGCGGACTGCCGTTTAGCTGGCGTAACAAAGCAGCATAACCGCTGCTATTGAGTTCGGCTAGAAAACTGAGATAGGCTAGTCCAAGCTGTCGGTACTGATCTTGATTAGGGTGAGGGAGTAGTTCTTCCAGTTCACGCTGACTCTGTAGGATAGCGGTGCGCAATTGAGGGCGTAGGGCTTGCATACTGGCCGCATTGCGAGCTGAGAAGGCCGAGAGAAATTGCTCATTGACGGCTTCTACCCGCAGCACCGCCACGAAAATGCTCAGCTGATAAGCATTGAGTTGTCGTAACTGCTGCAGCGCCTGTAGTTGACGAGCGTTGGCTCGAAACTGTACACCCAGTTCTTGATGGTAGGCCCGCCGTGCTTGCAGAAAAGCAGCCGTACTTTGCTCGAGGCGCTCGGTTACTTGTTGGTAGGTGATCAGGTAGTTCTCCATGGCTGCGGCATCCAGTTGCGCAGGTTGCGACAGCCCTGAGAGGTTGGATCGAAAAACGAAGGAGTAGCCACCCAATAACTCTTCCCAAGCGGATAGCAAACGTTCTCCGGCCACACTTTGAGCTCGCAGCGGCTGCGTTTGATCAGCAGCTTGGTTAATGTGTTGTAATACTTCGCCTAAGCTAGACTGTGCCGCCACGGTACCCGGCTGGTGAACGGCCAGTTGCAGGTGTTGTAAGCTATGCTCTGCCAGTTCGTCGTAGGCTCGGTTGATGACCTGGGCTAGGCGCAGGGGGTCCGCATTATTCGTAAGCTGACCATTACTCTGAGCAGTAACTACTAGCGAAAAAGATAAACAACCAATGATGTGTAAAGCCTGCCTAATGGGACCAAAAAACAGCCGACCAATATGGTAAACAGACCCCTTTCTTATTACAGCCTGGGGCATAAATTGGGATTAGCAGCACAAATATGCGAAAGCTAATCGCCTTTCACAAGCTAGTTTTAGCGTACGGTAGACATTCTACAGCAAAGGCCGTCCCTCAAAACAAGGAACGGCCCGATAATACCCCTTAGGTATTGCTCTCAATGGGTTTATGTCACCATTTTCAAAGGTGTTACATTATGGCGCTTTTCTTTTTACTTCCGCAGGTCGGAGCCCTCGCGTTAGTCGCAAGACGAACCGCAGCAATACTTGCCACGGAATTCGGCCAGCGACCTTTATCTCCGCTGCCGCCGCTAGCTGGCCTCGCTACCCAACTACCTCTACCCACTCCCCCTAAAAGACTAAAACCCCTCCTCGATCACCTCCCAGGGCTCTCCACCAGCGATTAAGCAAGAGGTAATGGACCTGCGGAAGTACAAATCCTGAGCCTCCAACTGCAAGAATAAAATTGGAACATCCTGCTCCTGGCCTAGCCGGAGAGCGGCCTCGTTCCAGAACAGGAGATCACTGTCGCGCTTTGGAAAGAGCCACCAGGTCGACCAGTTCAAGCGCCAGCGGTAATACCATTTGCGCTGGTAATAGCGATCGATAATACGAAGAATCCTTCTGCTGTCGACTAATTTTTGCCCAAGCTGCTGCGCTAATTCTTGGGGCGGAGGGAGTGTCAAAGGGTAAGGGATACCTGCTTCGTCTTGCCTGGGACGATAGTTTTTGACTTCCATTAGCCACAACTTTCCGTCTGGGTGAAGGACGACAAAATCTACGGCCTTCAAACCCTGGCCGCTGATCGCCTGATAAAAACGATGATCATCAAAGGCCCTAACCCGCCAGGAAGCGGGGAAGTCAAAAATCAGATCACTTTCTTGGAAGCGGGGCATGGGCATAATTTACGCAACTCTATCGCCGTTTTGGCGTTAATTTTGCCGAACAAGACCTGGTCATGGCTACGAAGAAAGATAAAGCGGAAAAGGAAGAATTTATCAATCCTATTGATGGGGATAAAATAGCGGAGAATCCGCATCTGTTGCCCTATGCCCATGACCGGGCGGGCGCTACGATCAAGCCAGTAGATAAGGGCAAGATCAAAGGCCTGGCCATGACGGCAATGTACGAGCAGACCGATATGCAGCTGGATCAAATTAAAGCTCAAATCGACTTGCTGGCCCGCCAAGCTAATGAAATTCAGAATCGGATGACGATCTCTGAGCAGATCTACGAGGCCGAGATGAATATTAACCCTATTATCGGCCGGACTTACTACTTGTTCACCCGACCTCAAACGGGCAAATCGTTGATGAGCTTGGTTTCCCCGGCAGAATGGGGGCCTAACCCTCCCTTCGAGTACGTAGCGACCATCAAACTACTGGCAGATCATACCTGGGAGATCATCGAACGATCGGAATGAAGTGATTTAAACTTATTTCTTGCTGGCGAGCGAAAAGCCAAGTAGGTTCTGGCAAGCTGCCTTTTGAGTGCATAGCCCCAGCTATGGACGAAAAAAACAGCGAAGCCCAGGTTCTGCTTAGTTTTCCGCGCAGTCGGATTACAAAAGTCTAAATCACTTCAATAAAAAAAGCCGGACTGTACAATAGCAACCCGGCTTTTCAATGGCTAGTTCAGTGGCCTGCGAAATAAGTATTGTATGTCTCCGGAGCTCGTGGCATTACCGTCCGTCGGCAAGACCATGGATTCCATATATTCCCAGCCGTTGTCGATCATGAAATTGACGGCATGCATGGTAGAGTTGAAGCGAATACGCCGCCCGTCAGATGGGTTAATCACTTCCCGAGCCCTGCGGGGAGCACCTTGTACCCCCTGGCCATAGTCCACAAAGACGACGACCTGATTACTCAGAAAGCGTTCCTGGACGATCAAGCGGACCATGGTGACTTCTTCTAGGTTATTGATATTGACGCCATTTACGACGACCTGGCTGTAGGCAGCCTGACTGACAAAGACCAGTCCGAGGAGAACAAAGAGCTTCTTCATTTACAGTTTGGTTTTACGTTCTTAGGGAAAACTAATCGCTTAGATGACGTAAATCAAGGGCTCGGAGTTGTAGCCCAATCGTGCAATAGTATTTCCTTAACAATTGCAGGGTCAAAATAGGTTTTTCTTAACTTAGGAGGCCTCCTTTTAAGTCGATTTTGCCCTTGATATCAAGCAACAGCCAGGACTACTAGCGCGTTCAGTAGAGGTGAAGCTATTAATTACTATCCTCAGCCTATTTATCTTCCAAAGTGTAGCCACTCCGCCCGAGGCGGTAGAATGGTTAGGCCCAAAAACAGTAGATGTTGGAGACATTATCTACAATGAACCAACGGAGCATATTTTTGAATTTCGAAATAAGACCGACGCCCCCTTATTGATCGAAAACGTACGGACTGCTTGCGGTTGCACAACTACTGACTGGCAGGATACGCCAGTACCGCCTGGTGAAATTGGACAGATACGCGTAGTCTATGATGCGGCCAAGCGTGGGTTTTTTCGCAAGTACATTAAGGTGTTCTTCTATGATGTTCGGGGCGCGCAGAAGCTTTGGTTGGAAGGCTATGTTGAATAATCAGAACAACTTTGGTTGGTTACTGTTAGGAAGGAAAATTTCATTTCTATGTTTGGTCTATTTAAGAAAAACCCGCTAAAAAAGCTCGAACAGCAACACGCGCGAATCATGGAAGAAGCCATGCAGATTCAGCGCAGTGGTGATCTGAAAGCTTACGCCCGCAAGATCGAAGAAGCGGAAAAGCTGGCGGCTAAAATCGCTGATCTGAGCAAAGAGCAATAGGCAAGTGGGGCGGCAGCGATCAAAAGCCAATTTACCTCAGAAAATATGCCCCGTCTGTGGCCGTCCCTTCAGCTGGCGGAAGAAATGGGAGAAGGTCTGGGAAGAAGTTAAGTACTGTAGCGAGCGCTGTCGGCGCAATAAAAAATAGCAAGGGATATGGCGGGAGATTATGAAGAAAGTAACCGTCCCTACGAATTGGGCGAAGAAGGCGCTGAAAACCTGAGTTTTCACCCGCGCAACGTCTATCTCACGCTCCTACTTTTTAGCTTAGTCATGCTTTTCCTAGCGCTGACTGCGGCCTTCGTATATACACGGATACAAAGCGAGTTACCTCCCTTACGGCTACCGCTATTGTTTCTCATTAACACGGCAATTCTTTTAGGAGGCAGCTACTGTATGAATCGCGCCAAGAAAATGTACCTAGCTGATAACACCAGTGGCTACATCCGCATGCTGGAGTATACCCTGGCCCTGACGGTTTTATTTTTGATTGCCCAGATCATCGCCTGGTATCAGCTGTTTAACCAACAAATTTACCTGGCTTCGGATAACTCCGCTAGCTACCTCTACGTCATTTCCGCCTTGCACTTTCTGCACGTCATCGGCGGTTTGCCCTTCTTGCTCATCTTCCTCATACGAGCCCGTAAGTACATGGTAGAACCCGTGAGTGTGTTGGTTTACTTTTCCGATCCCGAAAAACGCCTCAACCTGCGCTTACTCACCCTCTACTGGCACTTCTTGGACGGCCTCTGGATCTACTTGATCCTGTTCTTTTTTGTGTATCAGATAGTGTTTTAGGATTACTGCTAAACCTCCCGAGAGGTTATTACTCCCCCTCTCCCAGTCAGGATAGTAAATTGAAAATAGCCGCCCTCTCCCCTTGGGCTACCCTCCCTACACAAGTTTATCCAGAGGGCTTGTTGATATTTTGACTAAAGAGTAAGTACCCATTTACGGTGTCCTGAAAGCTACGGTATCCGCGAATCATCGAGACTACTCCTGGCGGACGCTTATCCATTTGTCTAGCTTTCCATCCTCCGAGTCTGCCAATAATCCAAGCTGCCCAAGCCATGCTTTGCTCTTTAAACGGACAAAGTTCATACTTAGATTTACCTTCCACCCTTTGGAATACTAGCTTGAGCACTTCAATCTGAAGGGAGGAAAATAGCTTTTGGGCTGTTTGTTCCTCTAGTGTTCTGCCTTGGCGTAAGGCTAGCACTTTAACAGCTTGGCCCATCACTACATGCATCAGTTTTTTAAGCGCTAGCCCTGTTCGGAAATTGCTTTTTTCCATTTCAAACCCCTGGCTTTTTGTTACCCGAAAGAAATCCTCTATCCACCACCTTTGGGTGTACCATCTTACGATTTGCCAGGCTTGCTCAGCGCTGTCCACGGGGTGATTGGTATACAAATACCAGTGAATGGGCTCGATTCCCTGAGGTGGGTCAAGCTCTTTTACTTCTATGATCTGAATGTTTTGTGAAGCTGGATAATCCTCTTTTCCAGCAGCTTTAGTTCTGCTTTGGGGCTGAGCTACACTGATCCTTTTAAAGCGAATACTGACATTAGCTGCTAGACCACTACGCGCATGCCCCGTCTTGAACTTAATAGCTTGTACGTCTTGCCAATCTTGTAACTTGAGCTGCTCTCGTAGCTTCAGGTCTCCATCACTCAGCAGGCGATTTCTACAAGAGCGAATAATGAATCGTTGACGTGCATCGTAGTCATGAGCCAGTAGTTGGTAAATATCGGCTTCTCGATCAGCGATCATGGTAATCATGGAAGCTTTAGCCAACACCTGCGCCGTTTTTTCACTGGCTTCAATCCAACGATAGGAATGCTTTTGCTTGATGTGTTGGCTTTTATAAGCTTTTTCGTGGCGGCTTTTTCGCGTAAGCGCTAAATGGTAAATCGACAAGTAGCTCAAAGCGATGGGAAGGCCAGTACTAGCATCAAAGGCCAAAGCTGCATGAGCATATAGCCCTAAAGTAGTGTTGTTGGCCAGTACCCCAATGTGAGGATCATCTTCGGCAAAGCGGGCTTTAAAGGTGTCAAAATTATATTGCTAGGTGTCCTGAGGAACAAGTACATGCTCTACCTCAAGATCCTAGCAGGGCTGTACAACTTGGTCCAGTAAATCCTCGATGGTCACCTTGTCATTATTGAAAAACCGCTCCATAGCTATAATCTCTGCTTTATTCCTTCCAAGTCGATTAATAACGGCTGTGCTTTTGCATTCTATAGCTGTGGCTATACAAGACAGGCGCCGCTCAAGACGGGCTTCAAGCATTTAGGGATAAATATCGCTTTTTGATTTGTGTAGGGAGGGTAGCTCCTTGGGAGAAGGCAATAAGCTAGCCCTATTGCTTGAATCTGCTATTGCATACAAGCCACTAAGCGACTTATCTCTTGACCAGCCAACTACTATCCCAAGGACGCTACTATCGACTATCCCTCTGCTCCGAGACCTCCGAGGTCGTCGCTACCGACTATCGACTAAAAGACTATCACCCCGCCCACTTAAAGAAGCGGCTCCAGTCGATGCCTTTACTGAGTTGACCTTCATAAAGAGAGAAAAGAATCAGCAGTGGCTTTCCGACAATATGATCTTGCGGCACGAAGCCCCACACCCGTGAATCTTCACTATTGTGGCGATTATCTCCCATGAGCCAGTAGTAGTCTTGTTCGAAGGTGTAGTTAGATACGGCTTCTCCGTCTAGATAAAACTGCCGACCTCTAAGTTCTAAATCGTGCCCTTCATAAACGGTAATGGCCCGGCGGTACAGCTGGTAGTTGTTCATGGTAAGACGCACGGTAGTACCCGCTGAAGGAATGAAGATAGGGCCGAAATTGTCAATGGTCCAGTTGGCGGATAGGGGGGCGAAATGTGGGTATAGTCTGCCTGGATTGTTGGCGTCTGGCTCAATTTGAATATGCTCTACCTGAATAGCAGGGTCCTGTTCGCGCAGGTGATCAATTTGGCCTTGATTAAGGACGAGCACCATGGCCGTTCCATTGGGGTCACTTTGGCGTACATCTTCTTCAGAAATGCCCCATTTTGTCCAGCGAGAGGTGTTGGGCTGGCGGCTAAAGCGTACGATGTACTGATACTGTAAACCTTCGGGGTCCTCCATCAATTCACCGTTGATGTAGACCCGTCGATCTACAATTCGCAGGCTGTCTCCGGGTAGTCCCACACAGCGCTTGACGTAGTGATCGCGCTTGTCACGTGGCCGGGTTACCAATGGTATCTGGCCACTTCTGACCATCGCTGCGTGGGCTGGGGGCAGTTCACCGCGTTGGTATTGACCAGCCGAATACGTGCGGCCAGGGATGATGTAAACACTGTCTCCATTGGGTACATTGAAAACCACTTCGTCGTAACGGTCAATGTTTTCAATGCGGGGGAGACGACGGTGTGGAAGCTGCGGCTTGTCAATGTAACTTTTACCACCGGCCACGGGCATCGTATTATGCGTTAGTGGCATCGTTAATACGGTTTCAGGTAGGCGTAAACCGTAGTGCAGTTTGCTGACAATCAGGTAATCACCCGTCATCAAATTGCCCTCCATCGAAGAACTGGGAATCATGTAGGCTTCAAAGAGAAACATACGGATGAAACCAGCAGCAAATACTGCAAAAATGATGGAACTGATCCATTCCCGGGCCATCGTAGGCCGGAAGGGATCCTGTTTCAATAATCGCTTGTATTGGTCTTTTTTTCCGGCCTTGCGTGCTTCGTGCATGCGCTGGCGATAGGCGCGCTCTTCGCCCATCACGGGACCAAAAAACTGAGGGGCAGCGGTAGTGGCCACCGCAGCTTTACTATCTTTTGTAGCCTCTCGTTTGACCCACTTAGGGGTTGGGGTTTTGGACTTCCGCCGGTCTAACCATGTCCAGTATAGCGGCGCTAACATCGTGGCTGAAAAGTGTTCCCAAAAGCTATCGCGACCAAAGCTGCGCGCCAGGTCAATCATCAGATAACTAAAGGTGAAAAAATTGACCACAGGAAATAACATCCACCAGCCAAAGCTGCGCTTACGCCCTACAATCTCACTGGCTACTACCATATTGTATACCGGGACCGCTGCTTCCCAGCGCTCCCGTCCTGCTCTTTCAAAAATGGGCATCAGCGCCAGCCCGCTTAGCAGGTAATAGATAATTAAGGTCCAGGTCAACCAACTCATGTAAAAACGAATTTGCCTGCAAAGCTAGAACAAGCGCGCACATCTAAAAGCACTGATGGACGGAAAGTCCGTTTTTGTCGACTAAAATCTACTTCAAGGGCTTCCCTTTTGTCGACTTCTGGCCTTCGTTCATCGATGAATCCTGTCTACTCGTCGACAAAACCACCTAATTCTTCTGCCTTGTACTACCAGGCCAACTCCATTTATCCCTGTCCCCAACAGAGACGAACAACGCTAATACGGGTGCGAACCCGGAGGGAAGAAGAGCGGTGACGGGTCTAGACCTCCTATCATATCGGCGAAATAGGGGATACGCCTTCCTCTGAAGGAGAGGGGGCTTGTGCCGTATCAAATGCGGGCGAACATCAGGCGTTTCTAATCCAGCTTCAGTACCTGTAAGAAGGCTTGCTGAGGAACTTCTACCTTGCCAAACTGGCGCATCTTGCGCTTTCCCTTCTTCTGCTTTTCGAGCAGCTTCCGCTTACGGGTAATGTCACCACCATAACATTTAGCCGTCACGTCCTTTCTTAGGGCAGATAAGGTCTCACGAGCGATGATCTTGGCACCAATAGCAGCCTGGATAGCGATCATGAATTGCTGGCGGGGTAGTAGCTCTTTGAGCTTTTTACACATCCCACGACCTACATACTCCGCTTTTGTGCGGTGCACCAGAGCAGAGAGCGCATCTACGTTTTCGCCATTCAACTTGATATCCATACGTACCAAGTCGGTTTCGCGGTACTCCAATGGTTGATAGTCAAAGCTGGCGTAGCCCCTTGAGATGGATTTCAAGCGATCGTAGAAATCGAATACAATTTCTGCCAGTGGTAGTTCGAAATGAAGTTCGACGCGCTCCGGGCTTAGATAGGTCTGCTTGAGTAGCGTTCCCCGTTTCTCAATACAAAGGGTCATAATCGACCCAATAAAATCAGTACGGGTAATGATTTGAGCCGAGATGATGGGCTCTTCCACCATTTGCCGGTGATTGACCTCCGGAAGTTCAGCGGGGTTCCGAATTTCTGTAAGCTCCCCTTGGGTAGAAGTGACCCGGTAGGTAACGTTAGGCACAGTCGTGATGACGTCCATGTTGAATTCCCGGAAGAGGCGCTCCTGTACGATTTCCAGGTGCAACATACCTAAGAAACCACAGCGAAAACCGTAGCCCAAAGCTGCCGATGTTTCCGGTTCGAACACGAGACTGGCGTCGTTTAGTTGTAGCTTTTCCAGGCTGTCTCTTAGCGGTTCGAAATCATCATTATCCAGGGGGAAAATCCCCGCAAAAACCATGGGTTTAACTTCTTCAAAGCCCGATAATTGCTCAGCAGGATCTTCCGCTAGGGTAACGGTGTCACCCACCTTAATTTCTGCCGACTTTTTAATGCCGGTAATAATGTAGCCCACATCACCACAGTTAATGCCACTGGTGGGTTTCATGTTGATTTCCATGGCACCCACCTCATCCGCAGAATAGACAGCTTCCGTTGCGGTGAATTTGACTTGCTGGCCTTTGGCTAAATTGCCATTCATCACCCGGATATAAGCAATCACCCCTCGGAACGGGTTGAAAACACTGTCAAAGATTAGGGCTTGCAACTTACCATCCGGATTTCCAGAGGGAGCTGGAATGCGCTCTACGACGGCAGTCATAATCTCAGGAACTCCAATACCGGTTTTGCCACTAGCCAAGATGATATCTTCTCGGCTACAACCCGTGAGGTCGATCATCTGATCGGCCATTTCTTCGATCATGGCGGTTTCCATATCCACCTTATTCAATACTGGAATGATTTCTAGGTCATGTTCCAGTGCCAGAAAAAGATTGGAAATCGTCTGAGCTTGAATACCCTGAGTAGCGTCTACTAATAGTAAGGCACCTTCGCAGGCCGCGATCGAACGAGAAACCTCATAGCTGAAGTCAACGTGACCGGGTGTATCAATCATATTGAAGACATACTCTTGACCATCCGTATGGGTATAGTGCATTTGTACCGCATGGCTTTTAATGGTTATACCCCGCTCTCGTTCGAGGTCCATATCATCCAGCTGTTGGTCCATTTTTTCCCGTTCATTCACCGACTGGGTGAAATCCAAGAGACGATCGGACAGGGTAGACTTACCGTGATCGATGTGGGCAATTACACAGAAATTACGAATATGCTTCATAGCGGCTGCAAAGATACGCAAGCTCTCTAGCTTTTACCTCCATCCTTTAGTCATAAAATATTTTGTGCGTAAGCGACTATTTTACTACCTACTACCCAACTACTCATCATTCAACCTCCCACCGCAAGCCTTACAATAAATGGCATCATCATCATGACCATCCTTGGCACAGAACCGACAAACTTGGGTGTTCATCCGATTTCTACGATCTCCCCTGAGCATTTCGTTGGTAACAATTCCGGTCGGGACGGCAATTATCGCATAACCTAAGATCATTACTACGGCGGATAGAAACTGACCGATATTGGTTTGGGGGGTAATATCACCATAGCCTACGGTAGTCAAGGTGACAATTGCCCAGTACACTGATCGGGGAATACTGGTGAATCCTTCATTTTGCTGACCTTCAATGAGGTAGATCAACGAACCGATAATGGTGACCAAGAGAGTGACGGCAAAGAGGAAAACCAGGATTTTATTCCTGCTGGCAACCATGGCTTGCTGCAGTTGATCGCCTTCAAAGAGGAATTTGCCCAGCTTGAACACACGAAAAACGCGCATGAGGCGTAAGATCCTCACGACAATGAAAGCTTTACCACCACCTATGAATAATGCCAAATAGGTCGGAAGTATAGCGATAAGATCAATTATTCCGTAGAAGCTCAAAGCATACTTCCAGGGGCGTCGAGTTACCCAGAGTCTAAAGAGGTATTCAATCGTGAAAATAATGGTGAAAATCCATTCGAGCGTGATGAATAAGGAGGCAAATCTGGCTGCATAAGCTTCCACGCTTTCCAGCATGACGACAAGAACAGACACGATGATGAGAATCATCAACCCGATGTCGAACCACTTACCGACTTTAGTGTCGGCCTCGAAAATAACTTCGTGAACCCGGTCGCGGATAGTCATGGGCGGAAGATACGATAAAGCTGAAATCTGTAATTTGCTCTTAGTTCCTATTAGTTTTTTGTATATTTGTATGCTGAAATGGTTGATTTTTTTGCCTTCACCTCATACTTCTTAATGGACTGGGCAAAGCATAATATCAACTTAACATTTTGATCGCTGCGTTCTGGGGAAATCACGAAAATGGCTTGACCTGCGGAAGTCCAAATGTTACTCACTTTTCACCTTATCCCACAAACTAAACTTGCTCCTAAGGGAGCGCCCAAAAGGCTTGCTATGCTAAACGCCGTAATCATCGAAGATGAGCAAAATGGCCTCATCAACCTCAAACACATGTTGGCGGAACATTGTGATAATATCGAGGTCATCCGCGAGGCCGACGGTGTGGAATCGGGCTATGAGTTATTTACGGAGCCTAATCTCAAGGTAGATGTAGCCTTCCTCGACATCAACTTACGCGATGGTAAGGTCTTCCAATTGCTCAATCGACTGCGCCCCATCGAATTCGACATCATTTTTGTCACGGCTTACGATAAATTCGCCATGAAAGCCTGCGAATATGCCTCGATTGGTTACATCCTTAAGCCCATCGATCCAGATGCATTAGTAGAAGCCGTAGGTCGAATTCACCCTCAGCGGAAGAGCCGTACGGACGAACGTCTGCGGGTGATGCAACAATACACCAGTCATCCCAATGCCTTCGAAAAAATGTCTGTTTCGGCGCTGGACGGGATGCATTTTGTTAAAATTCGAGATATTGTTCGCTTCGAGGCAGAGGACAATTATACCCATATTTACCTACGGGATGGGCAGCGAATTACCGCCTCAAAAACCATCAAGGCCTACGAAGATTTACTAGGTCCATTTAACTTCTATCGAGTACACAAGCGCCACGTAATCAATATGAATTATATGCGTAAATTTGTCAAAGGAGATGGAGGTTATCTCATCATGGATGATGATATAAAGATCGAAGTGTCGCGTCGTCGCCGACCGGCATTTATGGAGCAGTTACGACGTCTGCAAGAGGGACTATAACGTTTAGAGAGGCTAATCTTCGGATTTTTAACCTTATTTTCGTCTCTTGAGAAAACTACCCAACGAATTCACATGTCCAAAAAGACAAAAAAGACCATCGATGAGCTCAAGCGGGATCACAAGCCGCTGGACAAAAAACAGATGGATCAGGTGAAGGGGGGCAAAAGACGCGGATGGATCCGCAGAGTGTGCAGCGCGATTACGCCGCAGTAAACTCTTTTTGCCTGTACTGAAGCTTGCTGACCGCGTCCACTCTTCGACGGAGTCATACCCTTTATGACAATTTCCGCAGCGCAGTTAGAATCTAATACCCGTGAGCTAGAGCAGCTCTTGGAAGTCACTCCCGTGCCCAAAGAGCGCATTTTGATCATTGATCGGTTACTGGAGAACTATGTTTTCACGCAACCAGGTCGGGCTCGCGAATTATTGGAACAGCAGCTACAGCTGCTTACCGATAAACCTTCCTCGGAACAACAGCTGAATTACTACCGCCACTTGGCTACGCTGGAAAACCAGATTTATGGTTATGCATCAGCCAGAAGCGCACTCGAAGCAGCTCTTAAGCTGGTGGAAGAAATCGGCAGTCTTCAGGACCGTATTGAAATCGGTCTTGACTATTGTGCCACCCTTACCAACCAGCAAGAATTTGACCGTGCGGCCGATTGGCTGGATCGCTGTGAGCGATTATTGAAGAATATGCCGGAAGATGCCCTGCGGGCACGAGCACATTGCCGGAGAGGTTATTTATACCTGCATACTCATCGGCACACGAAGGCGATTCAGAAATTTCTCCAGGCTTTTAATAACTTATCCTATCCCGATCATCCGCTGAAATTGAGGGATCATTATTGTTTTACCCTCGTTGATTCCGGACTGGGTAGAATTTATGCCCAGGCCAACGAATACGAAAAGGCGATCGGTGCCTACCAACGCGCACTCGATCGTTGTCAACGTTTAGGCTTACGAGGCCGATTATCCTGGTATCATGCGAACCTGGGGAATGCTCTGCTCAACTATGGGGAGTACGTCCGGGCCAGTCACTGTTTTACCGAAGCTATCGCTACGGAGAACGAACACAACACTAGCCTGCTGGCTGCCTCCATTGCCAATCTGGGGTTCTGTTATATCGAACAGCAACTCTACGAGGAAGCTGAAACCATGCTGGCCCAAGCGGAAGAACTCTATTTGGAAGGCGGAGAGCAAGAGTATGAAAACCTCGCAACTATTGCTTTCTACCGGGCTCGTATCCTGGATGAACAGGAGAAAGGTACGGCAGCTATAGAGCAATTAAAGCTAGCAGCAGATTGGGCAGAAAAATCAGCCTCCTCTTCCCTTTTAGCGGATATCAGTGCACAACTGGCCATGCTATATGCCGAAGCTGGCGATTACCAGGCCGCTTATTTTGCTCGCATAGATTACGATACCCACCAACAGGATTCTCACCAGCAGGCTGACCTGCAACGCCAACAGGAAATTGAAAATCTCTTCCAGGCCGAGGCTCGTGAAAGAGAGGCAGAACACCTTAAGCTCAAAGCTAGTCAGCTACAGCTACGTGCCCTACGCGCTCAAATGAATCCCCACTTCCTGTTTAACTGCTTAAATTCTATCCAGTCCTTTATTAGCATCAAAGAGGCCAGTACTGCTAGTAAATACCTGGCGCGCTTCGCTATGTTGATGCGTCAAAGTTTGGAATACACTAATCTGGAGTTTATAAGTTTGGAAGACGAAATAGAGTTTTTGTCCAATTATTTGGATTTAAACTGCAACCTACGTTTCGATGGAAACCTAACGACGGATATTCGAGTAGATGACGATATAGAAGATGATATCCTCGGAGTACCAACCATGATCTTGCAACCATATGTAGAAAATGCTGTGGAGCACGGATTGAAAGGGCGCCAAAAAGGACATATCCAGATAGACTTTAGTGCTATCGGTCAGCATGCTATTCGGGCGACAATTACCGACGATGGGGTGGGGCGTCAACTGGTGGAAGAAATGCACGCCTTAGACCCCACGCGTAAGGATCATCGCTCACGTGGCACTGAAATTACCCTTAGTAGATTACTCTTGCTTCAAGCTCCTGGCCAGGAGATGGACACTGATCCCGTTAAAATCACGGATTTGTATCATGAGGATGGTACTCCCGCAGGTACTCGAGTGGAAGTGATTATTCCGGTCTACGATCTGTCTTTACTACAATAAGAAAGAGCCGTCCCGGGGAGCGAGAACGGCTCTTAACCATAGTGTGATGGTTATTGAACGAAATATTCTTGTACTTAGCACAGCTGGTGCCGATGAAGCACAGTGCAGCAGCCAGCTTAGCTCATTAGTTTTAATTCCTGTCGGCAGCTACTTGAGGTCTTGAAGGACGCAGCACGCTACCAGGACGGTAGTTGTTGGTGCCGGTACGGGTGTGAACCAAATCACGACTGCTGTTAGCAATATCATCACCCAGCTCCGAAAAGTTGTCGATGTAAGCACAGTCCTGGATGACTGGGGTAGCCGTACCGCCGGTTTCTCCCTGATCATTATATACTGCAGCTCCGTTTACCGAGGACTTGTTGCGAACAAAATTTGATTCGAGGATCAAAGGATTACTTTCTCCTTCACTGCCATTATTGTAGAGACCGGCGCCGTAGTCAGCATCGTTTTCGATGAATTCACAACTTACTAGTACCGGGCTAGCTAAGCCAGACACGCCGTCGTTATAGATCGCTCCACCACGAAAGCTCGCTTCGTTGTTGCGAAAGCTACAGTCTACAAACTGTGGCTCAGCACTTGCTTTTCTACCATTCACATAAACAGCACCGCCGTAGCGAGCATTATTGTTGGCAAAAACGCAATTCTGAATTTTGGGAGAGCTACTGGCATTCACGGCTTCGATTACTAAAGCTCCTCCAGTAGTGGAGGCCATCCGATCACGACTAGGTGCTTTTGCTTGACCATGAGCGATGGTAAAACCATCAAGCACCGTTTGAGCATTGGCATCAAGCATATAAACTACCGTAAAGGCATTGTCGGAAGCATTATCCTTGATTCCAAGGTCGCCGCTCAACAGACTGGTATTTTCTGGCTTGCGATCAGATATTTCCTGCTCACTTCCTGAGAAGCCGCCATACAAGGCAACTCCAGAAGGAATCATAAGGCGATCCTCACGATTATCGCTCAAACTTGAGTAGTAAGTTCCTTGCTTTACCCAGATCTCATCACCAACGGCCGCTAATTGGAGGGCCTGATGTAAGCTGATAGGCGCATTCCAAGAATCACCTCCTTGGTTACTGGCTCCGGGAGCCACATAGAAACGCGCTGCAGAAAGACTACAAGCGAACGTTAAGAGTACGAAAGAAAAAAATAATTGCTTCACGATCAATCCATTACAAAGGCTAAACCAGGTTTCAGTTCTGATCTACAAGAGGGAAATTAAGATCAAAACCTCTGGAAAAAAATCAAATAGAAAGCAATGGAAAGACACAGAGTACCTCCACCGAGCGGAGATGACTTTAACTGACTACAATTGTCAGTGATGAATAGGAAATTAGATGTCTTTAATAATGTCAAACGATCACTACTAAACTCAGTAGCGAGCCTCTAAAATAGACCTACTAATTGAAATATTATAGCAACGACCTTGATTTAACCATTTCTTTAGGGAACGGTAGGAAAAAAGAAAGGACCGGTAGTTGTGAGGATTTGAATAAATTGTTCTACATTAGCGACAACTGGTGGTTTTGAGGCGCCCTTCATACTTTTTATCTACAGTTTTAGCTCATCTCCAGTTACTTACTTTTCCCCCTGAGTAAGGTTTCCCCCGCAAAAATTTTGAGCGAATGGCTATGCTTTCATCCACGATAGTGTAAGGCTAAGCTCATTGTGAACCATTCATCCCAACTAGCACCTAATTAAACTCTAATAAAAATGAAACACTACCCATCCTTTACTACCCGAAAGTCCTAGGTATGAACAACAAACCTTTACTCCTAAGTATCATTTTTCTCCTTTTGGGGAGCGGAATGCTTACCGCACAAGATTTTCATTACTCACAGTTCTATAATAACCCGTTGCACCTTAACCCCGCTTTAACTGGGGTCTTCGGAGGAGATGCGAGGGTGACCGCTAACTATAAATCGCAGTGGCCTACGGTTCCGGTAGAGTACCAGACCTTCACGGCGGCTTATGATCGGAAGTTCTTCCGTAAGCTGGATAAGCCAGGTATTTGGTCTGCCGGTGTAGCCTTTAATTACGATCGAGCCGGGGATAGTAAACTGACCTGGGCTGATATCGATGGAAATGTGTCTTATACGGCCTACTTATCCCAAACGGCCTTCCTGACCGTTGGTGGACAAATAGGGTTGGTTTCGCGCTCTTTCAACGAAGATAATCTGCGCTTTGATAACCAATTCAACACGGGCCGAGGCGAATATGACCCATCATTAGGTAGCGGTGAAGTCTTCGCTGGGGATAGTAAAACTTTCCTGGACTTCGCCATTGGGATCAATCTACGCCTACAAGCTAAGCGTGATAATCCATTGTTGCACGAGGTAAATAACCGCACCCGTTTGGATGTCGGTATTGCCTTGCATCACCTCACGGCACCCGATCAATCCTTCTTCGATGATGAGAAAGTGCCCATTGAAAGAAGACTTAGTCCCTACGTAATGGTCAACTATCAGTTGACGAAGCGGCTAGATATCGTAGGCAATGTGACTTATCAAACACAGGGGCCCAAATACGAAGAGTTTGTCGCTATGGGGGGGCTTCGCTATTTCCTGCAAAGTAAGCCCGGGAGACAGTTCAGCGTATTAGGTGGATTGGGCTTACGACAGAATGTTATTCAGGACGCCTGGTGGCCTACTCTGGAAATTGGTTACAACAACCTCAATGTGGGACTTAACTATGACTTTAATGTCAGTCGGTTTGATCGGACTACCGAAAACAGGGGGGGATGGGAATTATCGCTGCGGTACATCTTCCGCCGGATTCGCCCACTGCCTGGGTACCGCTCTTGTCCTTTGATTTAATAACCTAATACACCCAGTCCCACTATGCAACGATTTATACTTCTGGTAAGCTGCTGCTTTTTCGGCTTGCTACTCCAAGCACAAAATTACGGCTACGACGGTTTTTTGAAAGCTGCCGATAACGCAATAGCAAGAAATGATCATTTCAATGCTATGCGATTTTACGAGTCGGCCTTAGCTTTCAAAGATGAAGATGAGCAAGACCCCGAAGTCCGATTTAAAATGGGCGTTGAAGCTTATAAAGCCAGGTCATACGTAAAAGCACAAAATGCATTATCCCAAGTCGTTAGTCAACTCACGCCTAATGATGGAACTACTCTACCTCTTGCTAGGTACTACTTGGCGCGGGTTTTCCTACGCCAAGGTAATTATGCCGAAGCAACGACTCAATTTGAAAACTTCCTGGCACAAAACCCTGCTCCTAACGCCGAATACCAGGCGCTGGCCAACCGCGCACTGGCAAATGCTGACTGGGCAGCGATTGAAATTCTCAACGATCGGGACGTAAGCCTGCGTCACCTGGGTAACGTTATTAATACGCCTGACTCCGACTTCGGCTATACCGTCCAGCAAGGCAGTGAAGACCTCTACAGCAGCCACTCTTATCGCTGGCGTAATGATACCCTGACAAATCCCCGCAATCTTTCGCGTATCCGTAAGGTTGTCAACGAGGAAATGGTCATGCCTTTACCGGAGCTGATCAATGTAGACGACAAAATTGTAGCTACTTCCTCTTTTAATATGGCGGGTAATACCGTCTATTATGGTATCTGTGAATACCGCGATGCTGCGATGAAGTTTGACGTCGTTCGTTGTGACCTTTACCGTGCTACCGTTGGGGCCGATAACCGTTGGACAGACCCCGTTATGCTCGACATCAATATGGCCGGTTATAGCACAGCTATGCCAAGTGTGGGTACCGATGCTAGTGGTCAGGAGTTCCTCTACTTCTCCTCGGACCGTCCAGGCGGTATGGGGGAAATGGATATTTACCGCGCAGCTATTAATGCCGACGCTACTATCGGTACACCCGAAAACCTAAGCAGCATCAATTCTTCGGAAATGGATGTTACTCCTTTCTTCTATTCAGCAGGGCAGATACTCTACTTCTCTACGGATGGCCGCCAAACTCTCGGTGGACTGGATTTACACAAGTCTTACTTGCGCAGCGATGGCTTTAGTGAGCCGCAGAACTTGGGCGCTCCGATTAATTCTTCCTACGAAGACGCTTATTACTCACGTTTCTCTGAAGACAAAGCTTACCTGAGCACCAGTCGCCCATCGGCCTATAATGTGGCTTATGACAAAGACAGCGACGTTTGTTGTTACGACATCTATGAATTCGAACCTGATGATGGTATCAGATTAGATGTACTCACCTTTAATCAATGTACTGGAGGGCCGCTCAACTACACTACCGTAGAACTCTATGAAGTGACTACTACCGAAGTAGTATTCATCGCCACGGCCACCAATGCCGAGGGTAATGATGTCCAGTTTGAATTGCAACCAGGTAAGGTGTATGAGCTCCGCGCTTCACTAGATGGTTTCTCTCCGGCTATTGACCGCTTTGATCTTAGTGACCCGGCCTTCGCCGGCCTGGATGTCATCAGCCGCGAGCTCCGCCTCGGACAGGTGCTGATCGAAGCTTCGGTCTTTAATCGTGCCAACGGTGAAGAACTGCCTAATACTCCGGTTTATCTCTTTGAAATTCTGGACGATGGCAGCGAAAGACTAGTAGAAACCAAATCAGGAGTCAACACTCACCAAGTTGATTTTGCGGTAGAATTGGGCAAACGCTACCGAATTGAAGCTGAAAGAGGTGACTTCTTTGGCGCTTCGACTACCGAAACCATCGATCTTACCGGCGACTATGCAACGCCCGCTGAATGTAGAATTAAGAAAGACCTCTACTTAGGTCAGCTGTTGCGCATCTTCGTCATTGACGGGAATACCAATGAGCCACTCAATGGTGCGACCATCAATCTGAGCTTCCTCGACGGTGATTTAATTGCCAATGAAACTAAGCCCAACAGTAACTTATACGAATACGTCATCAGCTTAGATCAGTTCTTCGATCTGAGGACTCGAAAAGATGAATACATACCCGACCCGAGAGAAGATATCCTAACCTTCTCTCAGGCAGATTTGGAGGCAGGTAATGGCATCCTGGAATTCATTGTACCCCTTTTCAACAATCTCTGTACTATGGAGCCCATCCGCTTGTTCTTTGATAATGACTTGCCGGATTCCAATACCTTGGCTACTACTACTCGGCTTCCTTACGATGCCACCTACTTTGACTACGCTGATCGCGAATCGATCTTCCAACGACGGTGGAGTCAAGGAAGTGACGATCCTTTTGAAGCAGAAGTGGAGATTGAGAACTTTTTCCGTACGGAGCTGCGACAAGGTTTCCGTGATTTAGAGCAAATGGCTCAGCTACTCTACGATCACGCTCGTAACGGAGGTCAATTTGATTTGGTCTTCAGTGGCTATACCAGCCCCAAAGCTCCAACCGGCTATAACTACAACCTGAGTTTGCGACGAATTCGCTGTATTCTCAACTATTTCGAAAACTGGGAAGGTGGCCAGCTATGGTCCTTTATCGGTAGAAAAGGTCAAACTGACCGACCTATTACGTACGACCCTTTACCAAGGGGTGAAACGGCAGAGGGAGAGCCCGATGTCAGTGATAGTCAAGTGGATGTGCAACAGTCCATTTTCAGCCCCACAGCCTCTTTGCGTCGTAGGGTAGAAGTAAGTGGTAGTTGTCCAGAACCACCCTCAACTGATCCTTACCGCAAGTAAACACCTTGTTCACCACAAAAGAAATAGTTGTGAAAAACCAGAACCACACACGATTCATAAATACTAGTCTCCGACTTTTGGGAGCACTAGCCAGTTTTTTCCTCCTTCCTCTTATTGTTGAAGGACAGGGAATAACGGATATTTCCAATACACCTAATTCATTGAGTGAATCGCCGGTTATGCTGCTTACCGGGGATGATGATTACGGGTTCTTCGCAGATTATGGCGCCCCTGCACCAAGTCGCCTTTATGTAACCTTTCTGGAACCAGGAGAGACTTTGCGTATTGGTCTTGCGGTGGAATACGATGCTGATGGTACACCGATGAACAACTCGTTGGGTAGTAAGTATATCTTTCGCATTCGCCGTGATAATGGCTTAAATGGTGCTGATCCTATTGTTCACCCGGATCCTAACAATCCGGCTACTCCCGCTAACAATTCATTCGAGATCAACTCTGGTATCGCCAATATCTTAAGCTACGGTACTGCAGGATCCGGCCAGTATAATGTTGATACCACCATCCATAATCAGTTGATCTATCAATTTTCTCCAGACACACCCGGAGATTACTATATCGAGTTTGACGATATTATCGCTGGAAGCGATGGAGATAACAATTCACGAGTGTCCATTCCCTTCTGGGACTTTGATCTGGTAGACGCTGGAGGAAACTCCGTTGATGGTCGCGTTTGGTCTCGCAACTGGGCCTTTCGTACTCCAGTTGACTTCGATATCTTGAACGACGAAGAGTGTGTTTGGAACCGGGCATTCGATGGAGTGCTATACTCTTATACGACGGACCAATTCGTTTCTCGCATCGACTTCAATGAGTCCGGCATGCAGGCGCTTTCCTTTAACGTTGCCTTTAATTCTACTGGACCAGGAGCCGATACGCTTAGCTTGGAAGAACGGCGGAAATCTATTCCTGGAGATAATGCTACTACCAACGCTGGAGAACATCAAATCTTTTTGGCAGAACCGGACCCGGAAGCCTTCCCCAGTGGTGAATGTGGAGGACCTCCCTCCCTGCCTACGCTTACCTGTTCTGCCGAAGAGGAATACTGCATAGAGGTGACGGTAGGCGAAGTTGGACAGGTCGAATTGATCCTTGACTTCAATCGCAACAACATTGTCGACTCTGAATCAGAGGACGTAGTCTTGGTCTTTGAATTCACTGACCCTAATAACCTCACGGCCTGTATTCCCTGGGATGGTATTAAAGGGGATGGGACTCCCGCAGGTCCAAACGATACACTCAACTTAGTGCTGAATTATGCACAGGGTATTCAGCACTGGGCGGTCTTTGATGCAGAATTCATGAAAGAAGGTTTCTGTATCGAAACGGTACGCCCGCTGTGCTCCGATATCAATATTGGTGACCAACTCAATTTGTACTGGGATGATCGCAATCTGCCTGCTACCGATTCAAGTGGAACCACCGCCCCCAAGGATGGCCGTAATGGCTGTACTTGCGACGAAGAAGACTGTCGTACCTGGGTTTCCTTCTTTGGAAATCAGACCGGTGGTGTTTGTAATACCGATAACATTCGCGATGATTTGACCAGGGGGTACGGAGATAAGACTACCCTCAATACCTGGTGGTTTGCTAATAATCGGCAAGTCATAACCAATGATGTACCCATTAGCAATTTCGATATCGCAGGACCCGATTCTATCTGTGCTGGTGACACGACTACCTTTGCTGTAGTAGAACCAGATGGCACAGAAGGCTCGACTTATATTTGGACAGGACCAGGCGTGGATAGTATAACCACCGCCTCCATTGATATTAGCCTTCCTGGAGAGTACTGCCTTTACCTGACCGATAATCTGGGGTGTACACGATTCCGTTGTAAGACCCTGGCGATTGTTGAAACCCCGGAAGAAACCATTGCTTACCCTGATATCTCCGCCATTTGTCCCGGAGAACTGGTAACGCTTACTCCCGATGGGTCTTTGGACGGTCTGGTCAGTATCAGCTGGACACCCACAACCGGTTTGGATGATTCCACCAGCTTCACGCCAAGCCTGATTGCAACGGAAACAACTACTTATATCGCTGAAATCGGTTTTGGTAATCTAGGCTGTACCTACTTTGATACAGTAACCGTAGATCCCAATATCGAGCCAATCGCTGATTTTGAGTTCAACTCCGATTGTAACGGGGTGGACATCAATTTCATTAGTACTTGTGTCAACGAAGATTCCGTTTTCTGGGACTTCGGTGATTTGACGGTGGTAACCGATACCAGCAGTTTGGATAATCCAACCTACGTTTACCCCGATGTGGGTACCTACATCATTACCCTACTGGCCTTTACCAGTGAAGGCTGTGTGGATACCTTCATTCAGCCCATTAACGTAGTGGATGAAAATCCCATTATGTTAGAGGTGGACGTCAATGGCACCATAGTAGGCCCCGATAGCGATATTGGTACGCCAGATAATCCGCTCATTTCTTGTGAGCCCGACGTTACCCTTACGCCAGTACCGGGAGACGGTTTGACCTTTAACTATCTTAATATGGCGGGCGACACCATTGCCTCTGGAGCTACCTACATGGAAGATCTGAGTGGAATGTTGTTTGTCACGGTTGAAGCTACCGATTCTAACGGCTGTGTAAAGGAACTGGACGTTGTCGTTGAGGGAGGCCCGGTAAATACGGAGGTCCCCGATACCGTCATTGGCTGTCTACAGGACCCCGTGATGTTGGAAGTGATTAACCTCGATCCTAATGATACGCTTACTCATCTGTGGGAGCCCGCGGAGCTCTTTGACGACCCCACTAGCGCTACTCCCACCTTCGTTGGAGAACCAGGTGAGTATGAGGTTATGGTCACTTCGACCAACCAATATGGATGTACGGAAACCGTCACCTCTACGGTCGTCGTCATCGACGAAACGGATACCCTTAGTTTCACCTCAGAAGTGGATTGTGATGGGCAAACGGTAGCGTTTACCAACACCAGCACGGTTGGCTTTGGTTATGAATGGGACTTCGGAGATGGCAACTCTAGCAACGAATCTGACCCTATCCACATTTACGATATGCCCGGTACCTATCAGGTTACGCTCGACCTCGAATACGAGCAAGATTGTATCGAGCCGTTTACGATGGAAGTTGTCGTACCAGATTTAGTACTTGACGCAGGTCTAACCGTAGAACTGGGAGATTGTGCCGATGGTGCTGCTACACTGAATTTCATGGATGCTTCCACCAACAATAGTGGTGGCCCCATCACCTACGACTGGACTTTCAATCCCGGAATGCCTGCTACAAGTACGGATGCTGATCCTAGTGTAGTTGTGATGGAAAGTGGGCCGGTAAATGTTACTATGACAATTACCAGTGCCGATAGCTGTGTGTCTACTATCGATACTGTTATCACTATCACTATTCCTGAGGTTAATCCACCGGATACGGTGGTGGTTTGTCCAGGAGATACGGCTTTCTTGAACCCCAATCCCGATACTTCGTTGACCTATACCTGGATGGGAGAAGGTGGCTTCATGTCCAATGATCCTAACCCGGGCGTCCTTCAAACAGGGCAGTATACCGTTGCAACTGGTCCTAATGAGATGGATATGAGTGATCTGTCCTGTACCGATATGGACACGGTTTACGTAGTAGGTGGGGACGTTCCGGACCCAGTAATCAATGGCCCAAATGGAGACGTAAGTGTCAATAATGATGGTATCCTTACCATTCCTGATCCAGGAATCATTATTGATGATAATCGTGGTGGTGAACCCGATATGATTACGTTACCCTTCCTGGCTACCTGTGGAGAAACCATTTCTCTGGAAGCCGTAGATGATAATCCTGGTACGACCTTTACCTATACGATCTTCCCCGATGGTACAGAGATCATTACCGACAATCCTGCTGAATTCAACCTGGAGCCTTGCGATACGCTAGTCGTTTTACTAACCGCTACCAGTGTTGATCTATGTACCGCTTACGATACCCTGATCTTAATCAGCAATGAAATTGAAGTGACGCCTGAACCTGCGGAAGTGACCGTATGTGCAGGACAGGACACCACCCTTTCTGTAAACGTTACGGGAAAAATAGACGGGGTTACCTACGAATGGTCTGGTGGCCCAATTAATGGACCGGCTGATGGTGCTTCCATTTCAATTACCACGCCTGACGAAGGGACGGTTGATTATACGGTCGTAGCAACCAACGCCGAAGGTTGTCAGGATTCGACAACCGTCACCGTAACCGTTATACCCTTTATGCCCAATGACTACGACGATACGGTTTTAGCCTGCTTTAATGAACCTACGGTTCTGCCTGGAGGAGATATTGTAGATGGTTATACTTACGAATGGGCGCCAGAAGATGGCTTGGACCTCAGCGATCCGAATAATCCGACCGTTACGCTTACCGAGGATGCTACTTATACCGTTACCATTACAGACCCTGCTACGGAATGCTTTACCGTCGATACTATTATGGTGACGGTTGCTCCGGAAATTGGTCTGGAAGTCATGCCAGCTGACACCTTCCTCTGTGAAGCGGGAACAGTAACTTTCACCGCAGGCACCATGATTGACGGTGCTGAAATTAGCTGGTACAGTGACCCTGACCTAATGACGGAACTCGGTATGGGAATGACGCTGGATTTCCCCGTTACGGAACCTGGTACTTATACCGTTTATACGCTGGCGGTTGATCCGGAAACAGATTGTAGAGACACCGTAAGCTCTACCGTTACCTTTGAGCCACTCGACGACGGTCGTCCCGAAGGGCCAGTCAATGTATGTGCCGGCGATCCCAGTACAGCGAATATCTTCCCCAATGGAATGAACCCGGACTATACGTATACCTACGATCCGGAAGGGCTGATCGACGAAATGGGGAATTACATCGGAACTACCGATACGGTGATTACAGTTACTACGACTGACCCCACGACGATGTGTAGCGTAATGGACGAGATTGAAATCAATTACTCGGACATCATGCTGGAGCTTAGCCCCGCAGACACCACCTTGTGTATGCCCGGTGAGTTGACCCTGATGGCTACTTCCAATGAAGAAGACGCTGTTATTACCTGGTACAGTGATCCTGAGCTAACGATGGAGATCGGCAGTGGTGGAAGTATCGTTTACGATGCCGATAGTGAAGGTGTATTCACCGTCTTTGCCCAGGCCATTGACCCGGAGACACAATGCCCGGTAACGGTTTCTACTACCGTAACGGTAGATATGCTCGACGACGGCCTGCCAACTACTTCTTTGGACGTTTGTGCCGACGATGATGACTCTCGCAACCTCTTCCCCGGCGGAAGAAACGAGAACTACATCTACACCTACGATCCGGCGGAGTTAGTTGATGCAGATGGTAACTTTATCGGAATGTCTGACGCTACCATTACCGTAACGGTATTTGATCCAGAGACCATGTGTGAAGTCATGCAGATGGTTAATGTGACTTACAACGATTTGACGGGTCTAATGATTGAGGCGGTTCCCCCGACAGTATTCTTGCCGGATGGAACTACTGAAGTTACCGTCACGGGTTGTGATGACTGTACCTATCAATGGTCTACCGACAATGGTGGGTTCTCAGGTAATACGGACGGAGCGACAGTTATTGGCGTACCAACAGACGAAGGCACCGCAAACTATGCTGTTACGGTCACCAGAAATGGTTGTATCAGTGTACCAATGGTACCGGTAGTGGTCGAACGGCCAGACTGTGTACCGGATCGTTTCTACCTCCCGAATGCGTTTACGCCTAATGGAGACAATCGAAATGACGTGCTGCGTGTCCGTTCCAACTTCCTCGAAGAGGTAGAAGGATTCGATCTGATGATTTTCAATCGCTGGGGCCAGCAAGTATACCGGAGCTTCGATCCATTCGACTCCTGGGATGGCACCTGCGAAGGAGATGATTTAGAACCAGACGTTTACGGATACTGTATGACCTACCTCTGTCCTGGTACACAGGAAAGGGTAATGCAGCAAGGAAACGTGACTATTCTACGCTAAAATTGATTTACAGCTTATGGGGTAATCCGGAGTTCGGCCGTTTTACCCAGGCTATTACAGGACAGATAGGTTTTTAGTAGCGTCATCCCTAACGCTGCTATCTACTAGGCAACATTCCCGCTCAGACCGTATGGTTTGAGCGGGAATAAAGCCCAAGGGATTGAGGATAAGCCCATTACGTTTTTAACGCCTGCTGAGGGGTCCCCTCGTCTCGGTAGACCGTTTAGTTTTAATGATTTATCCCATGATGAGGAACTATACTTCCTATTTTAGAATAGGCGAACGTTTTTTACTAACACTACTGTTTTTTGGCCTCTTTAGTTTTGCTCAGTTATCAGCAGAAGGCGTCAAACAACTAGCCCCTACGGCTGGTGATGGCCCGGTTATGCTGGAAACTAACCGGCCAGAATTCGGTAACTTCGCTGCCCCCGACGGCCCGCAAAATGGCCGTCTGTACGTAAGTGTTGCCAACCCTAATGAGACGATCTATATCGGCCTCTCAGCAGAGTATAGGTCAACAGGCTTGCCCTATACAGGGAATATCCTCTGGTCGCGCTACCTATTTCGTATCCGTCGTGATGATGGTCTGGGGTCTGGTAACCCGATTGTCCACCCAGCTGACCCCAATCGAGATTACTTTACCATCGGAGAAGACAATGCCAACCTGAGTAATTGGGATGAAGCCGAATTTGGGCTTTATGATACCACCACCACCCAGTTTGGAGAACGAATTTATGCCTTCACTCCAGGTCAGGCCGGTGACTACTATATCGAGTTCAAAGAATTCTTTTCCTCCGATGAAGAAGATTGGGTGTCTATCCCCTTCTGGGACTTTACGGTAGGAGAAAATGGAGAAGAACGACCTGGCCGAGTTTGGTCACGCAATTGGTCGCTAAGGACGCCCAATGTCAATGATGGCGTTTTAGATCCTTGTATTTGGAACAAGCCTTTCAACGGACAATTGTTCTCTTATACCGATGATGGTTTCGTGTCGAAAATTGATTTCGCCCAATCCGGTATGCAGGGACTTTCCTTTACCCTGGCCTTTAACTCCTCCGGGCCAGGAAATACGGGTGATCTAGGACTCGATCGCCAGTCCGTACCTGATCAAAATGCCACCTTAACCAGTGCTCAACACAAAATCTTTTTGTTAGAGCCTGATATTACCCTGTTTCCCGATGGTTTGTGTGGAGAAATTACTCCTTCTTCCACCTTCGTTTGTACGGGTGACGGGGAATACTGCCTGGATGTAGAGGTAACTAAGGCCGGTCAAGTAGAAGTTATCCTAGATTTTAACCGCAATGGACAGTTGGACGATAACTCACTGGACCTATCGCTCATTTATGAATTTAGTGAGAATGATCTGTTAGCCTGTATTCCCTGGGATGGTCTGCGTGGTGATGGTAGCCCCATATCGTTTAATGATACGATTGACTTGATTTTCCTCTATTCTCAAGGCGTTCAACACTGGTCTGCTTATGACCTGGAGTTTATGAAAAACGGCTACTGTATCGAAACGATTCGTCCTGCATGTTCCGCGAGTATGGGCCAATCGACCAATCTGTATTGGGATGATCGTTTAATTCCGGAAGATCCAGGTAACGGCTCAGAAAAAGATGGACGCGATGGTTGCCCTTGTGAATCCGGCTGCCGAACCTGGGACAATTTTGATATCGGAGCGCCTTCCTGCGAGGCCTGGATGTCGGATACCACTACCTCGGGCTATGGCGATAAAACAACACTGAATACCTGGTGGTTTGCCAATAGTCGTACCGTTTCTATCGTCGATATACCTTTGGTTACTATCGATATTGCCGGGCCAGATTCCATCTGCCTGGGCAGTACGGCCGTTTTCACTGCAGTGAATGTCGATGCTACCGGGGAGGTCACTTACAGTTGGTCTGGACCTGGCGTACAAAATGAGACGGGTACTAGCCTAACGGTTAGCCAAGGGGGGGAGTATTGCCTCACCATATTTGACGAACTTAATTGTGGGACTACTACCTGTAAGACGCTTATTGCAGTAGATAATTCTAATGATGTAGTGGATTACCCCGCTCAGGTAGGGGCTTGTTTAGGGGAGGAAATTACCTTGATACCTGCGGGAGTGATAACGGGGAATTCGACCTACAGTTGGTTTCCTGAAACGGGTTTAAATGACCCCACCTCAGCTACACCTAGCTTTACCCTCACGGGCCCTCAAACCTACGTAGTTACCATCGGTGCCGGAGATTTTGTGTGTACGTTTACCGATACCGTGGAGGTAGTACCTTTTGTTGAGTCAAACGCTGCTTTCGATTTTGCCTTTGGTTGTAATCGCCAAGAGTACAGCTTCAATAGCACCAGCACGAATGCCGATAGTCTCTTCTGGGATTTTGGCGATCCCAGTACCAATGCTGACTTCAGTAACGCGCTCGATCCGGTTTACCTTTATCCGGGTACGGGACTATATACCGTTCAACTATGGGCCTACAGTGCTGATGGGTGCGTGGATAGTACTTCCGTAGATATATCCGTTACGGACGATCCCGCCATTGAATTGAGCTTGGATGTAAATGGGGTGCAAGTAGTACCTAGTAGCAATGTAGGGACGCCAAGTAATCCGATTATTGTTTGTGATCCTACCGCAACTATCCTCCCGACGGCGAATATTCCAGTGGTGTTTAGTTACCTGGATGCTGCTGATGAGTTACTTGGCACAGGAACGTCCTATGCGCTTCCAGCCAGTGGAGTATATACCATTACTGTACTAGCGAATAGCGATGAAGGTTGTTCTCGAGAATTGACGGTTACTATTTCGTATGGCCCAGTTACCCTGGCAGTCGATGAGCCCGAAATTAGCTGTAATAGCCTGGAACTCAACTTCAGCAGTACCTTGACGGGAGTAGATAGCATTCATTGGGATTTTGGTGATCCAGCAATCACCACTGATGTGAGCGCGGAAGAAGACCCGGTCTACGTCTATGGTCAGCCGGGTACTTACACCGTTCAGCTGTCCGTCTTTAGTGACGAAGGCTGTAGTGAGAGTACCTCTTTCCC
>JBCCDS010000051.1:0-42782 GCA_039030655.1 Bacteroidota bacterium | reverse complement strand
CGCCCTAGGCAATCACGCCTGCGCCCTCGGTAAGCGCACCCTCTACTACAACATGAACCGACTGTGCGAGCAGATCGCCGTGGCCCAAGCCGAGGGCTCGGTCATAAAATGGCTGGACCGACTTAAAAAAGCCCGGCTGTTGATCCTAGACGACTTTGGTCTTCAGCCCATCAGTCATCCCGTTAAGTTGCTCTTACTCCAAGTGCTGGAAGATCGCTACGAGCGCGCAGCTACCGTGATCGTGTCCCAACTACCCGTCGCTAAATGGCACGCTTACCTCGACGAGCCAACCGTTGCTGATGCCATCTTAGATCGACTCCTTAGCCGCGCTCACCGCATCGAACTAAAGGGTGAAAGCTTGCGAAAACGCCCCGAACACCTATCTTCATAGCAGCATCTTTTTGCGCGATACTGAGTAGGGGGTCAAAGTGGCGGAATGAGGGGGTCAGATACTCCGGAATATGCACCGCTTAAAACTTAATGGACTACGCCTGGTGAAATCACGTAAAGGATGCTTCAAATAGCGGAGCCGCTTATCAGTAGAAAGATCACTGAAGCTGCGGATTTGTCGCAAATAATGTCGTAAAGGAGAAAGCATCCATTAAGATGAGAACAAGCGCTATCTTGGAGATAAGCCTTAGCTTAATGGGCATGAACACTGCGGCCACGTCAACCCGCGCATGATGTTGTTGGCTTCGATTAGTGTTTGTGAGTAGGGTAGTATTAATTTCTTCGTATCATTGTTTATGGAAGCGCTAGCTGTGTTGGCGCGCCCGTTAGCGCTAACTAAAACAAACCCAAATCAAATGAAGTACATTTTTAGAATTTTATTGTCAATCCTCTGTATTTCAGCAATAAGTTGTGAGAATAATAATTCAGATAACAGTGTCCAAGATGAAGAGTTAACTGATGACTATTCAGAGAGAATTGACAGTTTAGTACAGATTAAAGAACCTCATTTTTTCAATGGGGTGATCCTTATAACCAAAGAAGATGAGGTAGTTTATAAAAAAGAGTACGGCTATTCTGATTTTGACCAAAAAGAACCAATTTCATTGGACAACAAATTTAGAATATGGTCGAATAGTAAACAAATTACGGCGGTATTAATCCTTAGAGAAGTTGAAAATGGCAATATTGATTTACACAAGCCAATTAGAGACTATTTGCCGGACTTAGGCCAATCATGGGCGGATTCAGTAACTACTCATCACCTTTTGAATATGTCATCTGGAGTAACAGATATTCAAGAACCTTTAGCATTTGAGCTGGGAACAGACTTCTATTACAGTAATCCTGCCTATGGTTTGTTGAGCAAAATTTTAGAAAATGTAAGGGGCGAAAAATTTACGGAAGTTGCTAATTCTTTCTTTGCCGAACTAGGAATGAATAACAGCTATGCCTTTGAATACGGTCAGAGTGATGCTGGTTTGATAGACGGCCATTGGATTTTTGAAGATGGTTTTAGAATTGCCACCTTCGAAGAGTATAACTATACGGAAGAGTCCTGGGAAGAAATGCTTCCGGGAGGAGGAATGGTTTCAAACGCCTACGATTTAAATCTTTGGGACAAGAAACTACACAATGGTGGCCTACTGGAGGATGCAACTTATCATCTTATGACTACTTCAGAAGTAATTGATAATTCGGTCATAGACAGAGGATTAAAGTATGGCTATGGTGTTAACATCGATGAGGATCAGGCCCTTCGATATATTGGACATCGTGGCAGAGGAATGGGATACGTGAACTTCAAGTTTTATGTGCCAGAGAAAAAATTAAATGTAATTATATTAGAAAACGTTTATCACGACCACGAAGACCCAAATGTAGTCTACCATTTTGAAACGGAGATACGTAATATTGTTATGAGTAGTAAGCTGGTAAAATAATAACTGCCTTCAAGTATTCACCAGCCATTATCCGTTCCTATCTTGGTCATCTAGGCTAACTGGCTCAGCATTATCAATGTTGCCCTTCTCTGCTATCGCCTGGGCAAAGTCGATGACTTGCTTCAAAGCTAAGGTGGAGTTGGTGCTGATCCTAAATACCTCGGGGCACGTACTGGGATGATGGCTGTCTTACCTAGCTGGGGCCAGCAATTGCAGTATCATCCGCATATCCACGCTTTGGTTCCTGCTGGCGGACTGAGCTTTGATCGAAAAAGCTGGCATAAGCCCCAGCACAAAAAGTTCCTGGCTCCCGTCAGGGCATTATCTCGACTCTTCCGGGGGCGCTTGGTTGCAGCCATCCGGGCGGCCTATCGCTCGGGAGAGTTACAACTGCGTGCTCAGCAGCAAGAGTTGCGCTTAGTGCTCGACCAAGCCATGCGTAAAGAGTGGGTAGTGTATGCCAAAGCTCCTTTTGCCGGTCCGCATAAGTTGCTCGATTATCTGGGGCACTACATCAAACGTGTAGCAAAAAGTAACGATCGCCTCTTGTCTTGTAAAAATGGAAGGGTTCGCTTTACCTATCGCGACTACACGGACGGGGATCGAAAAAAGGTCCTGCAACTGAGCGCCCAAGATTTTATCCAGCGCTTTTTGCAGCACGTGTTGCCAGCGCGTTTTTGTAAGCTGTGCTACTACGGTATCCTGGCTATCCGGGATCGACAAAAGCGGCTGAAGCTTTGCCATCGACTATTGCAAAGTGCTTATCAGGAAGCTCAAAAGATGGAATGGCGAGCGCTCTTACTACAACTAAGCGGACAGGACCCTCTACAATGTACCGACTGCAGTGAAGGGCAACTCGTTATCGTCGATTACTTCGCTGCCAAGCGCTACCAACGCGGCCCACCGCTCCGCCAAAGCGTGGCCGTTAGCCAATAGCCCCCCAGTTGATACTAGGTTTTTGTACTTCCGCAGGTATTCCCATATCTAGGTGAGATTGGTATTTTTTCTCCGGAAGGAAAGACCAATTGAAATTAAAGAATAAGTCGGAAAATTATTACTAACTAAATTGCTGCATATCATCTTATAAAATCTAGCAAATTGAAAAAGTTAAACATCAAGAAAGGAGACTTCTTACAGAGAAGTGGTGATCCCAACACGAAAGTGTACCGAGTGGAATCCGGCTTGCTTCGTAGTTATTGTATCGACAGAAATGGAAAGGAAAACATCTTTATGTTCGCTCCGGAAGGCTGGACGATTGCAGATGCTCATGGGCCTGAGGTGCCATCAGTCCTGTTTATTGATGCATTAGAGGATTCGGTTGTTCAGGTACTTCCTAAAGATCTAGAACGAGAAAAACGGAATATCCCTGCACTCACCAGGCGGATTGCCACTTTACAAGACAGAGTATTGATGTTAATCAGTTCAAATGCTATTGAACGCTATGAATACTTCATAAAGGCTTACCCAAACATCGTACAAAGAGTACCACAGAAAATGATTGCCTCCTACCTTGGGGTTACTCCTGAGACACTGAGTGCAGCTAAATCAAAGCGCCGCAAAAAGGCTGATTAAGAGCTTGTCTAAGTTTATACACTTTGGGCTACTTGCGCCAAATAATACGCTGCACCGTGTTGCTTCATCAGTCACTTAGCTTTGGCTAAGCTCCTTCTTCGCGCCTTGTTCAGCATAATATTTTGCAGCAATCGCCACAAAAGCCAAATTTAGACAAGCTCTAAGCCTTTTTCTTATGAAATCGTAATGGATTGGTCACACCTATACCAGAGATTTGTACGGAGAGATTTAACCAAGAATCATCCATGAAATTTCTGATCACTGGAGGCCATTCTGGTATTGGCCTGTCACTTACTAGAAAACTACTTGCAGAAGATCACCACATTGGATTAATCGTAAGAAGTGAAAAACGAAAAATCGAAACGCTGAAACACCTTCAGGGCATTTCCAAGCTAGAGATTTTTGTAGCAGATCTTGGAAAGCGGGATGAAATAGAAAGCGCAACTAATGAGATTAAATCCACTTGGCCACTTATAGATGGCCTTTTCAATAATGCCGGAGTACTGCTAGACCAGTTATACGTTTCTGATTCTGGCAATGAAATGCAGTTGGAGATAAATGCTATTAGCCCTTATTTACTATCAAAGACATTACTACCTCTGCTTAAAAAGTCAAAAACTCCCTTCGTAGTAAGTACAGCCACCGCCGCTTTAAATAAAAAAAAGTCGCTTGATATTCCTGCCTTCAAAAAACCTGCGAAGTTCAGCAAATTGATGGGCTCCTATATGGATTCCAAAATCACTATGGTGGCCTTAATGAATGCTCTAGCCAAGCAGCACGAAAAGGTTCGATTTGTACACGTAAACCCTGGCGCGATCAAAACAAAAATGACTGCCGGAAGCGGCATGCCTTTGTTACTCAAGCCCATCCGAAACATCTTTTTCAAAAGTCCCGATCACGGGGCCAACGAACTTTACAATGCCGCCTTTGGCACTGAGTTTCAAAAGAGCGGCCTCTATATTTCAGGAGGTAAGATCAAACCGATTCAGGTTGAAATCACCCCAGAGCAAATTGAGGAATTACTACGAAATGATTAGTCCAAAATGAAAAAAGTGCTGGTATTTGGAGGCTCAAACAGTAGCCGTTCCATCAATAAAAAATTTGCCATTTTTGCTGCAAGCAGTTTGGAAAATGTAGCAATAAATATTGCCGATCTCAACGATTTCGAACTTCCTCTTTATTCCGTTGATCTTCAAAAAGAGGTAGGGATACCTGAAAATGCGCTTCGATTTTACGATCTGATCAAGCAATCTGATGCTATTATCCTTTCCCTGGCAGAATACAATGGCTTACATTCCACAGCTTTCAAAAACTTATGGGATTGGATGTCTCGAATCCCTTTAGACAAACCCATGCAAATCTGGGAAGGAAAAGCCATGTTTCTTTTATCTACAAGTCCCAGTAAAAGACCTATGAGCAACGTACTCCGAGTCTCGAAAGAGCTCTTCCCTCACTTTGGAGCCAAAATTATAGCAGACTTCCATTTACCTTCTTTTAATCACTTTTTCAAGGGCCAGAGAATTGTGGATGAAGTGCAACGAGCTGCATTCGAGATTCAAAAGAGTAAATTCCAAGTACATCTAAATCATCTTAGTGAAAACTAATTTATTTCATTATGAAAGTTAATACAATATTTTTTCTTCTAGCATTAGTTGCACTAATTATCAGTTGCAATCAAACGCTACAAATCAGCGCTGAACAAACTGCGGAAATTAGTGAGGAGCAAACCATAGCTGGAGCAACTGTGCTAGCTTTTGGGCCGGATAATGTATTATTCATCGGCAATAGCAAAGAAGCTACTATTCATGCAGTGAACACTGAAGCTATCTCCATAGGCGATCCGGTACCTTATAATATGGAAGGATTTGATCACATGATTTCCGAAAAACTTGGCATCGCCCCTAGGGAGCTTATCGTGATGGACATGAAAATCCATCCGCTTAGTCAGGAGGCTTATGTAGCAATTAGGCTGGGTCCTCAGCCAGACGCTAAATCGGTAATAACTATTGTAAACCCAGCAACAGGAGCTATTCGATTCTTGGAAGTAAATTCATCCAATAGTACAAGCATTACCCTAAAAAATCCAGCTTCTGATGATCTCTTGTTTTGGGAAGAAACTCCCGCAAGTGCTTTAAGCATTACGGACATCGACTATCATAACGGTTTCATTTACGTAGCAGGACTTACTAATAGCGACTTCGCTTCTAATCTTAGGAAAATAGCCTATCCTTTTGATGATACTCAGGAAGCGGTAAAAAGCATTGAGATCTATCATGCTGTACATACTCAAAATGAAACCAGAGCCCCTATTCGCACCATGCTTTTTGAAGACTTGAATGGAGCTTCTACCTTAATCGCTAGCTATACCTGCACTCCTTTGGTGACAATACCCACTACGGAGATCCAATCAGCTGCTTCAATCACTGGAAAAACCATTGCAGAGCTTGGATATGGGAATACACCAATCGATATGCTAGTGGTAACGACCCAGGGTTTTGATGGAACAATAAGTAAAAGTCTACTCGTCACCCACAAGAATCGTGGAGGCTCGATGATTCCCTTGAGTTCGGTTGAAGCTGGGGCTAATGGCGATGGAATGGTAGGTCAGCGGGCTATGTTTGCGACGGGTCTCGAAGGCATCCAAGAAATACCCACGGCAAATGTGATGCAGCTTGATATCCAAAACCCCCAGATGCTAGCTGTCCTTAGAAGGAATATTGATACCGGCGAGATCGACCTGGTTTCCGAATTAACCGGGACATTTTTAAGGCTAAGCGATTTCATTTCCGAATATGACTTCCCAGATTATCGATATCCGGAGTCACAGGAGCCAACTAAAAAATACCACGACATGGTCAAGCAAATGGAGGGCTATCCAAAACTGACCTCAGAGGGAATGAACCGAAACTAAATGAAGAAGAAAGCTCTTTTGGCGGTAATTCTAATCGGTTCTATTTTTCTATTCTTTTTCCAAAAAAATGGTAAAGCCAGCAGGAAAATACAACCACAAGTAGTTGCTGTATTTCCCTCCTCTGATACTATTGCTGCAAATCTGCTGAGATTGTATATCCACTTTTCAAATCCCATGAAACCAATCGGAAACCTCGAAAAAATACAGCTGAAGAATGAAAATGGAGATGAAATAGTCGGTGCAATTTTCAACAATGTTCATGAACTATGGAATCATGAGCAAACACAACTGACGCTTTTATTGGACCCTTCTAGAGTAAAAACAGGTCTTGGATCACACGAAGAAAGAGGGAGAGCTTTAATAAGCGGAAAGAGCTATCAATTAACAATTGGGGCATTGCAAGATGTTGAGGGCCGAAGAACTGTACCTTTTACCAGAATATTTATGGTAAATGAAGAAGACCTAATGCCTCCCAATACAGACCTATGGACTTTCGATCTACCAAAAGCTGGTAACCAGGGTCCTTTGATCGTTAGGTTTCCTAAAATGTTAGATCGGCTATCTCTGATACAGCGATTAAAGTTAGTCAACGAAGAAAATATCCCTCTTACAGGTCGAATTGAAATAGCCAATAATGAGTCAGCATGGCTTTTTCACCCTGATCAAAGCTGGATCCCAGGTCATTATACCTTATACGTCCATTCCAGATTAGAAGATCCTTCAGGAAATAATCTTAATGGGCTATTTGATCACCAAGCTGGAAACTTGAAAAATGAGCGAGAAGGACTGATCAAATCTATAAATTTAGAAATATTAAGATGATGCTCAGCTCGAAAAAGTTTCCTTGGATTGGAATCCTGACCTGTATCCTAATGGCAGCATGTACTCAACAGACGCCAAAGCAAGAGAAGGAGGTAATAGTTCCTTCAGAAGAAGATCAGCTCATATCTATAAGATCCACCACGGAAACATTCTTCCCCGGATTTGAGGACGTAGATATGATCATTGACAGTATAAATATCCACGCGATTATAGGGGGTGATGGGCCCCCATTACTATTACTCCATGGTGCTCCAGAATCCCACGTTATGTGGAGAGAATTGGCCCCTCAACTCGCTGAAAGTTTTACAGTAATAGCCCCTGACCTAAGAGGCTATGGACGGAGTGACAAGCCTTTTGAAGATGACTACTCCAAGAGACGAATGGCCAGGGATCAAGTAGAACTTATGGAAGCAATGGGTTATGATCAATTCCTCATTGCTTCCCATGACCGAGGTTCCCACGTAGCCAGAAGACTGGCCAAGGACTATCCCTCGAAAGTCCAGAAAATGGTAATTATGGATATCATACCAGCCACCTATGTATGGGAGCATATTAACGGGAAGGTCGCCAACCGATATTGGAGCTGGTTATTCTGGTCACAGCCATATCCTATTCCGGAAAAATTGATGGGACCTCAGGCTGACTCATTTGTGAAGTCGGTTGCGGGAGCAGATGTTGAAGCCGGTGAAGATTATGCAACCACAAACGGCAATAATGAGGCCTTTCACGCCATGTGTGAAGATTATCGAGCGAGCAAAGGAATAGATATTATTCACGATAAGGAGGACGCAGCAGTCAAAATCAAGACTCCTACCCTAGTGATTTGGGGAAGACAATCGAATACCGGAGAATTCGATTATCCAACGATCTGGAAAAATGAGGCCGAAGAAGTTTCCTTCTTAGAGCTTGATTGTGGGCATTTTGTGGTGGAAGAAAAGCCCGTAGAAATCATGAATGCCATTTTACCTTTTTTGACGAATTGAGCGCTTAAGAAAAGTAAAATATGATGAGGTACTTAATAACTAGGATTTTCTTTTTTCTGCTCATTTGCCAAAGTGTAGCTGCCCAGACAGATGAACAGCATAACTCGGAAGCCCCATTAATATTAACAACTAGAGCTGAGGAAGACTACTCCAGTCTCAATAATAATGACAGTACGGACTTCTTCCTTAAGGAAGTCAAATACATCCCGCTTAGCAGCAGCCAAGATACTTACCTCACCTTAGGTGGTGGCTATCGCGCAAGATTGGATCATACCAGAAATGGGAATTTCGGTACAGAAGATGAGACCTCTTACTTGCAAAGACTCGACTTTCATGCTGCATTGAATTTCAATAATCGAGTCAAACTATTTACTGAATTCTACCATGGGTTTTCGTCGGCTGGAGAAGTTACTTTACAATCAGACGATATCGACCTTCACCAGGCATTCATCGACTGGAAAGTTTTGGATGGGGAGGACAGAATGATCAAGTTACGATTAGGGAGACAGGAGATCGGATATGGTGCTTCCAGACTGGTAGGGATTAGGAATGGGCCCAATATTAGGAGGTCTTTTGATATGGGACAAGTTAGGATGCAATTTCAAAAGACTAAAATTGATGTCTTTTACGGTGCGGAAGTGGGAGTCTCCGCCAATCCATTTGATAACGCATCTACCCTTTTTAATTCCAACACTTCTAACCCAGAACTGTGGGGTGTTTACCTGAATACGTCTTTGCATGAAAATTTAAGGTCCCTTGACCTTTACTACCTGGGATTTCATTCCGATCTTTCAGCATTTAATGATGTATCAGCTGAAGAGACTAGACATTCTTTCGGTCTGCGATCTTACGGTTCACTCGGAAGATTCACCTATAATACAGAATTGATATTTCAATCAGGTAAACTAGGCAACAGCGATGTTTTTGCTTATAACTTCGAAACGGATTGGAAATACTTATTGGTCAACCGTAGGTGGAAACTACAGATTGGACTAAAACTGGATTGGTCTAGCGGAGATCGCGAAACAGGAGACAACAGAATAGGTACTTTCAACCCTATTTTTGTCAATCCGGGTATATATAGTTTGGCCTCTGTAAATACTCCCGCTAATATGTTCAGCTTTCACCCAAATGTCGGTATTCGACCAAGTAAAAATTTATACGTCTATTTTGACTATGCTTTCTTTTTTCGGACCCAAACTTCTGATGGATTTTATCGACCTCCTCGGTTTCTTTCCAGACCAGCTACCGCTAGCAGCGATACATTTCTAGGTGAGACTTTTGGCCTACTAATTAATTATGAGTTCAACAGGAATATTTCTCTTGACTTGGTTACTTACTATTTTTTGACTGGGTCATTTATTGATGACAGTGGGAGTTCTGAGAATATATTCTTTATTGCCCCAACAGCATCTCTAAAATTCTAAACACCCATTTTGAGATCATTGGCACTATAAATTATCTTCATGATAAAAGTAGGAATTGACAGTTTTGCAGCAGCAACGCTGAATCCTGATACAGGGACATTCAGTGACCCTACAAAAGATATGAGTCAACTTTTAGACCGTATCGAATTTGCGGACAAAATGGGGTTGTACTCGTATGCTATTGGGGAGCATTATAGAAAAGAATTCCTCGATTCGGCAAATACCGTTATCCTGGCAGCTGCAGCATCACGAACTAAACAAATTCGATTAGGAAGTGCAGTAACTGTATTAAGTTCGGCTGATCCGGTAAGAGTTTTTCAGAACTTCGCCACCCTAGATATAATTTCTAAAGGCAGGGCTGAGATCATTGCAGGAAGAGGTTCCTTTACAGACGCCTTCCCCCTGTTCGGATTAGATCTTCAAGACTACAACGACTTGTTTGAAGAGAAACTGGATTTACTATTAAAAATCAGAGACCATGAATTCGTCACTTGGTCTGGCAGGTTTCGCCCTTCATTAAACAATCAACCTATTTATCCGAGACCATTACAAAGAAGTTTACCTATTTACAGGGGGGTTGGTGGCACTCCATCTTCTTTCATTAAAGCGGGTCAGCAAGGGTTACCTCTAGTGGTTGCCGTAATTGGGGGGCAAACTGCCAGGTTTCGCCCTCTGGTAGACCTTTACAAAAAGACATACCTAGAGGCTGGTCACCCCGAAGAAGGAATGAAAATTTCGTTGCATTCCCTCGGTTTTGTTGGAGAGGACAAGCAGGAAACTCTTGATGCTTATTTCCCGGGATATGCCAAGATGTTTAACGAAGTAGGTCAGGAAAGAGGTTGGGCTCCTGTCACTCGTGGAGGATTTAATTCTCAATCAGACCAAGGAGGTGCCTTGGTCCTTGGAGATTCGGTAAGTGTAGCAAAAAAAATCATAAGGCACGCTAAAGCTCTTGGAGGAATTGATCGATTCACCTTCCAAATGGACAATCCGCTATTGAGCCATGAGCAATTAATGAAGTCCATAGAATTGATTGGCCTGGAAGTAATTCCATTGATCAACAAGGCTAATGTTTAAGTATACTTCTTTTCCATAAATGCTTAAAAATGTCAATTGCCCCTAACTCGACATAGACAAAGTGAAGAACTGTTGTAAATCTCAACGGCGTTGCAAAAGTAGCCTACGAATTGGGCTTTGAGTATCCACAATATTTCTCCAGATTGTTCAACAAGAAGGAAGGGCTAAGTCCATCCGAGTATAGGGGAAAACACAATATGAATTGAAGGAAAACTAGACGTTGAATCGGCTTCAATTCTGCCTACTATCCAAACAGTATCTTAGTCCTCGTGAATCATCCTATTACAAGCATGTAAAATGCTGAATAAGAGCGTTGCAAAATGAAAAACTTGGCATCATTAGTATCATGGTTATTCGTACCTATCCTTTTTCTATCCGCTTTTTCGTGTGAGCAAGATCGTCCCACTTATGATATAGTCGTCTATGGGGGTACGCCTGGTGGCATTATCGCAGCAATTTCCGCAGCCAGAGGAGGAGCTTCGGTTATATTACTGGAACAAACTCAGCACCTGGGCGGCTTAAGTACCAGTGGCTTAAATCGGGATGAGGGCGAGCATATGGATCGAAGCACCCTGGGGGGATTGTGTGATGTATTTACTGCGGAAGCGGCCAGGCGAAGTGGGACAATCGAAGCGGATAGGCCGGAGCCGAGGATCTGGCAGTCCCACCTAGCAGAAGAGGTTTTTTTAGAGATGCTAGCAGAGCACCAAATTCCTGTATTGTACGAACAATTATTAGCCGGAATAAATAAGCCTAATGACAAAATTGTTGCCATTGAGGTTCAAGAAGGAATAAGCTATACCGCAAAGGTGTTTATTGACGCCACTTACGAAGGAGACTTAATGGCTAAGGCAGGCGTTTCGTATACAGTGGGCCGTGAAGCACTAGATACTTACAATGAATCCAAGGCTGGAGTCCGTTATATGGACGAAAAGGTAGAGGTCTCCCCCTTTGACGATGCCGGGCACTTATTGCCGAATGTTATGACGGGAGCATTGCCAGTCGAGTTTTCAGCAAGCGAGTATCCCCAATGTTACAATATTCGACTTAATCTAACGACTGAAGCAGCTAATCGGGTCCCTATTGAAAAACCAGCTACCTATGACGCTACCCAGTATGAGTTACTCGCTCGCTGTATTCAGGCCGGCTATGTAACTAGTTTAGGCGATGTACTCGGGTTATACGGTATACCCAACTCCTTAAAACGAGAGTGTAATAACCGCCAATTTGCTTATGTCTCTATGAGTATTCCTGGGGCACAAATCGCCTGGGCTGAAGCTAGTTTTGAAGGACGCCAAGCTATCCATCAGCAATATCGCGACTACACACATGGTCTGCTCTGGTTTTTACAAACTGACGAAAGAGTGCCAGCATCTATGAGCGACAAGATGGCCACGTTTGGATTTTGCAAAGACGAGTGGGTCGATAATGATCATTGGCCCTGGTATTTGTACATCAGAGCAGCACGACGGATGATCGGAGCATATATTCTAACCCAACAGGATGTAACTGAGGATCGCAAAAAGGAAGACGTCATCCATATTGGCTCGCATTATATTGACTCGCATCAAGTAACACGCTACGCGGTAGATAGTAGCAGCTTTATTAATGAAGGTAGAATGTGGCAGGAAGGTATGCGCTTTGATATTCCCTATCGAGCAATCACTCCAAAAAAAGAGGAATGCAGCAATCTGCTGGTACCCGTTTGTATTTCGGCAAGTAACGTAGCTTTTTCCGCTATTCGACTTGAACCAACGTGGATGCATTTAGGAGAAATATCCGGCCTTGCGGCTAATCTTGCTCTGGAAAACAACACTAGTGTTCAGGAAATCAATATTCAGGAACTACAGGCTCAAATATTAGCAGTAGGAATTCCACTTGATTAATCCTGGCTAAAGATCCTACCTAAAAAAGTCCCTGCCGCTTTACGGTTAAGCGGCAGGGACTTGTAGATTCTGTGATTATAGTCGCAGGAATTTAGCGATGAATCAACAGGCGTTCCGTTAGTACTTCCTCGTCAGTTTGAATATTAATCAAGTACATACCGGCAGCTAAGGCGCTTACGTCTAAGTTAGCTTGTTCTGCGCTTTCGTAGCGACGATTGAGCACTTGCTTACCCTGTAGGTTAAAGACTGTAACCTCACTAATCTCATCAGCGACGCGAATGGTTACCGCATCTGAAGCAGGATTCGGGAAGAGCTCCACATCGGCCTCAATGAGATTGGTCGCATCAAAGGTCCGGATAGTTGGAATTTCGTGGATCGTTACTAATGGAGTGGTAGCTGCCGCTGAGGTCAGCGATCCGGTTACCGTGACTTCGTCGATGTAAACCTGGTCGCCATTCGCACTAGCATCACACTGGATACGGAATTGGGCACCGTCAGTAAGATTGTAAGAAGCAGCATCCAGGGTGACGGTGGCCGAGTAAAAAGACCCGTTAGTGAAACTACTTCCACTAGCATAGGTGGCTATCGTCTGCCAGCCAGAGCCATCGTTGTAACGCACCCAAAAATCTTCTCCATTCTCCATGCTATTCGGGTAGAAGTAGAAGTTAATGGTCGCACTGGCCAAGCCCGCCAGATCGTAAGACGGCGAAGTCATGGAAGAAGCGGTACCGCTATTGTCCCGTAGACGAATAGAGTAAGAACCCTCCCAGCTGAAGCTGGTGTTGCGACGGGTACAGTCGCCACCTCCATCGATCCAGCCTTGGAGACCAGTTTCAAAGAAGTAGGCTTCGGTGAATGGTGTTCCACCACCACCGGAACAACCGGTAGTCGAACCTACGGCAGAAGCAGTTCCTGAGGCATTGCCGGCAGCATCAAGGGCCCGAACTCCGAAATTATAGCTGGTACAGGCGGTCAGTCCAGTTACGTTGACGGAAGTACCTGCGGTAGTACCAATCGCACCACCATCCACAAAAATTTCGTAGGCAGTAACCCCGACATTATCCGAAGACGCATTCCAGGAGAGGCTTACCTGGGTATCCTGCTCATTACTAACGGTCAAACTAGTTGGTGTCGTAGGAGGAGACGTATCAGGGCCGCCGCCACCTATACAGAAGTCGGTAGCTTCACTACCACCAAAGTTTCCACCGCTAGCGAGAACGGTTCCACCGTTGGTCAAGCTGTAAGAACCATTACCATAGCTACAGCAGATACCATCGCCGTAGCTGTCATTGATGGTAAAGGTATAGCAGTCATCAGCCAGACAGATACTCTCCGTGATGGTCGAGCCGTCAGGGGAGCTACCGTAGGTGCCGCCACTGGCAACCACGGAGCCGCCATCATTGGTGATTACCCAGCTGGTTTCTTCTGGATAATTATCGAGGGTAATGGACAGCGTTACTTCGGTTCCGTTACAGCCCGTCGGACAGCTGGGGCAGCTGGGGCCACCACAATCTACTCCCGTCTCCTGACCGTTCTGGACACCATCGGTACAAGTTGGGCCGCTACCACCGGCCGCCTGTAGGGCGGCGAAGGCATTCACTCGTCCGTTGGCATATTCGTTATCGTCGCCAGCAGGGCCCATGTCGATAGCGGTAGAATAGAGGATATTCTTAACCTCAGCTGAGCTTAGACTTGCATTATATCCCAATACCAAAGTAGCTACTCCTGCTACGACGGGGCAAGCAGAAGAAGTCCCTCCGAAGTTGGAAGTATAGTTAGTGCTGTTGTAGCCAGGACCACCCATGCGATCCGTTGTCCGAACACCAGCACCGGGGCCACCAACATTATTAGAAGGAGCCACAATATCTAGCGCTGGTCCATAGTTGGAATAAGCCGAACGAATGCCAGTATTGGCAAAGGCACCTACTGCAATAACATTAGGGTTGTTTCCTGGATAATCTACACAACTTTTGTAGCCGTTGCCGGAAGCGAAGACGATTACACAACCTAGACCGCCACGACCGTTAGCATTGGCATCTGCAATTGCGTTATTGATATTAGAAAAGTTGGCGGTACAGGATGTATAGCCCCAACTGTTGCTCATCACATCAGCGCCTTGGTTCTTGGCCCAGGTAATACCATCGGATATATCCTGGGTAGATTCACCGCCAACGAAAATGTTGACAGAAATCATATTGGCTAAAGGAGCTACTCCGCGCACGCCAATAGTATTGTGGCTAGCAGATATCGATCCCGCACAGGATACTCCATGAGCGCTACCGCTTACAGCATTACCATTACCGTTATTGGCCGGACTGAAGCCTGCCGTATAGCGGCTCTGGCCTGAGCTATTGTTAAAATCTTCGTGATTTTCCAGACCGTCATCAATGACTGCGACGGTTGTACCCGAGGAGCCGGTAGAAATCCCCCATGCTTCCAGCGCATTACAGTCAGCATCATTGGCACCCGTCACCCCGTCTAGGGTCTGTCCCGTATTATTCATCTGAAACTGCTGACTGAACAGCGGGTCGCTGACTTGATAACGCTCAATGGGAGCATAAAAGTCAGGATGAGCGAAATGAAACAAACCGCTTTCCTGCAGTTCATTGGCAGCCCCTAGGGATTTTGAGACATCCGCTAGTTCGATACGATAGGTTCCAAATCTTTCGGTAATGGATTTGACATCGTATCTATCCGTCATTCTGACCATAGCGTCGCGATCATCCTTGTCGATGAGTTGGGCAACTATAGTTCGGGTAGGGTAAATGACAAAGCCGTCATCAAGAGCGTATCCCGGACTGATCTGCACCTCATCAGTATCGAAGCCAAGTTCGATAATTAGTTGGGCGGCGGTGATCGATCGGTCTGATTCTGCCACTGCGTAAGCTTTGTGTTCCCAGCTTTCGTACTTTTCTAAGTTGCCCGACCGAGCCGTGGTGAGAATACTGGGATCGTCTGCAGTGATGATGAAGTGGGTACTACTAGCAGCCAGGTCCATTTGTTTATCGTCGGCCCAGTAGTAATTGTTGGTTTGGGCAGTGAGAGTGCTTGCCCATAGGAGCGCAATTGCTCCTAGGAGTGATGATGTTCGAAACATGTAAATAGTTGTTTAGTACAGGTTTGTGAATGAATGAAATTAAAGCTGTACTGAGGTTGAAAAGCCTGACATAATTCTGAATTCTAGTCAGGACGCGGCAGCAAGATATAAAATAGCTCGACAATGCAAAAAAAATATTCACCCTAGCCCGCTTTTGCCATATTTTATTTTTTTCGACATTTTAGGAATACAAAATTCAATCATCCTAAATTTTACTATTGCAACTCGGTTGCGTTAAAATGAATTTCTTATCTTTGACTTACATCTCACTAAGGATGCCAAGCTATGATAGAGATTATAAATACGTCCAAGTCATTTAAGGGAGTGCCAGCGGTGCAAGATCTTAGTTTGCGGGTGGCCGAAGGAGAGATTGTGGGTTTACTGGGTGCAAATGGTGCGGGGAAATCGACTACCATCAACATGCTGCTAGGTTTTATCCAAGCTGATTCAGGCCTGATTAGCATTCGTCAAATGGACGTGACGAAAAAATCTACGGAAGTACGACAACTTATCGGCTATATCCCCGAAAACGTTAATCTCTACCCTTACTTATCTGGTTTAGAAAACCTGGACTATTTCTGCCGCTTGGCTAATTTGAAGTACAGCAAGCAAAAACTACATGAATTGCTGTCAGACTGTGGCCTAGAAAGAGAAGCACACGAAAAAAAGGTCTCGGAATATTCGAAAGGGATGCGGCAAAAGGTAGGAATTACTATCGCCTACGCTAAAAAAGCGCAAGTGTATTTACTGGATGAGCCGGCCAGTGGCCTAGACCCCTTAGCCAGTAATGAGCTATCGGATCTTTTGAGAAAGTTAGCAGCAGGCGGGGCCAGTATTTTAATGGCTTCACATGATATTTTCCGCGTGCGGGAGGTTTGCCATCGCATAGGTATTCTCAAGCAAGGAAGACTGGTCAAAGAGTTGGAAAGTGCCAATATAAGTGCCAACGAACTTGAAACGCTCTATTTGGAGTATATGAAAAACTAGTGATTCTTCTAGCTATGTGGCAAATCATAAAAAACGAATGGCGCTTTCTAAGTAGAAGTCGCGCCTTGCTAGGGGTTAGTCTTGGCTTAGCGGGGATACTCTTTTTGTCCGTTTTCTTGGGGCATCAACAAACGCAAAGTCAGGTAGCCGCCCAACAGGAAGCCAAAGCTCATCTTCGCGCACAGTGGGAGAACATCGAGGGCATGAATCCACATAGCGCAGCTCACTACGGTACTTACGTGTTTAAGCCTAGCAGTCTCCTGGGCAGTTTAGATGAGGGCGTGAACGGCGTGACCGGCAATGTACTTAGAGTAGAGGGGCACGTACAAAATGAAATTGTTCACTCTGAAGCCTCTCAAATGCAGGCAGCCTCTGCCTTTGGCAAACTGAAAGGTTCTTTGCTCCTGCAGTACATTGTGCCTTTGCTATTGATCTTCCTAGCTTTTCACGCGGTAAGTAGTGAGCAGCAGAGTGGTCGGCTGAAGCTGCTTGTGCTACAAGGCGCTAGCTCCACAGCCATTATCTGGGGCAAGACACTTACTGTCTGGATTTACGGTCTTGGGCTGCTGCTGGTAACAATCGGCACCTACACCCTACTCTACTTGCAAGCCTTCACTACTGATATGCTTAACCGCAGTCTGCTATTTTTTCTGACGTATGCCCTGTACTATTTCGTCATTAGTGGTTTGACGGTCTTCTTGTCTGCCTACTGGCAACGAGCTACCCTTGCTCTTACGACGATGCTAGGAGTTTGGATACTCTGGACCATCTTCGTGCCCAGCATCCTAATGAGTGCGGTAGAAAGGTGGCACGAACTTCCTAGCCGCAATAGCTTTCAAACTGCAATGAGAGCGGACCGTGCTGAAGGCTTAGACGGGCACAATCCTGCCGACGAGCGTACTAAGGTTTTAGAGGAACAAACCCTAGCTGAATACGGCGTAGATAGTCTTTCACAGCTCCCAATTAATTTTGATGGATTGGTCATGCAAGCCGACGAAGAATACGGTAATCAGGTATGGGACAAGCACTTCGGAAATCTGCGGACCGTCCTAGAGCGGCAAAAAAACAGCTACCAGCTGGCAGGCATCTTTAATCCTTTCGTCTCACTACAAAATGCCAGTCGAGGATTTGCAGCTACCGATAACTTACATCACCATCACTTTTTACTTCAGGTAGAAGATTATCGCCGGGTTTTTATCAAAACACTCAACGATGAGCACGCTTTTGGCGGTTCTACAACGGGCGATTGGGGCTGGGAAGCGGATAACACTTTCTTTAAGTCAGTTGCAGATTTCGAGTATGAACCCGTAAGACTTTCATCGGTCTTACCCACCTATGCCCCGGATGTTGCTTTGCTACTGCTTTGGGTAGGGTTAGTCAACTTATTATTGGTACTAGCAAGCAAAAAGCTACGGGTCATATGAGTTGGCTAAGTACATACCTTTATGAATGGAAGCATCTTTCACACAGTCGTTTCAAGCTGGTGGCTTTACTACTGTATCTGGGAGCGGCAGTATACGGACTACATAATGGCGCTAGCCTATATAATGACCGAGTGACCGAGATCGAGCGCATTCAGCAAAAGGCGCAAGAGGATCGAAACACCTATCTGGCTTACTATGAAGCGGGAGAAAAGGGCCCCGAAGATCGTCCGTGGGTAGATGTGACCAGTCCATTTTGGGCGGTGTGGTACAGTAATGTATACCATTTTAAGCGGCCCTCTTCGGCAATGGTCTACAGCATCGGACAGGCCGAGCAGTACGGCTATTACAAGCGAGTAAGTTTTTGGGCAAGTCCTTTGGATGCTGACATGACTCAGGAGATTGCGAATCCAGAGCGTTTACAGACAAGTAGTCTGGATTTTGCCTTTGTCTTTTTGTTCCTTCAGCCAGTTTTGTTACTGATACTTCTGTACAACTTGAAGAGTGCAGAAGTGGAGGAGGGAATTTTCCCCTTAATTGAAGTTCAGACTACTAATAGCCAGGGTTGGCTACTATCAAGAGTTGGCTTTTATCTGAGTATCCTAGTGGTGCTCAATCTTGGCTTGCTGTTTTATGGTGCGTTGCTGACAGGAGTCTTAAAAACTGCTGCTGTTGCCTTTTGGCAACTGTTGCTTTTTGGGTTATTCTATCTGTTACTTTGGACTGGTCTTTATTATCTAGTGCTTAGAAGAGGCAAGACGATCATGGGAAATACCCTCTTGATGGCAGGAATCTGGTTATTACTAGTATTTGTAGTACCTGCGGGAGTACAACAGAGGGTCAGCATACAAATGCCGGCAAACTTAATGGCTGATTTCATTGATGCCAAACGAGACGAGCGGACAGCAATTTTCAACCAGCCAGATTCGGTTTTGCAGGCTCAGCTTTTTGCCCTATTCCCTGAGATTGTCAACAGCCCAGTGGCCAATGACAGTACTAAAATCAATCTGGCCAGGAATCAATCTTCCTCTTCACTAGCTAATGAACTTACTAAAGCAAGTGTGGTTAAGATAGAGCAGGAAAACCAAACAAGAAATAGCTTGCTGCGTGCGTCCTACTGGTTCAACCCCGTGATGTATTTCCAGAATCGCTTTAATAGCATTGCCCATACCCATTACGATAACTATGAGCAGTTTCGCCAGGAGATTCAAATCTTAATCGACCGCCAAATCAAAATTATGGTACTGGATACCTGGGAAGACATAGAAGTGAATGAAGAACAATTTCAGGAATATGCCAAAACCCTCAGTGTACTATGAGTTCATTTAGCAAGCCAGTCACCATTTTGACGGGTTTTTTAGGCGCAGGAAAAACAACTTACCTCAACCATTTGCTGCGCAATAACGAAAGCACCAGGTATGCCATCATCGAAAATGAATTTGGGGAACAAGGCATCGACAATGAACTAGTATTACATCCCGATGAAACAATTATTCAATTAAATAATGGTTGCCTTTGCTGTACCCTAAATGACAACTTGTACGACATCCTGAATGAGCTTTATGAATATAGGGATGAATTTGATGAAATCGTTATTGAAGCTACTGGTGTAGCTGACCCCACAGGATTAGCTCAGCCCTTTATCGTACATCCAGTCATTAAAAAACATTTTCCACTAAAGTCCATTATTTGTTTAATTGATGCTGAATCGATTGAAGCGCAGTTAAATGAAACCGAAGAGGCACTCCCGCAAATTACCTATAGTGACTTTCTCTTGATCAACAAGATTGACTTAATTGACGCTGATAAGCTTACATTTCTGGAACAGCAATTAAAGCAGCTCAATCCATTGGCTAAGATTGCTAGTGGGCAGAAGGGGTATTTTCCAGTAATTGAAGTAGGTAGTAGTTTGCAAAAATTGGAGGAATTACTAGTTGAAGCCAAAACGGAAAACAATTCCGAAGCTGCTAGTCTAGGATTCCCCGTTCAGCGTCCACATCATCACCATCATCATAAGCATACCAAAGAAATTACGAGTCACACTTTCGTTTTTGACCAGCCTTTTGAATATCGCCGGCTATTCCAGCAATTGCTGGTTTACTTGACTATCCAGTCAAAAGGTCTTTATCGTATGAAGGGGGTGATATGGCTAGAAGGAAAAGAACAACAGTACATCCTGCAGTCCGTGGGGAAAAGGATGGACTTTGAAGAGCATCGCGCCTGGAAACCCAATGAAAAAAGGCAAAGTGTTATCGTATTTATTGGCAAACAACTACCTGTTCAAGGGATAGAAAACTTGCTAAAAAAATGCCTATCCACTGCGGTTCATAAAGTTTAAAAATCTCCCCTAATGATCACCATTACAAACGACTATATAAACGCCGCCGTTGGCAGTGAGTCTGCCATCCTTCAAGATATCCACTTGAAAGAAAAGAATATTGCGATCTACCGGCGTAATATTGAGCACTTAAGTACCGAATTAAATCAACTAGGCGGGCAAGAAATTGAATTCCGAGCCAGCGGAAGCTATGAAGAAATTTTAGTTCTACTTAAGGAATTATTCGATATTCAGCTAAGTAACTGCCCCCAATTATTGGGGGATATCTCCCAGCTGATACAGCTGTTTAAGCAGACTACTAAAGCAAGTTCCTTCCGATTATTTCTCGCCTCAGTACGGACGGATATGTGTCGAAAATTCCATACAGACATTAACGATCTCCGCCTGCTTTGTACTTATACCGGCCCTGGGACACTGTGGCTCCCTAATGAAATAGTTAATTACAAAGCATTACAATCGAAAACAGGAGATCAAGAGATTGTGCTGGATCATCAGCAGGTTCAACAAGCGGCCACTGGAGATATCGTATTACTAAAGGGAGCTTTATATCCTGAAGCAGACCCTATACTACATCGGAGTCCTCCCATCAAAGTCAATGGGCAAACCAGGATTTTATTGAGAATTGATACTAATGAATTTTTAAACTATTTTTCATGATACCTCAGACTTTTGAAGAGTGGAAAGATTGCATCGTTAATGATTGTAAAATACCTCTAACCAGACAGTTTGTACAAAGCCGTTTAAAGGTCTATGAAGACCGTCAAAACCGCGAGACAAAAGAGTTTGTCAGGCTATATGGCGAAGACCATCTGAATAATATTGTCTATTGGTTAAAACAAGTAGAAAATTCATCCCAAAATTAAGCTTGGTTTTAGCTCAAAGAACTAAAGCCAAGCTCTACTCCGTAGGGGAAGCAGATTCAAAAATTATAGATTAATCAGAAATGACTCCAATTCAAAAACTTCCAGTAACCGTTCTTAGCGGTTTTCTAGGCGCAGGTAAGACTACGCTGCTCAACCATGTTTTACATAACAAAGAGGGTTTAAAGGTCGCCGTCATTGTCAATGATATGAGCGAAGTTAACGTTGATGCTGAACTCGTGAAAAGTGAGAATACTCTATCTCGTACCGAAGAGAAGTTGGTGGAGATGAGCAATGGGTGTATTTGCTGCACACTACGAGAAGATCTGATGATTGAAGTTGAGCGTTTAGCGAAAGAGAATCGTTTCGACTATTTGTTGATCGAAAGTACGGGTATCAGTGAGCCTGTCCCTGTTGCGCAGACCTTTTCTTTCGTGGATGAGGAGAGTAGTATTGATCTATCAAAGTTTAGCTATATCGACACTATGGTAACGGTAGTAGACGCCTTTAACTTCTTCAAGGATTTTGGCAGTCCAGAAACTTTAATGGATAGAGAGCTTACCGATATGGAAGGCGATGAGCGGACCATCGTAAATCTACTTACTGATCAAATTGAGTTTGCCAACGTAATTATTGTCAATAAAACTGATCTGGTAACTAAAGAAGGTCTTGGTATTTTAAAGGCGGCAATTCACAAGTTAAACCCTACAGCGCGGATTATTGAATCCAGTTTCAGCAAAGTAGCTCCGAAAGAAATTCTCAACACTGGACTATTTGATTTTGAAGAAGCTGAGCAAAGTACTGGCTGGATAGAAGAACTGGAAAAAGACGAGCATACTCCCGAAACCGAAGAATATGGCATCGGCTCTTTTGTCTATCGCACCAAGCGGCCATTTGATCCGGTCCGATTTTGGCATTTCGTTCAGCACGATTTCCCGCACATGATTATTCGAAGCAAGGGACTATTTTGGCTAGCTTCACGCCCGGGGCAGGCATTAGTCTGGGGCCAGGCAGGCGGCTCACTACGGGCAGATAGTGCGGGCCTATGGTGGAGCAGTATGCCTTATGGAGAGCGTATCCGTTACGCTGCTTTTGTAGAAAACCAGCAACTGATTGAGCAAGACTGGAGTAAAGAGTTCGGTGACCGAAAAACTGAAATTGTAATTATCGGACAGGATATGGATGAGGCAAAAATCAAGGCGCAGCTGGATGCCTGTTTGTCTACAGATGAAGAACTGGCCACCAAGAAATGGGGAAACGGCTATGAGGATGAATGGCCCGTGGAAAGAGCTTATCGTCTATAATTGCGAAGGTATTTATTCCCGCAAACGTGTTAATTGCCGATGACGCATAACAGTTTCAAACCTTACTCCTGCTGTGACACCTTGTTTGCTTGGCTATCTTAGTGCTAAATAACAAACACGATCAGTTTTCTAATGACTATTGAAGAACTATCTGCACTCAGTGACGCAGAACTGCGCGAAAAAGCCAAAATCATGAAACGCTCCGAGATACTACACGCCTTGGTGATCGGGCTCATGGCAGGAGTTGTCATCTACAGTGTCGTAGCGAACAGCTGGGGATTTTTTACGCTCATCCCTTTGTTTTTCATCTCCCGGCTTTTGAGGCAGTCTGATGAATACAAGGCCTTGAAAAGCGTATTGGCGGAGCGAAAGCTCGATTAGCAAGCATCGTATTCCTAGCGATACTGTATTTTCGGCCATGCGGAAACTTCGCCTTGGCGCTGTCCTTTTTTGTAGTCTCAGTGCTACGATCATGTTACTACTGTGCTTTTTCTGGCTCAGTATGCCCCGCACCTTCGGTGATGAGGCCTTCCTCATCAAGTGGACCAGTCTGGTCAAAAAGACTCTCCTGGGAATAGACGACAAACCTGCGCCGGAAGATTTTCTGTACATCGACGTTTCTCGTTCTAAGCGACTGGTCAACGAAATCGACCCGCTTTTTGAAATGTATACCGGCTTTAGCCACACGGCTATTACCGACCGGGCGCAAATCGCAGATTTACTGAACGCCATTCGTAGCTATACGGAGGAAATCCCCTTGGTCATTCTGGATGTTAATTTCCAACATGAGTCGCCACAGGATAGTCAATTACAAGCTGCGATAGATAGCTTCCCCTACCCCATCGTCGTAGCCGGTACCCTACAAGCAGCTGTAGATAGTGTACAGCCAATATTCGATGCGCCCAGTGGCGTCGCTATGTACCTGAGTGTGGATAATAATTTTATGAAATACCCACTCTACCATGGCCGTAAGTATCCTTCCTTACCCCTGGTCGCCTACGAATTATCACACGATGTCGAATCAGGGCAAACCGGCTGGTGGACGCGGATCAACGGCAAGGCCAGTTTATCCAATCCTATTATTGACTTCAAGATTCGCCCCTTTGATTTACGGGGAGAGGGGCGTTATCACATCCATGAGATGGGCTCCCTGCTTTTCCAATTCAGCTTTTGGGAGGAAAACGACATCCGACTGCTCTTCGAAGGAAAGACCATTGTGATTGGGGACTACTACAACGATATGCATACTACGGTATTTGGAGAGATGCCCGGACCAGTGATTGTGCACAATACCTACTTGACGCTGGTTGAAGACGAAACCATTGTACAGCGGGAGTGGATCATATTTTTGCTGTTGCTCTTCTTCTGGCTTAGTTGGCGGATATACGAGGAAGAACGCCTGGGAACGCGCTCCTGGCTCTGGAAACGTAGTCAGACAGCCCTGGGGAAAGTAGTGGCGGACAGCATTGACGATACCTTTTTTCTAATCGTCGGAACGATCATTTCCTACCTCTTTTTCAATATCCACATTAACATTCTGGTGCTATTGATCTATCTCAAGATCATGGCGTATCTTCTGCGCAGATTTTACTTTCGCCACCCTAAAGTGGTCCCCTCACTTGACAGCGAAGAAGAATGAAAAGAACCAGCCTACTTGTACTCCTCTTTTTGTATGGAGTTGGTTTAGCCGCTCAGAACTTTTACGTCGCCCTGGTCAAAGGCGAAGTATATTACCAGGAGCAATTACTTAAACCTCGGGACAAGGTGACCTTAGAAGGAGAATTCCGCTTTACTTCCTCGGAGGACTTCGTCAAAATCGCCGGCCCGACGGGCATTCACACGATTCGCCCCGTAGAAAAACCGGGTGGTGGCTGGGAATTCATTCTGGCCGTAACAGAAGAACTTTTTCCAGCTCCCCGCTTACTTTCCACCTCGGTGCTTTCAACGATGTATTGTCCGGGTGATTTTCTGAATCTTTACTGTCCTAATGAATATTCTGCTGAGGTGTTTTTCGATGGAGAAGCAAGGAGTCAAAGTTGGAATTACTTAAAGGTAAGACCTGCGGAAGTACACTACCTTTTTCAAACTGAAGAAACCGGGATACAGCTGCGCCCAGCCAGCACTACTGAAGAAAGCTTCGTTGTTCGTCTGAGTGATTTTGCCCTGGACAGCCTCAGCGACAGCATTTTAAATAACCAAATGCTACTAATTGCCATCCATGATCAGGAAGTACTAGCGGAGTTGATTGATCAGATTAATGCGAACGACGGCAATCTGAGTGATTTAACACCAGCTTTAGCTATCAATCGCGACCGTTTTGAGTATTTAGTCCTAGGCAACTATAGCGGCACCGCAGAACAGCGAAGTGAAGAACAAAAAAGTTTAGCCAATCGATTACTGGCAGATATGCAAGCTTACAGCCGGGCGCAGGGCTGGGAAGAACTAAATCCTGAGTCTCTACAGGATCTTGGTTTCTGGCGACCTGCAACTCATTTGACAGAATTGGCTCCTGCTGCTGTCATTGAAAGGGATGAATTGTTGGATGACGCCTATTTCTACTTTCAAAGCTCGCCCTTCGACGATTTCTTTGATTTTATGATTGGCCTGGCTTATGATGCGGAGCCCTACTCTTCCGTTCTAAGAGAACAATATGGCTACATGAACTTTCGGGCCATCGTAGATTATTTTGAAGAATACTACCTCCCGCAAAAACGTTGGGAGGAAACGGCAAGGCGTATGGTACCTTCAATAATTCGCTCGGCAAACTAAAACCAAGCAAAAGATGACTATTCCAATTGTTGAATAATCCAGTCTCGCTCGAGGATTTCTCCTGCAACGGCTAGCTCTTGCACTAGTTTTTGCCGGGCTGACTTACCGTATTCAGGAAGGCGGGTCAATTTGCGTACCGTAGCTATAAAATTGCCTACTTGCTTCCGCAACTTACCTTTGGCCAGCGACTGTCGATAGATGTACAGTCGATAATTTTCCAAAAAACGCAGTAGAAGCTCTATCTGATCAGTTTCGAAGTAAATCTTGACCAGCAAATTTTTAGTAGCTACCGCTAGCAATAAATCACGCAAAACCAACTGTTGGAGTAACCGCTGCGCATTATCATAGTCCTTTTCGTAATACAGGCAATGCGCTAGATTAAATTGATACGTATTTTCTCGAAAGTCGTCCGGTAGTAAATCTCGGTAGCTTTTCAAAAAACTACGTGCCCATTCTAAGCGCCCCGTGCGCAAACCCACTGTGATTAAATTACTGAATCGCCAGGGTGCTAACTCCCCTTGATCCAGCAACCGTTCGCCTTGAATTAGTCGCTCATTCAACCGCAAATAATGCTCGTAATAGGTCGTATCACGATGGCGGGTGATGCGACGAGTACAGTGATTCAGTAGATAGGTGTATAGCTGCTTAAGGATTTCAGGATGTAGTTGCTCCCCCCGAATGGCCAATTCGTCTTGCAGCTGAAAGAATAAGGCTTCATTCTCCGGATCCTCCATCAACTGCAGGGTATTTCGGTAGAGGAAGATCAATGGCTCGTCGGCAAAAAGCGCTTGTTTACTGGCTTGTATTACCAATTCGGACAGCTCTAGGCGATAGGGCACATCAATCGTTTGCCGCAGATTGACCATTTCCAACAAGTAACGCAGTTTCTGCGCCAGATAGGACCGATCCAGTGCGTCCGATGCAGCCTGCAGACGTTCACTGTGCGAGCGGCGATAATCCGCTTCGGCTCGCTCTCGCTGTTCCGCTAATTTAAACTTTCGATTCAGCAGTTCAAAATCGTGATAAGGGTAATCGGCGAGGCTGCGTTCAGCGCGCCGTACACTCTGTCGATAATGTTTCGGCAAATCGAGTTCGTTGAAAATCTCCAGAAGGCGCAGCTGACTGGCCAGAGGATCATCCAGCATATCCTTAATCAGTAAACAATCTTCAAGTGCTCTCAAAAGCTCATTCTGGCGACGGGCCAGTTTTTCAGGAGCTATTCCCGTACTGGCAGTCAGCTTCTCCGACTGAAGTCCTGCATTTTTATAGGTAGGTGCAAAGTGCCGCAACTCTTGGAAAAGGGTCAGCAGTTGTTCCGGCTTCCCAGCTAGTAGGGCTGGCAGCATTTGTTGGCACCATTGTAACTGTGCCTTGGATAACACCCGCAGTAGAACGATCAGCTTAGATTGCTGCATAAAAGAGTATCTTATAAGGCCAAACCACTTTAATATGCGGTATTTCCCCCTCATCTTACTCTTTAGTGGTTGCTATCTTTCTCTGGGAGCCCAACTCATCTTTCCAGGAGATTTAAATAACGACGGGATAGCTAACCACCTTGATTTACTCTCACTAGCAGTTGCCTACGGACAAACGGGACCACCTCGCCCGGATGCTACTCTGGTATGGGTACCACAGGAAACTGAATTCTGGGATGCTTTCCTGCCTGTAAGCGGGGTCAATCTCGCATTCGTAGATGCCGATGGCAACGGTCTGATCGACAGTCTTGATCTAGACGGAATAGTTGCCAACTACGACAGTTTGCAAACCGACGCCCTCCCCGCTCCTACGCCCTATGCCCTCACCGATACCTTTTTGGTAGAGGAACGTCCAGAAATACAGTTGAGCTTCGACCAGGAAACGGCCGGCAATGGAACCATTATCACTGCCGACCTCAACTTGATTATCCCCAATCCCGATATTTTTCCGCCCACTCGCCAACCATTAGCGGTTGCTCTAACCATCAGCTTCGACCCTCAATTCATCAATGAGGAGGCTATCAGTATTAGTTTTGCCTCCGATGCCACCGACTTAATGTTTGTCGCCGCTGCACCGGGCTTGGTAGAGTTCGGTCGATCTCCCCCGAGTGGCATCATCCAATTTGCAGCGGCGGGGCGGGCTCCAGCTGTACTCAATGAATCGCAATTACTCGGCCAGTTTATCATCGTTGTCGAAGACATGATTCTACTGCCCGATGATCCTTTGGATATCCAGCTCACAGAACACTTTATGATTAATTTGGCAGAGGAAGTCATCGAAACTAATGCACAGACCGGTAGCATTTTATTGACCGGTTTGACTCCATCAGCTGCCTACACTCCGCTGTATATCTCTCCTAATCCGTCTAGGGGGGAATTTAGTTTAGTACTTCCGCAGGTATTCCCTCGAAACGGAATCGAAGTGCAGGGTAGATACTCGGCCCTCGGGGTCTCCACCTTTGACCTGATTGTCTACAACTTTCAAGGGCAGGTCGTCACCCATTTGCCAGATCTTACCGACTCCAGTACTCCTATCCAACTCCCCCAGCTCCCTGCCGGCAATTACTGGCTAAGGGTTTTGGCCGCCACGGAATCCTTCAGTGGCCGACTGCTCATTCAAAATTAGCTTAGAAGTGTGTCTAAAGGACGAAAAAATGCCCTGCTGATCAGCGGATCAGCAGGGCGCTACCTTCATTGAAGGTCACTTTATTGAAGGTCACTTTATTGAAGGTCACTTTATTGACCTAAACCAAATCGTAAACCAATCAGAAAATTGGTAGAAGCAGCCTGGCGTTCTAGACTAGCCCGCAATTCGCTGTACCCCCATCCGCCCAGTGCTTGCCGTAGACCTAAACTTAGACCATAGAAAGCTTGTCGCTCAGTAGGTACCTGCTCACTCCAAGTAGTGGAACCGATCGTTATTTCATCCTTACCACTGACTTGTTCCAAGCCCACCCGGGGCCCAAGCAGCAGCTGTAGGTTTCCATCTCCGAACCGGTACTCCATGCCGCCGCTTAGCCTCAAACTGTGTCGATTGGCGGTCCATTTACCCATTAAGCTTTGGGTATCACCATCAGCAAAAAACAAGCTCATTGGGAATTCCTGGGTAGCCGTTCGTCGTCCGTACTGCATACGCAAGTTGGCTTCAAACTGCGGAGCTATAGCCTTACCAACTACCAAGCCATACAATAGCCCATAATGGGGAGAAGTTGGTTCTAGGCGGTCCAGGTTGGAAAAATCGAAGGCTAAAAATTCTCCCCCCACGGATTCCAGTAATTCCATATATCGTTGTGGATCGGAGTAGAGGATGCGCTCTAGTTCGGATGGCCCGGACAACTGGAAAAAATCGATATTAGTGCGCTCTAACTCCAGAGCAAAACGAAACCTAGAGGAGACGTACTCTCTTTGGCGATCAGGCGGTAAGGCACTTTCCTCCTCGGGAAGATCAGGATCCACGGCTGATGCGGCATTGCGGTAGCGCTCATCGATACCATCAGCCACTCTTTTCCAAAACCCTTTAGCCCACTTGGATCGCTCAAAGTTTCGCTTCCATCTTGCCAATCGACGGCGAAAGCGGTCATGAGACTCTCCTGCTTCACGTGTAGGAGGCGACCAGGGCAGCGCCTTGCGTTCCTCTTCTAGACGTTCTTCGTATTCTTCGTCCGACTCTCCAGGCTGTCGTTCCGGATTTAGCCCGAGATCTTCTTCTGTATCGGAAGCTTGCTCTCCGGCCAGATCATCTAAGGTTTCATCGTATTCCTCTTCCTTTTCTTCTGTATCGTTTAAGTCGGCAGCTCCGCCTACTTCCGCAAAACGCTCTGCACATTCTTCGCGATATTGTCGCAATAATTCGACTTTGCGTAGATATAAGGCATGGATGGTCGCAAGCAATTCGCCGTAAGCAATACGGGCATTTTCCAGCTCCTGCTCCGCTTCTCTACGCTGGCGTACATAATCCGCACCGTGATCAGTACTTCCGTTTTCGCGGGCCTGTTCCGCAGCTTCATCCATGGCTGTTAGTTCCTCTTGGGCCTCCGTATAGGCAGATTCGACCGCTTCCAACTCGCTAGGTTCATCGTTTGAGGAGCTGACCAAATCTTCAATGTCTTCTTCCACTTCAACGATGGCTTCCTCCAGGTCCTCACATTCATCGTTTGTAACGATCAGAAGATCTTCACTGTTCAAGGCTTGCAGAGCCTGAGCTGTGCCAAACATGAGGTAAACAATCAGGCCAAAAAAAAATATAGGTTTCATGGTAGTACAATTATGGGTTAAACAATAGGGCATTGCCCTTAATCCACTACCAAATTCGCCGGGAGAACGAGGCATTGCGCGTTCAAATCACCCAGTTGTTTCAGGATTTAATGCCTGAGCTCAAGCTTAAAAACCTATCACTTGAGACACATACAGCTGATTGTCAATTATTTATATTCGTACACAAAAAAAGGCTTTTTCGAGTAGCAAACCGTTTTACCATAGTTGGCTAGCTTGACTTTTAATGATCCATCATTTAGGATATATTGCTGAACTAGATACGATCATAGCGATCAAGTCCCAGCCCTTCAATAATCTTGATCAGTTTATGAGCGTAGCGGCTATCGGTCGCATAGCCACAGGCTTTTAGGCCATGAGCCCACTTTTCATAGTCCGTGCCATAGGTATGAAGGCGTGAGTAGCGAGCAGTCAGCAATAAAGCAGAATGTTCCTGGTAGGAATCAGCAACTTGCTCAAAAACGCGAAACATATCGTAGCGGGTATCATCGCCGTAATTGCGACAGGTACAACCCAAGCAGCGAGATTTACATTTGATGCCAAAGTGATTATTGCTTTGACGAGCCAGGCGGCTATCACCAGCATTACTTTCTAACAAAGCCTGAGCCAGGGTGATGCTAGCCAGGACACCGTGCTCGCGCATCTCCGCTTGCGCCAGTGGAGCATAGGTATCTAGGTAAGCTTTTAGGCGAGCGCGTTTGGCAGTGACAATGGTCGAGGACAAATCATGTCGTTGAATATAATCCGGGCTGAGCACAATGGTCAGATTGTTAATATGTGGGGCTGGATCATCCGTTACCGCAGTAGAATTAAAATGATCTACGCCAGCTTCTATAGCGGTAGCTGAGTTAATGGCCGTAGTAGCCGGGCTGCTTGGTGTATTAACAGGAGCATCCAACATGCTTACATTAACAGCAGAGGGCGCTATAGTGGCTGTAGGCCCTAAGATTGCTAAACTAGTTGGTGCTGAATGTCCATCAAACCAGCTAGCCACCCAATCAAAAATCGGTAAAAGGCCAGCTTGCTTTGCCGGAATATGAGCACTTAGTTCCCAGGCAGGGTGCACCAGACTGGACTGAGGGTCGTGAATATTAACATTAAAGCGGATTCCTCGACTCAAACAAATATGTAGGATAATCAGGATCAGCACTAGCTCAAAGGCGTAGCGGCGCATCCAGTTAAGCACCAGCGAAATTCGTTCTACCCAAAATTGGGCACTTGTGTTAGTATTTGCCATGTTGAATTAATTTGCAACTACGACAAATATAAAACATTTTGTTTTTTATTACAACAAATTGTTTGTTTTGAAACAAATTTTCATATCACTCAGACCTGCGGAAGTACAAAAACTATAAAAATCCTGGGCCCTGTGGCTGTTGCAACTGGTACCAGAACTGGTCTAACAGCCGCATTCCCTGAGGGGCATCATCTAAGGTAAGCAGTAAGATCACGTAGGCCACTAATCCAAAGATAGCTCCCCAGAGGTGAGCGTTATGACCGATGTTTCCGCCCCCGCGCTTATCCATATAATGGCTGTAGGCGACATAGCCAATACCAATTAAGATGGCGGGCAAAGGAGGGAAAATGAACCAGCTCCAGGGGGCGTACATAATGTAGGGCCAGATCAAAGCAGCTACGGCTCCACTTGCTCCTAGGGCAGCATAGTGGTAATTATTCCGGTGCCGTAAATAATCGATAGAGCTGGCCGCAGCAATGGCTGCCAGATAGAAAAAGATGAATGCAATTCGACCTACCAGCACAGAGTCAAAAAGACGGATAACAAAGACTTGCTCTGCAATAGGTCCAAAAATGAGCAAGGCCCACATATTGAAGAAAAGGTGAGTAGGATTGGCGTGGATAAAACCATGGGTCAAAAAGCGATAATACTCACCGCGGTTTTGAATAGCCGTGGGGCGAAAGATCAACTGGGCCCGTAAATCGGGATTGCTGAAGGCTTGATAAGAGATCAGGACCGTGAGCCCAATCAAGGCGCCGACGGTGAGGGTTAACTGTTCGAACATGCCGTAAAAGTAGCCAAAAAAGATAGCAGAGGATATTACCTTTGAGAGTCAACTTTTGAGCCATTTGCAGGTTGCCATAGTAGAGCTAGCGCGCATGAATAACAGTACTACCAAGATCAATATTCCCGAGAGCGAAATGCCTCGAGTTGTCATAGTAGGCGGCGGCTTCGGCGGTCTGAAAATGGCTCGCCAACTCTCACGCAAGCATTACCAGGTGGTGCTGATCGACAAGCATAACTTTCACCAATTTCAACCACTTTTCTATCAGGTTGCAATGTCGGGCTTGGAGCCTAGTAGCATTGTTTTTCCCTTCCGTAAATTGTTCCACGGCCGGAAGAACATCTACATCCGGGTTACTGAGGTTACCGAAGTGGATACCCCAAACAAACAAATACAAACTCCACAGGGCTACTGTAACTATGATCACCTGATTGTGGCTACGGGAGCTGACACCAATTTCTTTGGCAATGAGCAGATTGCCGCTAAGGCCCTACCGATGAAATCGGTTTCTGAGGCCCTATTTTTACGTAATTCGATCCTGGACGATTACGAAAGTGCCGTCACTACCCCAGGCTATGATGACCGTCAGGAGCTGGTCGATATCGTAATTGTAGGCGGCGGGCCAACCGGCGTAGAACTAGCCGGAGCTCTGGCTGAAATGCGCAAGCACGTACTCCCTAAAGACTACCCAGAATTAAACGTCAAAGGAGAGATGGATATTTATCTCATCCAAGCTGGTGACCAATTGCTCAAGGGGATGAGCAAAAAATCTGGAGCGAAGGCTAAGCAATACTTAGAACGCCTAGGTGTCCAGGTCCTGCTAGGTAGTCGGGTAACTGACTTTGACGGACAGGTGGTCACTATGAAGGATGGCTCCACAATACCTACGACCAAAGTTATTTGGGCCGCTGGGGTAAGCGGGCAACTCTTCAAGGGGCTGCCCCAGGAGAGTATTGTACGTGGCAACCGACTACAAACTGATCGCTTTCACCGCATTCCTGGAGTCGATGGACTCTACGCCGTAGGTGATATCGCCTACATGGAAGAGCCCGGCTGGGAACAGGGGCACCCTCAGGTCGCTCAGACCGCCATCCAGATGGGCCGTAATCTGGCGCGTAATTTCAACCGCTTGGCCAGAGGAAAAACTGAACGCCCTTTTAGCTATCGCGATAAAGGCAGCATGGCTACCATCGGTCGCGCTAAGGCCGTTGTGGATCTACCACGTTTTCACTTCCACGGTTTTTTCGCTTGGCTAGCCTGGCTGATCGTCCATTTGTTTGCCATCTTGGGCACCAGGAACAAAGTCTTTGTTTTCATCAACTGGGTGATTAATTACATCAATTACAACCAGAGTCTGCGGTTAATTATCAAACCGAAGCGGAAGGATTAAAGGGATGGTGTTAGTTGTTAGATGATAGCTGCCGAGTGTTGACTGATTAATAGTTGAAGTGCTGAATCTACCGATCAATCTAGCATCAAACACCCTCTACCCCCTGGAGAGGGCTGTGGAGAGGCCAATCCCCAGCAACAGCGCTCTCCGGAAGCTAGTTGGCGTAGCCAACATCCGTTTTTGATCCTGATGATCCGCGTAATCCGCACCAAAAAGAGGTTGGCTCTGCAAGAGCCACTAAAATCCAGGCAGTGGTAAATTGTTAATCAATAGTTATAACAGCTCAAATACGGAGTAGATCTCTCTGATCTCACGATCTTTAGAATACTAACGCTATGCCCCCATTATGCGCACTACCCTACTCCTCTATGGTTGTTTCCTGCTAAGTTGCCAGGCACAAACCTCAGCAACTCAATTTGAGCTTCCCAGTTTCAAATCCGTTGATGAAGTGATGGAAGAATTGCTGAGTCTGGACTTAAGTGATCTTCCTGCCACTTCCTACCTGGAGTTAAGCCGAAGACCCGATGGCTACTACCTAGGTCATAAAAGTATGGATCGCCAAGCGGTCACTGCCGAGCCACAGCTCTGGCAAGCCCACGGACAAGATAGCTTTATCTATTTAGGCTTTCCTAAGTCCGACAACCCTAGCGCTAATGACAACTCCCCTACTCAACGGCAGTTCCACTACAAAAAAGCATTAATGGATAACCGCTTGTATTGGAACTATCCTGCCTCTACCCAGGATGCCATCCAGGCGCTGACCCAGCTAGATAGCTTAAGTGATCAAGAAGTAGAATTCCTGGCCCGTGCCTACAGCGATGCCATCTACGAAAGAATAAGCATCGAACAGGTATTAGGTAATCCGGAACCCGCCGTCGCCTTTGATTTACGGGCTGGCCGTAAGCTGAGTGAAGAGCAATTGGAAGAAATCAATGAGCTCTACGAAAAAAGTACGGCTCTCTTTCGCCAACTTCCTCCTGATTACCCACTAAGTGTCGGTTCTCCTGACACTAAAGCAACCAACGAAGAAATTGATGCTTACCTCAAATTGATGCAATATCATTCCAGGGAAGCTGCTCTGGATTGGATTCGCCCTGATCGCTATGATCCCTTACTACTTTTTTGGGCGCGTGCGCTGCTTGAAAGCTGTGCACCGGATGCGCTGCTTTTTACCTACGGTGATAATGACACCTACCCACTGCTTTATTTACAAGAAGCGGAAGGTTTACGTACCGACGTCGCAGTAATCAATGCAGCCCTGCTCAATTTGCCTCGCTATTGTCAAACCCTAGCCGCTCCCGTTTCCTTCCCTGGAGGGCCCATTCGGTTTAGCAGCACCGATGAGCAACGTCAATCCTGGGCAGGCCAGGTACTGATGCTGCGTACCGATGAAGTAGATTCAAGCCCCAAAGATTGGTTGAGGAGCTTATCCAAGCTCACCCCCGCAAATGACTTCCAGGCAGGAAATTCAGTGGATTGGCCCAGCGCAAAATTTCTTCTAAGCAGTGATAGCGAGCATTTTTTGCGCATGCGAAAAAGTAGCTACAGCCTCTCAGATATTACCATAATGGATCTCATTGCCACCAACTATGGCCAACGGCCTATTTGCGCAGCTACTACCCTGAATTTTGACTACTTCCCCTTTAGCGCATCCTGGCAGCAACTTGGCCTAATCAAGGAGTTAAAAACAGCGCCTCAATCCCAGAAATATGATCTGAGAGGCAGCCTGGATTGGTGGCAGTCACTCTCTCCTCAGACCTACCAGTTTAGCCCCAGCGGTACTCAAACTGACCCTTACCTAATCAGAGCAGGAGAATTGATCCTGCGGCTTTGCAATCTCTCACTTACTGAGGATCAACGAGCCGAAATGGCTCAAATGCTCCAGTGCTTTTCTGATCAACTACCGCCAGAGGTGCTTTTTCAAGACTACGCCTACTACCATCTTCTAGTCAAGATGGAGGAATTGGGATTTCCTATTCCCTATATACGTGAACGGGCTGAAATCCTAGTTAATAATTTAGAAACCCGCGTGTCAGAAGGACGCTTTGTAATGCACCAACTGAGCCTAAGTCAAGAGTTACTTCGACGGCTAAAACAATAAAAAAAGCAGGCTCCTTGGGGGAGAAACCTGCCTAGTTTCTAACTATACTCCAGTTCACATTATATTAATCGGGAGCTCTCATTGACCTCCGATTCAAAGGTGAGTCTTTATCAGCATGCACCCACCAGTATGTCTACTGGATTTTTCAGATATGCCCAGTTAATGGCATCTGATCTTGATTCTTTTTCGTTTCTTAGAGAACATAAGTATTGAAAGCCTCAGCTACGAATTAGCTCCAGTTATACCAAATCTAGCGCCTAAAATCCTGTCGGGAACAACCTGCCCTTCAGGTTCATAATTAGAGTCGGTATGCCAGTAAAAGCTTTTTCTCCTAGCACAATTTTCATTGTTGATGATCACCCCTGCATTGCTCTGGGGCTTTCGACCATCATCGACAAACTACCGGCCTACCAGGTATTGGGCAGTGCGACCACCCCCCACTCGGCTATCCAGCAGATTGCCCAGCTAAAGCCTGATATTATCATCCTGGATTTAGACATGCCACAAATCAATGGCTGGGAAGTATTAGCACAAAGCAAACTAGCCGGCCATCAATTTCTATTGTATAGTCATTTTCTCGACTACAACCGTATCAACAAGGCCAAAAAACAAGGCATATTAGTTGGCTTAGAAAAGTCTTTCCCCATGCAGGAGATCATCAAGTGCCTGGAAGCTGCCAAAGGCGGAGAAAGTCTGTTCTTATCGCTATCCATTGAAGATGCCCCTTCCCCTAGCACTGCCACACATCTAGATTTATTAAGCCGACAAGAATTGAAGATCGTGGCTTTAATCGCCGAAGGTCATTCCAGTCAAGAAATTGCGGACCAGCTATTTCTCAGTCGTCGCACGATCGAATGGTATCGGTCCAGGATATGCCAGAAGTTACAAGTGAGCGGTTGGGGAGGCTTGCTACGTTTTGCAACCGCCCATGCAACACAACTTCAGTAAGTAACTAATTCTACTTTCTATGCGGTTGATCTCCTTCCTTTCCGTTCGCCAATGGCTTTTCTTTTTTTACTTGATTAGCTTACCCTGGACTGCTCACGCACAACTAGAAGGGGGCAGCTTTGAACAAGCTAGCTACAGCGACGATCTCCCGTACTGGGATTATTCTTTCGAACACATTGAGGCTACAGACACTATTTATTTTAAACGATGGTGGCAAATCGCTCATCCAAAACAGGAAGCCAAAGATCGACTAGCCAGGTTGGCCATCGGTCAATCCATAGCCTATCTCCGAGCTGGCAAAATTGACCAATATCAAGACTGGCAGCAAGCGGCCTTTCAGTCCATCTCTCAACTCCCCGATAGCTTACAGCAAGCCGCATTCCTCAAATTTGGCGTCGCCTTACGGGAGTTAAATTACCCCATTGCGGCTCTCAATGCTTACAATCGAGTAGCACTGAGTATCGATCAAGCCACTTACCCCGAGCTAAGTCTGACCCTCTACCACCATCTCAACCAGGTGTACTTATCACTGGATGATTTACAACTCAGCCTGGAAATGGCACAAAAGGGGATTGAGCTAATTACAGAAAGACCAGAGTTACAACAAGCCAAATACACTTTTCTACGGCTGGAATTACTCAAAGGTATCGGTCTTTATTACAGCCTCAATGGAGATTTTGATCTCGCCAACTCCTATTATGATCAGGCCAGCCAGCTCGACTTGAATAAAGTCTCCCCCAATATCGTAGCCTATCTATACACCAGTATTGGTCAGTCCTACACGACCCAGGGCGACTACGAGCAAGCACTGCATTACCTATTACTGGCCGATTCACTCAACCGATCCGTCGATCAGCACAACCAATTCACCCTTAGCGAGCTGGGCTACCTCTACAACCTCCGAGGAGAATTTGAGCTGGGCATACCGCTATTGGAGCAACAACTCAACAATGCACTCCAAAATCAATTACCCAACCACGAGCGCATTTGCCTCAATTACCTGGCACCAGCCTACGCTGCCCTTGGTCGGTATTCCGAAGCTTATGCAGCCATCCACCGAGCTAAAAAAATCCAAGATGCTCAACAACTACGAACGGCTCAAGCGGGCGGAATGACCGTTTTGCGCAACTACCTAGAAGCCCAGAAAGAAAACCAGGCCCTAGTTTTATCTCAAGAAAAAGAAGTTGCTCTTCTTCAAGCTAATCAAAATCGCAATTGGCTGCTAGCCGTATTGGGCCTATGTCTAATCTCCATTATGTGGGCATTGCGCCTTGACCGCACCAAGCAAAAGCTGGAAGCTTCTCGTGATGCCCTACAGCGTTCCGAAGCTAGTCTCCTAGAGGCCAATCTGGCTAAAAACAACCTCCTAGCCGTAATAGGTCACGATCTCAAGGCCCCTTTGGCCCGGTCCAAAAACCGCATCACTCAGCTTCGTAGCGCCCAGGCTTCGGCCTTACCGCCAGACTACCTCAAAGAGCTAGCCTACGTAGAACACTCCTTAGGCAATCTTCAAGACCTTATTCACCAACTCGTCAATTGGGCAGCCTTTCAAAGCAAGAAGCTCGTCTACAGTCCAGAAGAAGTAGCCGTTGCCGACTTACTCAATCAAGAGGTCAGCTATCTACACGACCTAGCCATTGCCAAAGGAGTCACCCTGGATATTAGCTGCGAAGACTGGGGCATCCAGACTGACCCTCGAATGTTAAGTTTTATCCTGCGCAACTTCTTACTTAACGCTATCAAATTTTCCAATTCAGGCGAGACCATCATGGTCGATTTCGAGGCACTTCATTTTTCTAAAAATGTTAGTACTTCCGCAGGTCTAAGCCCTGAACCACAGCGTGAAAACTCTCGAGGAAATTATACTAAACCGAGCGTCAACAGTCTCCTCTTATCCGTCAAGGATCAAGGGAGCGGCATGACCAATGCCGAAATACAACAGTTGTTCGTCATGGGTGCTAAGCACTATTCCCGCCGCAACAATCAAGCGAGTTACGGTCTGGGCTTACACCTGGCCCAGAAGTTCGCTAAATCCATGAAGGCTGACATCCGAGTAGAAAGCAAAAAAGGAGAAGGTTCTACTTTCTTTCTGGAAATACCAGGACCGGTGTTTTCCTACCAAGATCGGTTTACCACGACCCCGCTTACCATCCTTAATACTGAACAATCAATCAATACCATCAACAACCCAATTAACGGAAAGGCCAGTTAACATTTTTTTATACCCTAGCCCTATTCATTCATTTCTTGACTTGAGTTTGTCCTTTTCAGTTCGCTATACACCTACTTAAAACCCACTTTAGTTTCTACTTACTCCTTTACTGGTCGGTCCATATGGGCCGTACTAGCGATCACATTCTGTAACCAGTGGTATCCAACTAGCTGCTTACTGCTCCTATAGTTAGCCCGCCAGATTTATGCCCATTCACCAGTAAAATTGAAAAACATGAAAGTGCCCAAAAGGAGTTATTTCCTTGCTCTCTTCCTACTACTTTGCTCTATCTGCCAACTGCAGGCCAGTAAGGTATTTGAGCTTAAGGTGATCGACCAAAATTACGTCATGATCCACTTTAAAGATGGCGATGCCCTCTACGTCGATGACGGTGTTGGACCAGGTTCCCTGAGAGAATACAATTATGATGATCTGGACAATAACTACATCGTCCGCTATCGCGACCCTCTAGCAGTAAACAACCTCAATGTAGCGGCTAATTGGCTGATCAGTTCAACGGATGATGGCAACTATTCCACCTCAGGTATCGCTCCTCTGTCCGTAGCAAGGAAAACCAAATACAATGGTACCGAACAGGTCGTATTTTCCAACGGTTGGCAACACGACTACACTACTGAGCATTACGTCATTCTACAGATGCCCAGTCCCTTACAGCAAGGTAACAGCTACACCATCAACCTCCCAGGAAATATCGAGGCTGATGCTAATCAAATTAGTTTTACTTACAATTATTTAAGCTCCCGCTCCGATGCTATTCACATCAATACGGTGGGTTACCCTAGTCTAAGCAGTATTAAATCTGCAGATCTCTACTATTGGTTGGGAGATGCTGGCCCGCGCGATTATGCTTCTTTTGAAGGTAATCGGGTATTTCTGGTCAATATTGCCAACGAAGTCGCCACTGAAGTAGGTACAGTACAGTTTTGGCGCAATTCCAGCACCGAATACGACGGTCACGACTTCATTCAGTCTCCAGTCTGGAACGTCGACTTCACCGGCTTCAACACCCCCGGCAGCTATCGATTAGCGGTAGAAGGAGTTGGTTGTAGTGATGAATTTGAGATTCGTTCGGACATCTATTTCGAGCCATTCAAAGTCTCCACCCAGGGCTATTACTTCATGCGGGTGGGCCAAGCTGCTAATGCCAATCCCAATAGCCCTTGTGTTCCCCGTCAACCGCTGTTCAACGTTAACCAGAATAGTCCAGCAGGTATCCGGGTCGTCCGTACCAGTTTCGGGCCCAGTCACCCCAACTGGAGCGACAATTGGGACCAAGTTCAGTTTCCGGACACTTGGGCGCAGTACGTCCTACCCAATTCCGAAAACCCCAATGCCTTTGGCGGACATAGTGATGCCCGCGACTGGGATAGACACCTCAATCACGCCATAAGCGCCTGGGACATGCTATTGCCCTACATCCTTACCGATGGTGCTCTGAGTGATGACGATCTGGGTATTGCTGAAAGTGGCAATGGTGTTCCAGATATTATCGATGAAGCCAGAGAACAGGTCGACTTTTTCTTTCGTCTCAGAGACGAAAATGGCGGCTTTGCCTGGGGGCTCTCCAATCCCAACAATGGTATTGGTGCAAACGGAGTAATCTATCAGACCTGGGCAACAGCCTATGCTGCCTGGGCCAATGCTGCTAATTGCGCGATGCTGGGTCAGGCCTATCAAATAGCCGGGCAAAATACCCTGACAACTGACTATACCAATAAAGCCATCGAAGCCTGGAATCAGGCCGAAAGCTATACGGATGAACAACTAGATTTTATTTGGGATTTCGGTCTTGCTCATCTAAAAGGACGAGACCTAAAGTTCATGGCGGCAGCTTACCTCTACAACCTGACGGGAAACAGCAGCTACGAACAAGTCATCGTCAACGAGTCCGTCATTTCGGGCCCCAGTCAGGACATCATGCAGCTCGGTACCAGTGGCAATACCGGTGGGCCAGGTTTCAATCAGCTTTGGGGTACCGTTGGCTATCTAGTCGCTGACCGTCCTTATAACAATCGCAGTATTGGTAACCAGACCCTCTACAACCAAATGCAGTCCTCGCTGATTTGGTCTGCACAACAGTTTGAACAAGGGGAAAGCAATAACCGCGCCTCCCGGCGGCCCAACTTTGGTCCCTACTCGCTCTACCCTACTACTACTCACCTTAATCGGACCATTGCTGCTCATGCCTTTGCCACTAACTCTTCAGTAAAGCGAGATCTGTTGGATGCTCTACTATTAGAGGCTGATTATACACTGGGGCGAAACGCCTCCAATCACATCCAGATGACGACGGCCTCAACCAGCCTCCAGACCAATCGGAGTATTGAAGTCGTCTACACCACCGGCAGTGATGATGGAGCACCAGGCTTCCACCCCGGACACACCCCCTATGCCGACTACGATGTATTCGGTGGAGGACAAGAAGGAGATGTCAGCCTACTCCTGAATAGTTGCTATCCCAGCAGCGGCAACTGGCCCGTAGGAGAGCTTTTCTTTAACTCCGCTCATTTCTTCCCACATACCGAATTCACGCCCCAACAGACCATGCGGGGAAAGCAAGCCCTCTATGGGTATTTGTACGGTATTTCCGGTGGGCGGACTCCGCTAGCCGCAACCTATAAACTAGAGGTCGACAACGGTAGTGGAAGCGGGTTTTATGCCCCAGGCGCTACGGTCAGTATCTCCGCAGCAGCTCCTCCAATAGGCCACATTTTTCAAGAATGGGTAAGTAACAATGCCTATATCGATGACTATTACCTAGCAGATGCTACCGACCCCAACACGAGCGTAACGATGCCCGAGCGTGGTCATCTATATCTAAAGGCAACTTATCAAATACCACCGCCCGCTCAGTACCAGCTGACCGTTAACAATGGCTTGGGTGCTGGTACTTACGAGGCTGGCGAGGAAGTCACCCTCATTGCCAACACCCCCAATCCTGGTCTACGTTTTAGCAACTGGACCGGAGCCGTCAATAACATCAGCTACCCCAGCGATGGACAAAATAAAGCGGCTATCAAGATCATCATGCCAGCTCAGGACATTAGCATGACGGCCAACTACGAAAGTGGCCAACAGAGCTACACCGTCTGTGGCAGTTTAGAAAATGCTGGGTTTGAAGAAGCATGGTTTGGCTGGAACCCAAGTAATGCCACCCTATCTAGTGATGCCCGCAGTGGCGACTGGGCGGCACTGGGGTTCAGCAGAGCGGGTGTTTTTGCCAAATTCGATGTAGACCCTGGAAGTTTTTCTACCGTAGAACTCAAAATGTGGGTAAAAACCATCGGAGATTCTGGCTTCTCTTCCTTCGGCCTTGACTTTCTGGATAGCGGCGGAAATGTAATGCAGGCCGAAAAACTGGAAATCCCTCACGGTACGACCACTGGCTGGGAGGAATTCACCGGATCAAAAACCATCCCTCCCAATACCGCAAGTATCAACATTTGGGTATACGCAGACAATGGCCAAATTCTTTATGATGATGCTTGCCTGATTTTTGATGGTGGCAGCGGCCCAACTTGCTCAAACGTCACTAATGCCGGAAGTATCAATTATAGTGGCCAGACCACCGTCGCGGCTAGTAGCTACGATCCACCCAATATCAGCAACAGTAGTACCGCCAGTGGCGGTGCGGGCGGCAGTATCGTCTACCGCTGGCAGCAACGCGAAAATGGGGGCAGCTGGTCGACCATCAGCGGCGCTACGGGCAGTAGCTACAACCCACCCAGCATCACTAGCAGTACCGATTTCAGACGGCAGGCACAACGTGATTGCCAAAGTAGCTGGGTCAGCTCTAACGTCATTAGTATTACGCTCAGTACGCCTCCTGGATGTGAGAATGTAACTAGCGCTGGTAGCATCAACTACGGTGGTCAGACCAACGTCGCGGCTAATAGCTTCGATCCACCTAATATCAGCAATGGTAGTGCCGCCAGTGGCGGTACGGGTGGCAGCATCGTCTACCGCTGGCAGCAACGCGAAAACGGAGGCAGCTGGTCGACCCTTAACGGGGTAACGGGTAGTAGTTACAACCCGCCAAGCATCAGTACCAGCACCGATTTCAGACGACAAGCCCAGCGTGACTGTCAAATCAGTTGGATCAGCTCCAACCTCATCAGCATCGCTTTGACACCACCCGGCGGTGGCAGCGACCTAATCGTCCATGCACGTGGTACTACGGGCGAGGAAGTGATCAGCCTACAGATCGATGGCGTAACGGTTAGCAGCTGGACCATTACCACCAGCCTGGCCGACTACGTCTACCCCAACTACTCTGGTGGTACGAGCACACCCATCCAAGTCCTCTTTGACAATGATGGCCTGAGTAGCAACAACGTCGATAAAAATTTCTTCCTCGATTACATCATCATCGATGGCACGACCTACCAAACCGAGACCAATGCCGAGCGCCTGCCAGTAGGTGCCTGCGGCGATGATCAATGGCTGTGGTGCAATGGCTATTTTGAGTTTTTCGGCGGGGTCCAACCTCCCACTTG
>JBCCDS010000050.1:0-43333 GCA_039030655.1 Bacteroidota bacterium | reverse complement strand
ATGCTGCAACTCTTGCTGTGGACCATATGACCTATCGCTACCCTTACGATTGAAAAATGAACGCCTCCTGGACGTCTGTAATTTTCTGTTTTGCGCATTCGACTTTGCGGCCTGTGTCATAAATCCAGAGCTGCTCATGATAGTTTAATTTTAGTGGGTTGCTGTTAACTTTCTATGGTCCGGCTACGGCTAACCTTACCCTAATTGGCGATAAAACTGGACACTCAAAGGTCGCGGCTAGCGCCATCTTCAGGACCTCGAAGCGTCCGACCAGAGGAAGGACCTTTGAGCGTCCGAAACTCCCCCTCCCCTACAAAAAAGCCCGAGCTTTTCAGCTCAGGCTTCAATAGGGTTTTAGCCGATAATAATCATAATGATGATTAGGGCCGCTACGAGTAATACTCCCATCAATCCCATAAGGAGGGAAGTTTCTCGGGCCATCCTATCGAGGGTCTTTTGCTGCTCGGGGCTGAACGGTACTGACGGAGAATGCCCGAGAGGCACCCCCTTAGCCGGTGTTTGCTGCTTGCCCAGCAGCCTGGTTGTAGGTATGGCAGACGTTCCGGTACTTAGAGGGCTTGGTGGTTGAATAGGGCTGGTTTCCTGTAACATATCAATTGGGTTTCAAGTAGGTTTCTAATACCCCTATGATACGCTCAAAGCCCCGTAAAAACGACTTTCGTCGACGAATCCAAGTAGCAATCCGACCAGTACGGGGCACAAAAAAAGGGATGCAAGCGGTCGCTTGCATCCCTTTTCAGGATGAACTAATGCAGGATTAGTATTCCCAGAGATCGTGCTCGAAGTTGAAGATTTCAGCTTTGATCCGATCTGCTTCCAGTAGGGCATCCCGACCAGTCAAGTAGCTACTGATCCGGCGACCGTGTACATTACTTTCCTGGAAGATGTAGCTACCAAAGAAACGGCTTTCAAAGACATCCTCCCAGGATCGCTGGGCGGCGTCATTGCCGTAGGCGTAGGCCTCTTCTCTAGCTAGGACGTGGCGAGCGTGTGGGTAGTATACCCAGAACATTGGCAGCTCGTAGAGGAAGTTGCCGTTTTCGTCATATACATCCTTCAAGGGTGCAATACCCAGGATACGAACGCGCATGACCGAAGACTCCCGGTCGAAGAACCAGACTTCCTTTAGGCGGAAGCGCTTGATGTCTTCTGGGTTGAGTTCATTGACCACCACCTCGATGATTTCATCGTAGGTTACCGGGTCATAAGTTACGATGGTGTCGATCTCACCAGCCATTGCCGCAGCTTCTTCTTCAGAAAGGGGGGTGGTAAATTCGTCGTCAATCGTAGAATATAATTGGATAGAGCCCTCCTCAGAAGCTTCCTGTAGCACTGTAAAGAAAGGCCGCTCAGGGTAAGCAAAAGGCAGGTTGATTTTTTCGCGAACGTCGATTACTCGCCAGATACGCTTTTCCCACATGATATCCGATTCACGGACATCTTCGTAAGGCAGTACACGACGGTCATCGACCATTCTTTTGTCAACGATATCGTCAATGGGCTCGCCAAAGTCACCTACGGTAGTGGTTGCACCCTCTTGACCGGGTTCTTCCATAATGTCTCCTGGGACTTGAGCAAGAAGTTGGGTAGTGCCAATCAGCAGAAATGCTGCCGTGGCTAAAAATTGCAGAGCTACCTTCATTGTTGTTGCGAATTGCAGAGTTGTGAGGGATTTAGTAGAGCTTTCGCTGATACCTTCTACCGAACGCCAAGGATCGGCAACGTAGTGCCCAAAGGCAGGATTTTTTCTGGAGCTCCTGCTTTCGGGCGCGTAAAAGTCTAAAAAGAATGGCGTTCGGCAAAGCCGAACGCCATTCTTTAACGTATTAAGCTAAGTTGAAATTCAAATTAGCGGATGGTGAAGACCATACTGTTGATCTTACGTGCAGCAGGGTCACCAGGACACTTGGCACGTACATTGTCAAAGTAGTAAGTATCACCCGGACGGGCACGGTTACGCAGGTTCATTGAACGCTCGTTGAATACCGGACCTGGGTTATTACTAGGTACCGCATCTTCGCGCTTAGGTACGTAAACCATGTTGAAGCCGACAATGTCGCAGCGAGCATCGAAGTCAAAGCCGTCCAGTACGGCACGGATACCGCGCTGGGCCTTGAATTCACCAGATCCCATACCGCCACCAGAGGTGTTACCCAACTGGGCTACGGGGTCAGGAATACGCTTGACCCGGAAAGGGAAGCTACCCAGGCTCTGGCCATTAGCTGAAACCGAGATACTAGCTTCACCAGGTGAAGAGGCCGTGATCGTACGAGAAGAACCGCTACCCGACATACTAACGGGACCGGAAGCACTTACCCGAATGTCATTAGTACTTACACCGGCAGCAGAGATCGTAATGGGGTTTTCTACTCCAACGTAGAATACGTTCATCTTATCCGCAGCAACGGCACAAGAGCGCGCACCTACTTCATAAGTATAGGTACCTTTCCCTTCGGTTACTTCCCCCGTCAGCGGGTTAGTAACAGCTACGGCCAGGTTCAAGGTCTTAGGACCAAGGCCTGAAGCACGCACAGAGTAATCAGCAGAGCCATCTTCATTGATACTTAGGTTGGTACCGTTTACCGACAGGCGTACGTTTTCTGGCTGCAGCGAAGAACTGTAGCTACCTACCGAGATCTTAGCCGTGAACTGCTCACCGCCAATAACGTAGGCACGATCAGCTTGTACTACGGGGAAGAAGGCATCAAATTCGATGATCTTACCGCCAGTAATTTCTGCCAGACTATTTACCATCGCGGCCTCAGAAGTGGTCAAGTTAGACTCCATTTGAGAAAGCAGCGGCAGTACAGCCGCCAGTGGCAGCTGGCGGAAACGCCAGGTAGCCCACTCTTGAGCATCACTCATCTCCGGACGATTGTTGCCCAGACTTTCTTCCAAATCTGCTTGCCATTCTTCGGGATCAGGCGTACCAAAAGACATTTCGTTACCAACGGAATTAACCCGAGACTCAATTTGCTCTGGGGTTAAATCCCATTCTTCACCGTTAGCGGTCAGCAAGTCACGATAGGTGCTGATGAGTTGATCACGCGTCTCTTGAATACGGTCATAAAGGATCGGTCCTCTAGCTGGCTGATCTTGTCCAGATATATTGTCGACATACCCGTCCACAAGTACGCGGGTGGTTACATCTTTGTCCTTTTTTCCTTTGATCACTAAGTGGCCATGAGACTCGATGTAGTCACCTTCGTTATTGACGCCGTCACGATCTCCTGATTGATCAATCAAAAAGTCACGAAGTTCTTTAACTTCAGCCGAGAAGGCATCTGATAAACTACGAATCTGAGTCATTGCATCACCAATAGGTTGGTACTTCGCCTTCGATTCATCTTGAATGATTTCTCTTACGGCTTTCTCCGTCTCAGTAATTTGGCTAGTCACCGTATTGATGGCGTTGGTATTACCCTCGTCCAGGGTAAAGAACGCGTTCATCACTTCGGCAGAAACGTTGAGGGCGAGCATCGCGGTCAACACCAAATACATGATGTTGATCATTAGCTGCCGCGGTTCCTTAGGAATTGACATAATTTATTTTTTGATTCCACTACCTCCCTGAGGCAGCAAAACTATCTTTTCAATGAAAGTTCACCTATGGGAGGGTGTCCTTACTTGTTCTTCGTTACCGCCCAAAGGCGGAGGAAAATTTAGGCACCCAGACCACCGCGCATTGCGCCGATCATGTTACCGTATACGCCGTTGAGCTGCCCCAGGTTCTGGTTCAGGGCCTCCATGTGCTGCTTGTACTGCTTGGTGTCCTCGGCAGTTTCCGCCAGGTCAGCCATCGCTTCATTCAGCTTAGCGTAGAAATTACCCATCTGGCGAATCTGCTCGCTGGTGCCGCTGAAGTCGGCTTCCTGCAGTGCCTTGAGGCTACTCATGCTCTTAGACATGGTTTGGAGTTCGGTGAGCATACCGCCGAGCTGCTGCTCAACCACTTCGCCGTTAAGTCCTGGCGTAGTTTCGCCGATAGGACCACCAGACAGTGGCTGTAGTTGCGCGTGGTGCTGGTCGAGACCTGGGTAAAGCTTTTCCCAGTAGTAGTCTTTTTCAGGACCGAGAATACCGAGCATGGCGAAGAGCAAAGCTTCCGTCACGAGACCTACCGTAAGCAGGTTCACCTCGATTCCGGCGATGGTGGGCATTTGCCAGCTCTGGATCTTGTAGAGGGCACCCAACATTACCAGGGCGGCACCAATACCAATGATCAAATTTTTGAAGTACTTAAAACCTTTAGAATGAACGAAATCCATGATTAGAAATCTGTTGAAGTTTAATGGTTGTGGATGTTACTGAACCGGTATTTCCCGGTAAACAACGCTCGCATAATGACATGCGGCAGCGAAAGTAACAGCCCACAGGCAATTTTTTTTACTTGGACCTTAACAAATGTTAAAAGCGGTTTATTGCGCACAGGGTAGAAGATTGTTTTTTGTACTTCCGCAGGTGGAGGCATCGCTGCCGACACTCTCGCACAAGTGCGGAGTCGAAACGTCCACCGGAGGTTTTGATCCTCGCAGAATGCCTGAGGCATGAATGCGGGATGTTTCCGGGACTGTGGGAAATTAAAACTATCCGGTCCTTCCGCGCTCCGCGCGGAATCAAAGAGGTGCATAGACTTTGCTGATCATTGTATTTTAGGGCAGCCCGCGCGGAGCGCGGGGTCACCGATTGAGGGTAGGATCCACTTAAGAGAGCACACCTGCGGAAGTACAAATCTTAATTAGTGACTAACTATAAATCAAAAAGGATATTTTGTACATCTGGTATCACAATTTCCCTTATCTTTGCGGCCTTCGACAAACCCCATTGTCCCATTCAGGGAGTAAATGGGTATGGTTAACCCAATGAAAATTGTCAATTTATGCCGGTAAAAATCCGACTCCAACGTCACGGTCGCCGCAAGCGTCCATTCTACCACATCGTAGCGGCAGACAGCCGCGCTCCACGTGATGGTCGCTTCATCGAGAAGCTGGGTACTTACAACCCCATGACCGTTCCTGCCACTATTGAGCTGGACCGTATGGCCGCTTACACTTGGCTGCAAAAAGGTGCTCAACCTACTGACACGGCTCGTGCTATTCTGCGTTTCAAAGGCGTGCTTTACTACAAGCACCTGATGCGGGGAGTAGCTAAAGGCGCTCTAACGCAGGAAGAAGCGGATATCAAGTTCAACGAATTCGTTGCCCAGAAGGAAGGAAAAGTCACGGCTCGTGCCGAAGCTACTGCTCGCCAGCAAGCTGACTTCTTGGCTGCCGTTAACGGTACGCCTCCCCCTCCTCCAGCTCCAGAACCCGAAGTAGAAGAAGCTCCTGAAGCCGAAGCGGCAACCGAGGAAGCTGCTCCTGAAGCTGAAGAGGCCCCTGAAGCAGTTACCCCTGCCGAGGAGCAACCCGAGCCAACCGATCCGGTAGCTGAAGAAGTTGCCGAAAATGCCGAAGCCGAAGCTGCGGACATTGCTGGTGAAGCAGAGTCGGAGCGAGAAGCCGCTGAAGCCGCTGAAGCCGCCGATGAGGCACAAGAAGCTGCTGCCGAAGAAGAAAAGACCGAAGAATGAGCTAAAGCTTTTATTCGGTAAGCTAAAATGGCTCTCGACGATGTCGGGAGCCATTTTTTTTGCAACTTAGGATCAGTTTTTCAAGAATTCACCTTAAAACACATCTAGTAATGGCCAATACTAAAGGCAATGCCTACCCTTTATGGGGGGTTAATTCGAATTACCAAATATTCGCTGCAGATACTAATCACCAGGAAATTGCCATGTCCAATGAGGACTTCGCGATGGATGTCGCGGTATCAGAAGACGGCACCGTCTGGGCGCTTTCCACGGTTCCCGACCCCGACGGTGGTGGGGCAAAACTATTCTGGGGCAATGGTACCAACCAGTGGAAGGAGATCAACACCTCCGATCCTGGTGGGGTATCTATCGCTGGCTACCTTGGTGACAGTTGTCTCTACAAAGACACGGCAGGCAATTTACGCAGCATGAATACTGCCGGGGAAAGTAAATTATTGTTTCACAACCCCGCACTAATCGACTTTGACTACGGAGGTGGTTACCTCTGGGCGGTTTTCCCCAAGGCAACGGGAGAAATCCCCATACTGCAGTTTGCCTCTAGTAGCAACGACCTGCAATTCAAAGTCTTCAGCGGAGATGTATCTCCCACTAGTATCGCTGTAGACTATGCTGGTAACGGTCATGGCGTGGTGGATTATTCTCCAATGACCTATTCGAAAGATGGTCATTCCGCCTTTTCTGCCGGTGCCGATGCCAACGGTGCAACCTTAGCAATTACTTACAAAAACTGGTCTTATATCCTAAGTACGGACGTCAATGAACATGGCAATGTAGTCTGTATTTGGGAAGATCAGGCCGGAGGGCTTTTTCAGAAAACTAATCTTCGCGCTTCCGTAATTGAAACGACCTACTATAGCGGTAACCGATAGGTAGTAGTCGGCATTTACAATAGTTGATCCAGGAGGTCTTGCTTCTTGCGCTCGTATTCACTACGGGTGATCAAGCCTTGATCGTAAAGCGTTTTGAGTCGGGCCAGGGCCTTGACTCCTGGGTCTTCATCAATCGAAGCCGCAGTGGGCGTTTCCTGCTTGCGGCCAAATACTTGCTGGCTTCGTTCAATTTCCAACTCTTCAATACGCTCCAGGGCGTAGGCATGGAAATCAGTCGCATCTCGCTTTTTGAGCGAGCCCACCACTAAGGCCGGGCCATGCCCTGGAACCGGTGATACCGTAACTCGCGCCGAGAAAATGCCTTTCTTCAAGTGGCAATCGATCACATCCCGCCAATCGTAACTGACGACATTATAGCTGATGCCGATGTACTTAGGCTCAATCATCAGCACCCGCCGATCGGTAGCAATAATAGCCGAGCGATGGTATAAGGTATTATTGGAACTGCGACTGACCACTGCTTTTTCTACTTCTTCATCCGGGGCAAGTTCTTTGTCCAGAATCTTGAAAGTTCGCTTAAGTTTGCTGGAATCCCAATCGATATCGAAGCTCATCACTTATTCTTGATATCCTGAATATAGCGCTCCAGCTCGATTTCGTCGTAAACGAGTACTTCTCGTGGTTTCGAACCATTAGAAGGACCTACGATACCCATTTGCTCCAGTTCATCCATGATGCGGCCGGCGCGGTTATAACCAAGCTTGAGGCGGCGTTGGATCATTGAAGTAGAGCCGTGTTGCTGGCCTACAATCAGCCGTGCAGCCTGTTCAAACATATCGTCGAGGTCGGCGTAGGTCAAACCTGCATTACCGCTGATTTCTTCATCGGTGCTGTATTCGGGCAGCAGATAGGGTTCAGCGTAGCCACGTTGACCGCCAATATAGTCGATAACTTTCTCTACTTCCGGCGTATCTACAAAGGCACCTTGCAGACGGATGATATCGCCACCATTACTGAGCAGCATATCCCCCCGACCAATCAGCTGGTCGGCCCCGCCAGCATCGAGGATGGTGCGGGAGTCGACTTTAGCGGTCACTTTATAAGCCACCCGCGCCGGGAAGTTGGCTTTGATTACCCCGGTGATGATATTGACCGAAGGGCGTTGTGTGGCAATGATCAGATGGATACCTACTGCTCGTGCCAATTGGGCCAAGCGGGCAATGGGCATTTCGACCTCCTTTCCGGCCGTCATGATCAGATCGGCAAATTCATCAATGACCAACACCAGGAAGGGCAGAAACTTGTGCCCTTTATTAGGGTTGAGCTTGCGCGCTACAAATTTTTCATTGTATTCCTTGATGTTTCGCGCTGCCGCTTTTTTGAGCAAATCATAGCGTTGATCCATCTCAATACAAAGCGAATTGAGGATGTGGATCACCTTAGCCGTTTCCGTAGTAATCGGTTCGGTTTGCCCCGGTAAGAAAGCCAGGAAGTGATGCTCCAGCTTAGCGTAGGGAAAGAGTTCCACCTTTTTGGGGTCGATCAGAATCAGCTTAACCTGAGAAGGGTGCTTCTTGTACAAGAGCGACATCAGGATACTATTAATCCCTACTGATTTACCCTGTCCGGTGGCACCGGCTACCAGTAAGTGCGGCATCTTGCTCAAGTCAGCGACCAGTACTTCATCCTTAATGGTTTTGCCCAGTGCCAACGGCAAGTCCATTTTAGCATTACGAAATTTGTCACTTTCGAGGACCTCCCGCATACTGACAATCTGCGGGTTTTTATTCGGCACTTCGATACCAATAGTACCCCGCCCAGGAATAGGTGCGATAATCCGAATACCCAGAGCCGCTAGAGAAAGGGCGATGTCGTCTTCCAGATTTTTGATCTTACTGATTCGCACCCCTGGTGCTGGTACAATTTCGTAGAGCGTGACGGTAGGACCGATCGTGGCTCTAATCTTAGTAATCTCAATTTTATAATTGAGCAGCGTCTCAATGATCTGATCCTTATTCGCCTCCAGTTCTGCCCGGTCTACTTCCGTTTTCATGCCCTCCCGATTATCCATCAGCATAAGGACAGGATACTCGTAGCTCGGCAAGTCTAAGGTTGGATCATAAGGCTCTGAATGGTCTACATTTTCCTGGGTAGCCTGGAGGGAAGGGGTAATATCTCCAGCAATAGTAGAATCCGCGATTTCTAGAGCGTCGCTACCTACGGCTAGAGGATCAATGGGAGTAGGTTTACGTTTCTCCACATCGGTGAGCGGCATGCTTAGCTGATCACCTTTGGGCTGAGGCTCTCCTCCCAGCTCCAGTTCTGCTCCCGTACCAGGGCGCAGCGGTTCCACTTTAGGTGGAGCTTCTGGCACCTTACTTTCTTTCTCCAGTTTTTCGGCCAGACGCGCGGCTGCTCCCGTTGGTCGCAAACCAGGAATATCGTCTTGAGTCGCGCTGCTGCGGGGCCGCGCTTTCCCTTTACGGAAGCGCATGCGTTCCGAGAAGTGATCGACTACGGCAGTTCGTACTTCGCGGCGACTGCCACTAAAATCAATCCGGGCAACAAAGATGAGGTACAAGCCAACCAGGGTCAACAATAATAGGACGATGCCCCAGGGCCCCACCAATTTCTGTAAGTAATCATTCAGGTAAGCACCTACACCGCCGCCGATGGGAAATGCCATTCCTCCCAGGATAAAATCCAGGAGTACCGACAAACCGATCATGGCCAGGCTGATCTTCACGAACAAGCCAGCCATCCACTTCAGGGGCTGTCGTCTTAGGCGGTTGAGCCCCAAGCGATAGAGGTAATACACCAACAAAAAGGAGGGGAGTCCGAAGAGGTAATAGATGAAAAAATTGGAAGAATAGGCTCCGAGGCGGCCCACCCAATTGTCTACGGTCATATCACTATTGCGCAGCAGTTGCCAACCGAAGCGCAGGGCTCGATCCTGATCGATCCGCCAGGTAAAGAGATAGGAGGTAAAGGCAATAAACAGATAAGCTGCGACAAACAACAAAAAGAGCCCTAATAACTTAGGCAGGCGCTCATCATTGAGGCCCATACGTAGGGTCATCTGTTTAGGATCTTTCTGCTTTCTTTTTGCCATAGATTCCAATAGAAACACCCGATCTCCAACTAGTGGCGATCGAGAGCTCCAAAGTTAAATAATTCTTGTCTACCGGCAGATGAGGCTGGTAACGGCATCGAACCAGTTGACTTTGCTAACGACTTGAGCCATCGTTAAGTCTTCACAAGCGGCTACCAATTCGTTAGCATCCAGGTGAGCTTGGGCTCGCAGAATGCGGAACTGAGCATCTCTAGGAAATTCTTCAATCAGTGGATCCAACACCATAACTGCACTTTCGAGTTCACCGGCTTGGATAGCCTGCGCTGCTTCCTGCGCTTTGGTCAAAGCAGCACGGTAGGAGGTACTCAGAGCAGAACAAGCTGCATTCTCCGGGGTAAAAGTATAGGTCAGATCAATCGCAGTAGGTACTTCCCGCCCGTCAAAAGTCGCTGGAACCCAATTATCGATAGTTCCGTGGGAAGCGTGAATAGCCTGGTACCAGTACTCGAAGCCCAGGTTATTATAATCGGTCAGGTCCAACACCTTGACGCCGCGCAAAGGGTCGACCAACAGCTGTACTACGATCTGGCCGGTTCGACAACTGTCTAGGCCTTCTGCTGGATATTCAATGGTTTCGCTAAGGTAGCTACTGAGGGCTTCGTTTCCTCCTTCATAGGCCAGTCCCGTATCCAGATCGGTGTAAACCGAGTCTGGTCCAGCCATCACGTAAGGTTTGGGGTCTTCAAGACGAAAGCGAACCGGTAGGTTAAACTGAAAACGGATGGGCTGCCCGTTTTGAAAGGCGGGACGCCAGCGTACCTCCTGCTGCATAATCTGTACCACCCGCAGTGCTGCGGACCCTAAACCCATGCCGGGGTCTCGCACAATCTCGGGATTAGACACCAAGCCATTTTTCTCGACCACAAAGCTGATGACCGGGGTGCCTTCCAAATTGGCTTCCCGTGCCTCCTGCGGATAAACCGCCCGACCAGCGACGTAAGTCAGCAAGGCTCTTTGAGCACATTCTGATTTAACCATCGCAGTAGTATCCAGGCGTTCGCATTCTGAAGGGAAACGTGGCATCTCTTCAGCTACCGTATAAATAGTAGTGTCAACTTGAGCGTCAACAAGCCAGCAATTTGCTAAAAGGGATAACAGTAATAAAAAGCGCATATTCAAATCTAGTAATTAGGGCAGCTCATTACTTCTTCATGCGTCATAAGCTGCCCCATTTAATTATTGTAGATGTCGGAAAGTTCCCAGTCTAAAGCCAGGGGTGAGCGAACTGGATTCGACGGCAAAACGGCGCGAAATCACAATTCTGGATAAGGGAGAGTAGAGGAAGATAAGGGGTTGTTCCTCATAAAATATTTTTTGCATCCGCTGGTAAAGCGGTTCGCGCGCAGCTGGATCAAGCGTGACCCGAATCTGATCAATGATCTGATCAGATTCCTGATTGCCAAAGCGCATGCGATTAGTGCCATTGGGGGGTACGGACCGAGTAGACCAGGATTGGGTGAATTCATCAGCTGATGGCTGATAGCCCTGGGCATAGGTGGCGAGTTGATAGCTACCTTGATTCAACTCACCATACAGCGCTCGCCCTTCCATATTCTGGAGGTTGAGTTCGATCCCTGCTTCACGGCAGCCTTCTTTTAATAAAAGACCGATGGAGGCTCCTGTTGGGGTATCAAAGGCTAACAGGGTTAGCGCTAGCGGAGTACCGTCACGATCCAGTATTCCATCGCCGTCGCTATCCGTCCAGCCGGCTTCCGCTAATAAAGCAATAGCCGCCGCCACATCGTATTGTCGCAGGGCTAAGTCTTTGTCGTAATAGGGCCGCATAGGCAGTACCGCATTCGAAAGGCGCATGCCCATTCCGCCGTAGTATTCTTCGATCAGCAGGTCTACATCAATAAGGTGTGCTAGTGCTTGCCGGGTTTTGGCATCGCTCAGCATGGGGTCTTCCATATTCATAATGACTGAGTAAGCCACAAAACTAGGTTCAGTTAGAAATTTGACTTTTTCGGTAATGCGAGGATCTTCGCGCAACTCATCAAAGCGATCTGCATCCATTTCGATCACAACATCCACCTGTTCATCTTGCAGCGCAACAACGGCAGTCTGTGCATCGGGAATAATGGCAAACACGAGCGCTTCAGGCAAGGCAGCCAGCGCACCTTCGGTAGCATCAGCCGCCCAGTAATCATCGCGACGTAGCAGGCGAATACGTTGTCCTTCTTCCCAGCTTTCCAACTCGTAAGCACCGCTACCTACAATTTTGCTAGGGTCATGGGCGGTTTCAAAACTGTTGAAGGATTCCGCAAAAACCTGCATGCCTTCATTGGATTCCGCTAAGACAGCAGCTTGATCGGGATCGGCCAGCTCAGCAATGGGAATACCAGCCATAATTCCATCGGGGTCATAGGCATATGCGGGGTAAATGTAAACGGAAGCCAATGCATCATCCGTCAATAAGTAGGGCTGCCTCGTACGCACGGTAAAATTACGTTCATCCTCTACCACGAGGTCATAAACATCCGTATAAAAACTGCGGTAGCGGCCAGCCTGGACCAGCGGATTGAGCAGCGCTTTGAAAGAAAAATCCACATCCACGGTGGTAACTGGGCTTCCGTTGGGCCAAGTTGCGCCATCCACCAACTCGTAGCGGTAATCGATGGTGCCATCTTCCTGCTCAATGATTTCTGGCCGGCTGGCTAGATAGGGCTTGAGCTCGTAGGTTTGGGGATCTACGTAGTTGAGCGTCTGAAAAATATTTTCGAAGACGTAGCGCGAGTAGGCCTGAGTTGTAAGTAGTGGATTGAGGGCATCGGGTTCTCCGGGCAAACTAAGGGCTACCTCATTCTGGGTCCGTTTAAAATCAATACCACTGATGTCATTCTCAGCGTCTACGGGGACATCCTCTGGCTCAGAGCGACAAGACGCTACTGTCAAAAACAACAGCAGGAAAAAAAATAATGATGAGGGGGTATAGGAGCGATTAGAAAACTGCTCCCCAAAGGTAGATCGTAAATACATGGGACTTGGTATTAGTAGTAGAAATTGCCTGAATGTGGGTTGTACACATTCTTCTCAAAGCCATAAAGGTAGGATTTAGGATTTGTAGTTACTGAACAACGCGCTGTTTTCATGCGGTAACCATTACTACGGGCAACTAATTGGTCTACTACTACCTTTTAATAATTACGCCTACCTAGAAACAGCTAAATATGACAGAAACACACCCCTTATTCCCTGCTGGTGTCTGGGAAGGCTTCTACACCTACCGCGAAGGGCCCACAGCAACACAGTGCCCGATGCGTTGCCAAATGAATTTCAGTGAAGGACAACTAAGTGGAAGTGGAAACGACAATATCGGCAGCTTTAGCTGGCAGGGCAGCTACAACAAAGTAGCCATGAGCTGTACCATGACGAAAAGCTATACCACCCACCAAGTCCATTATTTCGGTCGGGTAGATGAAAATGGTATTTGGGGCAATTGGAAATTAGATAATATGCACGGAGGATTTCACCTCTGGCCACAAAAAGCAACTGAGGAAAAAGAAGCCATTAAAGAGCAACAAAAGGAGATAATCGGTGAGCCTGTGCTCCGCACGGGCCGTGCCCAATACAATAGTCGGGTGGCCTGCCTTGCATCCTTCCCGCGCAGAGCGCAGGAAGACCGGATATAGTCCTTAGTCGCAGGATTACTATGAATCTCCAAATCGTACGCATTCCTCCCACCTGGAGTTCAGAAGCAATGGGTACTTAGTTAGTTAAATCCATTGCGCCCGTTGCGAAAAATCGTTGCGTCCATTGCGTGAAACTAGCCGTCTAAATTCAGCCAGCGACAGCCACATCCCGCATTCATGCCTCAGGCATTCTGCGAGGATCAAAACCTCCGGTGGACGTTTCGACTCCGCACTTGTGCGAGAGTGTCGGCAGCGATGCCTCCACCTGCGGAAGTACAAAAAACTCCCTTTATCCCCGTACTAACGGCGGCGGTAGCGATCGCGACCATCGTAGCGATAGCGGTTACTGCCAAACCAACCGAGACGGAGGCTGACACCGGCAACCAAGCCATTTAGGTCATCTGAACCAATAGGGGTTTCGTCATTGATACCACTGATATAACGGTAGCCGACCGTACCACCTAGGCGCATCCAGCGCGTAAGGTTAAATTCCAAGCCGATTTCAGGAGTAGCTACAAACACCTGATCCAAATCCTCAAACTCTAGGCCGGGATCGTCAAAATCAATATCTAATACACCCCAGCCTGCGCGTAGGCTGAAGTAAGGGTGAATGGCGTTGTAGCTATTAGGCGTGCATCCGATCCAGAGGCCACCCTGGGCCAGGTCCATTCCGCTGATGTCGCCACCATCAAATAATTCGCTAAGGGCATCCGTGGAACTGCTACCGTAAAGGCCAAAAAAGAAATTGCGGAATACCAGGCCGCCACCACCACCGATGGTATTGGTTAATCCATCAGAGATACCTACTTCCAAGAGCATTGAACCAAAACCACCGTTGAGGGGGGAATTCCCCAGTAAGGTTTGATGCCGGCCATGAGTTTGTGCATGTAAAGAAAGACCGCTAAAGAGTAGCGCTAAAAAAAGAAATACGAAGGCTAATTGACTGAAGTTGGGGAAAGTTGATTGGGTCTTCATTGGTTAATCATTTGCAAGTAGGATGATGGCCATTAGCCATAGCCCCTACTCCTCAATACATTTTTTTTAAAGAAAGGCCTAATTGATAATTATCACCTCTCGGTATGATAAGCGTCAGGCCAAATCGATGAATTATCCAACACTTTTGTCATGAACCAAAAACACTAGCGTGAAAAGAAGAGCAACCGTCGCTCAAATCATGAGCACCGATCTGATTAGCCTTAACCTCACCAACGAGCTGGAAGATGCCGTGAAGATTTTCAAGGCGCATAACATCCACCACATCCCCGTTGTATCAGGTGAAAAAATTATTGGCCTAATTAGTAAAACGGACATTGACCGCATTTCATTCGTAGATAACTATCAACAAGAAACAGCCAACACAGCAGTTTACACCGCCCTCAGCCTAGAGCAGGTAATGACTCGTAACCTGGAGACTATGACTTCCGAAGATCCAATTAAAACTGCCGCAGAGATCCTAGTGGAAGGCAACTTCCACGCCCTGCCTGTTCTCGAAAACGATAAACTCGTAGGTATCGTCACCTCCACTGATGTAATTAGCTACCTACTCGATCAATATTAACCAAGTACCAAGTACCAAGTACCAAGTACCAAAATAAAGCTTTAGACCCGGCAAGATGGATACATCTGCCGGGTTGCTTATTGTAAGGAAATATCAAAGATTTATGTTGACGACTTGCAATTTTGGTAGAGGTGGATTAATTTTACCAACCGAACGGTCGGTTAATAAAAATCAATATGCCTACCCAAAAAATCAGCAAGCAGGAAATTCTAGATCGATTACTCGAGCATTTGTACCTGCATGGCTACTACGCAACCTCTCTACAAGATCTTTCCAAAGCGGTGGGCTTGGGTAAGGCGGGCCTTTTACATCACTTCGGCAACAAAGAAGGCTTGATGCGGGCTACGCTACAGCACGCCTTAAAGTTCTACCATGCCTACATCTTGAAAATCGTGCATGAAGACAGCAGCTTCGAAGCTCGGTTTGAAAAGCTGCTGGATCGCCAGTTGAAGCTCGCTCAAATTGAACAACGAGGCTGCTTTTTCGCCAATACCATCATGGAAACCAATCAGGCACCGGTATTCGCAACCGAGCTTCAACAGTTTTTCATCGATTGGAGTAAAGCCGTCGAACAATTACTCCAAGAGCGGCTTCCAGCAGCAGCGGCCAAGGAGTTGTCTTATCGCATGTTTATCGAATACCAAGGTAGCATTGTACTGTTCAAAATGGATCGTGATCAACGACACATGGATCGCTTTAAAACCAGGATGTTGAACCAATTACAAAGTGCGCTCACACTGCATCCAGCCATCTAAAAGTTCAGCCCCATGACCGCCAGAAAAGTCTACATTAAAACCATTGGCTTGAGCATCAATTTACAAGCCTGGCTCAATGCCCGAGCAGCTGGCCAAAGAGCCATGCAGCTTTTTCTCCAACCTCCAAAGCCCCGAATCAGAGCAAAAGAAGCCAGCTTCCTGGAAAGTGCTCGCCGTAATGACCTCGATTTTGCAGGGCACCGAATTGCCGTCTACGAATGGGGCGCTGCCGAGCAGCCACTCTGTTTTCTGGCTTATGGCTGGGCCTATAATGCGGGTAGATGGCGACATTACGTACCGAGCTTGCTCGAAGCGGGCTATCGGGTGCTAGCCTTTGACCCTATTGGCCACGGCAACAGTGAGCGGGGCAAACAAGATTACCCAACTATGGTGCGCCTCGAACAAGCCTTAGTAGAACGAGCGGGAGGCGCTGAGGTCTGGTTGGGGCATTCCTTCGGTGGTAGCTGCTCGATAGAGGCCATCCATGGATTGGCCGAAGAACTTCGGCCACGGCGTATCTGCTTAATGGCCGTCTTCTCCGAAGCCCGCTGGATCTTCCATCAATTTAAAACAACACTAGGCCTTAATCGCCAGTCCTGGTGGGGACTGAAGGAGGCTATCTATCGGCGCACCGGTCGCCGCCTGGCAGAATTTGACAGCGCTCGTCTAGCGGCAGAATTGGGCAGCATCCACTGCCTTTTAGTGCACGATCCGGAGGATGCTACCACTTCCTTCAGCAATAGCATTCGCAATCATCAGTACTGGCCTAATAGCGCCCTTTACCCAGCCAAAGGCGGTGGGCATCACCTGGGCACCGCAGGCATTACCCACAGTATTCTGGATTTTCTAGTCCACGGCCAATACCCCCAGGGAGTGAGTTTTAGTCAAGGCCTAGTTGACGCAGATCATGAGTTACGGCAATTTTTCCTCACCCTCGAACAGGATACCTTACACGCCGGAAAAATTAAATGATTGATGCCTCTTCGTAATGGAAGCGTGCAACATTGCCCTTCGACAGCTGTTTACAGAACTCACCAAAATACCAAAAGACATGCCACTACGATTAGGCGATACTGCACCCAATTTTCAAGCAGTAACTACCGAAGGCAACATTGATTTTTACGACTGGGCTGGCGACAACTGGGTCGTATTCTACAGTCACCCAGCCGATTACACCCCGGTATGTACTACTGAGCTCGGTAGAACTGCCGCCTTGAAAGAAGGCTTCGCCCAACGCAATGCCAAAGTCATCGCACTAAGTGTTGACCCCATCAATGATCACCACGGCTGGGTAAAAGACATTGAAGAAACCCAGGATGTGGAGATGAACTTCCCCATTATCGCCGATGAAGACCGTTCGATTGCGATGGCCTACGACATGATCCATCCCAATGCAACGACTAAAGTGACCGTTCGCTCGGTTTTCATCATTGATCCCAATAAAAAGGTGCGGCTCACCCTGACCTACCCGCCGAGTACCGGTCGTAATTTTGACGAAATCTTACGCGTACTGGATAGCTTACAACTCACCGACAATTACAGCGTAGCCACTCCGGTTGACTGGAAAGATGGCGAAGATGTAGTGGTGAGTCCGAGCATCGCCACCGAAGATATTCCGGCTAAATTCCCAAAGGGCCACCAGGTGATTAAGCCTTACCTGCGAACGACGCCGCAGCCGAACAAGTAGTTTTTTAAGCCATCTCGGGTAGCCGCCCGAGATGGCTTTTCTCTTTATCTTCGCCCCGTGCGCAAGAATTATCAACTAGGCATCGTCATCCTAACGGCCACTTTTCTAGTGGTACTACTCTTCCGGTCCTGGCTCCCTCACCTCAATAGTCGGGTTATCGAACCCTGGGGAGACGGCTATAAGGCCTACCATGCCATCTTATACCACGCCGAGTATGACGAAAGCGTAAATTGGTACCAAGGCATGAACTACCCCTACGGAGAGCATGCCGTGCCTGGCGCCACCCAACCACTGATCAGTACCAGTATTCGAGTGCTCGACGCCCTGGGGCTACCTGCCAGTGAGCATGGTCTGGCCATCGTTCATCTTAGCCTTTTATTAGGCATGATTCTCTGTCTGGTCTTCAGCTTTCTCATCCTGGAGAGGCTGGGAGCAGACTGGACCTACGCCCTACTTGCCGCAGCAGCCATTACTTTACTCGCGCCCCAGATCGATCGATTTGCCTCCCATTATGGCTTAGCGCACCTGGAGGTCCTCCCCGTGATCATCTATGGTTTATTACGCTGGAGTGAAAAGCAAGATTGGCGCTGGAGCCTCGCCATTGCAGGAGCAACGATGGCTTTCGCACTCATTCATTTTTACTTCTTTGCCATTCTGGCCTTCACCATCGGCGGCTTCCTAGGCTGCCATTGGTTATTGAGTCGCGACTGGGCCAGCTGGAAGCAGCAGCTCTGGCATTTATTCCTAATGTTTGGCATTCCGGTCATTCTCCTTTTTGGGTGGATTAATCTGACCGATCCAGTTAGCGACCGTAATGATGCTCCCTGGGGCTTCTTCCACTACAATGCCCATCCGGGTACGGTACTCAGCAGTCCGACTATGCCGCACGGGCGCTGGTTGCAAAAGCAAGTTTTTGGACAGGCCCCCTACAATATCGAAGCCTGGTCTTATTTCGGCTTAATCGCCATTGCCTTTATGCTATTCGTAGTTGGTCGCTGGGCCTATAGTCGTTTTCAGCGGCCGCCAGTGCCTCGTACGCAGCAACACCAATTGTTCTTGCACAGTCTTTTACTGAGTAGCTTCCTGGTTCTATTGTTCAGCTTTGGCCTCCCCTTCACCAAGATTGGCGGGGAGCAATTGCTGGAAAAAACGGGCCCCTTACGGCAGTTCCGCTCCGTAGGCCGTTTTGCCTGGTTGGCTTATTTTGCCTTCAACTTTGCAGCATTCGCAGCACTGGGCCGTCGGGTCACCCAAGGAAAATACTGGCTACCCTTGCTGGGTTTAGCCTTCATCAGTTATGAAGCTGTCCACTTCTGGAAAGGCAAAAATTTCGAATTGGACCTATTGGGAGAAACAGTCGAAGGACAGCGCTACATCGACCTGGAAAACATCGACTTCAGCCGCTACCAGGCCATCCTCCCGATCCCCTATTTCAATATTGGCTCCGACAATTTTTGGTGGGCGCAGAACGGAGCCGTTGGCCAAAAGTCGCTAATCCTTAGTCAGCAAACTGGCCTGCCCATGACGGCGGGCATGCTTACTCGTACCTCGCTCAGCGAAACCTTAAAACAATTACAGCTCCACTCCGAGCCCTACCGGGTCCCCGCCCTGCTCGAAGACCTGCCCGACGAGCGGCCGTTCCTGCTCGTTGTAGATGTCAATCGCTGGCGAGATTTTGCCGATGTACGCGATCATTTCCTAGCCGGGCAGGAACCGCTTCACCAGCAAGCAGAATTTCTATTTTACGAGCTCCCCGTGGAAGTCCTACGCCAGCGCCCCGGGCTAAAAGCCCGCCAAATCCGCGCACAAATGCAGCAGGATAGTCTCTGGGAGCAAGGGCCCTGGCTGGTCGATGACTCCACTGAGTTCTACTCTCAGGACTTTGGCGCAGACCGCTATGAGGGCGACTTAGGAGAAGAAAACATCCTCTTCGACCAGCAGGACTTAGAGCTAACTCCCGGGGAGTACGATCTGAGTTTCTGGGTTGACCTCAGCCAGGATCGCTCGGCGCGTACGGGCTTTCGCATAGAGACCAAAAAGCCCGACGGTACCGCTGGTCCGCAGTTCGGCGATGAGTTACATCGCCACACTGCTGTTTTTGATGATGAGGGTTGGACACAGATTTCCTATCGCTTTCGAATAGAGGAAAATATCCAGGGAATCCGCCTCAGTTTACAAATGCCCCTGCTGAAAGGTCGGCCCTTAATCGCAGATGATGTATTTTTGCAGCCGGTGGGAATGAACATCTACCGTCTAATAGACGAAACCTTGTTTCACAACGGTCGCTACTATCCACCCGACCTCAATCGCTAACGCCACTATTGCATGCACTTACTGCGGCAAGTAACCATCGCTGATCGACACAGCTCCTTTAACGGGCAAACGGTTGATCTGTTGATCGAGAACGGCCTGATCGCCAAAATCGGTCCTAAGCTCCGCAAGCCTAAGGATTGTCCGGTCTATTCCGCAAATGGGCAATGGGTATCCCCTGGTTTTCTCGACATTGGTGCCTACCTGGGTGACCCCGGAGCAGAAGAACGGGAAGACGTTCACAGCCTGGCCGCTGCCGGGCAACGCGGCGGCTATACCCAACTGGCAGTTTTGCCTAATACCGACCCCGTCAGACACGACAAAAGTGGGGTAGAATACCTAAGCCGTAACAGCACAGCACTAGCGGTAGATCTGCTTCCACTCGGAGCGGTAAGCCGCGATACCGCCGGCAGCGAGATCACCGAGATGATCGACATGCAGCGGGCTGGTGCCGTGGGCTTCACCGATGGTTTGCACCCTATCCAGTCTGCCGGCCTGCTAAAACTTGCCCTCCAATACGTGAAGGGTTTCGGGGGTACCATCATCAATCAGCCCATTGATCTCAGCCTTGCCCCTCACGCACAGCTACACGAAGGGCCGTTAAGTACTCGCCTGGGTATGCCGGGCTTTCCTATCATGAGTGAAACCATCGCGCTTCAACGTGACCTGGAGATTCTGGCCTATACCGACTCCCGCCTCTTGGTGCATTTGATTAGTACTTCCGCAGGTCTGGCCCTCATTAAAGCTAGCCGCAAGCAGGGACTGCAAGTTTTCAGCTCCGTATCTGCCGCTCATCTGCAATTTACGGTAGATGCCCTGGAAGGCTTCGACCCCAATTATAAGCTCCTGCCTCCTTTGCGGGAAGAACGTGACCGCAAAGCCCTTGTCAAGGCCGTCGTCCAGGGCCATATAGACCATATTGCCAGTCACCACCAAAGTCATCAGCCGGAAGCCAAGGTCTTAGAATTCCCTTACGCGGACTTTGGTAGTCAGGCCTTGGAAACTTGCGTAGCTCAGGCTTACACGGTGCTGGGTAGCCAATTGGCACCCGATCAGTTCTGTGCACTCTTTAGCCACGGCCCCAGAAAAGCATTAGGACTAGCAGCTCGTCAAATTGAAGTTGGCCAGCTAGCTGACCTCAGCCTATTTGACCCACAACAAAGTTGGACGCCACAGCCCGCAGACTTCGGCACTAAGTCCGTCAATAGCCCGTTAATAGGACAACAGTTGCAGGGTCGCCCGGTAGCTACTTACCACAAGGAACAATTATGGACATCAGCGTAGTCGTACCCCTGTTCAATGAGGAAGAATCGCTACCAGAGCTTACTGCTTGGATCGACCGCGTGATGGAGGCTAACCACTTCAGCTACGAAATCGTGTTCGTAGATGACGGTAGCAATGACAGGAGCTGGGAAGTCATCAAAGAACTGCGCGAAAAGAACCAAGGCATCAAGGCTATTAGCTTTCAGCGCAACTACGGAAAAAGCCCCGCCTTGCACACGGGTTTCCAGGTCGTAGAGGGCGATGTAGTCATCACTATGGATGCTGACCTCCAGGATAGTCCCGACGAAATACCGGAGCTCTACCGGATGATCAAAGAGGAGGGCTTCGACCTGGTAAGTGGCTGGAAAAAGAAACGTCATGATCCGCTAGGAAAAACCCTGCCTTCCAAGTTTTTCAATTGGGTCACGCGCAAGGTCAGTGGCATCCATCTCCACGATTTCAACTGTGGGCTAAAAGCCTACCGACTGGATGTCACCCAGGCCATTGAGGTTTACGGTGACATGCACCGCCACATGCCGCTCCTAGCCAAGTGGGCGGGTTTTAAAAATATCGGAGAGAAAGTAGTCGAACACCGTGCCCGCAAGTATGGCTACAGTAAGTTTGGTATCTCTCGACTGGTGACGGGCTTTCTGGATCTCTTATCCTTGTTATTCGTAGGCCGTTTTGGACAACGCCCCATGCACTTTTTTGGCACGGTGGGTACCCTGATGTTTGTGGTAGGCTTTTTCGCTGCCCTTTTCATCGGCATTAATAAATTGATGGTGCTCAATGCCGAAGGACACGCTACCCTAGTCACGGACAATCCTTGGTTCTACATTTCGCTAACCTGTATGATTTTGGGTACCATCCTCTTCGTAACGGGCTTTTTAGCCGAGCTGGTGGCTCGCTCCAGTTCTGACCGTAATCGTTATTTAGTCAAGGAGCGGCTGGAGTAAAGTGTAGCTCAGCTCGCCCCTTATTTATTTTATCTTGTCGGTCTAAATTTGATTGAAGAGATGCGCATATTCCTCCTGTCCCTTTGTTTACCGCTTTCCCTCTTTTCGCAAACTACCTTTTCGGTTAGTTTATCCCAAGAGCTAGCCAATGAACCCCTCGATGGTCGGTTAATGCTATTACTTTCCACGGAAGCTGAAGGCGAACCTCGTTTCCAAATCACCGATGAAGCTACTACGCAGCTGCTGTTTGGCATGGACGTAGTAGACTGGGAGCCTGGCACTAGCCTGGAAGTAGATCCAGAACTGGCCTATGGTTATCCAATTGAAAGTTTAAAGGATCTCCCAGCAGGTAAATACCGGGTACAGGTATTGCTGCACAAGTACGAAACCTTCAATCGCTCAGATGGTCATACGGTCCTTTTACCGATGGACCGTGGAGAAGGACAACAATGGAACCGTGCACCCGGCAACTTACTGTCGATACCTGCGGAAGTACAAATTGACCCTGCTAAAGACGCGACTATACAGCTTAGCTTTGACCAAGTTATTCCAGAGATCACCCCTCCAGCAGACACCGAATGGATCAAACACATTCAAATTCGCTCCGAATTGCTGAGCGAGTTTTGGGGTCGAGATATGTATCTCGGGGCACACGTCTTGCTGCCCGCCGGTTGGGCCGACCACCCAGAGGTCAAGTACCCATTGGCGATTATGCACGGCCATTTCCCCTACGACTTCGGGGGATTTCGGACCTCGGCACCCGATCCTGACTTGCCCTGTGAATACAGCGCTCGCTTTGACCTGGAGTGCTACAATCGCACCGTGCAACAAGAGGCCTACGATTTTTATCGATCCTGGACCGGGCCTGATTTTCCTCGGGTCATCGCGATTAAAATCCAGCATGCTAACCCTTACTACGATGATAGCTACGCCGTCAATTCGGCCAATCTAGGGCCGTACGGCGATGCCATCACCTACGAGTTGATCCCTCACATCGAAGAGCAGTTTCGCGGTATTGGAGAAGGCTGGGCGCGTTTCCTGTATGGTGGCAGTACTGGCGGCTGGGAGGCCCTGGCCGCTCAGGTCATGTACCCCGACGAATACGGCGGCTGCTACGCCGCTTGTCCGGACCCGATCGATTTTCGAGCCTACACTTTGGTCAACCTCTACGAGGATAATAATGCCTACTACCTCGAAGGGCAGTTTCGCCCTACCCTACGCGCAGGCAGGCGGGATTATCTAGGGCAGGTCTCCGCTAGCCTACGAGATATGAGCTTACGGGAGTTGGCCCTCGGCACCCATAGTCGCAGCGGACAGCAATGGGATATCTGGGAGGCCGTTTACAGTCCCGTGGGAGCAGATGGTTACCCTCAGCGGATCTGGGATAAACGTACGGGAGAGATCGATCGGAAAGTCGCAGAGTACTGGCGAGAAAATTATGATCTGCGTTACATTCTGGAGCGGGACTGGGCCATGCTAGGGCCTAAGCTGCAGGGAAAAATCCACATCTACTGTGGAGACATGGACAATTATTATTTGAACAACGCCGTCTACCTCACCGAAGCCTTCTTGGAATCGACTACTGCCCCAGCCTACGACGGTGAAGTCACTTACGGCGATCGCGCGGAGCATTGTTGGAACGGTGACCCGGATCAACCCAATGCGATCAGTCGGCTGCGTTATCACCGGATGTTTATCCCGAAATGGACGGAAGAGGTTGCGGGTTTATACGCTCCGCCAGGTACTGACTTAAAGGCTTGGAGATATTAGTAATTGACTGGCTTAGTCGTAAATGAAGTAATTGGCAGTACGCTCCTGAAATTGTACGCTGACCACCCCTTGAGGTTGCTGCTCTAGTCGCAGTGTAACTACATTGCGGGTGGAGCTAGCAGGAAGGTTACGCACGTCGGCCACGATTAAAAAACTGTCGGCGGTTACGGCCTCGTAGGCGCTTTGTCGCAGGGCTACTTTAAGCTCTACGCGGTCGGGAAAAATGCGAAAGCTATCGACCTGACTATTTCCGCGTACGCTGACGGGCACATAAAAAGTGCGGTCGGCGTAGGCCTCGACGGGGATGTTTAACTGGATGCTATCGGGCGTAAGCTCCATTCCCTGAGGAGGTACTGCTAGGGCAAGGCGAACAGCTAAGCCTTCGGCACCCATTTGTCGTATCAGGCTATCGGTTGGCCAAGATTGGATGGCGGCTAATTGCTCTTCGCTACCATAAACCAGGACACTATCGGGTTGAAGCTGAGGATCGGATTTGGCGATCAGACCGGGTGGATAGGATAAGTTGAGCGCCCCATTGATCGGAACTTTCTTGCTGGTTTTAAGCGCCAGGCGGACATCCGCTCCACTGAATTCGATGCTCTCTATTGATAAGCTACTACTCCTTAAAGTAGCATTGGCCTGGGTACGCAGTTCGTTTTCGTTGACCCGCCCTTCCGAGAATATGTATCCCAGGTCGTAGTCGACTTCCAGCGGGCGAGAAGAAAAGCTGTATTGCAGCAGCGACCAGCCACGCCCTTGAATAGTGGCCGTCATACTCTGGGGCAAATCCGTAAGCAGGACTTTATTATCCGGCACCAGATAGTTAACGCGGAAGTTGCGCTGGGTACTGTAAGTACCGGTCAGCTTGAGAATAAGCCAGCAGACGAAAGAGGCAGCCAGGCAAATGGCGAGCATCTGCCGGTCGGCGGCCGAAACCGCTCGTAGTGGTTTAAAACTACTTATCCTTTTTCGGAGGGTAGATGGCATCCGTCAGCTCCTTGCTGATTGCATTGCGAGTGATCCGGAAGAAGGTCTTGTTGCCCATATCCAGGGTGACGATATGATCTTCGATCTTGGAAATGCGGCCCAAGAAACCACTGCTGGTTACGATTTCATCCCCTTTGGCCAGATTGTCCATGAAGGCTTTTTGCTCGCGGCGGCGGCGGCGCTGGGGTAGGATGATCAGAAAAACAAAGACAAACAGCATTGCCAACATGAAGAACATGTTAGTCATTGGGTCTGCGGCACTTTGCAGAAACAGCGTCATAGCTAGCTAGGTATTAATCGATTTGTGGGGCTAAAGGTAAGACCTTGAAAGCGAATACAAACTATAGCTTAACTTAAGGTAGATCAACGTTGCCGATCAGGCGGATTTCGGTCGTATTGGGATAGGTATTAGCCAGTAAGGTAATGGGCTTATTTTGCTGTCCTTCTTTATTAGCCGTATCGAAGCGCACATCAATAACGCCGGATTCACCGGGTGCAATGGGCCTTTCTGGATAGGAAGGAACGGTACAGCCACAGGTAGCCCGGGCATCGGTAATGATCAGAGGTACTTTGCCCGTATTGACGAAGGAAAAGCTGTGCTCGATGACTGCCCCCTGATCAACTGCACCAAAGTAATAGTTGGCTTCTGGGAAGCTCATCTTAGCTACGTTGACTGTATCCACACTGCCGTCCTCCCCTACCGGATTACGGATAATATCCGCATTACTGATTTCTCCATCCACCCGGGCAGATTGAAACTCGCTATTGGCGGGCGCATCCGCTTGGCAGGCACTGAATAGTAGTACTATGGGGACCAGGCCAAGTAGCAGGCTAGAAAAAAGTGGGGCACGAAACATCATAGTAACAAAATTGGCCTGCAAAAATACGCAGCTTTCTACGGTATCGCTCATCGCCGGGCCTGATTCTTGGTCGGGCAGCCGATTAGGGCTAGATTTAACCCATGCACATCTTCCTGATTGGATTTATGGGTAGTGGCAAAAGTTACGTCGGAAAGCGCCTAGCGAATGCCCTTCAGCGCCCCTTTTCAGATCTCGATGACCGAATTGAAAGCGGAACGGGCAAGACCATCAGTGCTATTTTTGCAAACGAAGGTGAGCTGGCCTTCAGGGAACAGGAGGCGGAATACCTGCGGAAGTACAAAAATAACACGCCCGCAATCATTGCTTGTGGCGGCGGCACGCCATGTTACCACGGAAACATCGACTGGATGAATCAGGAAGGGTTGACCATTTTTCTCGACCCTAGTCTGGACCTACTGGAGACTAGACTACGGCCAGAAACCGCCCACCGCCCCCTTTTGGCCCAACAAACCGATCTGCGTCGATTCCTCAAAACTAAGCTGATGGAACGCCGACCGGCCTACGAAAAAGCACAGATTAGAATGGTGGTGGGCAATCCAGATACCGATGTTGTGCGTTTGATTCTCGATCATCTTAATTACTATTACCCCGAGCTTAAATAAACCTACGATGAAAATCCGACTGCTCCTACTGACAGCACTAGTCCTGTCAGGCCTGACTAGCTACGCGCAACAGCCGCCCGAAACCGGGCTTTATCTAGTAGAACTTACGGATAAGGCCGGCACGCCTTTTACCATTGATCATCCCGAAAATTTCCTTAGCGAACGCGCTCTGGAAAGGCGGCAACGACACGCGATCAATATTACCGAGATGGACCTACCCATAAGCCCCAGATACGAAACGGCAGTGGCTGAAACTGGCGTCATAATCTGGCAGCGTTCTAAGTGGATGAACGCTGTGGTGGTAGTAGCTAATGGGCAGCAGATAGCTAAGGTCAAAGAGTTGCCTTTCGTACGGCAAACAACCTATACCGCCCCCGTGCAGTACGATCGCGCTTCCAAAAAGCCCGTTATTCCCAATTTTGATCGCCCTGCTCCTGATCTGGAAGTAGAAGAAGTCAGTTCGGCGGTTTACGGTGCCTCCTACGACAATCTGGTGCGCCTAGCTGGTGATAGTCTTCACCACTGGGGCTACCGGGGCAAGGGTATGCTAGTCGCTGTATTTGACGGAGGTTTTCCGATGGTGGACCGTCGCGGATTTTTAGGGTATCCGGATGCCGCAAGTATTCCTGCTAATTACGACCTGGTAGAACAGGATGAAACCGCCCTGGATGGCGGCAGTCATGGCTCTACGGTATTGAGTACAATGGCGGCCTATCACCCTTTCTTTCTGGTTGGCTATGCGCCCGAGGCCCGCTACGTACTTTTCAAAACAGAAAATGGCAGGGGCGAACATCGTCAAGAGGAGATCAATTATGCCGTAGCGCTAGAAATTGCCGACTCTATCGGTGTTGACGTCGTTAACAGCTCATTGGGCTACACGACTTTCAATTATCCCGACATGAACTACACCTATGAGGACATGGATGGGGAAACATCTCCGGCCAGTATCGCCATTGATCGAGCTTTTGAACGCGGGATGCTGATCGTGACCAGTGCAGGCAACAGTGGTTCGCCTGGCGATGAATGGCACTACATCGGTGCTCCTGGTGACGCCCGCAACGCCTTTACGATCGGAGCATTGGGCAAAAGAGATAGCCGGGCCTCCTTCAGCAGTTATGGCCCGAGTGCTGATGGGCGCATTAAGCCCGACGTTAGTGCGCCCGGCACCAACATTCCAGCAGTTGGCGTTAATGGTGGCATCCGGCCCGCTAATGGAACCAGCCTAAGTTCTCCGCTAATTGCCGCTCTGACGACCTGCCTGTGGCAAGCCTTCCCGGAAGCCTCCAACCAGCAGATCGTTGATGCGATTCGCAGTAGTGCTCAGCTGGCTGACGAGCCTACAGCAGCCATCGGATACGGCCTGCCCAATTATACCACAGCTTACCGTTTGCTAGCCGAGCAACTAGGACGATAAGCAAATTCACGCCCGAAGGAAGAGGAAGTCGCACTAAAGTGCGACTTCCTCTTTTTTGTTGGTAGAATGACGCCACAAATCCGTTTTCACTTATTGCTTACAAGTCAAATGTGGAAAAAAAAATTCTATGGGATTTTGCCCGGCAAACTCCTTAACATATACAAGTTATTAAAAATATACCATTATATAAAAACTTATTAAACATAAAGTTAATCAAAAAATTTACACTCACTTAACCTTAGTCACCAAATAAGATTTTGCGCCGAAAATTTGGGATAGCGTGTGGCTTGGCCTACTTTAGCGTTTGTAAGGAGTACGGGACAGGCATAAAGCACTATGACTTCCTCCGAGGGTCCACTCAGTACCATTTTTCTTTATTCGGACCATTGCTCGGCTTACCCACATCAGGATGCAACTATCATACATAACAGAGGTCGGCCGGTGCCGGTAACTCTCTGGAAAAGATATTTTTTTGGTATCAGTAAGTTGGATGGAGTCTTGCCTTTTGGCAAGACTCTTCTTTTTTGTAGCTACTTCAATAATTCGGTCTAAATACTCCTAGTTTTTATAAAATTTCGTCTCCCGTCCATTTTTTTTTGTGCATTCTTCATTTTGGCTGCATCCAAGCACCAAAACCCTGCACCATGCATAGATTTTCCTTATTCGTATTCCTGCTGGCGATCAGTGCCAGCCTTAGCGCGCAGTTTACTATCGAAGGCTGTGTCATCGACGAAGAAAATGGCGAAGGCCTGATCGGCGCTACGATTCTAATTAAAGATTCCGAAACTGGTACTGTAACTGATTTTGATGGCTGCTTCAGCCTGGATTCTCCTTCTGACCCCGTATTGGTTGTGATCAGCTATACCGGCTATCGATCGAAAGAGGTGGAATTAAGTGCCGAAGCTGAGCATCAAATCTACCTGAGCGCCGAAGGTGTGAGCCTAGAAGAGGTCGTTGTATCCGGCTACGGACGAGAAAGTCGACGAGCCAAGCGGGAGCGCCGACGCGCCGAGCGTCGTAGCACGAGTAGCGATGCCGTCAGGGCTATCGAATCCTCTGACTTGCCTCCTCCGCCACCTCCTGCTCCCGGCTCTCACGTTATCGACGGTATTGCCCCTACGGCAGATGTGGCCTTACCCGCTACCTCAGCGGCTACTTCTGAAGCCTATAGCGCATCGAGGGATGATGATGCCAGAGCCGTCGACCCAACCGCCTACGAAGACTTCGAAGAAGAAGCCGCCGAATTGCCCGCCGCCGGTCAACTCACTGCCGGAGAGATCAACGACTTTGGCAAGTGGGACCTCTGGAAGGACGTCAGTCTAGAGGATCTGTATACCTACCGCGATGATTGGGGCTATTACCCTGAGCACCGTTACGGGGTACAACTGCGCTTCCCCAGTGGCAGTCCCGTCATTGATGCACATTTGGAGTTACGTACTTCCGCAGGTCGTACCCTTTGGGCTGCCCGCACGGACAATATGGGTCGGGGCGAGCTCTGGCGCTCTATTTTCGACCAGCAAGATATCGTTGCTCAGGAACGTCTGGAGATATATGCTACTTACGAGGGGCTGGAGTATCGACTGGAATCCGCCAAAAGTATTCAAGAAGGCTATAACAACCTGACCATTTACCAGGAATGCTACCAGCCCCGAGAAGTGGACGTGGCCTTTGTCGTAGATGCAACCGGTAGTATGGGTGATGAAATTCAGTATCTGAGCAGTGAGCTGCTGGACGTCATGCAGCGCAGTATAGATTCACTATCTGGACAGGAAGTGCGCCTAGGCTCGGTATTTTACCGCGACGAAGGGGATGCCTACCTGACACGCCATTCGGTACTCAGCGCTGAGTTGGAAACAACGGTCAACTTTGTCAAGGCGCAAAGTGCCGGCGGTGGAGGCGACACGCCCGAAGCCGTTGATGCCGGCCTGGAAGTGGCACTCACTCAACTCGGCTGGAATGAGCAGGCAGCGGCGCGCTTATTATTCCTGGTGTTGGACGCCGCCCCGCACGAGGAGAGCGATCATACCCAACGCATGAAAGAACTGGGTGAGCAAGCAGCCAAAATGGGTATTCGGATCATCCCCGTGGTTTGCTCGGGAATGTATCCCAGTGGTGAATACCTGATGCGCTCATTAGCACTGGCTACTAATGGCACTTACACCTTCCTCACGGATCACAGTGGTATCGGCGGCGCTCACCTGGAACCCAGTACCGATAGCTATGAGGTCGAAAAGCTCAACGATCTACTCGTACGCCTCATCATTCAATTTGGCCAGACGGAAAAATGTGCTTTCCCCATAGTAGATAGCCCTAGTCCCACCGAAATTCCAGAATTGGGAGAAGGTGTCGACTGGACCGTCTTCCCTAACCCTACCGTCGGCCCTGCGACGGTAAGGCTACGCGAGTCAGGCGGTCAGTTGACCATCCTGGACCCGCTGGGCAAGGCGCTGCGACAGTATGAGCTAAACAGCGAAATCATGGATATTAACCTCAGCGGTCTGGCCTCTGGTACTTACTTGCTGCGCTACCTCGATAGTGTGGGAGAAACCCGGACCGAACAGATTATTCTGGAGTATACCCGTTAATGGAATAACTACTCATCGACTTTTGCCAGCCTTCCTCCTTGTGGAGGAGGGCTTTTTATTTGATCTGCTTCTGCGGAGCAAGTTTTTTGCCGCGGATTTTCAGGATTACCTTCGGTGATCGTCGTTCCTCCTCAGAGTTTTCAGGATCTGAAACGGATGTTGGCTAGGCCAACAGGGTTTACGATTACCGTTTCCCCATTAGTTATAGCTGCGAGAATCTGAAGACATCTGCGCTCTGAAAAGTAGCTAAGGAAAAGATGGTTAGGGCAAATTAGCGGCTAAACAACAAGCGCTGCCCGTTCTTTTCATCGTTGAACTGGCCCTGATCATAGGCCAAATGACCGCTGACGATGGTCTTTTGCACCCGCCCATGAAAGGTTTCTCCCTCCAAAGGCGACCAGCCGACTTTGTAGTAGATGTTATCTTTGGCTACCGTCCAGCTTTCCTTGGGGTCGTAGATGAGGATATCGGCCCACATGCCTTCGTCGAGATAACCGCGGCGATCCACCTGATAGCAAACAGCGGGTGCATGGCACATCTTTTCTACAATTTTTTCAAGGCTGATTTTTCCGGCCTGTTCCAGGCGCATCATCATGTCGAGACTGTGCTGGACCAGCGGTAGCCCTCCCGGCGCTTTCCAGTAGCCCTGTGCTTTTTCTTCCGCCGTATGAGGAGCATGATCGGTGGCAATGACGTCAAAGCGATCAGACAACAAAGCGGGCAGCAGCTGGGAGCGATGTTCTTCGCCTTTGATCGCAGGATTGCACTTAATGAGATTCCCCAGGCGATGGTAATCGTTGCTGTTGAAAGTCAGGTGGTGCACACAGACCTCGGCCGTAATCCGCTTTTCTTCCAGGGGGATATCGTTGCGGAAGAGAGCAATCTCGTCGGCCGTACTGATGTGCAGAATATGGAGGCGGGTATTGTAGCGGGTAGCTAATTCGTGTGCCAGCTGACTACTCAACAAACAGCCCTGTGGATTCCGTACGACGGGGTGCAACATGGCCGTGGCGAAGTCGCCATAGATCGCCTTATGCAGGGCAGAATTGCTGCGGATGGTCTGTTCATCTTCACAGTGGGTAGCAATCAGTAAGGGGACTTTACTAAAGAGATCTTCCAGGGTCCTTTCGTTATCGACCAGCATATTGCCCGTACTGGAGCCCATGAAAATCTTGACACCACAGACGGTTTTGGGGTCGGTTTTGAGGACTTCCTCCAGATTGTCGTTAGAGGCGCCCATGTAGAAGCTGTAGTTGGCGATACTGGTGTTAGCACCGATCTCGTACTTCGCAGCCAGCAACTCCTGCGTTAAAGTAGGCGGTTTGACGTTGGGCATCTCCATAAAAGAGGTAGTCCCACCCGCAACGGCCGCCCGGGCCTCTGATTGGATATTGGCCTTATGTGTCAACCCGGGCTCACGGAAATGTACCTGATCATCAATGATGCCGGGCAGTACCAACATCCCCTCAGCATTGATCTCCTGGTCCACTGCTTGATCAATACTGGGGCTGATTTGTTCGATAAAGCCGTCTTTTACCAGTATATCCGCCACGAAGCGGCGGCCGCGATTGACGAGTGTTCCGGATTTGATGAGGAGGGAGGGCATGCGCGATTTTTTGCGAAGATAAGCAGCTCGGCTGCTTATCTTCGCGCCTATGAAAACTCTCGGCATTCTCGGCGGCGGCCAACTGGGCAAAATGCTCTGTCAGGCGGCATCTAATTGGCACCTGGAGGTGTCGGTCCTCGATCAATCGCAGGAATTTCCGGCGGCTCCTTATGCCAGTCGGTTTGTGGAAGGGGACTTCCGCAGGTCGGAAGATGTACTGGCATTCGGCCGTAGCGTCGATGTACTCACGATCGAGATTGAGCACATCGATACTGCGGCCCTGCATCAACTAGAGGCCGAAGGCGTCAAAGTCTATCCGCAACCCTCGGTTATCGACACCATCAAAGACAAAGGGCTGCAAAAGCAGTTTCTGGCGGAACACGGCATTGCTACCGCTGATTTTGAGTTATTGGCTGGACCTGCGGAAGTACAAAAAAAAGTACAGGACCAAAGCTGGAACTTCCCCTTTGTGCAGAAGATGCGGACTGGTGGTTATGACGGTCGCGGGGTACAGTTGGTGCGCTCAGCCGCCGACCTGGACCAGCTTTTACCCGGCCCCTGCCTGGTCGAGAAGATGGCCGATATCGACAAAGAACTGGCCGTGATCGTAGCCCGCCGCCCGAACGGTGAACTACGGGTTTTCCCCTGTGTGGAGATGGAATTTCACCCAACGGCCAATCTGGTGGAGTATCTACTATGTCCAGCGCGGATTGACGGTGATACGCTGGCCCGCGCCAACCAGCTGGCCATCCAGACCGCTGAAGCATTCGGAATTGTAGGTCTGCTGGCCGTAGAACTGTTTTTAAACAAAGACGGTAGTATCTGGGTCAACGAGGTGGCTCCCCGCCCCCACAACAGTGGGCACCACAGCATCGAAGCTTGCCTGACCAGTCAGTACGAGCAGCACCTACGCGCCGTGCTGGACTTGCCGCTCGGCTCGACCGACCTGCTCCGCCCAGCCGTAATGGCGAACCTACTGGGTGCCGAAGGCCATACTGGTCCTGCTCATTACGATGGCCTGGAAGACGCCCTGGCCATGCCTGGTCTTTACCCGCACTTTTACGGCAAAGCGATGACGAAACCTTTTCGCAAGATGGGACACCTGACCGGTCTGGGCGACACTCTGGAGGAAGCGCGTACTAAAGTAGAGCAAGGGCGGGAGAAGTTGCGGGTGGTGACGCGCGAGGCCTCTCCCCCAGCCCCTCGCCGGAGGAGAGGGGAGTTTTTGAAATAGGTACAAATGAATAGTAATGGTGCTAGGCTAAGGTGTAGCAGCTGAGAACAGAGACTAAAGACTAGCCCCCAGCCCCTCTGAGGGGGAAAGTGAAGTTTTAAGAAATAGGTACAAATAAATAGTGACTGTGCTGAGCTAAGGTGTAACAACTAAATAATATGGACTAGAAGGCAGTTCCCTCTCCTCCGGAGAGGGTTAGGGAGAGGCCAAAAGTCAAACATCAAAAAACCTGGTAGTGCACCAACAGATCATTAAAGTCGCCATCGCTGCGGCCGTAGTGGTCGCTGTCATCGAAGCCGATGGAAGCGGAGTAGGGCGTGTAATTATGCAGGCGGAGTGGGCTTTGCCACCAGGGGTGACTACTGCCCCAGGCTTCTTTGTGCCAGCCGCTGATGATGAAGTCGGTATCCTGTAGCATCGGCTCGGAGACCCAGCTATTGAGGTGGCGACGGTAGTTGCCCCGCTCCAGAATTTTGGTCAGGCGTCCGTAGTTGTAGGGACTGGCGATGTAAACACAAACCGCGTTTTCGGAGCGGGCGTTGACCTGAAAGTCCAGCTGTAGCTGCATGCCTGCCGGGACCCGGATAAGGTAGGTTTCCTGCTTGAGCATGGGCAGGTTGTGGTCGGGGCCAAACTGTGCCTGAAGGCTAGAGATTAGGGCCAAGCTGAAGAGGCCAATGAAGAGCGTTTTCATTAGGGAAGGAATTTTCATCAATGGGCCTGTGTCTCAAAGGACGGACGATTATTTGTTAAATTCTCTTAGCAGAAGCTTAGGGTGCTGTTATTGTGAGCGCTGAAAATCGGCTACATTTGTAGCTCTTGCGGCCCGAGTTTAACCGGATCGCCTTCCGACGATTAACCCAACCACTATGTCTGTCCACTCTGAGGTCAAGCGCGTTACGACCAACACTCTCCAGGCCATGAAACGCGACGGCGAGAAAATCGCCATGCTGACCGCCTACGATTTCTCTATGGCACGCATGCTGGATGCGGGCAATATCGACGTCTTGCTGGTTGGTGACTCGGCCAGTAACGTCATGGCCGGCCACGAAACTACCCTGCCCATCACCCTGGATCAGATGATCTACCACGCCAGCTCCGTGGTGCGGGGCGTCAGTCGGGCGCTGGTCATTGTGGACCTGCCCTTTGGTAGCTACCAGGGTAATAGTAAGCTGGCGCTGGAATCGACCATCCGTATCATGAAGGAAAGTGGTGGTCACGCCATTAAAGTAGAAGGGGGCGCGGAGATCGCCGAAAGCATTAAGCGGATTTTATCAGCTGGCGTACCGGTGATGGGGCACCTAGGCTTGACGCCGCAGTCCATTTACAAATTTGGCACCTATACCGTTCGCGCCCGCGAAGAGGCCGAGGCCGCCAAGCTGAAGGAAGACGCCATGCTGCTGCAGGAGCTGGGCTGCTTTGGGCTGGTACTGGAAAAAATACCCGCCGAACTGGCCAAGGAAGTATCCGAAATGCTGGACATTCCGACCATCGGCATCGGCGCCGGACCCCACTGCGACGGTCAGGTACTGGTCACTCATGACCTGCTGGGCATCACCAAAGATTTCAATCCGCGCTTCCTGCGCCGCTATACCGACTTATTTAGTACGGTCAAGGAGGCAACAGAAAGCTATATCAAAGACGTTAAGTCTAGTGATTTTCCGAATGAATCAGAACAATATTAATGCGTCGGCTTCGCCGACGCATTAATCAACTTTTCAACATGCTAAAGCGAATTCTCCTGGCTCTTTTCTTCCTCCTGATCGTAGCGGGTGGCTACCTGTTTTACACGGTGGGGGTCAAAAACATTATGCCGGAACGGACGGATGCTGCGGAACCTTTGGTCTTGCAAGTGCCGGAGGGCAGTAGCTACGCAGCAGTGATGGATAGCATGGAACAGCTGGGCATTGTACCGCAGCGCACCCTATTTGATTTGCTGGCCCAACGGATGAATTTTAAGCGAGAAACGATGCGTTCGGGGCGCTTTGAGCTGCCCGAGACAGCTACGATGCTGTCTTTGATCCGGCATTTGCGATCAGCGGCACAGGCGACGGTCGATGTGGTGCTCAACAACGAGCGGGAGCCGCAGGATGTAGCGGCTAAAGTAGCCAGTGTACTGGCCCCAGACAGCGCCGCTTTTATGGCCACCTTCGAGGACATCAGCTTGCTGGCCAGTATGGGCTATAACTCGCAAACCGTTCAGACGCTGTTTATTCCTAATACGTATGAGATGTACTGGGACAGTAGTCCGGAAGATTTTCTGCGGCGGATGAAAGAGGAACACGACCGTTTCTGGAGCGACAATAACCGCCTGGCCAAGGCCGAAGCCCAGGGCATGACCCCACAAGAGGTCTACACCCTGGCCAGTATTGTGGAAAAAGAATCGCTGAAAGCCGTAGAACGACCGCGTATTGCCGGGCTGTACCTCAACCGACTGGAGCGGGGCATTCTGCTACAGGCTGATCCTACCGTGGTTTTTGCCAACCGTATTTTTGACGTGGGACGGGTGCTGTACGTGCATCTGGAGTACGATAGTCCTTACAATACCTACATCTATGCAGGGCTACCGCCGGGCCCCATCACGATGGCCAGCCCCGGCAGTATCGACGCTGTGCTGGAGCCGGAGGAGCACGATTACATCTACATGTGCTCGCGCGGCGACGTAAGCGGTCTGCACAATTTTGCGGAGACCCAGGCGGGGCACGCGCGGAACATTCGGGTGTATCAAGAGACTTTAAGGGCGCGGGGGATTAGGTAGGGTTTTTGATGGTGAGGGTGTTTTCTACCCTCGTCGTATAGTTGTTCTTATGTTAACTAGAGCATCCTGTTGCTAATTTTTGGTAGTGCTCTTTATTGTTTTGGCTACACTTAGATATCTGTCCCTTTTTGAACACGGTTGTATTGTTTGATTATATATTTTTGAGCTCGTCGATACAATTTGGGCCATAACTAATCACCTCGTATATGTTTGTCGAAGATTCGATGTTGTCAGCGTCTACTTGATAAATAAAATTCATGTCATCTTTACCACTAATAAAGACTTCGAGGATATCTGGATTCGAATTTTCTTTAATAACACTAACCATCTCATCAGTGAGGTCTTCAAAGATTACATAAAGCCCGACCATAGAGTTCTCCAATAAGGTCAAGAAAGTACCCTCTACAATATGTGGGTCTATTATCAACATGAAGCCCGCATGGCTTGAAATTATTGCATTGAGAAAACGTAGATACTTAGGTAGCATTGAACTGCACCATAGAAGATTTAATCCCTTCGTTTTTGACAGGTGATCGTACACTGATTTGGGTTGTGCTCCCATACCGTAGATGAAGATATGATGAACATATTTTGTATCTAATGACCACCTTACAATTGATTTAACTCTGTTCTGCACTTCAATAACGCTGACTTCTTTATCATACTTGTGTTGCCCTTTAGGCAAATTAGGAGGATTCCTGTTGTCAAATGTAATTCTGGACATAGCTAGAATCTTATATGAAAGTGGCCTTTATCCGCAAACCTTTTTCCAGGTAATGGGATTCGCCATTGGCGAAATCTTTGATTAATCGATCTCAAGAAAGGGCTACCAATTTTATCTGCGTACCGAGGAGACGCCCCCCATCTTAGCGACAGTCTGGTTTGTTGCCCCAAATGATGACTATAGGACCGTCCAAGTCTAAACCATTGCTTCATGCCTCCGGTTGCAGCATGTAGCCTAGACCCAAAGCCATAAGTGACAACATCATCAAGTGCACCTATCGTTCCTGTTGATAATCGAGGTCTAATTCTTGTTATAGGATTGAAGTTAAATCTTATTGGAATTTTAGAGAATAGTCGGCCAATAGGTATGTAGCTCAATGCGACTTCTCCTGCTAATGAAGTAAACGCATTTGTCCGGTCTGCCCGAGTAGCAAGATCCCCATTTAAGTGTTGGACCTGTGTGTCTAAAGGATTAAAGCTTTGGAGAGTTACCCAGGCGGGATTTGCTATTCCATACCATGCTTGTGCAACCCACCCTCCATTTTGTTGTCTTTGCCAGTAGGTGTCGGGTGCCATTGGACTTATCCCGTGTTCAGTAAATTGTCTATTGAAAATATCCGAACGCTGACTAAGATCCTCTAAATTAACTTGATCTGAACTATGAATTCTAACATTGAATCTAGGGGTTCTATCAGCGGTAACTGGGACAACAGTAGCTCCCCACTTCGCTCCGGCGACCCTATCTTTTAGTTTTTCTTTTTCAGGATCCTTCTCACTTCCACCACCCGGAGCTAGACCTAGTGGATCACTAAATCCAATGGGATTATTCGCCATAGAGGCATAACCTGTTTCGTGGAAACGAAAGATTGGATCGATGTGTAACCATCGCCCAACAGTAGGGTCATAACCTCTAAACGGCGCTAGATCTATCCCCACCTTATCCAAATGCTCAATCCCATTGAATCGGAACTGATTGTCATTCCCCACTACTCCACCGGGAGCACAATTCTCGGGATGCACCATGCCGAAGGGGTAGTAGTTATTCACCTGGGTCACCTCTCCAGAGGCAGGATCGGCCAAGTCAATACGCCCATTGTCGTTTAGGTCGGCAAAGGCCACGCGAACATTCCCGAGGTGATCTTTGTGGTGGTATTCGCTTTGGTAGTTGTTGTTGAGCTTATCGTGATAAATGCGACCGTCGGCGAGTTGGAGGGAGGCAAACTCATCGTTGCTGAAAATGAAGCCGCCGATGTAGACCAGATCTTCAGTACTACTTTCTTGCCGCCATTTTCTGCCGGAAGCATCGTAGGTGATGTCGTACTCTCCCATTTTCTCGGGGAGATTGAGAAAGTTGTAGGCAATGGTAATATCCTTGTAGGGATCGTAGGTCATATTGCCTGCACCATCATACTTGTAGGTGTCATTCAGTCCATTATCAGCCTGGCTGACGCTGCCTTGGTTAAAGCCTACATCTCCTGGTGTACCGGAAGCATCATCTTGCACGGCGACTAGCCGTGATAATTGCGAAGTATTGCCAAGAGCCGCTGCTTCTCCAAAGTTGAGTGAGCCGTATTTGTAGGTGAGTTGATCAATCTGGGCGATTCCTGTTGTAGGATCAATAAAGGCTTCACGATCCAAAGAAAGGATGTTTCCAATGGCATCATAAGTGATGTTCGAGACATTATAAGCTCCATTGAGCAAGGCTGAAGCATCAGGCACGCCATTATTCATGACCCCGTAGGTAGCGGACTCTATTCGATTGAGTGCATCATAGGTGTAATCGTAGTACTGCGGGCTTTGGTAGGTTGTTTTCCAGGTCGCTCGTTCAATATTGCCATTCTTGGTGTAGGTGAGACGCATATTGAACAACTGATCAGGGATGCGGTATAACACCGGCAGTCGCTCATCCGGAGAGTTGATCGTGATTTGATCCAGGATATGGTAATTACCTGGAATCATCGTTAGTAGAAAGTCGGTTGGAATCAAGACCCGTGATCCATCACAAAGCATAATGTAATGCAGGTTCATGGGGTAATCTCCAAAGTTGTAACTATCCAGACGCGGTAAGAATAAGCCGTAGATACGTTCTAAGGCTCGGTGTTGAGCTTCCGTTACCTCAGGCGTACAATCCGGATTGGTATAGAAATCACAATCTATGCCTGCTGGATCAATGAAAAGAGAGTCTACCTCACCTCTTTCCAGAAGCTTTACATCAATGATGTTGACTGTCGGACTTTTTCGGTAATTGATCAGCTCGTTGAACTGCTTGTCTTCTAGCAGTCCCGTGTTGGTCGTGATATCAAAAGCCTGGGTAGAGCTATTGACCACATAAACCTTTGCCGTCTTATACTTATTCTCTAGCACCTTCAGCTCTTCGTCGGTCAGAAACAGTACTTCTCCGGCAGCAAATTCACTGGAGGCATCCACCGTTTCAATCTTATGAAAGACAAAGGAATAGGTCATGGTCTCTGCATCGGCGACATTGATCATGTCAGTTACCGTTTGCCCTGTGCCTCCTCGTAGTAGTACTGCCTCCTCAAAAGGCTTAGGGCCAAGCTGACAGGGTAAATGTTGAGTACTAGACTTAGTTGATTTTGCATTGATTGAGTATGGGCAAATCCGATTAGAAGTACCACTAAAACGAGTATTAAAGTAACACCCAATAACATAATTAAGCGTTCCATGAACTGTTTCAAAATCAAAATCTGTTTGTTCAATAGAAATGCTGAAGTAGTTGCTTTTGTGAACTAAGTCTAAATTAATATCAACCTTTACCTTTTCAACATAGTAGTTGAAGGATTGCAAGGATGAAACCAAGGCGTCCTCAAAAGCTTGTACCTGTGTTTCATTTATTACAGGCTTACGAGGTATATCCGTATCCCAATCGATGAATTCAAAAGTTTGGCCTAAGGGGATATCTATTAGGTTATTGTCTGTATCATAACCTGAAATGGCGTCTATGGTAAATGATTGAGGGAAAGGAATAGTGGTCGCACTAATACAAAAACTGTCACACGTCGCCAGTTCTGCTGAAGGAACATCAAGACTAACATCGAATCGATAGTCAGATACCGCTGTAAAACAATCGCCTCCGTCTCCAGTACCATCTGGGCCTTCACCAGAACCACCATTGGGGCAAGGGTTCAACCCGACAATATTCACCTCCGTTCCAGAAGCAATGAGCGTTAAAATTTCTGAGAAGGGTAAATCCGTTTTCGTTTACGCACATAAACATTTAATTATCAATTAATTACATATTAATGTAATTGTTATTATGTTAATCAGAAACCTTCTCTAATAGGAAATCTTCCAAAATCATGGTACTGAGAAGGCTTTCTATTGGTTGAGTTTTGTTATTGCTCCAAATAAACCACTAAGCCTAAATTTTTGAGAGAAGGATTATATGTTTGAATCTTTGAACTTATTCGATTAGCGCAACAAACATAATAACGATCGCAAAAACAGAAGCTGATAAATAGATAAGAGGAACTTTCATATACCCTTTACCTTCTCTTTCATCTCTGATTTTTTCATATCTCTTACTTGAAATAAAGTATCTATAGGCAGCTATATACATGATTACTAGAATGACAAAAGCAGGAATGAAATACCGCTCTGAGGTAGCCTCAAAATAAGGAGACTTGTTTAAGTCATTTACTCCTATAATAAAGAAAGTAACTGCAAAGATGTTGAGGAATATAGTTACCATTAACATAGCTAGAGCCGTCCCTTCACTGCTACCATAGTTTGTTCCCGTACCGCCCCAGACATCTAATGTATAAAAGACGTCATCAATAAACTTTCTCATATTTATTCCTTAATCATAAATTATGACCTCAGATTTTTAGCAAAATACTAAAACCTCCTGTCACTCCAATAACTTAAGCTCTTGGTTTTTTAATAAAACAACCAACTTGCCAGATTTAGCCCCTTTACTGTCCAATACGCCACAGGGCCTCCTGAAGTGGAGGACCAACCCTCCACTGCAGCTCGAACATCGGGTTGAGAATAAACATATCGATTATACAATCCAACGGTTACTGCTCCGCCAAAAGCATAGGGGTTCTTAGTAGCCAAGACAGAGACAATTGTTCGGGCTCCCCATTTACTGGCTGAAACATAGCTTAGATTTGGGTCAACAGCTGTATATACGCCATCTGCAGCAATTCCAAAAACTAGAAATCCTTTTGTCATCTGTCCTAATGGAACATTTATATCCCAGATACCTGGAACATATCGATTTAAGAAAGCAGGATTTCTATAAGTAAAAGTTCTTAGAGCTTCTAAATATGAAGCGCTACTTGTTATGTCCTTAGCTATTCTTATAGGCACACCAAGAAAGAGCTTTGCCTCAAGAATAAATTCACTTGCTTGAACTAGGAAATCCCTTGTTTCGGGAGTTTCAGAGTAATGCGGTCTAGCATGGGGTATCCCCAACCACCCATCTACTTCTTCTCGCCGCTTACCTAAGTCTACATAAGGAATTGGATTTTCGACGTCTAAATAAACCCTTGTATTGGGTTCTTCTGAGGGAGTAACAACTACTGGATCGTCTAAAGACCATTGTTTCCCACTATCGAACAGTACAGTTTCTTTTAACTTTTTCTTCTCAGGATCTTTTTCTTCTCCTCCTGGGGCTAAGCCTAGTGGATCACTAAGTCCAATGGGATTGTTCGCCATTGAAGCGTATCCCGATTCATGGAACCGGAAGATTGGATCAATGTGCAACCATCGTCCTATAGCAGGATCATACCCTCTAAACGGAGCCAGATCGATCCCCACCTTATCTAGATGCTCAATCCCATTGAATCGGAACTGATTGTCGTTCCCCACTACTCCATCGGGTGCACAGTTCTCGGGATGCACCATGCCGAAAGGATAGTAGTTGTTGACCTGAGTTACTTCTCCTGAGGCGGGATCGGCTAAATCAATACGCCCATTGTCGTTTAACTCTCTGGTGGACTAGCTACCCTTATCGGGTTGATTTTGTTTTTTTCAATAGTGGGAATCATTCTCTTCCGCAATCGGCTTCGTTAAGTTCATGAAACTGTTGATGGCTAATAGGTATCTATCGGATAACTTCCTTGTCTAAAGTTATGGAAGATGGTTTTACAACTTTTGGATTAGAAAGATACCCTAATACGAACCTAGCATAAATTTCTTCATGATCCATACTTAATTGCGAAGTATGAAAAGAGGCAGAAAAAGATAACGAAAGAACCAAAAATATAAATTAGCGCACTTTTTTTATATTGACTATTACCTCTTGTATTAATAATTTTCTCAAACCTCCTTCCCCAGACGAAATAGGAAAGAACTAGCCCTAATTGTAGGGCAAAAAAAGAAATAACGTAAATGATATTTCTTTCTAGGTATATTCGAAGATCTGCCCTGTCAATATCCCAGACTATCAATATAGCCAGAGTGATTGTTGCAATGTTTAAGAATAGTGTCATCAAAAACATAGCTGCAGCTGAGTATTCATAATCTGCGTAAGTATGTTTACCTCTGCTTGACCAAAGATAAAATGCATGGAAGACGTCATCGATGAAATTCATACTGCAATTTAGTCATTTACATTACATAAAGATAGCTCAGATGGAAAGTAGCTCAGAATTGAATTTTTAAAAAAAACGTAGCGCACTTAACGGGGCAGGTATGTCGAGACTCTCAATATAACGTTGTGAAGTATACCACTTGAACATAGTATTGAAATATATACTGCCTACAAAGACATAAGCGTTTTTTGAAGCCCAATATGCTACTCCTGTACGAGCGCCAAAGCCTAATACACTAGAAAACGATAGGTTCTCGGAAAAAAAAGTGTTCGTAAAATCCATCCCAATACCTCCGTACAAAAGAAATGGCCCTAGATTCCTGGTTACACTTGAGAGACCTTTAACATAGGGGTGTGTATAAGTTGAAGGGACACGTTTTATACCATACTGGGTCTCTAAATAATGAGCTGTCCAAATCGGTGGGCCACTGCGGACCCTTTCAGGTATAAAAGGGTATTTGATTGGTGCATGGGGATAATCATATTTATATATACCCCTTAAATTATCCCAAGCAATTGCAGCTCGATAAGTCAATGGAGGAATAGAATTTAATACTATATCTGCCCCTCTATTAGCTGACCTTATTGTACTTATTGTCACTCCACTCCAAATAAGTCCCGAGGTGTACCAATCTGTGCTAGTAAGAGATAAATTGTTTCTTCCTTGATTACCAAATAAAGCATCAGCTTCAGTACGTCTTGCACCCAAATCTTGCGTTATAATTGGATCAGGGAAACCATAGAAGCTATAACTAGTCTCTTGTTGTCCCCCACACTCATCAGGTCCGCAAGCTGTTACCGTTACGGTTGGGAGTACCTGAGGAGTAGGGCCTATCGTATCCAGCCCCATCGGATCTGCAAGCAGTACAGGGTTATTCGCCATTGCGGCATACCCACTTTCGTGGAATTTGTAGATTGGATCTACATGCAACCATCGTCCAACAGCAGCATCATACCCCCTAAACGGAGCCAGATCGATTCCCACCTTATCCAAATGCTCAATCCCATTGAATCGGAACTGATTATCATTCCCCACTACTCCATCGGGAGCACAGTTCTCGGGATGCACCATGCCGAAGGGATAGTAGTTGTTGACTTGCGTTACTTCTCCTGAGGCAGGGTCGGCTAAGTCAATACGCCCATTGTCGTTCAGATCGGCAAAGGCCACGCGAACATTCCCGAGGTGGTCTTTATGGTGGTATTCGCTTTGGTAGTTGTTGTTGAGCTTATCGTGGTAAATGCGACCGTCGGCGAGTTGGAGGGAGGCGAATTCTTCGTTGCTGAAAATGAAGCCGCCGATGTAGGGTAAGCCTCAGCTATAGAATTTTGAAATTGTTGCTGACGAATTCCATTTCTCTAATATACCAATGGTTTCTACCTTTTGTCTTTGATACAAAAGGTAGAGCCAAAAAATCAAGCCTATAATCGTGACTTCGCGCTACGTCAACAACTTCCAGCCTAAACACATTAAACTCGCT
>JBCCDS010000049.1:0-44819 GCA_039030655.1 Bacteroidota bacterium | reverse complement strand
GACCTCATGGTTACCTGGAAGAACGCTGGCACTGGAGTTATCTGCCGCTGGCACAGCCGCTCACTGACTTTGCCCGAGAGCAGGCCACTGATGAGATGATCGAGGGCTTTGAAGGCGCCGAAAGCAGCACCCAAATTTCCGTGATTAAACACTACGTCTTAGGTATCAATACCGACTGCCTCTAAAAACGCTACCCTAAAGTGTAGGTTGTAATATTTAAGCACTTTCCTTGCAGTAGTCCAGCTTCCTGCCTAAGTTCGCATAACGCTGAATAAACCTTTAGAACATGGACCTTTTCGACATCAACCGGGTAGCTCTCATTTTGCGGCCTAGTACTAAGTTGCTCAGTTGGGCCATTTCTGAAGACCCTAGTCTGGCGGCGGATATTGATCCCGAAGAGGCTGATGACTTAAGTAGTGTTTATCTGCTCCCTGATTTCGATGAAATGGATGCGGCAGAAGAATGGTTAGAGGCCAATTTCCAAACTATTCTGGAAAGCTTGTTGGAAGAATGGATTCCTAATGAGACAGCCTGGCCCGAACCCCTTAGTTTTGAACATCTGGAACAGTTCAGCGATTATGCTTTCACCAATATTGTAGTCGACACCCAGGATCAGTCCTACGACGACGAATATTAATCGCTCCTTTTCTCCGCTGCATCCCCACCCATATTTATGACCTACCAGCAACCGCCAGCAGAGCTGGCTGACCTCGTGGAACTCAAGCCCGACCCTTTGATGTTATTCGGGCCCCATCAAGATTGGATCCTCATCTGCGACCGGCCCAGTTTCCCAAGTATTGAAGACCTACGCCGCCCAGAGTTAAAGCTGGCGGGTGCCCGTATTGATCCTGATTTATTTACTCCTCACCGTTTCCGGCCTTACACCAACCCGAGACTACTCAATGTGCAGACCAAAGAAGAACGCTACTTCAGCGGTCTACCTGAAAACGTTGGCCTCCGTTATCCAGCTTGGTCGCCCAAAGGAAGCAAGATCGCCTTTTGTGTATTTGGCGAAAAGGGTCTCCAGCTATACGTAGCAGATTTTGCTAGTCTCGAGGCTAAGACTTATGGACAGGACGATCTCAACTGCTGCCTTGGAGGCAGTCCCTACGATTTTCGTACCGAGACCGAATTGTTGGTCCGTAGACGCCCACCGGGGCACGACACACCTCCTAGCGCGCCAAAACCGGGCCCAAGTGTAAGAGAAAGCAGCGGGAAAGAATCCGGCAACCGGACTTACACCAACTTGCTAAAGACGCCCCACGATGCGGACTTATTTCGCTACTACTGTAGCAGTCAGCTCTATTGGTTAGATATTAAGACAGCCCGTGAAAACAGTTGGGCCCAGCCGGGAATCATCCAAAGCTTGTCTGCCTCGCCCGATGATCGGTATTTTCTGATGGTATACATTGAAGAGCCTTTCAGTTACCGGGTGCCCTACGGCAAATTCCCCGACAAAGTCATCTTACTCGATCAGCAAGGGCAGCTGATCCGTACCTTAGCAGAACGGGGCGCGGCAGATAATTTACCCGCCGCTTTTGGAGCCGTAATTGATGGCCCTCGGCGTTACCGTTGGCGCGCAGATAAAGCCGCCCAACTTTACTGGGTACAAGCCCTGGATGGTGGCGACCCGCGGGTAGAAGTCACCCATCGTGATCAACTATGGTCTCTTGAGGCACCATTTGCAGGAGAACCACAAGCCAGTCTGAAGCTCCCACTTCGTTTCGGTACACTTTATTGGGGACGGGGAGATCTAGCGCTGGTCGTAGACTGGCGCTGGCAAGATCGCCGTCAGGTGACCCGCCGTTGGTATCCCGACGAACCGGATAGACCTGCGGAAGTACTATTCGATCAAAGCTGGGAAGATCAATACAATGACCCGGGAGATTTCGTGACGGTCCGCCCCGACAATGCCCCTTCCCAACTCCTCACCACAGACAATGGGCAGAAGCTGCTTTTGATGGGAGCTGGTCACTCTGAAAAGGGGCAAGCTCCCTTTATCGATGAGTACGATCTCCGCGACGGCTCTACTACCCGTATTTGGCAATCGGCGGCACCTTACTATGAGCGGCCTCACTTCGTCCTGGATGATTACCCGGATTACTTCATCCTTAGCCGCGAAAGTCCACAAGATCGGCCGAATTACTTTTTGCGTCGCCTGGACGGTAGCGAAGAAATTCGCATCACTCAATTCGAGCACCCCTACCCCAAGCTACGCGACGCGACGATGGAGGTCGTCCGCTATGAGCGGGCTGACGGTGTCAAGCTAAGTGGAGAGTTACATTTACCCGCCGGCTACGATGCGCAAAAAGACGGTCCTTTACCGGTTTTGATGTGGGCCTACCCCCGGGAATACAAAGATGCGGGTGCTGCCGGGCAGGTTTTAATATCTCCCTATCAGTTTACGCGGGTAAGCCCGATGAGTCCGCTGGCCTGGCTCAGCCAAGGTTTTGCCATTTTCGACGACTTCGGCATGCCTATCGTTGGGGAAGGAGATCAAGAGCCCAATGAAACCTTCATTGAGCAGGTGCAGTTAAATGCTGAAGCTGCCGTCAATAAGCTACTGGAATTAGGCGTTGCCCAAAAAGAGCGCATTTACGTTGGGGGGCACTCTTACGGTGCCTTTATGACGGCCCACCTCCTGGCACACACTCGCCTTTTTGCTGCTGGCCTGGCCCGCAGTGGTGCCTATAATCGTACCCTGACGCCCTTCGGCTTTCAGAGTGAAGAGCGCACTTTCTGGAAAGCAAAGGATGTTTACATCCAACTCTCTCCTTTTGTACACGCCGATAAGATTGACCGTCCGCTTTTACTGATCCACGGTCAGGAGGACAGCAATAGCGGTACTTATCCGATTCAGTCAGAGCGCATGTTTGACGCACTTAATGACCTGGGTAAAACCGCTAGATTAGTGCTACTTCCCCACGAAGACCACGGCTACTCGGCTAAAGAATCGATCCTACACATGCTACAGGAAATGGATGCCTGGATGGAGCGCTTTTAAGCAACTAGCACTTACTAATTGACCGCTGGATTCGGGAATCGACAGAAGTGAATTAATTCATTTTTTTGCCCACATACTGGAAGTATTCCCAGACACCAAAGTAGGCCTTGGAGGTTTCGCTTAGTACTGGGAAAAAATGCTGGTTTAAAAAGGGAAGGATGTGTGCCTCCATCCTGACGTGGTGCTTCTTCATGTGTTGTCGAAACCAGCTATAACGACTACGATGGAAATCCACGACGGCTACGTAGCCGCCCGTAGTGACATCTTTCTCCGCTCTGCGCAGGAGTTGTATCCAGTGGGGATTTACCATCGTGAGGCAATAGGAAAATAGAATGAGCTGTGGTTCGAAGGGTAGTTCCACTTCACCGTAAGCACCTTCAACGAGTTGGACCTGATCGCTAAAGGAACGCGTCTTTTTCTGGGCCCGCTCCAACATATCCGTTGAAAGATCAACACCCACTAGTTGGGCATTTGGAAAACGTCGGTGTAATCGTCGCAAATTGTAGCCCGTCCCACAGCCCACTTCCAATATATTCAGCGATGCATCTCGATCAAACGGGAGATCATGAAGGATCGCATTTCTTCCAAATAGAAAACTCCAACGAGTGCGGTCATATATCTTAGCCTGAAAGGCATAGTAAGTCCGCATGTTTTTTTGTTGATGTACTTCCGCAGGTCCAATCATCACTCCACTTATTTCACCTCTAGAAGAAAAACACCAGCGTAGGTACCTACCCGGTCCAACTTAGCTTGCACTTGTGCTTCCCGCTCCAAAAACCGACAACGGGCCCTCACAAAGGGAGGTACTGTTTGTGGAGTAGATGCAGCCGAGCGCAACAAAATCCGGGTACCTGGACGAGAATTTTGCAGGATGAGCTCCCATTCTTCAACCAAGGCCTGAGGTGCATTAGCCGCCAGCCAATCCTGATGATCCAGCAGAACAAAGTGAGAGTACGCTTTGGGGTAATCCCGGAGAAACTGAGCCAGTGTACTTGTGTAGGTACTCACTCGTTTACTCAAGCTTCGTAGCAGGGAGAAATTATTAGATTTTAGATATTCAGGACAGCAGTCTGCGCGGTATTGCCCATCCCAGTAGACTCGGTAGAAGTAGTTGTCTCTCAGCGGCAGGTCGGCAAAAATATGCCGCATTTGGTCCCGTAGATAGTTACGTAGCCCTCCAGCTTCTTCCCGGATGAGTTGGCGCTGCGCAGCGGGTACTCCAGCAAAGCTGAGTAATAAATGCTGCCTTAGGCTACCTCCTAATACCGCTTTTAGCAGGCGTTCCTCTAAAGCATAATATTGCACCCTTTGGGCGTGAATACTGGGTGAATTCCAAAGTTGTTCAATTGCTCTGGAAAGCCGTTTTTTCCGGCGCAGCAGATTAACGATCATCCAGGCTACTGCCCCAGAACTACCACGGTAGTAAAAACCTGAGCGCTTACCACCAGGGCGAAAATATTTCAGGTGCTCATCCCAAAAAGCTGTAGCACTATTCGATAAATTACGGCGTAATAGTTGATGGTAAAGCTGATCTATGTCGGGGTTTACGCCCTGGCCAAACAGCAAGAAGAATTCTTCCTGACGTAGCTCTTCTAGTGCACTTTGCTTCAATTCCAGCAAGGCGTTCTGCCGTAGATTGACATCTACACAGTGAATTCTGGCTGGTTCATCCAGTAGATAGTCCAGCGCGTTGCAGCCAGCGCTAGTGATCATCACTAACTCACTATTGGTGTCCAGTTGTAATAGCGCTCGGTCACAGCGAGGGTCTTCCCAACAGCTGTTGTAAACGATTTTATTTCCGTGGATGCGTTTGAATATCCAGTTGCGCCAGGAATGTCCCGTTGGAGTTTTTACCGCATGGACAGGGCTTAAATCAGCGGGCGTAGTTGTCATAATCGATGGTAATAATTACGGGAGTGTCCTCCCTGCGATCGGCTTTTAAAATCGTTTTACTGTAATGAAATTCGGCGCGAGCCTCTTCTGCGGTTAGGCTGAGTATCAGATAGCCGTGTCGTGTCAGGTCGGTGTATTGTAGGTGTGGGTTGTCATGAAGCAGTCGCTTTTTCGCTACCCATAGAGTCAGCGCATCGCCAGCCAATTCATCAAAATTGGCGCTTGAAAGGCTGGGAACCCCGATTTCATGAGCCAGCAGCTGCGTTGATTCCGAATTATTGATTTCAAAATGCCAACTACAGTGTGTATCCCCGGTCAGGAACAGGAAGCGTTGGTGAGGCCAATTACCGAGGCTATCCATCAGTCGTTCTTTCTCGTAGCGGTAGCCGTCCCAGGCATCAATATTGACGGCGTATTCAGGGAGTACTCTTTCCAATTCCAGATCGGCAAAGAGCACCTGATTGCCGATCAATTGCCAGTGGCCGTCGCTCGATTGCAGCTGCTCCGTCAGCCAGTTGAATTGCCGTTCGCCGAGCATTCGCCGGTTGCTATCGGCTAGTTCACCTATTTCAAAGGAGGAGGCGGGTGCCGTACGTCCGGCGAGTCTTTCGTCCAGCATATGCAGCTTCGCTACTTGCCCCCACTGAAAGCTGCGATATAGTTGGCCGCTACTGTCTTCTCTGACGGGCATCCAGTCGTAATAGACGGAGCGAGCAGCTGTAAGCCGTAAAAGGTAATCTCCTTCGGTGCAGTCATCGTGATTTTCGGCACCTCCGAGGTAGTTGTTATTAGCTACTTCGTGATCGTCCCAAATACAGATGAAGGGATGGCGAGCATGTACGGCCTGCAGCTGGGGGTCGGAGCGGTACTGGGCGTATCTTTGGTGATAATCTTCTAGACTGATCAGTTCGTGCCGGGGTTCATGAATACGACCGATGGTCGTATCTCCATATTCTCCCGTGCCGTATTCGTAGATATAGTCACCGAGATGAAGGATGGCACCCAGATCATCGCGTTCTGCCAGGCGGCCAAAGCCGTTGAAGTGTCCCCACTCATAGGCATTACAGCTCACGGCACCTAAGCGGACGGCTGATTTACTATCAGCTGCCGGTGCTGTGCGGGTGCGACCTACGGCAGACCATTGCTGACCATCCAGTGAAAAGCGGTAGAAGTAGGTAGTGCCTGCTGCCAGTTGGCGGACATCTTCTTTAACCCGAAAGTGATGACTCGCGGTTGCCATCGATTCTCCTGTCCGCAGCGGGTGTTGAAAGTCGACAGTTTCACTGATTTGCCACTGCACACATAAGGCCCGTACAGCATCCTGAGGTGCGATCATTGTCCAGATGATGAAGCCATCAGGCAAGGGATCACCGGAGGCTACGCCATAGGGGAAGTCGGGAGCGACGGAAGTGGGTTGAGCCTTATAATCAGGTAGGGCGGTTACACCTGCGGAAGTCCAAAGAAGATTACTGTGACTATCGACCCAACAACTGGGGTAAATCATCATCAGGAAAGCACAAAGTGGCAGGAGACGCATAGTGTGGGGCTATGTCTGAATTATTCCACAAAAGTCTAGTGCAAAAATCAAGTCCAGTTCAAGGCCAGATTAAATTCCCATTAGTAGTTGGTACTTGCTCTTTACAGTAAATTCACGCTATGGTAGATGCAGCTATTCAGAAACACCTTAGTCAAGACCCTGTTTTTGCGCCGCTAGTCGCTCAATTAGCAGTTCCAGAACGACCAGATTTTGGCGGCGATGTTTACTATGGTTTGCTACGATCAATAGCTTACCAACAACTGTCTGGCAAGGCTGCCGGCACCATTTTTGGGCGCTTTCTGGCGCTCTTCCCCGATGAATATCCGGAGCCTGAGCGACTATTGCAGTTTTCGGAAACAGAGCTTCGTTCCGTAGGTCTGAGTCGATCTAAGGCGAACTACCTTCAAAACGTCGCGCTACATTTTCAAGAACAGGGCTTGCAACGTATCGACTGGAATAGCAGGAGCGACGAAGAAATCCTGAGGGAGCTAACCACCATTAAAGGAGTAGGTCACTGGACGGTAGAGATGGTGTTGATGTTCATATTGAAGCGCCCCGACGTACTCCCCTTGGATGACCTGGTGGTACGCGGGCAGATGGTGGCGCTATACGAACTGGAAGACCTACGTGGCAAAGCGCTCAAGTCCGCTTTACTGGAAGTCGCAGAACCCTGGCGGCCCTATCGCACTTATGCATCTCGCTATCTGTGGGCCAGCAAAGGGACAGACCTCTAAAGCGGACAGCTAGATGGATGGTCCCCATCCCTAGATTCATTATCTTTGCCCCATGAGCGAATCCGCTAGTCGCCGACCACTGTGGGCCTTTATATTAAGTGTCGTTTTTCACCCGCTGTTAGTACCTACCTACATGCTGCTCAGCTTGCTGTGGGTAAATCCATTCCTCTTTGGGGTAGCTAGCCCCGGTGAGCCCCTGGCTTTGCAGACGCTGGTCATGATTTTCCTTTATACTTTCGCTATTCCAGGTATTGCCATCCTGATTATGAAAGGGCTGGACATGATCAGCAGCATCACTATGGAAGATCGTATGGATCGAATTGGTCCATACCTTTTGGTGGGTATCCTCTATTTGTGGGTGTACTATAACCTGACAAATCAGAGTTCTATCCCTCCCATTTTTTCCGCCTTTTTGCTCGGTGCAACAATTGGATTATTCCTGGCCTTTTTCCTCAATCTTTTTACCAAGATCAGCGCCCATGCTGTGGGTATGGGAGGCTTAGCTGCGGTGGTCTTAATAACGGCGCTCAAATTTAGCCCTGGCAGTTTTGGTTTACATTTATTGGGCTTCGATTATCGGATCAGCACTACCTTACTGCTCTTACTGACGATTCTAATCGCTGGTTTAGTAGGCACTAGTCGTTTACGGTTAAAAGCTCACGAGCCCATTGATATTTACGGTGGCTACCTGGTCGGTTTTGCTGCTCAATTAATTGCCCTACGTTTCTATTTCTGATGGCGGTAATGCTTACTACGGAACGAATAATCGGTCATTATATCGGGCACGAGCCTGGGCCATTTATCATTGCACTGGCCGGCCAACACGGTAATGAACCATCAGGGGTACTGGCCCTAGAGCAGCTCTTCGAACTGCTCGATCTGGAGCCCAGCATTAATCCTGGCTTTTCTTTTGCCGGTGAAATTTTAGCGCTACGGGGTAATTTACCCGCACTAGAGGTCGGCGAGCGTTGTATTGATCGAGACCAAAACCGGCTATGGCTGGAGGAACGACTAAGCTGGCCAGAGGATGATTTGCGATTAAGCAATGAAGATCATCAAATTAGAGACCTGCTGAAGATCATTGACATCGCCTTGGAAGAGTCGCAGCCGCATGAGATCGTTCTAATTGATTTGCATACGACCACTGCTAGCGGCGGCATTTTTGCCATCCCTTCTAAAGACGATCGCAGTCGGCTGCTAGCCGCCGAATTGGCTGTCCCGGTCATCCGGGGTATGCTGGATGGCCTGCAAGGCACCAGTCTACACTATTTCGTTAATGGTCGTTACGGTGAGCGGCACTTTCTGAGTGCCATCACCTTTGAGTCTGGTCAGCATGATGATCCCTTATCCGCGGACCGCGCCCTGGCCGCTACGCTCAATTTGCTGCGTGCTGCTGGCTGTGTGCAGCCCGCTGACGTTCGTACTACCCACGATGAGTTGTTACGTGAATATGGCTTGAATCTTCCTCGTCATACGGAGTTAAAGTACGTACATCGGATTGTGCCAGAAGATCAGTTTGTGATGAAACCTGACTATAAAAACTTTGACCCCGTACAGGAGGGAGAGCCATTAGGCGAAGATCGCTGGGGAATCGTCCTGGCTCCCATTAGTGGATTTATCCTGATGCCTCTTTATCAAAAGACGGGAGAAGAGGGCTTCTTTATTGTAGCGGAATATGATCCGGGAGTGGCATTTTAGGAAATAGTGAAAGGTTTTCCGATATTAGAATATGGACCTTATTATCCCTGAATTATTTACAATAGAAACTTTACAAAAAGAAAATGTCTATCCAACAGGAGAGACCCCTATTAAACTTAGAGCTAATGATAGAGCATATTATGTTACAAAACCCATGCGCGGACCATCTGACATCGGAGTAGTCAGGGAGTTATTAGCTGCTTCTTTTCTGAAAATTTGGGGGTTGCCTGTTCCTGACTTTGCTATTATAAATGTAAAACCAGAGCATATACCACAATCACCATTCTTACATTCTAGATTGCAGGTGGAACACCTAAAAAGACCAGCATTTGGATCGCGCTATAATGAGCAAGCAGACCATGCAAGCAGGCTTATGCAGTTCGCGTCTGATTATCAGGTTAATCTAAGTAATATCAGTGGTGAATTATTATCAATCGCACTATTTGACATGTGGCTACAAAATGACGATAGAAATGAGAATAATCTCAACTTGTTATATAGTCACCCTCCCAATCCACGTTTTATCCCAATAGACCATGGTTCTTTATTTGGATGGGGAGAACCAGGCCAAAGCTTGGCTATTCAAACAGAACACGACAGTCTCGTTTACTCGAGTCTTTTCCAAACATTTGTAAAGGCTAAGTCAAGAAAAAGATACTCAAGGTCAGCTGGAAGCTTTGCAGATTTCAAAAAATCAGTTGAACTTTGTAAGGCTACACTCCCTAAAATTTTAAACTCATCTCCTCAAGAGTGGCTAGCACCACTACCTCAGTTGCAACATAGGTTAGAAGCAACTATATTTACCGATGAGTGGTTAAATATTGTTTGGCGTACTTTCACTCAATACCTTCATTCTTCATCCTAATTGCATGTCTTGCTATTACAGTACATTGATGGTGCAGACTAGAGCTGCCGCTCAAGAGCGCATTTCAGTTGGGCTAATTATGGGTGATTATAGCGGTAATCATCAAGTCCACTTTGCGTATAGCAACCAAAAGCTGAACTTAGTCAGAGATTTGGCTGGGAAAAGTGCCTTCCGTGCTCTCCGTTGGAGCTTAAAACAGCTAGAGAATGGATTCAGTACGCTAAATATCTCTACTAACTTGTTTTATGAAGATCAAGTCAATAAGTCTATTTTCTCTGCAAACTACTTAAGTTACCTCTCTAGGTATCAAAACAACCTTCTTCAATTCAAGCCAATTATTCGCCTAGACCTCCCTTGCAATGAATCAACTTTTGAATGGTTGTTTCAAGAACAGGTTGATAACGATGGTCTACTATATAACAAAGAGAAGCGTATTATAAATTTTGAAAATATTCGAAGTCGGAAAATAATTCAGGAGCGATTTAACAGTCGGAGAAGAGTAGACCAGAAAGTAGATCCTAGCATCCTATTTCCTACTTATGTTGATCTCTTAGGCAAAAATGGCACTACCACATATGTCAAAATGATTAGCCCTAATCGTAAGAATAGGTTTTTAGTGCAAGATGCTAGCAGTTTTTACAGTTTAGCTAAGCAAGTTGATTCCGGAGATTTCATTGTATTTAGTCAAGAACCAAATAAGAATCTATTTCCAAAGCAGCACAATACTTGGGAAACTCTAAGGACAACGAACACTTTTAAGTATTTTGACACAACGGATATCCAGGAATTTGAGAACTATGCCATTCAGAAGGATGTAAGACCTTTGTTCTCAAAGGAAGAAGAAGAATAGCTAAGAATAGAATTACCGATCGTAGCCAAACCTTTTCAGCTGCTGTTCATTATCCCGCCAGCCATCGCGCACTTTGACGTGCAGCTCCAGGAAGACCTTTGACTGGATGAAGGTCTCGATCCGCTCCCGGGCGGCCGTTCCCAGCTTTTTAATCGAGCTTCCTCCCTTACCGATGATAATCGGCTTTTGGGTCTTCCGGCCAACGAAGATGAGGGCACTGATGCGCACTAAAGGTTCTCCGGCTTTGGTCGTGTCGCCTTCTTTATAGGACTCTATTTCGACCTCTACACTGTAGGGTATTTCCTGGTGATATTGCTCGAGGATTTGCTCGCGGATGATTTCCGTAACGAAAAAACGCTCGGGGCGATCGGTAAGCTGATCCTTAGGGTAATAAGGAGGTCCTTCCGGTAATTTTTCCTGAATGGCGGCGGCTAGTGCTTCAACACCATCACCCTTCAGGGCTGAAATGGTATGCAGCTGATCCAGCAACAGCCATTTGGAGAATTGCTGCTCCAATTTTTTGATGCGCGCAGCGTCTACTGTGTCGATTTTATTGATCACCAGAAAAACAGGAATCTCATCGTCCAGGTGGCGTAGTTGCTGCACCAGTTGTTCATCGGCTGTATACTGCTCGTTGGGGTCAATGAGGTAGATCATGAGATCGGCATCGTCAAAAGTGCTACGTACCGCTTTATTCATCATCGTTTGCATACGATAGCGCGGATCATCAATGATGCCCGGGGTATCGCTAAAAACGATCTGAAAGTCCTCTCCACTGAGGATACCAATGATACGGTGCCGAGTCGTTTGAGGTTTAGCGGTGATGATGCTCATGCGTTCACCGACCAGGGCGTTCATGAGGGTGGACTTGCCCGCGTTGGGACGTCCGATGATATTGACGAATCCGGATTTATGCATAACAGCCCAAATATAGGCTATGGCTTTCGCCACACCACTTAAACTTAGCCCCGATGATTGGATATAACAATGAATGGATGATCAGATCAACCAATCATCCATTCATCATAAAGTTGACCGTGGGGAAATCTAGCCCATCTCTTGCACGACTTCCTTTACTTGAGGAATCATGCGCTTAAGCATATTTTCAATACCGCTCTTGAGGGTTACCGTTGAGCTGGGGCAGCCACTGCAGGCACCTTGCATGACTACGGTTACTACACCCTCTTTGTAGGCCTTGAATTCAATGTTACCGCCGTCCATTTCTACGGCAGGCTTAACATAGGTATCAATGAGTTCTTTGATCTGCTGCACGAGTTCTGCTTCGTCGCCTTCGTAAACTTCGCCGCCGTTCTCGGCCTCGATAGCCGCCATAGCTTCAGCATAGCCTTCATTCACCACCTTGGTTTCTCCACGCTCTTCTACGTAGCCCTTGATGAATTCTTTCAGCTTGAGCATGATGTCATCCCAGCCGTAGTTAAATTCTTTGGTGATCGTCACATAGTTGTTAGCGATGTAGACATTCTTGACGTAAGGAAACTCGTATAAGGCCGTAGCCAGAGGTGACCATTCAGCCGCGAATTCAGCAGTTTTGAATTCAGCGGTACCCTTGTAGAGCATACGGTTAGTAACGTACTTCAGCGTCTCAGGATTGGGAGTCTGCTCTGTGTACAGCAGTACCGGACGCTTGATTGGAGTGGCGGTTTCGCTCATTTTTTTATGGTTTAAGCCGGGTGAAAGCCGGAGTCCAGACAGTGTAACGTCTGGCTGGGGGTGAGGGTTGTGGAAAAAGCTTTCCTTTGGGGTAAATTTCCCGATCCGGTCTTCCCAAGGAAAATAGCCATGTTGCAAACCCTCATCATCAAAGTTGGCACCAACGTTCTCACTCGCCCCGATGGTCGCCTAGATGTGACCAATATCAGCCATTTGGTCGATCAGATAGCTGCGCTAAAGCGGCAGGGCATCCGCTTAGTACTCATTTCTTCTGGAGCAGTGGGTGCTGGTCGCGAGCTACTGCCCGATGCCGACCAGCTGGACAGCGTAGAAAGACGGCAAATGCTTTCGGCCATTGGACAGGTACGTCTTATGGAACTGTACCGTCAACTATTCTCGGGCCACGATCTGCTCTGTGCGCAGGTACTCGCCACCAAGGGCGACTTCCGCGACCAGCAGCACTATCAAAATATGCTCAACTGCTTTCAGGCCTTGCTGCACGACCAGGTGGTGCCCGTGGTCAATGAAAATGACGTAGTAGCCGTCACGGAGTTGATGTTTACTGACAATGACCAACTAGCCGGTATGGTAGCAGAAATGTTGCAAGCTGATGCCCTGGCGATTCTTAGTAGTGTCGATGGCTTCTATGACGGTCCGCCAGAGCAGCAGGGTAGTAAATTGATCCCACACATCGACGCTCGAGACGAAAGCGTTTTGGCCATGGTGCAACCAATGAAGAGTAGCCTGGGGCGAGGTGGTATGGGTAGTAAACTGGCAACCGCTCAACGAACAGCACAAGCCGGCATCAAAGTCTTCTTGGGTAACGGAAGGAAGGCTAATATCCTTTTGGATTTGCTGAGCGATCAGTGGCCCGGTACTTTGGTAGACCACACTACAATTCCTGGTTAAATGTCTTGCCTAGATACAATTGAAGGGGGAAGTCTGCGTTTTGGCGGCGTATCTAGGTACCAAAATCTGACCGACAAGGCCGTAGTGGTGCAGGTACCTAGTTTCAACAAAAAATAGTTGTCGTGGCAACATGTTGGATTGATCCGTCAATCCATCGTTTCAGCAATCCCCCCAGCTAACTATCTTTGCACGCTCAAATCTACCCCATGCCCAAAGCTATCCACTTGTTTTGGTTCTTTATTCTGGTACTTCCGCAGGTCTGGCTCTCCAGCTGTGATCCCAACCAGGAATTCCAGACCGGTAACGACATCAACTTGGAGTTCTCCGTAGATACCTTACAGTTCGATACGGTATTCACCGAGCGGGGCAGCGCTACCCGCTCCTTCAAAGTGTACAACCGCTCCGACGAGGCCATCCAGATCGACCGCATTTCCGTGGACGGCATGACGGGGGTTACCTATACCTTCAACGTTGACGGCAATCTAGGGCCTGAAGTTACCGATCAAATCATCTGGGCCGAAGACAGTATTTGGGTTTTTGTAGAAGTAGAGGTTGACCCGACTGCCCCGACGGACGTCAGTCCATTCATCGCCGAAGATTTGATCCGCTTTGAAACCGGCGAGCGGAGCAACACGGTAGTACTGCAAGCCATGGGGCAAAATGCCAATTACCTGCTCGGTATTAATAACCAAGAATCCCGCTTACTCAGCTGCGAGAACGGTACCCTCCAGCTAGATAATAGTCTACCCATCGTCATCTATGGCCAGCTTTTTGTCGATAGCTGCGCCCTGGAAATCATTGCCGGTTCCAGGATCTACATCCACGGAGGCATCACCCGCAACGACAACTTCGGCATCTTCAACGACGGCTTCATCTTTACCTTACCGAATGGTAGCCTCCGCTTTTTGGGCACTCCTGAAGACCCGATCATCGTCCAAAGTGATCGACTGGAAGCAGCCTTCGATGAGGAGGTCGGCCAATATCGTGGCATTTTCCTCGGACCGCAAAGTACCGGCAACATCGTCCGCCATACCCAACTGCTACACGGCATTGAAGGGCTCAACATAGATTCCCTGGCAGAGGTAGATATCGAAAGCAGTATCATTGCCTACACCGCCGGTTCGGCTCTAATCGGCCGCAACGCTACCGTGACGGCCCGCAATAGCCTTTTCCATTCCAATTTTGCCAATACCATCCAGTTTATTCAAGGCGTGCGTCTCGACATGGATCACTGTACCGTGGCCAGCTACGGGGTCGATGCTTCTTCCATCGCTCTACAGAATTTTCAATGCTTCGACGCCGACTGTAATCAGGCCGCCGTCGTACCCGTCCAGCTTAACGTACGCAACAGCATCCTAGCCGGCTCCCGCTCGGACGAAATTATTTTCATCGACGGTTTCAATCGAGCAGACCCTACGCTCTTCCGGGTCGATATTCAAAACAGTGTCGTGCGGGTTAGCGATAATTTCACGGGAGAAGACTCGGACTGGACCGACTTTTTCGACAACCTCTGCACCGGTTGCTACAATCTGCAGTCTGGCGATCCGCTCTTCGAGTCAATCGCAATGGACGACTACCAGCTCGACTCCCTTTCCGTTGCCTTGGATTTAGGCGAGCTGATCCCCGGTCTGGAGCAAGATATTGAAGGAAATGAGCGCATGAGCCCTGTCGCAGCGGGTGCTTTTGTAGAATAGATCGTATTTTTTGTCAATCTAAATATTTGGCAAAAAGTAAACGATCTATGTGGCGTACTCTGTTCCTATTTTTTATGCTGATTTCCGCCTGTTCATCAGACCCACAGGCCCCCGTCAATCCCAAAGCTTCTGCCGAAGCCCAGACTTTACTGGCAGATATTTACGCCATTGAATCCGGTACCATTTGGAGTGGCCAGCACAATTATCGCCACAGCCTGCGTGAATCTTCGGACACCATCGAGACCTGGACCGGGCAGCACCCCAAAGTATGGGGTTCGGACCTGCATGCAACCCTAGAGGAATTACCCCAGGTCGTCGCCGAAGCGAAAAGACGCCACGCCGAGGGATGTATCATCACCCTGATGTATCACGCTGAGAAAGTCTGGGACCCACTGGCAGCATCATTCGTCACCAGCACTAAAGGCCGAGTTACCGACGAGCAATGGAGCAATATCATTACCCCCGGCACCACCGAACACCAACAATTGCTCGATAAGCTGGATGGTCTAGTCCCTTGGTTGCGGCAGCTGGAAGAAGCCAAAATCCCCGTACTCTGGCGCCCCTACCATGAGATGAACGGCGCTTGGTTTTGGTGGGGGCACCGCCCCGGCCCGGAAGGATTCGCAGCCCTCTGGAAAATTATGTACAAGCGTTTTACCGACCACCATCAACTCAACAACTTACTTTGGGTCTGGAATGCGAATGCTCCGCGTGACTGGCCGGACGACGAAGCCTATCCCTATGCCGATTATTACCCCGGTGCTGAATACGTTGATATCCTCGCCGCCGACGTTTATAAGAACGACTTCTTGCAATCTCACCACGATCAATTGCTGGAACTAGCCGCCGGCAAACCCATCGCCCTCGGAGAAGTAGGCGTAGTACCCACGCCTGAAATCCTCGCGGAACAGCCGGAATGGACGTGGTTTATGAGTTGGGCAGAATGGCCCTGGCGCTTCAACAGCAAAGAGGATGTACAGCGCCTTTATGCCTGCCCCATTGTCATCACGCGCGACCGACCGGAAGCAGCGGCTGATTACGCAGGCCCGTCCTTCTTAGACCGGGAAGGAGACCAGGACCTCTACCTCTGGGTCCACCAAGGAGATCATAGCTTTGCAGTGGACCCACAAAAAGGTGGCCGCTTGGCTGCCTTCCGCTATCAGGGGCGGGAAATACTCAAGACCAGCCGCGACACCAATGACTGGCAATGGGGCAGTACAGTCTGGGTAAGCCCTCAGGAAGATTGGGGATGGCCACCACCAGCAGCACTAGATAGAGCGCCCTACGAAGTCGTCAGCATCGATTCTAGCCACATCCAAGTACGCTCAGCAGTAGACAGACAAACTCACTGGCAGCTAGAAAAAAACTTCCACTTTAAAGCCGACGAGCAAGGCCGAACTTACCTGGAGTTGTCTTACCGGGCCATTAATCACGCTGAACAAGCTCGTCGAGTAGCTCTTTGGGAAAACACACGTGTTCCCTACGCTGGTTTCGTTGAATTCAGCCAGGAAGCACTACGCCTATTTATAGATGAATTACCTGACCCGAGCAGTATCGATGAACAAAGACAGGTCCGTCGGCTCAACTTCAATCGCGACCAAATTAACCCGCGGAAGTACTTTGCCTCCCACCCTAATGGCTGGCACAATTACAGCAACAACGGCTTAACCTTAGTAAAGCTCGTGGAAAACCAGCCTGGACCAGCAGAGGTAGCGCCTGATCAGGGGCCGCTAGAAATCTACCTGGCACGACCCGATGGATTTTCAGAATTAGAACTTCAAGGCCCCTATCAGGAAGTTGCTCCAGGAGAAGCTGCGAGCTTCACTACCCGTTGGTACTTATACCCACGTGCCGCCTCTGTAGCTCAGCCAATTAAAAATTAACTCCACAGGCTAAGCCATTCATAAACAGGAATTGTTGTTGACTAGTATGAGTACCGCTGAACAAAACTACTGGTCGCAACGCTGGGAAAACCAACGTACGGGCTGGGACATCGGTTATCCCAGTGGACCTCTAAAGGCCTATATCGACCAGCTAGAAAACAAGGCTTTAAAAATTCTCATTCCCGGTGCCGGCAATGCCTACGAAGCCGAATATCTCTGGCAGCAGGGCTTTAAAAATGTTTTCGTGTTAGATATAGCTCAGCAACCTCTTAATCAGCTGCAAGCACGCGTACCTGACTTTCCTCCTGAGCAACTGCTACAAGAGGACTTTTTCACCCACGAAGGGCAGTATGACCTCATTTTGGAGCAAACCTTCTACTGTTCGCTTTTACCTACCGACCTGAATCGTAGTAGCTATGCCCGTCGGATGCACGAGTTGCTACGAGAAAATGGCAAGCTCGTAGGGCTTTGGTTCGACTTCCCGCTAAACGATGCCCCTGATAAGCGTCCCTACGGTGGTTCAAAGGAATTACACCTCCGCTATTTAGCTCCCTTTTTCCAAGCCATCGTATTCGAACGGGCCTACAATTCCATCCAACCGCGACAAGGCAACGAGCTTTTCGGAATTTGGCAAAAACGCGCTAATCCTCACCTTTAATCGGGTGGAAGGCGTTATTCATCCATTAGTTTTCAGCAGTATAAGTCTAAATAATAGCTTCACGACGGTGATTTGATCTTACGTATCCAATCATCATTTTATCTGGTCATCCCACTCTTGACTATCCATTCACCGTCACTAGCATGTTAAAAGAAATCTATAACGCCTTCGGCTTGGCTATTCGCAGCCTGCGCACCAACTTGTTTCAAACCTTGCTTTCGGTATTGGGTATCGTAATTGGAGTAGGTGCGCTGGTCACCATGCTTTGTATGATCGACGGTATGGAAAACCTCGCTCGCCGGGAAATTTCTGCTAAAACCAGTCTGGAAAACATTGCCATTATACCACGAACAGCTACTAACGTAGATGGTATGCTAACCCGCAGAGACAAGGTTGCGGAACTTGATTTTGATTTTGCTCAACGCTTAATTGAGGAGCTCAAAACACCTGCTAAATATCAACTACTCTTTCAAGAAAAGTTCTTGACTAATCACCCCGTAACCGACAGTGTCATGGGTGTACAGACGATGGCCCTGAGTTTACCTTTAATGGAGGAGGATGCTGCCGAGATTGCCCACGGCAGAATGTTGACGGAAGCTGACCAGACGGATTCCAGCGCCGTTATGGTTATTAACCACAAAATGGCGGTTCGCCTAGTGGAAGGAGATAGCAGTCGCATCGCCGACGCCATAGGAATGGAGGTCCGCTTAGACGATACATTAACCGCTACGGTGGTGGGTATCAATGCTCCCCCTGAGGAAAAGGATCGCTTTTTACAAGCCGCCATCCCCTTAACTGCTCGCATGGCAATAGGACCTGCGGAAGTACAAATTGACCCCCAACTCATTCTGGCTTTCGACAATGTGGAGGAGGTAGCTGCGGCTTACGATCAAATAGAAGGCTGGTTGCCGGCTCAGTTCCCGGAGATTGAAAATCCCGTCAGGATTATCGCTAGTACCGACTGGTTAAAAGAGTTAGAAAGTGGCTTTCTCATCTTCCGAATCCTGATGGGCCTGATCGTTGGTATTGCAGTAGTTGTTGGCGGAATTGGGGTGATGAACGTCACACTGATGTCCATTAAAGAACGTACCGCAGAAATTGGTATTCGCAAAGCCGTTGGCGCTAAGCGCAAAAATATCATGGCGCTCTTTTTGTCTGAGAGCATCGCTGTTAGCATGCTGGGCAGCTTACTAGGGCTAATTCTGGGGGTACTCGTTGCTATGGCCGTAGGACCAATTCTGAGTATATTTTTACCCGAAGGTGCTCCCGACTTCCAAGCCGCCTATACCTTGCAAACGCTAATTACGGTAGTCATCATTGCGATTATTGTCGGCATTGTATTCGGCACCTATCCTGCGCGTAAGGCTGCTAAACTGGACCCCGTCACCGCTATCGCACGCGTGTAGGTAAGTTGGTACCGCCTAATTTAAAAAGCCCCGCTTGTGGCACAAGCGGGGCTTTTTAAATTAGGCGGTTTCTAATACTTCGTCGGTCGGAACGTACAATTGCCCTTTCAGGACATTGCGGCTGACGACGATCTTCTGCACTTCGCTCGTACCCTCGTAGATCTGGGTGATTTTCGCATCACGCATCAGGCGTTCTACGTGGTACTCTTTGACGAAACCATAGCCACCGTGAATCTGTACGGCTTCTACGCTGTGCTTCATCGCTGCGGTGCTGGCGTACAGTTTAGCCATGGCGCTGGCCTGGTTGTAGTCCTGGTGCTGATCTTTTAGCCAGGCAGCTCGATAGACCAGCATCTTAGCAGCTTCGATATCGACGGCCATATCTGCCAGCTTAAAGGCGATAGCCTGGTGCTGTGAAATGGGCTTGCCGAACGCTTCCCGCTGCTTCGAGTAGTCGACGGATAGCTCGTAGGCGCCACCGGCAATACCCAGAGCTTGTGCGGCAATGCCAATACGGCCACCGGAGAGGACCTTCATGGCAAATTTGAAGCCAAAGCCATCGTCGCCGATGCGATTTTCTTTGGGCACCTTTACGTCCGAGTAAAGGATCGAGCAAGTGTCACTGGAACGAATGCCCAGTTTATCTTCCTTTGCACCGGGGTCTACACCATCCCAGTCTGCTTCTACGATCAAGGCATTGATGCCGCGGTGTCCCGCTTCTGGGTTGGTCTGAGCGATGACCAGGTGAAGATGGCTGGTTGTACCACTGGTAATCCAGTTCTTCGTGCCGTTGAGCAGGTAGTGGTCGCCCATATCTACGGCAGTAGTTCGCTGTGAAGTAGCATCGCTACCAGCTTCGGGCTCTGACAGACAGAAGGAGCCGATCATTTCGCCGGAAGCCAGCTTGGGCAGGTACTTACGTTTTTGCTCTTCGGTACCATATTCTTCGAGCCCCCAACAGACCAGGCTGTTCTGGACGGAGACAATCACCGAGCAACTATTATCAACTTTGCTCAGTTCCTCCATTGCCAGCACATAGCTGAGGGTGTCCATTCCGCCACCGCCATATTCTTCGGAGACCATCATTCCCAGAAAGCCCATTTCGGCCATCTGTTTTACTTGCTCGGTGGGGTAAATCCCTGCGCTATCGCGCTCAATTACGCCGGGTTTCAGTACTTGCTGGGCGAAATCCCGAGCGGCGGCCTGTACGGCTAAATGCTGTTCAGAAAGAGAAAAATCCATGGAAAGGGCATTTATTGTGGCACGGTTTTGCAGCTGACAGAACCGTACTTGGCTAATAGACAGCGAAATTACGCTAAATCTCCTACTCCGTGCTTGAAAACTGCTCAATTGCTGATCGTTTTACTTATCGCGTACATTCCGCAGCTATCGATCAGGCGCAACGTCTGACTATCCCTGCCTTGGTAAGGGATCTGCAAATGGCAGCTATGCGCAACTCCGTTCGATTGGGCTTTTCTGTATTTGAATTGGAAAAACAACAGCTCGGCTGGGTACTACTCAGTCAGCGCATTGAACTCAAAGAACGCCCAAAGTTGGAAGAGACCTATGAAGTACTCACCTGCGCGACAGGTTTTGATCGACTGTTCACCTACCGGGATTTCCATTTATTCAATCAGCAAGGAGAACAATTTGGCACAGTGGCTACCGCCTGGATGATGCTTGATTTGCAGCAACGCCGCAGCACTAAAGTTCCTTCCTTTATCATAGATCGACTTAGCCCTTATTTCCCTCCCGAAGAAGATCGGCTGCCGCGAGCCAAACGCTTAAAGCTTCCCGCGGTCGAGCTAGAAGCCAGCAATGAACTCCACTTTCGGGTGGGTTATCACCAGCTTGACTTTAATGGCCATTTAAGTAACCCTTTCTACCTCGAATGGGGATTAGAAGGACTTCCGCAGGTCTTGCTCTCGCGAGGAAATTTACGCTCACTGGAAATAGAATATAAAAAAGAAGCCGTTTACGGCCAACGGTTAACCGTTCAGGTAGAGGCACTAGAAGGTACGACCTATCTCCATCGGCTTAGCAATGAGCAAGGGGAAATACTGGCCCAAATGCGTAGTCATTGGTGATAAAAAGGAGCCATCCCGAACTTTGATTAGCTGTTTTAGGCTTGCAGGTTAAAGGCTGCGCAGCAGCGTTCTATAATGATTGAACACTTTTTGGGGACACAGATTTTTCTTATTGATCGGCTTGAGCTTAAGCTCGTGCTAAGACTATAGCTAGTTTTTTCAAGGCGTTGTCTGTAGTAGCATCAGAGCGGATAACCACTCACCTACGGTTCGTTCCACGGATTTTGGTCGCTGCTATTTTTATCGTCTCTGGGGTTTATCCAGTAAGTTGAATTTACCATTCTCCCTAAAATTAGGGATGACTCCTATTTGCTAAAGCTCTCTAGCTTGGAAAAACTGGTCGAGCGTGGCCTTGCTGGCATCGCCCGTTCGGTAGCCCGCACTGAAATATCGGACGCGTTGTTCGCTACTACCGTGGGTAAAGGAGTCTTCTACCACGTAACCTTGGGTCTGGCGCTGGATATTATCATCACCAATGGCCGCTGCCGCAGTGAGTGCTTCTTGGATGTCTCCATCTTCGATCAGGTCCCCACCGTAACGGTCGGCATAGTGTGCCCAAACGCCAGCCAGATAGTCAGCCTGTAGCTCCAGGCGTACCGAAGCGTCATTAGTCTCAGATTGGTTGCCCCGACGGCGTACGTTGTTGACGATAGTCGTGTAGCCGAGTTGATTCTGGATGTGATGGCCTACCTCATGAGCAATCACGTAGGCCATGGCAAAATCACCCGGTGCTCGGAAGCGCGTACGGAGCTGATCGTAGAAGCTCAGATCGATGTAGACCTTTTGATCAGCTGGACAGTAAAAAGGGCCAGTTTGTGAGCTAGCAGCGCCACAGCCCGAAGTGGTGCGGTCACTGAACAATACCAGAACTGGAGCTGGATAACGCGCATTAAATTCCCGTGGGAAGATTTGATTCCAGACGTCTTCGGTTTCTTTAAGCACAACCGATACGAATTGGCCCATTTGATCCGTAGGGTTATCACCCGCAGTTGTCTCTTGCACGGGGGTAGAAGTACCACTATTGGCACCTACGCCCATCAATGAAGAGGGGTCAAAGCCACATTGATTGGCGATTAAGAACAACAGGATAATCCCGATGATACCCATTCCGCCTGATTGACGACTGGGCATTTTGCCCCTGCCACCACCAAACATACCACCACTGCCTTTTTGTCCGCGACGATCTTCTACATTGCTACTGCCTTGCCGGCCTTGCCAACGCATATGCTTTCATTTTTATGCCCGAGCAGGATGTCCTGCTCGGGCACAATTTAACAGTTTATCCGTTAAGCTAAGCTTAATCCTGCTCGGCAAACACCCGGCGCAGCAGGTCGCTGGTCCGTGCATTAATGTTTGAGCGGATATCCTGTTCCTTGAGCGCCACTTTTTTGAAGAGGCCGTCTAGAGCTCGTCCGGTGACGTAAGAAGTCAGGTCCGTTTCTACCGGTTCCAGCAGTGGAATGCGGTTGTAGGCCGTAGAGGCATCCAGCCAAATCTGGTTGGCATTGAACTTGTCGAGTGATTCGTTAATAGTTGGACGGAAAGCTTCCGTTAACGCAATCTGAGTAGCACCTTGTAGATACTGGGTTGCAGCATTGTCACCACCTTTGAGGATATTCCAGGCATCTTCGATGGTCATGCTCGTGATAGCTTCTACGAAAATTGGTCCGGCACTTTTGGCAGCATCTTCTGCCCCCTGATTGATTTTACGCAGGATGCTGGCCTCCAAGTCACTGAAGCCAGGTACCCCCTGTAAGCGACTGGTAACGGTTTGTACTTCTTCGGGAAGCAAAATACGGTAAGCTAAATCGTCGAAGTAGCCGCCGTCTTGAGAGAGTTCCTGAGCACCTTGGGTAGCTCCGAGGCGCAGCGCTTCCTTAAGACCAGAGGCTACGTCGGTAGTAGATAAGCCACCGTTCAGGACCGAGCCTAGGGTACTGTTGATTTGTTGAGCAGTACATGCACTACTGAGAAGAACGAGTGCTAAGAGGTAGTTGAAAACCTTCATAGAGGTATAGTATTTGAGTATCAATACGAGCTAATGCCCGCTTTCTGTCGGCAAAGTAACGCCAGTACAAAAGTAATTATCGTTAGAGAGGCGTTAAAAGTAAAATAAACATCACCTCTTTTTTTATAATAGGTTGTGGCGGTAAGACCTGCGGAAGTACATAAAGACTCAATGACCCAACATCTACTCTTTATCATAAGCCCGATAATCGTATCTACAAGCCTTGTCTACCAGCTGATACTCTAATTTAGCGTCTTGTATCACTCTGAGGAAGTAGTCATTACACCCGATAAATGAATAGGCCAGATCGTAATCGCTCCAAATTAGAAAGGATCGATTTTCATCCCACAGGTAATTAGGTGTTGAATAGAAGTACACATCACCAGGAAGTTCGTAGTCGATCAGTTCAGGAATTCTCTTAACCTCTAGTTCAAATTGAATTTCTGAATCCTCCATACTTCGATCTAACAATAATCCTGATGATAAGTAATCATAAAAGCAATTGACAAACCGGTAGCCATGCTGCCATAAAGCGTCTGCTAACTTTTGGCTCTCAATTATATCAAAACCATAACCACAAAAACCATAGAGGTTAGATGGAAGGGAGTCTTTAAAAGACTTACGCAACACTTCGGGGTTGGATGTTTTCTTAAACTCCAAACCTTGGGATTCAAATATTTCACGCCAAAGAATGCGTTGATACTTGCCTTTTGCAGCGGCTAAATCTTCAGGTATGCCAACCAAGGATAGGATACTTCCAGTAAATAATTTACTAAAAACAGGAGGTTCCTCTTTACTTGAAAGGTTTTCCCTTTCAGCATGGCTTAAATGAGGAGAGCTGGCCGTTAAGTCTAGGTAAGCAGCATGGTATACCTTTACGTAATTTGAAAAGTTAGGACCTAAGAAAGATTGGATACCACGTAAGGGTTTTTTAGGATAGCTTTTATTTAAGCTGATTGGCCAACTATTAGGGTCTGCTTGCTGGTATGTGATTATTTCCATACTCCTAAAGTAGCCTTATAAAGTAACCTCAACTACCGCTGCTCCTACCCTACCGCCTAGTGGCGGATGTAACTTACGCAGCTTCAAACGCACGCTTTTTACCGAGTCAAACTGGTCCTTGATCCGCTGTGCCATCCGGTAAGCCAGGGCTTCGAGTAGCTGGGTCGGCTTTTTCATTTCGGCTTGCAGCAGGTAGTAGATCGTGCTGTAGTTGACAGTCTTACCCAGATCATCCTGAGTGGCGGCACCAAGAATATTGCTTTCCACGTACACATCAATCCTGAACTCGTTTCCAGCCAGATGTTCTTCCTCATAAAAGCCGTGAGGTGCATAAAAACGAACGTCCTCCAATCCGATACTTGCCATTGCCATAAACAACCGTTTGACTGCAAAATATGTATTCTGTTTAAGCTATGCACCCACAGTGGAATACACCAAGGGTATTAACTTAGCCGTTCTTATTCAAACTTTACCCCCAATATGAACCAGTGGACTACTCGCATCGCCGGCGGCCTTGCCGCCCTGATCGGCTTAATCGGTCTGGCCAGTACGGTGGCGCCTACCAACGATCGCTACTTCGAAATGATGAAGAGCATCGAAATCTATACCAACGTCTACAAGGAACTCAATACCTACTACGTCGACGAAGTAGAGCCCAGCCAACTCATGCGCATTGGCATTGAAGCTATGGTTAGCTCACTAGACCCTTATACCAACTTCATTAGCGAAAGCGACGTTGAACGCGCTCGCCTTCGCCAGTCTGGACAGTATCAGGGCATTGGCGCCGACATGCGTCTGTTGAATGATCGCCCGACCATCATGGAGCTTTTCCGGGATCAACCTGCCGATCAAGCCGGACTTAAAGTCGGCGATCGCATTTTGGAAGTCGACGGCCAGAATACTGAAGGCAGGAACCTGGAACAACTGGAAGAAATCATGCGCGGCTTCCCCGGTACCATCATGGAACTCGTAGTGGAGCGCCCAGGTAGTGGACGGGTAAACATCAGCCTGACTCGTGGTGACCTCAACATCCAAAACGTGCCTTACTACGGTATGCTGGACCAAAACGTTGGCTACGTCGCCCTGACCACCTTTACCCGTCAGGCCGCCAAAAATGTGCGCGATGCGGTGCAAGAGTTACGGGCGGACAACCCCGCTATGCAAGGAGTCGTGCTGGATCTGCGCTACAATGGCGGTGGCTTGCTGAATGAAGCCGTCGACATCGTTAACATCTGGGCGCCCCGCGACGAGCTGATCGTCAGCACCCGTGGCAAGGTACGCGAATGGGACCGCAGCTATAAGACCAACGGTAACCCATTGGATCTCGAGATGCCCGTGGCAGTTCTGGTCAACGGCCGCTCGGCCTCGGCCTCTGAAATCGTGAGTGGTGCGCTACAAGATCTGGATCGGGCCATAATCATCGGTCAACAGACTTACGGTAAAGGCCTGGTCCAGAACATCATGGAAACGGGTTATAGCAGCCGGGTTAAGATTACTACGGCCAAATACTACATCCCTAGTAATCGCTGTATTCAGGCGCTCAACTACGTTGACGGCGAGCCCGTCGATATCCCTGATGATCAGCGTGCTGTTTTCCAAACCCGTGCAGGCCGCCCCGTGCTCGATGGCGGTGGCGTTGCGCCTGACGTCGAACTCCCTGTACTGGGCGACAACCCAGTCACGAAAAGCTTAATCGATAACAACATTCTCTTCGATTACGTCAATCAGTGGGTGCTTGATCGCCCTACGATCGATACCGTGACGGAGTTTCGCTTCACCGACTGGGATAACTTCATGGGCTTCCTCAGCGAAGGAGATTACGCCTTTACTAGTGAAACCGAACGTTTACTCGAAAAAGCACTGGAAGAAGCCAGCACCGAAGGCTATCCCGTTGATACCGAATTAGCCGCTCTGCAGGCCACCATCGATGCTCAGCAGACTGCTGCAATTAATGAGTACAAGACGGAGATCATTAAGATGATCGAAAAAGAAATTGCCAGTCGCTACTACTACCAGCGCGGACGAGTCCAGATGGGCTTGCGCAACGACGCAGAAGTGGTGGAAGCGATCAGTATTTTGACTGATCCGGCGCGATATAATGAGATTTTGAAACCCTAAACGGGCTAGTCTAGTAAGAATTGAGTCAAGGCCCCTGATAGTATCAAATGATACTATCAGGGGCTTCATTTACAGGCAGTTTACTACCAAAACAATAGGCTATCAGGCAAAAGATCATTACCGTGATCTAATCATTTGATCTAATCAAGCTCCATAAATCAAGTCCGTGATCAGCCCTGCTGCCAGGCGAGCCGTACGACTATCAATATCGTATTTTGGGTTCAACTCTACCAGGTCACAACTGACCAGCTTCCCACTTTGCTTCAACAAACTGATGACCTCTTGGGCAAGCTCTGGGCTAAACCCAAAGGGAGAGGGTGCACTCACGCCCGGTGCATAGTGGGCAGCGAAGCCGTCTAAATCAATTGTCAAATAGACCAAATCAACCGCTTCCAGCCAATCAACCAAGGCTGGTAAGGCATGACCATCCATCTTGGTTCCGCATTGCTCGGCCAACACAAAATCAACGCCCAGTATCTCGGCTTGCTTAAATAATTCTGCCGGATTAGCCTGGCGCTGAATACCCAAACAGAAGTAGTTGAACGCTTCAGGCCCCATGAGTTGGGCCAATTGATAGAAAGGGGTCCCACTATTTCCCCGCCCATTCGGCGGTTGACGCAAATCAAAGTGGGCGTCTAGGTTCAAAATCCCCAGGCGTGGTGAGTCCGGTAACTCTTGCAGCCAATTATAAATACCACGACCGTGCGCGAAAGCCAAATCGTGTCCGCCACCCAGCACAATGGGGAAGGCCCCTTCAGTCAACAGATGGGTAACCACTTCCGTCATTTCCAACTGTACCTCTTCCAAATTATCGTTCTGGCCAACCAGATTCCCGCCATCAATCAGGCTGATTGTATCCGCTAAATGGTTGGCCTTTCTTGCCAGTTGCCAACGAATCGCATCTGGGCTGGATTCCGCCCCGATCCGCCCTTGATTACGTTGCACCCCGGCATCACAGCAGTATCCAATTATTACGGCTGTTTGCGTCAGATCCTCTTGATACTGCCGTAAGTCAACACACGCTATCTGCTGGTATATATACTGGTCAGGAGTCGATGCTCTTCCTTGCCAATTTTGTACTTCCGCAGGTCGGTATAGTTTCAGTTCATTCATCGGTCAAATAATTGGTCAAGCAAAGCATCATCTACTCCTTCTGCGGGGGTCACCCGTAGGCCTTTGGTCCTTTCCATTTCGCGTTGAATCGCGGTTTGTGCCGGCAAATTTCGCGCCCAGGCCCGACGGGCAATACCGTTATTGACGTCGAAAAAAAGCATGCGCTCTAGTCGCTCTTCGGCCTCCGAACTACCATCTAATAGTAGCCCGAAGCCACCGTTGATCACCTCTCCCCAGCCTACGCCACCACCATTATGGATAGAAACCCAGGAAGCGCCGCGGAAGCTATCTCCAATTACATTGTGAATAGCCATATCTGCAGTAAAGCGGCTGCCATCATAAATGTTGCTGGTCTCGCGATAGGGAGAATCGGTGCCACTTACATCGTGATGATCTCTGCCCAACACTACCGGACCGCTCAATTCACCGCTGGCAATGGCGGTGTTGAAGGCTTTCGCTATTTCAATCCGTCCGACGGAGTCCGCGTAGAGGATACGCGCTTGAGAGCCTACGACCAGACGGTTTTCTTCCGCAGATTCAATCCAGGTCAGATTGTCCTGCATCTGCTGGGCAATATCTTCCGGTGCGGCTGCCATTAAGCGGCGAATAACGGAGGCTGCGATAGCATCCGTTTTTTGCAGATCGGCAGGATCTCCACTGGTACACACCCAGCGGAAGGGGCCGAAGCCATAGTCGAAGCAAAGGGGGCCTAATATATCCTGTACGTAGGAAGGATAGCGGAAATTACCCGCTTCATCGGCTCCCATATCTGCTCCTGCTCTTGATGCTTCCAGCAAGAAGGCGTTTCCATAATCAAAGAAATAGCTCCCCTTTTTAGTATGACGGTTTACTGCCGCTGCATGTCGGCGCAAGGTGGCTTGCACCAACTCCTTGAAGCGCACTGGTTCTTCGGCGATCATGCGCTCTCCTTCTGCAAAAGATAAGCCCACGGGATAGTAACCTCCCGACCAGGGATTGTGCAAACTCGTCTGATCAGAGCCTACGGAAACGAATATGTCTTCTTTATCAAAGCGCTCCCAAACTTCTACAATATTGCCGATAAAAGCCAAGGAAACGGCTTTAGCTTCTGCCATTGCAGAACGAGTACGAACTACCAGCTGATCAAGATCATCGATTAGCTCATCGACCCAGCCCTGCTCGTGTCGTTTATGGGCTGCGGCTGGGTTGACCTCCGCACAGACCGTCACGCAGCCTACAATATTGCCTGCCTTGGGTTGGGCACCACTCATACCGCCCAGGCCTGCCGTGAGAAACAACTTGCCTTGCGGGCTGACGCCAGAACGGCGAAAAGCATTCATAACCGTGATGGTCGTACCGTGTACGATACCTTGGGGGCCAATGTACATATAGGAACCCGCCGTCATTTGTCCGTATTGGGTTACGCCCAAGGCGTTAAAGCGCTCCCAGTCACCAGGCTTAGAGTAATTGGGAATCATCATGCCATTAGTCACTACGACTCTTGGTGCGGCCTGACTGGAAGGGAACACGCCCATAGGATGGCCCGAATACATATGCAGGCTTTGCTCGTCAGTCATCGTGGCCAGGTACTGCATGGTCAGCAGGTACTGCGCCCAATTTTGAAAGACTGCGCCATTGCCGCCGTAGGTAATTAACTCCTGGGGGTGCTGAGCGACGGCTGGGTCCAGGTTATTCTGGATCATCAGCATGATAGCAGCAGCGGTCTGACTTTGAGCAGGATATTCTTGAAGTGGACGCGCACACATTTTGTAGTACGGCCGGAAACGGTACATATAAATCCGACCGTAGTCCTCCAGCTCTTGAGCAAATTCTTTGGCTAAAGTCTGGTGCCAGGCCGCCGGGAAATAGCGTAGGGCGTTACGCACAGCCAGCCGCTTTTCATCGGTACTTAGGGGCAATTGACGAACAGGGGCATGATTGACCGATGGATCAAAGGGCCGTGCTGGCGGAAGCTCTCGAGGGATGCCCGCCAAAATTGCGGACTGGAAGTCTATGGTAGTAGTAGTACTCATGGTGCAATTTGGTGTAAGCAGCGACCATTTCGCCATACGGCAGAAGGGCGCAATTGTCCTTGTTGATAGAGAATTTCTCGGTAATCGTTGGTAGGGAAGAGGCAAAAATCGGCTAGCTGGCCAGGAAGTAAGCGGCCCCGGTCTGTTAAGCCAAGGGCAGCCGCAGCGCGGTAGGTTATGCCCGCCAGTACTTCAGCCGTAGACAATTTTTCGTAGGTAGCGAGGATACTGGCCTGGGTAATCAAGTCGCCCATCGGACCGGAGCCAGGGTTCCAGTCGGTAGCTATCGCTAGGACCGCACCGGCATCCAGTAAACGTCGTGCGGGGGTAAATGCTACTCCCAGGCCTAAACTGGCCCCTGGCAAGGCCACCGCAACCGTATTGCTTTTAGCCAACAGTGCTACTTCTTGATCCGTACTGGCCTCTAGGTGATCAGCACTTAAAGCTCCGACGGCAACCGCAACCTGACTACCCCCAGGATGAAACTGATCAGCATGAACGGTGAGTTCAAAGCCCATCGCTTTGGCTTGCAGTAAATACGCCTGGGACAATCCGGGGGTAAAGGCTTCTTCTTCGATAAAAATATCGACGCGTTGAGCTAGTCCTTCCGTTACATCCCGAGTACGTGCCCCCGGCACTTCTCGCGGATCAAAACCTCCGCTGGACGTTTTGATCCCGAAGGTCGAGGATCTCCGCTGCGCTCCCATCCCGACCTTCGAGGATCTCCGCTGCGCTCCGACCTGCGGAAGTACAAATTCCAATAAGCGTTCTAGATACTGCTCGTGAGTACCTGTGAAATCGCGAGGCTTGACGTGGGCTGCCAGGCAAGTAGCAATGAGATCAGGCCCATCGGCAGAGCGGGCATGCTTGATGGCTCGCAGTTGCTTTAGTTCAGCCTCCAGACTGAGTCCGTAGCCGCTTTTCACCTCAATGGTGGTTACGCCAGCGCGCAGATGCCTTAGGGCTCTTTCCCGCGTCAATTCCGTCAAGTGGACTTCAGAAGTCGCACGGGTAGCCTGTACGGTATCCCAGATGCCGCCGCCGGCTTTGGCAATTTCGAGGTAGCTGCTACCCGCATTGCGCAGGGCAAAATCACGGGCACGGCTACCGGCAAAGCAAATGTGCGTGTGGCAATCGATAAAACCCGGCAGCAGCACGGCGTCTCCTTCCGGCCGCCAGCGAGTGAGGGAGCTATTCCCGTAGCGGTCGAGTAGCTTTTGGTAAGGACCTACTGCCTCGATCCGATCGTTGACCAGCAGTAAGCCAGCTTCTTCAATCAGCGTCAGTTGTTCGTCGGCGATTGCGCCTCGCGGTGGTAAATCAGCTAAAGGCAGTAACTGACGAACCGGCCCTACTAAAGTGTAACTAGCCATATCAGTAAATTTCAAATTCGCTCTCCCAAGTAGCGCGATAAGGTAGCTGACGGCTCTCTGCGACTTCGGTCGTCCACTGTAATAATTTGGCTTCCTGAATCAATTCAGTCGCCAAACGAATATCCTGAGCAAAGACCCGGTCTACTTCGGCAAAGCTGACTTTTTCGCGCAGCTTTTCGTGGATGACATTTAGGATCGGTCCCGATTGGAGTGGCTTGCGAAACTCGAAGGCTTGTGCAGCCGTCAACAGCTCGATGGCTAAAATTTTTTCCAGGTTGCCCACTACCTGCATGGCTTTGCGCCCGCTGATGGAGCCCATACTGACGTGATCTTCCTGGCCCAGAGAAGTCGGAATACTATCTGCACTAGCGGGAAAGCAAAGGGTTTTATTTTCGCTGACCAGGGCCGCTGTCGTGTATTGCAAGATCATGTAGCCAGAATTGACGCCGGTATCTTCCATCAACAACTGCGGAATACCGTGGCCACCTTCGAGGGCCAGATAAATACGGCGATCGCTGATGTTACCTAACTCAGCGGCAGCTAGACAGGCATAATCGATGGCCATAGCCAGCGGCTGTCCGTGGAAATTGCCACCGCTGATGGCCGTTTCATCGTCAAGCACGACCGGATTGTCAGTCACGGCATTGAGTTCGATTTCTACCAACTCGCGCAGGTGCAACCAGGCCGTTCGGCTGGCGCCATGAACCTGAGGCATACAGCGCAGTGAATAGGGATCTTGCACCCGATCACAGTCGATATGGTCTTCTAGTATTTCGGAGCCCGCAAGTAGTTGTCGCAAGCGGTCGGCCACGTGCAGATTACCGGGGTAAGGCCGCAGCTGGTGCAGGGCTTCGGTAAAGGGCTTGATCGACCCCTGTAGGCCTTCGATCATCATCGCGCCGATCACGTCGGCTTGCGACAAGCAATGATGCAAGCGCTCTACCAACTGGACGGCATGTGCGGCAATGAACTGGGTGCCGTTGATCAGTCCTAGCCCTTCTTTAGGGCCTAGTTCCAAAGGTGTTAGCCCGTGCTCCGCCAGTACCTCCTTAGTAGGGCGACTTTCCCCTTTTAGGTAGACTTCCCCTTCACCGATAAGCGGAAGAAAAAGGTGGGCTAATGGCGCCAGGTCACCAGATGCACCCACTGATCCCTGGCAGGGTACTACTGGGGTAATCCGTTGGTCCAACAACCAAAGGATACGATCCATGGTTGCGGGGGCAATGCCAGAATAGCCTTGTGCTAATGCCTGTAGTTTCAGCACCATCATCAGGCGCGCCGTTTCTTCGGCAATGGGTGTACCCACACCTACGGCGTGGCTGATCAGGAGATTGCGTTGGAGGAGCTTGGTTTGCTCCGCGGAAATGGTCGTTGTACAAAGCGGACCAAAGCCGGTGTTGATACCGTAAACGGGTACATTTCCATTGGCCATTTGGTGGACGGAGGCTTGGCTGCGCGTCAACTTCGCCCGTACAGCATCGCTGATACGACCCTGGACTTGCCCTCGGGCCAGGCCTAAAGCTATCGAGCTGGTCAGACGATCCTCGCCGTAGGCAAAAGTGGTAAAGGTCGATTTCATTAGTGGTGGTTAGAGCGGAGCAAAGTTACAAATTCATTTAGCCTAAATTCGTCCTATGCAAACAGACCCAACTATTGAAGTGCGAAGTCGCTCGCAATTAGATATTGCCGCTTTGCAAGCCTACCTGGAGCAGCACCCTGACAGTCCTGATGCTCTTGAAATCAGTCAAGTCCGCCAATTTCCTGGCGGTTTTAGCAACCTGACGTATCTAGTGGTCATTAACGGAAAAGAATACGTACTTCGCCGCCCGCCCCACGGCATTCCTGTGGGTAGTCGGGCTCACGATATGGGTAGAGAATTTAGGGTACTTACGCAGGTCCAAACCTCCTTCAATGACTTAGCAACTCAGGAAGCATCAAATCCAAACAATCGCGAACCAAGCGTTTCAGCTCCTGTCCCCCGCCCCTGGATCTATTGCGAAGATGCCCAGGTGCTCGGTGCACCTTTTTACCTGATGGAGCGGGTAGAGGGGATTACCCTACGCCCGGGTTTCCCGCAACTGGATCTGTTGACCCCTAGCACCATGGAGGCCCTGAGTCAGGCCAGTATTGATCTATTGCTGCAGCTTCACCGTTTAGATGTCAGCTCACCAGGAATGCAAGCCCTCGGCAAACCGGAAGGCTATAATCAGCGACAAGTAACGGGCTGGATCAAACGCTATCGCGCCAGCCAAACGGATGCAATTCCGCAGCTGGAAGCCATCATCGATTGGCTACCGAATAATTTGGCCGATTCTGGCCGCGTGGCACTGATCCACAACGACTACAAGTACGACAACCTCTTATTGAACCCCAAGCAACTGACTCAGATCAAAGCCATTCTAGATTGGGAAATGGCCACCCTCGGCGATCCACTGATGGACCTAGGTACCAGCTTGGCCTACTGGGCAGAAGCTGGAGACCCCGAAGCGCTCAAGCCCTTCAATTTCACCTGGCTCCCCGGCAATTGGAACCGCCAGCAAGTTGTTGATTACTACGGTCAGCAATCGGGTATGGACCTAGGGAACATCCAATTTTACTATCTCTTTGGCTTATTTAAGGTCGCGGTGATCTGCCAACAGATCTATGCTCGCTACAAAAAGGGGCTGACCCAGGATGAGCGCTTTGGCATGCTGATTTATGTGATTAAAGCAGCGGCCGAAAACGGGGTAAGAAGCTTGGAGCAGGGGAAGATTTCGGGATTGTATTGAGGGAATAAGATCCCAGACACTCATAGCAAAGAAAACTTCCGGACCTCGAAGTGTCTGTAGCGTAGCGTAAGACCTTTACCTACAGTGATCGTCCCTGCGGTCCTCGGAGTTGAGTGTCCCATGGGTCTTTAGAGTTGGGTGTAAAACCGGACACTCAAAGGTCCCGACTGCGTCAGGGACGCTTCGAGGTTCTCTAATTATTGAGTAAATCAACCACCGCCCCAAAATTCTGCCAACAGAGATATAGAAAAATCGCCCCGCCCAGCAGGTTTTGCCACCAGTGATTAGCCGCCAGGCCAAGTCGCTTTTGATCATTGGCGAGTAACAACACCAGGCCGGCGATGAAGGGCAAGAATAAGCCATTGATCAACTGGGCGCTAAAGATGACGGCCACAATATTAAAATCGAAGAGGGCTACGGCCAGGCCAAAGCACAAACAAAGCAGCCAACTCAGGCGAAACCAACGGCCTTCATTCTGCCATGTTTCCCGATCTTTTCCCAGCAGACTTTGCCCTGCTAGTGCCAAAGCCAGCGGCGCCGTAATGGCCGAGCTCAAGCCAGCTGCCGCCAACCCCAAGGCTAGCATCCATTTCCCGAAGCTGCCCAGCTCTGCTTGTAAGACATCCGCCAAAGCGGCGAAGTCGGTAAACTCAGTCAGCAGACCACCCGTCAGTAGTATGCCCAGGGTAATCAGTATGCCCAAACCGAAAGAAATACCCAGCCCTAGCCGCATTTCTCCTAAGCGTTGCCCTTTACCCAGGCCCGCGGCGATAAAGAAGTTGTAGGGGACGATGGTCGTACCCAAAAGCCCCACAATAATGGCTGCTTCGGTATCGACTGCTTCGCTAATCAGCTGCTTGCCGGAAGCCACCCAGCCCGTGTATAAAAACGACAGTCCCATCAGCGCCACAATGACTGCTAAGTACTGACTGATGCGTTTGATATTCCCAGTGTAAAGCAAAAGGCCTGCCAAGAGGCCCAGCAGTAAGACCCATTCTTTGGCCAGGGGCTGGATCAGTTGCATCCCCTTAAGCCCACCCAATAGATTACCTGATTCGTAAGCTGCGCAGCCTATTCCCACGGCGATAAACAAGGGCCAGGCCAACCACTGCCAGCCGCGACCTCGTACGAGTTGCCCCAGGGATAAATCACTAGCAGCGGTAACCCGAGCGGCCATTTCCATCAACACAAAACCCGCTAGGCCCGCTAGACAAACCGGCCAAACATAAGCCCAAGAGCCTGCCGCCCCCGCCTTGGTGGCCGTAGTGACCGTACCCGGACCGATAAAGGCCGCCGCGATGATGGACCAGAGGAGGAGGGAGCGGAGGTTTTTCATGGGGGTGAAGATAGAGTATGCAATGTCGGCATGAATGCCGAGGAACATGGCCTGGCATAAATGCCGTTGAACTTGTGCCCGGCACAAAGTGCCGTGGAACCGTAGTATCTTAGGCCCTCTTAAGTTACCCTAACTACCTATGTCTGATAAACGGCTTTTCTTACTCGATGGTCATGCATTAGTATACCGCGCCCATTTTGCCTTCATCAATCGCCCGCTGATTAACTCAAAGGGGGTGAATACTTCGGCCATGATGGGCTTTACCCGCACCCTCTGGGATCTGATGAAGAAGCAAAAGCCGACCCACCTGGCCTGTGTCTTCGATCCTAAGGGTCCCACCTTTCGCAACGAGATGGCCGCAGACTATAAGGCCAATCGGGAGGAGCAACCGGAAGACATCACCATTGCCTTTCCCTACATCCACCAGATTTTGGATGCCTTTAGAATTCCGGTGATCATCATCGATAATTATGAGGCCGACGACGTGATTGGTACCCTGGCCAAACAAGCCAGCAAGGAGGACTATACCGTCTATATGGTCACACCCGATAAAGATTACGGGCAGCTGGTCGAAGACAATATTTTCATGTACAAACCCAGTCGCCAGGGTAACGGAGTGGACATTATGGGGCCCAAGGAAATCTGTGAGAAATGGGACATTCAGACGCCGGAGCAAGTCATCGACCTACTGGGACTGATGGGCGACAAGGTGGACAACATCCCTGGCGTACCGGGTATCGGCCCCAAGACGGCGGCGAAGTTCATCAATCAGTACGGCAGTATGGAAAACTTGCTAGAACACACGGATGAAATCAAAGGGAAAAATCAGGAACGCCTACGCGAGTTTCGTGAGCAAGCCATCCTGAGTAAGCAACTGGCCACCATTGAAACGGCAGTACCGATCGAGTTTGACCCTGTCAATTATCAGCTCGACCCTTTCGATCGGGAATACCTGAGCGAAATCTTTAAAGAGCTGGAATTCCGTTCGCTAGCCAATGAAATTCTAGGGCAGCAAGAAGAAAAACCCATGGCTGGCCAGCAGGGCAGTCTTTTTGGGGCACCAACTGCCTCAAAAGCCAGTAGTCGAAGTAGCGGCCGCAGTCAAAAATTGCAAGCCCATTCCGTAGCCGACCAAGATATCAGCACGGTCGAACACGACTACCAGCTGGTAGATACTGTCGAAGGACGAGCCGCTCTGATTAAACAATTGGCTGCGCAAAAAATCTTTGCCTTCGACACGGAAACGACCGCTATTGACGCCAATAAGGCCGAGCTGGTCGGACTCTCTTTTAGCTACGAGCCGCATAAAGCCTTTTATATCCCCGTGCCGGACACACCTGCGGAAGTACAAAAAATACTGGAGGAATTTAGAGGCGTATTTGAGGATGAAAGTATTGCCAAAATCGGGCAGAACATCAAGTACGACTACATCATGCTGGCCCGCTACGGGCTGGAGGTACGCGGCCCGCTGCGCGATACGATGGTGATGCACTACCTGATCCATCCGGAGCTGCGTCACAACATGAACTACCTGGCGGAGACCTACCTGAAGTACAAGCCCATCAGCATCGAAACCCTGATCGGTAAGGGCAAAAAACAGCTGAGTATGCGGGTGGTGCCCGTGGAAAAGGTGACGGAATACGCTGCAGAAGACGCTGATATTACCCTGCAACTGTACCGGGCCATCGAGCCGGAAGTGGAAGAAGAAGGTTTGATGCAACTCTACGAAGAGATCGAAGCACCGCTGATCCCCGTGCTGGCCCGAATCGAAATGGAAGGCGTTAATCTGAATGTACCTTTCCTGGAAGCCTACAGTCGGGATTTGACCGCTAAACTGCAAGCTGCCGAAAAAGAAATTTACGCCGCAGCGGGTACGACCTTCAATCTGGGGTCGCCCAAGCAAATTGGCGAGGTATTGTTCGATAAAATGGCCATCCCTTACAAAGGACGAAAGACGAAAACGGGCCAGTATAAAACCGACGAAGCTACCCTGACGGACCTGGCCAACGATCACCCCATCGTACAGCAAATCTTGCGGGTGAGGACGCTGAGCAAGCTGCTGAGCACCTACGTTGATGCACTGCCCGGTATGGTAAATACCCGCACCAACCGCCTGCACTCCAGCTTTAACCAGACGATTGCCGCGACGGGCCGCCTGAGTAGCAACAATCCCAATCTGCAGAACATCCCCATCCGGACGCCGGAAGGCGCTGAGGTACGGAAGGCCTTTGTTCCGCGCGATGAAAACCATCTGCTCCTAGCTAGCGACTATAGCCAAATCGAGCTACGATTAGTAGCTGAGCTCAGCAAGGACGAAGGCATGGTCAATGCCTTTCAGGAAGGCCGAGACATTCACCGGGCTACAGCAGCAGGTATCTTCGGCGTGCCCTACGATGAGGTGTCGCGCGACCAGCGTAGTCAGGCGAAAACCATCAACTTTGCTATCCTCTACGGTGCAGGTGCGCAGCGGGTGATGGGTCAGTTGGGCATCACACGATCCGAAGCCAGTGAGCTGATCAAAACCTATTACGAGCGCTTTCCCGGTCTGCAAGCCTTTATGCAAGGGACGGTTTCCGATGCTCGGGAAAATGGCTACGTTACGACCCTACTGGGGCGCAAACGAAATCTGCGCGACATCAACTCTAATTCTGGTCTGGCCCGCTCTAATGCCGAGCGTATGGCGATGAATACGCCGATTCAAGGTACTGCCGCCGACATGATCAAAGTGGCTATGATCAAGATCGATGAGGCCCTGAGAGAAGGCGCTTACCAAACCAAGATGATCCTGCAAGTACACGATGAATTGGTCTTCGATGCGCCGAAGGACGAAGTAGATAAAGTCGTGCCGCTGATCGAAGAGCTGATGAAAACGGCGATTCCTGACCTGGAGGTGCCGATTTTGGTGAGCACGGATCAGGGGGAGAATTGGTTGGAGGCGCACTAACTAGGCGTGGGGTTCACGCAAAGGGCGCAACGATTTTACGCAACGGACGCAAAGGTTTTTTCACGCGACGGCGCAAAGGTTTTTTCGCTTTCTTTCTTGTCTTGATACAAGAAAGAAACAAAGAAAATCAAGCCTATAGCCATTTTTTAACGCTGCGCACTACCCCTTTCGCCTAAAATGATTGAAACTCGCTACGCTCAAACAGCAATCATTTTTTGACGGCTACAGGAGTAGTACTCCGCTAAAATGGCTAAGGGCGGGACTACCTGCTCGCGTTCCTTTAGCACTACTTTCTGATTCATCTGGGAAATTTAGAATCCCTTATTGGTTTCGTGACGCCTTTCTCGCGGCAGCTCGTAGTAATTGCGTCGGTCTCTCAATTGAAGAAGCTTTACCATATTCGTCGCAGTCATAATGATCTTTTCTTCCACTATCAGCCTATATGCTTGGTAAAGGAGCACATCTAGAATTTTCTTTTTAAAAGATCCTTGACAATAGTTTAGGAATTCTGTCACCTCTTTTTGCTTGAGCATTGTTTCTTCTTCGAAAACAAACTCAATAGCGTTATCAGCATCCCTCACTAAAAAGGCAAGAATAGCATAATACTGAACTACAGGATGTTCTTCTAGCATCAATAGCTTAAGATCTTCAGATGTAGCGCAATTCGAAAGCTCTTCATAAAGTGCATACTGCGGATCGTATTCTAAATCAAAACCTCCAGTGCGCAGGTAAGAATTACAGATGTAATTTCCAGACTCTAAATCAGTAGAAATCTTTTCGACTGGTCGACAAGGAGTCTGAGCTACTAAGTAGACAGCTATAGAGTATATAAAACCAGTTAAAATTACACGCAATCTTTTCATAGCAAAGTCCTTCTGCTAAAAGGGATAATTACATGAAACTATTGTCCAATAATCTAACCTAAATCATGTATTCCTAAAAATCATTGCGCTCGTTGCGACTCCGTTGCGTCCCTTGCGTGAAATCAAGCCGCATACAGCCCTACTTCACCACCTTCAAACTCAAATCCAGACTAGTCGCTGAATGCGTAAGCGCGCCTACCGAAATGAAGTTGACGCCGGTCTTAGCGATATCGCGGATGGTCTGTAGGTTGACGCCGCCGCTGGCTTCGGTCTCACAGCGATCGCCCACGTGAGCCACGGCTTCTTTGAGGATGGGCAGCTCAAAATTGTCGAGCATGACGCGGTCGACATTACCGACTTCGAGTACTTCTTCCAGCTCGGCCAGGTTGCGGACTTCAACCGTCATGGGGAGTTGCATCTTGTTGTCTTCCAGGAAGCGGTGCACGCGCTGAATAGCACCGGTCACGCTGCCGGCCGCATCGACGTGATTGTCTTTGATCATGATGCGATCGTAAAGGCCATCGCGGTAGTTGTGGCAACCTCCCAGGCGAACGGCCCATTTTTCCAGAAAGCGGAGATTGGGGGTCGTCTTGCGAGTGTCGAGTACCTTAACGGGTAAATCTTCGACTTCGAAGGCATAACGGTTAGCCAGGGTAGCGATACCGCTCATCCGTTGCATGGTGTTGAGCACCAAGCGTTCGGCCTGTAGCAAGGCCCGGGTATTGCAGGTGACGTAAAAGGCTTCATCGCCTTCGTACATCTGCTTGCCGTCTTGCATTAACTGTTCAAATTCCGCATTGGGGTCAACGTGCTCGAAGATCATCCGTGCGACCTCTACACCGGCCAGAATACCTACATCTTTGACTAAAAGCCGGGCCTTATCGCGCTTATCTGCGGGGATAGTGGCTTCGCTGGTAAAATCACCGGGGCCCACGTCTTCAGCCAGGGCCTGGACGATAAACTGGTGAATTTGCTGACGGAGGCTTTCGGTTGATGCAGTCTGTGACATAGTCGAGAGAGTAATGGCGCTTCAATTCGCCCAATTGTAATTCGGACCGCAAAGGTACGGGTTTACGGGAAACCTCGCTACCTTTGTGGCTCCGCTGAGAGCTCTCCTGCGATTTTAGGTTTACCTAAAGCGTTTGGGCACTCCAAGGTCCCGGCTACGCCAGGGACGCTTCGAGGTCCTTAAGCGAGCGTTATCCAAGCCTGCAACTTGAAAAGCGAACGAATTATGAAGACCAAAGCATTGCGCAATCTCCTCCCGCGGGAGGAGTTAGAGCGCCGCCTGGCCGAAGAAAATCGGCCGCGCACTACCCTATCCTTTTATCAGTATGCTCAGATCGACGAGCCCCGCGCTTTTCGTAACCAGCTCTATCTACAATGGAGCGAGCTGGGCGTACTTGGTCGCATCTACGTGGCTAGTGAAGGCATCAACGGACAGATCTCCCTGCCGACCGATGAGCTAGACAACTTCCGGGCCGCCCTCGAGGGAATCTCCTTCTTAAAAGGCATCCGACTCAACATTGCTATCGAAGCCGACGAAAAATCCTTTTTGAAGCTGAAGATCAAAGTCCGTGAAAAGATCGTAGCGGACGGCCTTGACGACGATAGCTTTGACGTCACGAAGCGCGGTCGCCACCTCAGTGCGCGGGAAGTCAACGAGCTGATGGATCAAGAAGACACCATCGTGGTCGATATGCGCAACTATTACGAAAGTGAAGTAGGTCATTTCGAAGGTGCCATCCTGCCCGACATGGAGACCTTCCGGGAAGGCCTTCCCATGGTGGAGGAGATGCTCCAGGAAGACAAAGAGCGCGACATCATCATGTACTGCACGGGCGGCATCCGCTGCGAAAAGGCCAGCGCCTACTACCTGCATAAAGGCTTTCAAAAAGTCCACATGGTCGATGGCGGCATCATCGAATATGCGCGTCAGTGCGAGCAGCAAGGCTTAGAAAACAAGTACCTGGGCAAAAACTTTGTCTTCGACGAACGCCTGGGCGAAGTCATCACCGAAGAGGTGGTCAGCAATTGCCACCAGTGCGGCCAGCCGACTGCGCGGCAGCTGGATTGTGCCAACCTACAGTGCCACGTACTCTTTTTGCAGTGCGAGGCCTGTGCTGAAAAATACGACGACTGCTGCACCGTTAAGTGCCAGGAATTCAAAGCGCTGCCCGAAGAAGAGCAAGCCTTACTAGCCCCCCAAATGAATTTCATCGGTAAAGCGCGCAAGGCCTGGAAAGGGCCCGACTTACTGCCCGTAAACGAATAAAATCAACCCGTTGCGCCCGTTGCGAAAATCGTAGCGAGCGTGGCGTGCAACCTCGACTTACATGTCTACGCCCACCACCACACTCCCCCCCCTTCAATTTCAAACCACCGACATCGACGAAGCCACGCAGCTACGCCTGCTCGAGCTTCTGCTACGCCCGCGCCTGATCGAAGAAAAGATGCTCAAGCAGCTGCGGCAGGGTGTTATCTCCAAGTGGTTTTCCGGCATTGGCCAGGAAGCCATCAACGTCGGGGTAGCAGCTGCCCTGGAAGAAGATGAATACATCTTCACCATGCACCGCAATCTGGGTATTTTCACGAGCCGAGGGATGCCACTCGAGCGACTTTTTGCGCAGTGGCAAGGCAAGCCGCTGGGCTATACCAATGGCCGCGACCGTAGCTTCCATTTTGGCGCTCCAGAGCATCATATCGTGGGTATGATCTCTCATTTGGGCCCGCAACTAGCACTGGCCTCCGGAGTAGCACTGCGCAACCAGCTGGACGGGAAAAAGAAAGTAGCACTGGCCTTTACTGGCGACGGTGGTACCAGCGAAGGTGATTTTCACGAAGCGCTCAACGTGGCTTCCGTTTGGCAGCTGCCCGTCATCTTCGTGATTGAAAACAACGGCTACGGTCTGTCTACGCCAGTAAGCGAGCAGTATAATTGTGCTAGCCTGGCCGATCGCGGCCTGGGTTACGGCATGCGCTCTTACAGCATCGACGGCAATAACGTGCTGGAGGTCTACCGGACCATCAAAGAACTGGCCACCGAGATCCGAGAAAAGCCCGAGCCGATTTTGATCGAAGCCCGCACCTTCCGGGTGCGTGGCCACGAGGAGGCGAGTGGCGTCAAGTACGTACCGAAAGAGCTGATCCAGGCCTGGCAGGAACGTGACCCCGTGGCTCAGTATGAGGAATTTTGTACTTCCGCAGGTCTGATCAGTCCCGAGGAAGTGTTGGACCTGCGGAAGTCCATAAAAAAAGAAATCGAAGACGGACTAAAAGTCGCAGGGGCCGCCCCCAGCGTGGAGGTCAGTACCGAAAAAGAGCTGGGCGACCTCTACGCGCCGCAGGTGCCAACCGCCGTTGCTGCGGGAGACGCCCAGCAGGAAATCCGCTTTATCGACGCCATTAGCCAGGGGCTGCGCGAGGGCATGCAACGACACAATGATTTAGTCCTGATGGGCCAGGACATTGCTGATTACGGCGGCGTTTTCAAGATCACCGACGGCTTCATGGATGAATTTGGTGCCGCGCGGGTCCGTAACACGCCCCTTTGTGAAAGTGCCATTGTGGGCATTGGTCTGGGCATGAGTATTGCCGGTGGCAAGAGTATGGTAGAAATGCAGTTTGGCGACTTCGTCAGCTGTGGCTTTAACCAGATCGTCAATAACCTGGCGAAGCAGTACTATCGCTGGGGAACACCCGCCGACGTTACGGTACGCCTACCCGTAGGTGGTGGGGTAGCTGCTGGCCCTTACCATTCGCAGACGATGGAAGCCTGGTTCTTCAATGTGCCGGGGCTCAAGATCGTCTACCCTTCCAACCCCGCCGACGCTAAAGGCCTGTTGCTGGCCGCGCTGGCAGAGCCCAACCCTGTGCTGTTTTTCGAACACAAGGCCCTCTACCGTAGCCTGACCGGAGAAGTACCCGAAGGCTACTATAGCACCGAAATCGGTAAAGCGGCCCTGGCACGCGAAGGCGAAGACTTGAGTATCATCACTTACGGTATGGGGGTACACTGGGCGCAACGCGCTTGTGAGCAACTGGGGGTTTCGGCCGACATTCTGGACCTGCGCTCATTGGCTCCGTTAGACTATGAGGCCATCAAAGCGACCGTGGCTAAGACCAGTCGTGCCTTGATTCTGCACGAAGCTACGCTGACGGGTGGCCCCGGCGGCGAGCTGGCCAGCTGGATCGGAGAGCACTGCTTTGAGTTGCTCGACGCACCGGTGCGCCGCCTGGCTTCGATGGATACACCGATCCCCTTCAATGCCGAGCTGGAAAAACAGTTTCTGCCGGAGCAGCGCTTGGTGGCTGCGATTGAGGATTTACTGGCCTACTAGCAGGGTTCGCCCGCATTTCATGCGGCGCAATGTCCGGCAGCCTTTGGGCTGCACCACAAGCTTGAAGCGAGCACGCTAAGCTGCTGATTGACCTACTGCCTCTATCAACACTTCCTACTTTTTCAGTCGAAAAAAAGTAGGCAAAATTCTTGTCGGCTTTAAACTCGCCCCGCCAATGCGGGCCTCAGACAGTAAAGCCGACGGGGCTATTGCTCGGCCTACGGCCGTCGGTGGGGGCCGTTTTGCTGCTCGGGGGGCCTAAGGTGGCTGTTGACCGATTTAGAGCTGCACGTTTCATGCAGCCTACTGTTCCAGCCTTAAGGCTCCATACCCCCACTCGAAGAGAGTAGCTTCTGTGAGAAAAGACAGCTTATCATCGTCGACTACTTCGCTGCACGCCGCTACCAGCGGGGACCAGCGATACACCAAAGCGTGGCAGCCCGCCAACACTAAAACCGTCCTTGAAAATCGGACTTATAGCTAGTCTGTAAGATAAGTGTTTAGTGACTACCCCTAAGCACGGTAGCTATACCCTAGTGGTTAGTTGGAGAAAGGCGCGAAAACACCTATCTTTAACAGGAGCGACAGTACCCTAATCCATCCGCAAAAAGCCAGCGTCAGAATAGAAAGTGCATAATAAAAAGCGGATTCGTTCAACACCAGCAATCCGCAAGTACAACTATATTGATAGCTGCGGATAACTGGCTTAGCTTTAGGGTGCATTAAACCAATTATAATGAATAGGATATTAACACTACTTTTAATATTAGGATTTATTACAAGTTGTAAGGCTCAAAACATCCCTACTAAAACAGAAATTGTTGAACATTATGGATTTGAACAAAAATCTATTACAGTTGATAATGAAGACATTGTTTTTTATACGTATCAAAAAGAAGAAGGCCCTAAAACAAAATTGATACTATATCTTCAAGGAAGCGACCCTAGTCCACAGTTTTCCTATAGATTTCGCAATGGAGAAGTTGAAAAACTGTGTTGGCTAAATGGCGAATTTGAGACACTGTCAAATGAATATCTTTATGTTGTAATTGAAAAGATTGGCTTTGAAAAAGCAATTGACGAAGACAATATTCCCGTACCAGAAATTTATCAGAAAAAAAACTCACTAAACAATAGAGTATCAAGGGCTAATTCAGTAATAAACTATCTTTCAGAGAAAAGTGATTTCGAGAAAATCATTGTATATGGGCATTCTGAGGGAGCACCTGTCGGAGCTAAGTTAGCAACCATGAATAATAAAATTACTCACTTGGGATTTTGGGCAGGAAATGCTTTACCTGATTTTTATGATTTTATTCTTGAAAACAGAATAGAATATCACCAGGGGATGATTTCCGATTCGGTCGCACAATTCAGAATCGACAAAAATATTGAACAATTCTACGAGATAGCTCTTGATTCATTGAATACAGAAAGCAAAGGATATACAAACTTGAGGTGGTGGACTTATTCCGAACCACCAATAAATAATTTACTCCAAATTGACATTCCAATATATGTCCAAGTAGCAACGGAAGATAAAAGTGCTCCTATCGAAAGTTCGTACTTAATCCCTTTAGAATTTACGAGAAAAGGGAAAACAAATTTAACCTATAAAGTATGTGTTGGTTGTGACCACGGATTTTCGATTACAAAAGAGAACGGGGAAACGGAACGAATGTGGAAAGAAATATTTAAGGACTTTATAAATTGGACGGAAGAAAACGCACCCTAACAAGGTGCCCTATGAAAAGCAGCAACGCTTTGCATTCCAATGAAAATAATAGGCAGTGCCCTAAATCGGCTCATAACTAGTCGCCCTTTAAAAAAGAATTTAAAATATTGATTATCAGTTGATTAACTGTTGTTAATGCGGTGAAATTGATGTATTTTATTGCCAGAAACGGGCTTTTTGGCCCCAAAAGCTTGCAAAAAAATATGAAGGGGAAATTACCTGCTCGCGACCAGACTGATTTATTTCGCTCTCGACTGGATTCAATAATCATGCCCAAACATGAACTGTGTCAGTTGGCTCGCGAAATAGATTGGGATT
>JBCCDS010000048.1:0-46146 GCA_039030655.1 Bacteroidota bacterium | reverse complement strand
GTCCAGTATTTTGCCGCAAAAAGTATTGCCCTCGCTAGGAAACAGGCTAGGGTTGGGCTCGGTGGTTGGCTGGGCTACTACTTACTGCAAATCGTTTTCCTGTTTGGGATCTGGTGGTTGCAGCCGAAGGTGCAGCAAGGTGCAGGAAGTGAAAGGTCAGCTACTGGAAAGACCTATGGTGATGGGCTTGTTTAAAATGGATGGTCGATTGGATAGAAGATTAATTAAATGAATACATCAATAGACGGTGCGCCTGTGCTCCGCACGGGCGAGCATCAATTGGCAGAATGGATATTCTCTACCAAAGTAACTAACGCTTTGCGCGCGGAGCGCACCAAGACTGGATCGTAGCGCCGTCGCGTGAAACCATTATATATACGGAGCTCACAAAAGTGAAACAATAGTTAAAGAGTGCTAAGCATAGACATAGAACCATTTACGTTTTGATCTTTAGTACTATGAAACACTTGACACCCCTGTTAGGCTTGCTTGCTTTAGCTGCCATACTAGTCCTCATCAAGCCATCAGATATACCAATAAATGAACGCCCTCTTTGGTGCCATCAACCCACCTTGCAGGATCGCTTCGATAGCTTGGAGTTTGTCTATAATTGCTTTGATCATCGAGTAGTCTATCAAGATCTTCGTCTAATTTCCAGTGGGTACTTGGATACGCTAATCGTTGAGGCAGGTGTATTTGCCTACCTACAGCATGGCTTTCCATTGCACACTGCTGATTGCCAGTCCGACCTATTTCGGTATGCTTTGCACGTAAAAGAAAAGGTAGGAATAGCTCAATCCCAGGTGTTTTTTGATTACGTCATCGACTACTATGAAGTTGATTTCCCCCAGGAATTGGGCCATTTTACTTGTGGAACCGGGGCAAGTGAGTTTTGGAATAATACAGCTATGCTGGCTGCGGCAGCATTCTATGAAAAAGGTGAGCTAGATAAGGCTATAGACGTTTTAGCACCACGCTTAACTGACAGCGAAACTCTCAATACGCGGATGCATGAGTTATACATGAAGTATTTGATTGAACGATATGGTGTTGAAGTAGTCCAAGAAGAAACCCGCAAGGCAACAGAAAATGTTTGCCAAGCTAATGGAGAGGATCTGACTCATGAATTTAAGTTGCAGACCATGCTCTTTGAATACCCTGTGGGTGTCCTTAAAACAACACTTCACTACCGACTATCCGCAAAGGAAGTGTTGAATATATTAGAAGCAGAAGCTTTTTTCAAAATCAATCGAAAAAGGCATCTAATCGATAGATTCATTGACCGGCTAGAGTTGAAATAAAGTTAAACAGATGATTGTTTCTCAACTAGCGCTTTGCGCGCGGAGCGCACAAAGACCGGATCATGGCGTCTTTGCGCCGTCGCGTGAACCCAACTGGAGCTTCAGCTCCTCTTGCGTCCGTTGCGCAGATCGTTGCGCCCTTTGCGTGAAACCTACCTACTAGTAATACAACTCCTCATAAATTTCCCGCACCTTAGCCACCGTCTTGATCTCGATATCATATCGGCTAGGATCCAAACCCTTAGTGTTGTATTTGGAAATATAAATGGTCCGAAAGCCGAGTCGGGCTGCTTCCTGGATACGTTGCTCAATGCGGTTGACGGCCCGAATCTCGCCACTTAAGCCCACCTCCCCGGCAAAGCAGATATCCGTAGGCGTACTGACATCCTGAGCGGAAGATAACAGGGCAGCGATTATGGCCAGATCGATGGCCGGGTCATCCACCTTCAGACCGCCGGCAATATTGAGGAATACATCCTGATTGCCTACGGAAAGGCCGGCTCGTTTTTCCATCACGGCCAGTAGCATGGAGAGGCGGCGCAGGTCAAAGCCCGTAGCCGAACGCTGTGGGGTACCATAAACAGCCGGTGACACCAAACCTTGTACTTCAATCAGCATAGGGCGCATCCCCTCTAAGGTAGCACAGACCGCCGAACCGCTGAGCTCTTCGTCACGCTGACTAAGTAGTAATTCGCTCGGGTTGGAGACTTCACGCAAGCCCGTAGCATTCATCTGGTAAATACCGATCTCGTCGGTAGAGCCGAAGCGATTTTTGAGGGTGCGCAGGATGCGATAGGTGTAGTTGCGGTCACCTTCAAACTGCAGGACAGCATCCACGATGTGTTCCAATAGTTTAGGACCAGCGATACTGCCTTCTTTGGTAATGTGCCCGATGAGGAAGACAGGGACATTGGCCTCCTTAGCAAAGCGTTGCAACTCGGCGGCACATTCGCGCACCTGACTAACGGTACCCGCCATGCTTTCTACGTGGGGAGAGCGCAGGGTCTGGATAGAGTCGGCGATCATCAAATCCGGCTTCAACTCGTGGGCGTGCTTGAGTAGGCGCTGGGTATCCGTTTCCGTGAGCAGGTAACAATCATCGGGGCGACCACCCAGGCGGTCGGCGCGCATCTTGATCTGTTCTTCGCTTTCTTCACCGGAGACGTAGAGGACCTTCTTGCCCAATTGCAGGGCCAGTTGTAGGAGCAGGGTGGATTTACCGATCCCCGGTTGGCCACCGAAGAGCACAATACTGCCTGGCACGATTCCGCCACCTAATACCCGATTTAATTCCTGATCAGGGGCAACGAGTCGCTGGACCTCCCCGGCAATCACTTCCGGTAGGCGGACCGGTCGAGGTCCCTTACGGCCTAGACCTGCGGAAGTCCTATCCTCCTCCCGCCAGGATGTCCGTTCTGGCTGCCCGGACTTAGTCTTGACTACCTTTTCCTCTACCAGTGTATTCCACTCGCCACAAGAGGTACACTGGCCCATCCACTTGGGGCTTTCCGCTCCACAATTGGTACAAAAGAAGGCGACTTTGACCTTGGCCACAGCTTTATCGTTTTTGAATTTTAAAACAAATTTGTTTTAAAATTCAAAAGTAATAAATTATTTTTTTAACCCACAAAAACTACATAGCGCAGTATTGGTATAGCGTTTGTCCATTCCGCCTTTGCCACTGACCAGCTTGCGCAAGCTCGTTAGGGTTCCCCAGAGTATACTCAGGCGAGTACCGACTCCCAAGGACTTTTTGCAGCGGGGACAGTTGGCGGGCCACACATATGATTTGAGGCCCATACTTAGAAATTGACGTTGATCCCCGAGCGAATAATGTAGGGAGAATCGTTGATGAATTCACGCTCAACCAGTGGGAAGAGAATCATGATTTCAAAGCCAACACCACCGCCGCCTTGAAAGCCACCGCCACCCTGGACAAAGCCAGCACCGATGTAGGGAACTCCGCGCGTACGGCGAATCGGATCGAAGGTAGTCGGATTGAGCCCAATCACGTCGTTTTCCAAATTGTATTCTGCGTGGGCAAAAAACTGCTGGAAGGCTTTTGCACGCGCAAACACCCCTCCAGAGTAGGTGAAAAAGTTACTATTCTCTCGATCGTTACCGACGTCGAAGCTATAAGCATTGTAGAGAATACTGCCACGCGGGCCGACGCTGAACCAGGGTGTGACCTTATAACCAACCATGGGCGAAAGGCCTATCTGAAAAATCGATTCGAAGCTGTTGGAGCTGAAGCCCAATTGGAAACCACCACCGTACCAGAGGCTACCAGCACCAAAATTCCCCTGGTCGCTGTCGCGGGTAGAGCGGTAATAATCCAGTTCTTCGCGTGCTTCGTCCTCCGTCCGCCCTTGAGCAGAAAGAGAAAGGGCCGTTAGGGTGAGGGCCATTAGCAAAAGAAAGAAAGACTTGAATTTCATGACGGGGTATACGTTTTGACGGCTTAAAGATAGGTGGGAATCCTCCTTTTGTGAGAAACTTATGATTTCCGTAACAACTGAAAATCAAAAAGTATTAAGGCTTGTACGGAATGCCGTGCCATCCCCTAAACACACCTATGGACTTGGGGGATAACGTAGTAGTGAGGCGTTGCTATTGTATTCTTCGCTTTCACAAAGTAAAATCGCTACATTTGATATCAAAATACCCCCTCCTTGCAAACCGGCACTTCGATTACCGATGCAGAGCTCTTCCAACAAATCAAAGGCGGTCGCCATGATTTGATCGATGAACTCTATCGTCAACATCGCGCTCCTTTTTTACGCTACGCTACTCAGCAACTATATGCTAACGAAGAGGATGCCGTCGACTGCTTTCAGGAGACCGTGATCGTGTTCTACAAAAACGTGGTTAGTGGTCGCCTGACGGATCTGAGCTGTAGTATCCGCACCTACCTTTTTGCAGTAGGTAAGCGCTTGGTCTACAAACGCAATCAAGACCGGCGACGCGAGGCACCTACCGAGGTGGATGATGATCGCCAGTACGCCGAAGAGCTCGACCTGAGCATCTTTCAGCGAATGGATGATGACCATCTGCGCAGTCAGTTACAGACTGCCATCGGTCAACTGGGGGAAACTTGCCGTCAAATTCTTATGCTATTCTACTACCATCGTTATCCGATTGAGTCCGTCCAAACCACCTTGGAATTTAGCTCTCCGGGGGCCGTACGCATTAAAAAAATGCGCTGCCTCGACCAACTCAAGCAACTATTTACTAGACATTAACTCCCCAGGGTTTGACGATGGAACGACGTGAAGAAAATCAACATATCATTGACCAGTACCTGCTCGGGCAACTAAGCAGAGAAGACATTGCGGACTTTTTAGACCGCTGCTCACAGGACGAGGAACTCGCCCAGCAATTGGCCGACACGAAACAAGCCATGCAGGCTATTGAAGTAGCCGGTGACCAGCAACTACTCGATCGCCTCCAGCAACTGGAGCGCAGTTTGGCCAGTGAGGAAACAGCAAGTATGACCATGACAGCGCCCGCGCCGGTAACGGAAGTGGCGGTGCCCCAAACAGAAGCCAAGGTGGTGGAAATGCGGCCTATGCGACGGTGGTTATCCATTGCAGCGACGGTACTACTGGTCATCGCGGCCGGTTATTTCCTGCTGCGCCCTACTTCCTTCAGCAATCAAGATCTTTTTGCGGAAGCTTTTGCTCCCTATCCCAATACCGAACTATTGGATCGTGGCTCGGCCGACGAGCGGCAAGCAGCCTATTTTGCCTACCAATCCGGCGACTATGAGCAGGCTTATAATTTGTTAGCTGCCCTCCCCGCTGATCCCGGCAATAGCTTTTTCGCTGCTCAGGCTGCCTTAGAAAGTGGGCAGATCGAAGCGGCCATTGAACGATTAGCTCCGCTAGCCGCTGACCGTAGCTTCGTGCTGCGAGAAGAAGCCGAATGGTCACTCGCACTGGCTTACCTTCAATTGGATCGCCTTGATGAAGCCCGCCCCTTACTTATGGCCATCTCTCGCGAACGCGGCCATGAACACCAGGGAGACGCTACTACCTTATTGACCCGCATCCGGTAAGTTTCATTGGCCCTCCGGCCATAATTAAAAATTCCACCTGCCCCTCTGTAACAAAAAGCGACTACCCGGCATAAAAACATCAAGCAGGCCTAGCTTGGCTAAGCCTACTTGCTATTTTCCCGTATTGCTCCAAACAACGCTTTTGTTATGAATATCCGCACCTTATTCCTAGCCCTACTTTTATTGGCACTACTGTTCTTATTCTACTTTCTAGGCTGTCTGGGTGGCACCTCTTGTGAAGAGACGATCGAAGATTTGCCCTACAGCGACTCCTATTGTGAGGTAGAATATTTGGACTTCGCAGGTCTAGACCAGGGGGAGAAAGATCCTCTTACGCTGGCTGGTGGCGAAGCTGCCGATGGTCGCCAGGTACGTTATGCTCGCATAGTGCTGCCCCCCAACTCGGCCAGAGTTTTTCTCAACTATTACCGCAATTTCCCCGGCAGCACCACTCTGGAGTACTACGATTACCAGTGTGGTGGCGAAGCTAGCCTGATCAATACTCAGCAACTCGACGGTCTGGTCGAGACCAGAGAGCAGAGCTTGCCAATGGGGCTCTCACAGGTAGTAGTTAGGATGATCATCACCCCCGCCGAAGGCTACACCCATCAAGCACAAGACGAAATAAGCCTGGCAACCTTCCAGCAGGCACCCAGTCAAGAAGTAGATGAAAACGGCATCCCCTTAGCCTGTGGTGGCGGCGCTTACCAAAGGCTGGTCGTGACCAGCAATAATCCCACCCGTGATCTCGTCACGGAATTATCGGCAGAGGGATTAACGGTAGCTGCCCTCTGCGACTGCAACCCCAATCTGGTCGTGGTCGATGTACCGCCCGGTATCGACCTGGAGGCCCTCAAGCCCAAACTGCGCGAGAGCAATAACTCGACTCAAGCCAGCACCGATAGTCTGTTCATGGACCAGGATGCGGTCATCGAGCCAGCTCCCTTGCTACCGGATCTTGCCGACAATTTCATCCCGAACGTAACGAATCAAGGTCCGATCATCAACGATTTACCTGCTTTCTTTCCAGATTTTGAGATTATCTGGCCTACCGGTCAAGACGTCAGTTGCCTGCTGTGGGAACCTCCCTACTTCAGTAACCTGCCGGAGGATGCCGTCCGTATGGCTATCGTAGATAGTGGGGTAGATACCAGCTTTTTTTATGGTTTGAGCAGCGCTACTGCCCTCAGTTCGGATAGTGACGATTGCTACCCAAGTGGGCGTCATGGCTATGACCATATCCGGAGTGATGATTCCCCTAACGATGAGGAGAATCACGGCACTATGGTCGCCAGTAGCCTCACTGCCAAACTGACTAGCGAGCATCCGGTCCGTATGACCCATTATAAATTTTACGCTAATGGCGGGGGTAGCTACTTTGACGCTCTCTGTGCTATGCATACCGCAATGGTGCAGGACGCTCGGGTCATCAATACAAGCTGGGGCTTTTACGCCGAGGAAATGCCCGAAACGCTGGAAGAAACCCTCCGGCGGGCAGATAGTCTGGATGTAATCGTAGTAGCAGCTGCGGGTAACGATAGCCTGAATCTAGACAGTCTCCATTTCTATCCAGCAGCGGCAACCGTCGGTTTCCCACTACTCCTCTCCGTAGGCTCTTATGAATACGTCGACACGGACGGTGATGTATCGCGCTCGGCCTTCAGTAACTATAGTCCCAGCAGGGTCGACCTCCTGGCTTATCATACGATGGCGGCCCTTACCTTTAACGACTTCAATTACTTTGTGGCCTTTCCCCGTGGCACCTCCATTTCCGCGCCACTGGTCAGCAAAGAATTGATCGAGATTTTCGCAGTAAACCCTGGTTTAAAAGCAGCCGATGCACTCAGTCAGCTCTACAGCTCTAATACGGAACTGAGTAGTGGATTAGAAGACCAGGTCGCAAATGGTCGCTATCTGCGGTTGGATTGCGAATAGTATACCTTAACTTTAAGGTCAGCTAGTGTTTGGTTCAATAGCTGACTTGTTCAAAATTGTTTTCCCAAAACGGTCCCCATTATGTTCTCAAAAAATGTGCTTAGCCACTGGCGGCTGCTGGTCGGCGTATACGCGCTCTTGCTTTGGAGTGCTTGTGACCCCATGCCTCCTGGCCCTACCTGTGACGATGATGTACCCGGTATTATCATCAGCGATGGTGAATGCGACCCAGCCATCTTGAATTTCTTCTCACTCGATGAGCAACAAACAGGAACCATTCCTGCTCTTGCTGATTTTTGCGCCACCGACTACAGCGTTTCCCGGGTATTTAGGCTACCTCCACCCAGCCAACAACTCATCGAAGCACTGGCCATTTACACTAACTTTCCTGCTACGTTAACTGTGGAGATTATCGGCAGTAATTGCCAGGGTAATCTTCCTTTTCTCATCGAGTGCTATACCGTTGAAGCAGTAGCGGACCTGATTGAACTTGACCTTAGTGGCTCCACGGCTGTAGAAGATATACTGGTCCGCATTGTGGCTACCCCCAATGATGTAGGCTATCAACCCGGAACGGATACCCGCGATGTGGTTTCAGTGTCTGCCTTTGACTTCGTACCTACTGGAACGGAGTTTGACGATGGTACCTTAATAGCTTGTGACGGGAAGTCCTTCCAGCGAATGGTATTGAGTGCTCCAATCGGTAATGGAGAAGATATTGCTGCTATTCTGGGGCTACCGATCGCAGAGTCTTGCTCCTGCTCAGAAGGCAGCCTCCTGGCACTGGATGTCCCCTACGGAATAGACCTCCTGGCGCTTAAACCGAAACTACGCGACCGTACTGCTCAAGCTTTGACCGACACTTTCGACTTGGCCTTCGATCTAGACTATCTCATTCCACGTCCTAACCTCGATCAGTCTTCGTTCGATCCTAATGATGACACCGCCTTTAGTGACGCCGCTAATTGTGTAAGCTTTGGTCCGGCGAATGTGGGTAGCCCTACCGATCCAGAACAGGGCGTTATTGTGGCCTTTGTAGATAGCGGAGTAGATATTGACAATTGGGGAGCACCCGTATTTAGCCAAAATACCTATCGAGGTGAAACCCCTTCCTGCTGGACCGATGGTGGCTTGTTTTTCAGCGAGTTCGGCTATGATTTAATCTTCAATGATCCATTACCGAACGATATCAGTGGCCACGGCACCGATGTGAGTGGTGCTTTTGTTAATCAATACAGCTCTCCGGTACCATTGAGCTTGCTCCACTTCAAATTCTTTGCAGCTGATGCCGGCAGTTACTTTGACGCGCTTTGCGGCAGCTACTTGGCTGCTAATAGTGGGGCCGACGTCATCAACTGGTCCTGGGGTTTCGAAGAAACCAGCTTACCGCGTAGCTTGGCTAATTTGCTGAGTTTCCTACAAAATAATAACGTCATCGTAGTAGCGGCTGCTGGTAATAATGGTGTCGATATCAGTGTTAATCCGGTCTTTCCCGCTGCTGCTACTCCGTCTTACAACAACATGGTTAGTGTGGGAGCGTATTCCTACATCGACAATCCGGCCACGCTAGTGCCAACGCTGCTCAACTTTAGCAATTTCAGTAATGACCGGGTCAGTATTGCCGCTTATGGTGTTGCTGAAACGCCGCTGGCCGGCACCGACTTAGTGCACCGACCAATCGGTACTTCGATTTCGGCTCCGCTAGTGGCTAAACAACTCGCCCGCTTTAAAGCGGCCGATTTGGAAGCTGTTCCGGAGGATGTTATACAATCTTTCTTCGATCAGGTCTTGTTTGATGTACCATTGGGGCTAGTCATTGTTGACGGCAAATACCTGCAATTAGGTTGCGTCGACGATGACTATCCAGAACCATAAGCATATGCATCAGTTGAAGCATTTCCTGGGTAGTTGTCTGGGGTTGTTCTGCTGCTTCGCGCTAAGCGGACAACCCCTGGCTGAAGCCGAGGCCCTGGCAGCAGACGGAGACTTACTGGCCGCAGCGGAGCTCTGCCAAACAACAGCTCAAGAAGAGACAGAAGCGCTATCTGAAGCATTGCTCTGGGATGCTGCCGGAGATTATTTCCGCCACGGCGAAGCTGAAGCAGCGGCGCTGACTGCCTTCAGCCAAAATTTTGCTCGGGCAGGAAGTCGTGCTTTAGATAGTCTAAAGGCACGAGCCTTACACCTCAGTGGAGTCATTCATATGAACGGCGAGGAACCCAACACCGGTTATCGGCTATTTCATCAGGCCGTAGCGCTGCGGCGGCAACTTCATCCAGCCGGTAACGAGGACTTGCTGCGGAGCATCCGCAATCTGGCCGTTTATCATCTGGAGTACGCACCGACGGTAGACAGTGCACAGATTTACATCGAGCAGGCCATGACTATGGCGGAGCGAGTGCCCGATATCGATCCCAACCTACTGCTCTATACGGCTACTATGCGGGCTAAGATTTACGCCCGACTACAAGACCGTCAGAGTACCCGCGATGCCACTAAACTAGCAGAATACATTCTGAAGAGTCGCTCCGACTACGACCCGGTCGACATCGCATTTACCTACTACGATCTGGGGCTCTACAGTCAGGAAGTAGACGACCTACCGCAGGTCTACCACTACAGCGAATTGGCCGATGCCGCTTTTAGTGCACAAGCAATCGACGATTGGGCAGCCAATGCCCGGGAGATGACGGCTGCGGCCCTACAACAAGAGGGAAAACTGGATGAAGCTCTAGTCATTTACCTGGAAGATCGGTCGGTCTTTGAAGCCTATGAGGATATTTATTCGTTGCCCTACAATCACTACAACGTCAGTCTGATTGCTCGGGACAAGCAAGAATACGAGCGAGCTGCCACTGAGGTTAGACAGGCTATCGAATACGTGGCCATGCTCGAGGACACGGCCACTTTGTCGTTATTCATCCACGGTCTGGGAACGATAGAATTAGAAGCCGGGCAGCTCGAAGCCTGTGCTGACCACTACGCGGAGGCCTTAAGCCTGCTATTGGGCAAGCAGAGCCTACAAAGCAAAGCGGATTTGGCCACAGTGCCTCGCGAATACCTAGCGCCAGTAGCTGATTTACTGGAGGATCGATCTAAATGGCAGCTAGCAAAAGGGCAGCTCGATCAGGCCCTGGCTGATCTGGAACTGGTTTTTGCCTTACAGGATCGAATTCGCACAGAGTTGCCTAGTGCTGAAAGTCAGCAGTATATCAGTGAAAATATTCGTCCGTTTTTTCAACGGGCCATCCATCTGCGATATCTGCTTTTTCAAGAAACCGAAGAAGAAGAACATTTATGGGAGGCCTTACGGCTTTCCGAAAGGGCTAAAGCTTTCAGCCTACTACAAGCCCGGCAAAATGCGCAGCGAGAGCGACCGGCACGGGAACGGGAGCTAGCGCGCAGGATTGTTGAACTAGAACGGCTCCAGCTAAACGACGAGAGTTACGAACCTTTACTCGCCAGTGCTCGCCTGGAGTTACAGCGCATCCAAAGGTTGGAACAAACGCAACTATCTGAACCAGAGTCCCTAGAAATTGCTAGCCTACTCGATTTCTTAGCTCGACAAGAGAGTTCTTTACTCGAATATGCCTTGGGAGAAGAGCACAGCTATTGGCTATATGTTTCGAGTGCGGGTGCAATCCAGATGCAGCCCATCCCCAAAAGCTTGGCCAGGATAGCTCAAGGGGTAGAAGAAATGCGTCATGCCTTACGTCAAAGCGCCTTTGCTGGCGCCGATTTACGGCAAGATGCACAGAAGGCCTACGATGCCGTCTACCTGGAGGTAGCCACTGAGTTGGGTCAGCAACTACTACCCGCTTTGCAAAAGACCGAGCGGCTAATTATTGTCGCTGACGGCGTTTTGGGCTATCTCCCTTTTGCTGCTCTATTGGCGGATCAGCAAACATCCACCTCAGAGGTAGGCAGCTCCCAAGAGTCGGGGAATTCGGCAGAAGGGTCTCCACCTGCGGAAGTACAAATTGACTATTCCAAGCTACCCTATCTGGCCCGTGGAAGAGAGTTATGCTTTAGCTATTCTATGGCCTATTTACTGGACCTGGAGGAAGATAATCGCACTCCTGCCAGCAAAGGTATCCTCGCCCTGGCTCCGACTTTTAACGGGCAACTGGCAAGTGGACAAATCGCGAGCAGTCAGCGATCAGCCGATACGCGGGGTGATCGCGCCTTACCGGGCTTACTGCCGCTACTACATAATGAAGCGGAGGTAGACGCCATCGCGGAGCTTTTTCCCGGCCAAGTGACCCGCCTCAAAAAAGAAGCGGCTAGTCGGGACGCTTTCATGGAAGCGGTGACCGATTATCAGATCATTCATTTGTCTAGTCACGCCTTGGTCAACCCACTAGAACCCGACTTAAGCTTCGTCGCCTTTAGTCAACTAACGGATAGCCTGGAAGACGAAGAAATCCTCTATTTACTGGATTTAAGCGGGCTACAACTCCGGGCCGAGCTGGCCGTTCTTTCGGCCTGTGAAACGGGATTAGGGCAGATCTCGGAGGGAGAAGGGGTACTGAGTTTAGCCAGAGCTTTCAGCATGTCAGGAGCAGCTAGCACCTTGACGACCCTATGGAAAGTAGACGATCAGGCCACCAAAGAAATAATGGTCCAGTTTTACGATGCACTAGCTAGTGGTGCTGGTCGAAGGACAGCCTTGACCCAGGCTCAACAAATGGCCTTGGAAGGTCAATATGCTCATCCTTATTATTGGTCGGCACTGACCCTCTATGGAGCTAGTGGTCCACTAGAAATCCCTGCTTCTTCTAATAGCCTATGGCTACTTGGCCTGGCCGGTCTGGGCATCGGCTTGTCGGCTATCTTACTCTGGCGTAGGCGCAACGGGAAAGTAGATACTACCTAGCGGAAGGCTTGCTATTTTTGCAACATGGCAACAGCAGCCCGCAAAGCATACCTATTTCAGCCCGTCCCGATTTATACCTTAGTTTGGCTGCGGATTGCCGTCGGCTTATTGGGAGCCTTTGACGTACTCGGCAACGGGATTTACTACCACTGGTACAAAGGAGAGTTAGCCGCTTCCGATTTTCATTTCCCTTACTTTGGATTTGAGTGGGTTACGCCCTTTCCCGAGCCATGGATGAGCTTGTACTTTATCGTCGGCTTCTTACTGGGCATCGCAGTGGCCGTAGGTTGGAAATTTCGCTATACTGCCCCCGCCTTCGCACTGGCTTTCAGCTATCTCTACCTGATTGAAAAAGCACACTATCTCAACCATGCCTATTTATTTATCTGGATTTGCTGGTTGATCTGTCTGACGCCGGCCTGGAGAGCTTTCTCCATCGACAGCTGGAAAAATCCAAATGAATGGTCGTCGACCACCCCTCGTTGGTGCCTTTATCTATTTCCCCTTTTGATGGGGATCGTCTATTTCTTTGGTGGCATTGCCAAAATCAATCACGACTGGCTACTCGAAGGTATGCCACTACAACTCTGGCTGGAAGCTCGTGCCGATCTGCCCATCATTGGTCCAATCATTAGCCAGGACTGGGTAGCCTATGGCATGTCTTGGGGCGGCTTTCTGCTGGACCTAACGGCTCCATTTTTGTTGCTGGGCCGCCGCAGTCGCTGGTGGATACTCGGCTTCATCTTCTTTTTCCACTTGATGAATCACCTGATTTTCAATATTGGAATCTTCCCCTATTTATCCTTGGTATTGACCAGTTTGTTTTTTGACCCCGACTGGCCCTTACGTTTGGTAAGCTGGTTGGGAGATCGTTGGAAGCTGGTGGCGCGCTGGGAAAACAACTGGATTGAACGTAACCTGGAGCGGTCAACGACACCTCAAGTATGGCAAGCAACTCCCGCTAATCAAAGGGCTGTAAAGCTGGGCATCGCTTTACTGATCATCGTTCATTGTTACCTGCCGCTCCGCCACCATTTATTCCCGGGGGATGTAGCCTGGACAGAAGAAGGACATCGCTATAGCTGGCGCATGATGCTACGCACCAAAAGTGGCTACGGCAGTTTCCAGTTGGTAGACCGCTCAAATGGCGAGATCACCCACATTCGGCCAGAAGAAGAGCTGCACCGCCGCCAGGCCCGCAAGCTCTATACCCATCCCGACATGATCCTGACTTATGCTCACCACTTGGCTCAACAAGCGGCGGAAGAAGGGCGGGACGTAGCGGTTTATGCCCATATATCTGTCCGATTAAATGATGGGCAGTATGGCACATATATCGACCCTAGCGTCGATCTGAGTCAAATCAAGTGGCAGTGGCTAAGCAGCAAAGAGTGGATAATGCCGCCGCCAAATTCAGACTAACAAGCTGTTTACACCCCTTTTAAGTCTCAATTCACGATTTGAGACGTCCCAAATCGCCTTTTGAAGCGTGTAGGGCCTATTTAGCAGGCTCCTTTGTATCGAACCAAATGATACAATCATGCGCTACATAATCCTTTTAAGTTGCTGTTTATTTACCTGCCACCTGAGTGCACAGCCTATTGACCACTTCAGCTTTAGTGATGAAGAAAAGAGCTACACCCTAACGGAATGGATGGCTCTTAATCAAACACCGGGCTTGAGTTATTACCTCAGCTACGGCGACGGCCAGGAAATCAGCTGGCAAAGCGGCTTGCGGAAGGCTGATGAAAACACTCTACTGACTGCCGAAACGATCTTTCCCGTCGGCTCCATGTCCAAAGCACCAGTAGCCATGCTCACACTAATGCTGGTAACGGAGGGTAAAATTGAGCTGGATGGTGCCGTAAATAGCTACCTCGAGGAGTGGCAAATTACAGGGCGGCGCGCTGATCAAGTAAGCGTTCGAGACCTACTTCTATCCAAAAAACGCTGGGGCAGCGACTACAAGCCATCGGGTTATGCCGCCAATCAGACGCTCCCTAGTCTGCTGGAGCTGCTTAATGGCAATGCGCCCAGCTTGCCCAAAGGCATCAGGCTAAAAGGTAATCGTGGTCCTAATGCTAACCCTGAGTACGGAAACTGGCTCATCCTCCAACAGTTAATCGAGGAGCAATTAGACGGCAGCTTACCCGAACTGGCGCAGCAGTACCTCTTTGAGCCACTCGGGATGGAGCACAGCTTTTACGCTGCGGAGTTGAGCTCGGAACAAGTCGCACTGGCCCCTTACGGTCACGAAGATGATGGCAGCCTGATGGCTAGCCAGTACCTGCGCTACCCTGAGCTGGCGGCTTCCGGTTTGTGGACAACGCCAGCCGATTACGCCAAGCTGGTTCGCCACGTGCAGGCAGCAGCGGCGGGAGAAGATAATCGCATCCTGAGCGCAGCACTCGCTCAACAAGGTCTGGAAAGACAAAATGGATTCCGCTCACTCATTTTTCACATCAACGATTATGGCGACCCTTACTGGGGAGGAAACTGCCGGGGATTCTACGCCAGCTTCTCTTGTAGTCTTCAGTACGGCTGGGTGAATGTGGCCTGCTCTAATCGGCAGCTAAACTGGCGGGTAGTAAACTGGATGATGGGACAAGCCCACGACTGGGTAGTCGATCAACTAGCCGAACCGGCCCTTGACGGACAGGAAAGCAACGATCGCTAAGCCTCCATTTTTCATCATTTACCAATTAGTAAATAATGCGTCTCACCTTTGCTTTGATTTGTTGGTTACTAGCCGGAACGGCCATCGCCTGGCCAAGGCAGGATACTGCTCAAAATCCACAGGAAGAACGATTGGGGCTATTCATCCAGCCAGGGCAGCAACGACAGCTGCGGCAACTCATCTCTGGCTTAGCAGACTATGCCCAGGCCCGTAATATCGCCTTCGAATTGATCGAAGTAGCGACCACATTGCCCGCCGAGTTAACGGCTACACCTGCGGTAGTCTATCAAAACCAAGGCGGAAGAGCCATTTACCCCGGCAAGCACCTCGATCTGGCAGCGACCCAATTGTTCGTCGATGGTAACCGCTTACAGATTCGCCCCAGCGTAGTAGATGAACGTACCGATGTGCTTTATCTGCAACAGGGCCGAGCTACAACTATTCTCTCCCTCAAGTTGACCCCTTGGGCAGGAGATGAAGGAGTAGAATTTCCCAGCTTAGAGCTCCTGGGCACTCAGCTGCAGGAGGAACTTCAGCAATCGAGCGACTTTCAGGCCATCGGCAGCGTGCACCTACAACCGACCGACCGGCGCTACTACCTAGACGTTCACCCTTACCGGGCGGTTGATGGTCGGAATTTCCTGACTTATGCCGTCTTCTCTCAGTTCAATTGCCACGAGCCCATCTTCACTAATTTCGGAGAGCCCGTGACGAGTCTGGAAGCGCTCGCTACTCAGATACAAGCTCAGTTAGCGCCTTATCTCCAGGAGCCGCAGCGGGGCTTCAGTCCACTTCCACTGCCCGAGCTGGTAGTAGAAGACTGGGCGGCCTTTGGCTGGGCATTACCGGAGCAGTCTGAAGTAGCACTTACCGACACTGCTGCTGACTTAGTTGTACTTCCGCGAAGTCTGACCACTATTCGTCCTCTTGGTTTTGGACTTCCGCAGGTCCAATTCAATTTCCCGGCTCCATTAGATCGCTATGCTGGTACCGTGGATGGCCTGCAAGGCGAGCTACAATGGCAGCAAGATCAACTACAATTAAGTGGTGCTTTCCAGGTCGATATGCGGAGCCTCACTATGGGGTCCGACGCGCTGGACGATTACGTCAAAAAAGATGCTTTACGCACGCGTCGGTTTCGCCAAGCTCAAGTCAAGTTTGGCCCTGTAAATCTAGACGAAGTCTGGCGACTCGGCCAAGCCAAAGCACTAGAGATCCCTGCATTGCTGGAGTTAATGGGCCTGAAAGTGCCGATGCGCTTGATGGCCGACATCACCGCTGAATATGATGCAGCAGGACAACTACAGCTACGCATCAGTACCTACTCCGAGATCAACATCGACCAACCCTTCGAACTGGTTGGACCAGATGGCCCTGCAGACCTTAAAAATAAAGTAGAACTGCGCACGCGCTTTCTCTTAACTCCATAAATCTTGCCCCAGTGGCAATCACTCAAAATTAACCTACAATGAAAAAGATATTCTTAGCCTTATTCCCCTTGAGTCTCTTCTTGCTTTTTTGTGCCTTTACCCCAACATCTTCCAGTGGTGATGAGGTATTCCCCGAAACACCTCCCGGCAGCCTAACCTTCATCGGTGATGCCGGTAGTCCCAATCTATTCACCATGAATCGCTGGAAGTTCAGTCGGGTGGAAAACGTAGACCAACCCACCGAAATCGGCATCACTGCTGTTTTCGACATGGTTTCTATCAGCTGCGACTGGAAAGAATTGGAAACCAATTTGCACAAAAAGCGCGACTACTTCAACAGCAGTCGCTTTGCAACGGCCAGCCTTAACGTCGACGGAGCCAGCCTGCAGGAAGATGGCAGCTACTTAGCCCAAGCCATCCTGGAACTTAAAGGAGTGCGTAAAGAAATCCCGATTAGCTTCACCCTCGACACCGACGAAGAAGGTGTTCCAAGCGTAGCTGCCGAAGCCGTCATAATGCGGCGAGAATGGCGCTTCACGGGCAATGGTCCTAAGGATGAAGTACCCGTGACCGTTAGTGCTCAACTAATTGAATTCGCGGAGTAAAAAAAGCAATGGTACCCGGACTGCAGTCCGGGTGCCAGCAGACTTAAGGCTAAATCCCCCACGTAAGTATATTCTATTTCTACGTTTGTAGTCAAGAAGGCAATGTTGAGATCATCTACGATTTCCAGTTAAGAGAAATTTGTCGGCGTATCTTCATCAGACAGCTCGACCGGCACATCTTCAGAGAATAGCGGGCCGCTACACTCCAGGCGAGCAGTCGTAAAGCTGAGGGTCGGTGACCAGTCGCCAAAACCACAAATATTGCTGGCCTGGACTCGCCAGTAGAAGGTGGTATTTTCAGGAAGCGTGCTGTATTAAAGTAAAAGGTGCCGATCAGGTCACTGAGCGTAGCGACCGTGTATCGTACACTACGATCCGCTCACCAAAGCAATTTTGGCAGGAGGATTATTTGAAATAATATAGTAGTGGGTTTGTAGTAAGAGGGAGACGAATGTACGTCGATAGGTGCTTTGACAAATATTATTGAACAAGGGCTTTGTAATCTACACGGCAAATCTGTATCTTTGCGGTCCTTTAGAAGAAAAATCCAGGTCGATTTAGGCCTGCTTAAATGCTACCGGCATGAAAAGAACGTACCAGCCATCGAAGCGCAAGCGTGTCAACAAGCACGGTTTCCGCACGCGCATGAGCAGCAAGAATGGCCGTAAGGTCTTAGCTCGCCGTCGCGCCAAAGGTCGCCATAAGTTGACCGTTTCCGACAGCACTTACGTCAAGTAAGATTACTTCCGCCCTCGCGGAAATGAAACAAATGTCTGAATAGCTGTTGTGCATTAGCGCAACAGCTATTTCTCGTTATACTTGTCTGATCCGACAGTTGGAGGAATAATTCTTTCACACCTCATCACATCAACTGTGCAACTCCGCTTTCTCCGCCACGGCGAATACGACAAACAACTCTACAACAGCTGCATCCATTATGCCAACAATGGCAGTATTTACGGATATGATTGGTTCCTCAACAATACCGCCCGGGAATGGGACCTTATTGTAGAAGGCGATCCCTACGTCAGCGTACTCCCCCTACCACGTGCTACCAACTGGCGTGGCCAGTTACAACTGCGTCAGCCACCGCTGGTGCCCGACCTGGCTATTTATTCCGTCAAGCCCCTCAGCCCAGTGAGGGTCAACAGCTTCTGGGAAGCCGTGCCGGCTGAATTCAAGAGCGGTGAACTGGAAGTAGAGCCGCTCTCCGTACCCAGCGAAAAAAGCCGCTTTAAGTTCCGAGCGGCCAGTGGGACTAACCTGGATCTCAATCAGCCCTACGAACAAATCATCGATGACTTTCCCGCGTCTTACCTCCGAGATCTTGGCCTAGCCGAAGCCGCTGACCTTTTACCCACCGGCACCCTAAAACCCGAGCGAGTTGCCGCCTTTTTCCAGGCACATAGCCCCAAAGGAAAAGCTACCGAATGGGCCTTCCACGCTATTCAACGCCTGATGTACCAACTACTTCATCGCGGCTGGGGCAGCGCCTATGGCGTACAAAATCGACAGGGTGATGTACTGGCCATGGTCTTTATCGCCTACAGTCACGGTCGCCTGTTTCCCATCGTGAAGGTGGAAAGCCCAGCAGGCAAAAAAGCTGGTGCGATGAGCCTACTCTGGGATATGGCTATTCACAGTCATGCTGAGCGCCCTCTACGTATAAAAAGAGAAGAGCTATTCCCCGGCGGGGAATAGCTCTGAACTGACTGCAAAGTCTATTAGATGTTCGTAGGTGTCTGTTTGATATTCGTAATTGAACAAGCGTATAGTGATAAAAGGTAGGTTAATAACTGCCGATATGCCGTTAAAATACATACCTTTTAAAAGCTTCAATCGCCTCATACTCCGCTAATCCTAGGGTATTATACAAGCGAGCAGTTTCGGTGTTACGATCTTCAGCACGCTGCCAGAATTCGCGCTCGTCAGAGCCAGGAAACATGGCGGTATCTTTTTGAGATTGATGCTTAAAAATCGCCTTGCGTTTACGCATCAGATCACGCGGACCAATAGGAACGGCCATTTCAATATCAGAAATGTCCCATTCTTGCCATGCCCCACGATATAACCAGAGGTAAGTTTCAGCTAGCCAGCTGACTTTTTCCGTCTTTAAACGGTCTACGGCTTGATAGATAGCATTTAAGCAAACGCGGTGGGTGCCGTGTGGGTCAGAAAGGTCACCAGCGGCAAAAATTTGGTGTGGCTTGACTTTTTGGAGCAGATCATAAATGAGCTGTATGTCGACTTCACCAAGGGGATTCTTCTTAACAGCACCCGTTTCGTAAAAGGGCATGTTTAAGAAATAGGCACGAGCTTCATCAACACCGCAGTATCGACAGGCGGCTAGGGCCTCCCCTTTACGGATCAAGCCTTTAAGCTTTTGCATCGTTAGCGAATCAATATCTCCCGTTTTCTTGCTGGCGATTTCTTTGCGAATCTCTTCGTGGAGCTGCTCTAGTCGCTGACGCACCTCTTTATCTTCGACTGTTTGTTCGGCAAAATCTAGGTGGCGGATTACTTCGTCATCAAATACCGCAATATTACCAGAAGTCTGATAAGCAACGTGGACTTCATGGCCTTGATCTACTAACCGTAACAAAGTACCTCCCATGGAAATCACATCATCATCAGGGTGCGGGCTGAAGATTAGACTGCGTTTAGGAAAAGGAGCCTTTCGTTCGGGGCGAGTGCTATCATCGACCTTGGGTTTGCCTCCCGGCCAACCGGTAATGGTGTGCTGAAGTTGATTAAAGACGATCAAATTGATTTCCTCAGCAGAGCCAAACTCTGCAACCAAGCTGCCTAAACCATTTTCATTATAATCTTCATTGGTCAGTTTAAGTAGAGCCTTTTTGACCCTAGCTGAAAGCCATACCGCTGCTCGCCGAATCAATTGTTCGTCCCATTCACATTCTTGCACTAGCCAAGGATTCTTGTAGCGGGTCAACTCAAAAGCGGCGGCTTCGTCTAACACAATTTCGCAATTAGGATGCTGCTGCAAGAATGTAGCCGGAACACTATCTGAGACTTCGCCTTCTACTGTACGACGAATGATTGGGGCTTTCCCCTCCCCCCAAGCTACTAAAAAGATTTGCTTAGCCTGAAGAATGGTACTTACCCCCATTGTAATCGCAAGTGGAGGAACATATTCTTCTCCATAAAAGTCACTGGCGGCATCGAGTCGGGTAATTTTATCTAAACGGATTGGTCGTGTTTTGCTATCAAGACTAGACCCAGGTTCATTAAACCCGACATGGCCTGTTCGACCGATGCCCAATAGCTGGATATCTAAACCACCGTATTGCTGAATTTTGCTTTCATAAGCATGGCAGTAAGCCTTAAGTTCTTCTGGAGCCAGAGTTCCATCTGGAATGTTGATATTTTCCTGGGGGATATCGACCAAATCAAAGAGGTGTTCATGCATAAAGCGAACATAACTTTGTCTTGCCGCTGGCTCCATCGGGTAATACTCATCCAAATTAAAGGTTACTACATTTTGAAAGCTCAGCTTCTCCTCCCGATGAAATTGGACTAGATAATCATAGATTTTAGTTGGACTTGAACCCGTTGCCAAGCCAAGTATCGTTGGGCGATCGCTTCCGGTATTAGCCTGTATTAAGTTGGCAATCATGCGTGCTACGTGCAATGAACCTTTACTAGCATCCTGAAACACCCGAGTGGGGATATACTCATGCTTACGCGGATTTGATTCAACGATAAAGCGGTAAGTTTTATCGAGTTGTCGCAAATTGCTCATACTACAATGGATTTTAATCTGGCAACATCAGCCGTATTTGCTGTAAAAAACGGCAAATAAACATCAAAACCAGGTTTTATGCGTAAAAAAATTGCAAATTTTATTTTCGAGTAGCCTTGTATGGTGATATGCGATAATCCATTAAAAAAGAGCGGCTCATGACTAAAAGTAGTCATGAGCCGCCTCTAACAAAGATCAAATTGAGCCTCGTCTACTCCGGCAGTTAAATATCCGGATTATCGGGTGTGTTGGGGTTATTATCCCGTTCAGAGTTGGGATAAGGATAAAAATTACGATTTCTCTCAGGCGAGGCATCACGAGGATCTGGACGATTGAATCGACGGCTATCATCCAAGCGGAACCCAGAGAAGAATAGTTCCATAGCACGGTTCGTGTAAATCGCATTGAGAACAGCTTCTTGCGTTTCTGGCCCAGAATAAGTCGCTAATTCAGCACCTAGGCCGAAGGGGTCCTCAGCTGGTGTTTTCGTCAACACGGTATTAAGGGCTGTAATGGCTGCGGGGATTTGATTATCCCTCGCATTAGCTTCAGCGATAATCAGGTCCATTTCTCCCGGTAGATAGATTGGAATTGTTGCACCATTTGCATCAAAGAAGCCAGCGGCGCGAAAATCCTGATTATCGGGATTCAAATCCTGAAAATAGAAGGCCAGTCGCTGATCGTCAGATTCAGGCTGTAGACTAGCTGGTAAACCGAGAGTTAAATCAAGGGGCTGGTATACATTATTCGTCAGGATTGAAACGAAAGCAATTGGATTAGGGGTCACATCATCATACTCCATAGTCGAAGTAGCAGAACGATCTACATTATTTGCAGCGGTGATAGCCGCAGAATAATTACCCAAGAGTAGATTGTGACGAGCAATTAGTGCTTGCAGGGTATTACCTAAATCGATACCGCCAGGGATCCGACTAAGAAAACTACTAGGAGCTGCCGATGAATTTAAGGCCAATACAGCGTCTCCTAACTTTACTAAGTTATCTTCTAGCAATGCGTTACGATCGCGGAAAGTAGCATCTTCAGCTGTTTCCGTTGGAGCTTGCTCAAAGAATAAGTAGAGGGTCTCATTAGCTAAGGCGTAGAAAATAGATACATATGCCTGTAGGCCTGCAGCAGTCCCTGCATCTGGGATAATATCCAAATTATCCAGGACCGACTGCGCTTCATTGCGGATGAGTAGCGACTGGGACCACAAATTATTTACAATGGCATTGTCGGAATCCAGATCCTCGTACCCCAGTGACAACTCATTTTCTGAAGCGTTACCAGGATTTATGAGCCGCAGGCCACCCGTAGTAAATCCGGCAGCGGTAGTACGGGTGTAGATTGGGGATTGTCGGCCCACACTATAGCGTCGCTGAATACCGACACCAAGAGCAACCAAACCGTCTGGACTACTGAGCACTTGTGCTTCAGTTACAGCTCCAGGGTTGGTAAAGTCTTCTTCACAACTGCTGAAAGAAAGAATAGCGAGGAGCAATAAACTTGCCCAGCCGCCAAGATGGAACATATTTTTCATTTTCATGATTTTTGAAGCCAGGCCGGATTTACCGGCCAATTGGACGGCTATGCTTAGAAATTAGTTTTTAGAGTGACCGTATACGTCCTTGGAATAGGAATGGTCCCGAAGTTTACACCCCGCATTAGATTTGCCTGACCTCCAGCATTTACTTCTGGATCGTAACTGGTGAAGTCATCAATACTGAAGAGGTTACGACCGCCGATGCTTAAGACCGTATTTTCTAATACTCCCCCCAGTAAGCTAGGGAAGGTATAACTGATGGCAGCTTCACGCAGCTTGACGAAAGATCCATCACTGATCCGCCACTCTTCAACAGGATAAATCGACCAGATCCAGCCACGAGGTAACTCTCCAGTCAATTCCATTTCGGCAAATTCACCGATACCTACTCCCTGACGAGTACGCTTATCGGCATCGAAAACATCAACTCCTTGTACTGATTCAATGAGGAAGTTGAAACCGAAATTCCCCACCCTTAACTCAGAACCAATACCGAGGATATAATCAGGGTTTGGATCACCAATTACCCGGCGTAAAATTTCTCCGCTGGGCTGGCCATCTGCGTCGCGATCTGCTCGCTCACGTTGACGTAATCCACCAGCTGTCTCCAGAATATTTCCATTAGCATCTGTAGCTTGATAGGTTCCAAAGAATACACCTATTGGTTCACCATCAACTAAGAAAATAGGCGCACCTGTGGAGTTGGGAATGCGGAACTGGTCTTGTCCTAAATCGACAATCTTATTGCGGTTTCGGCTGAAGTTAGCGAAGATGTTCCAGCTTACATTACTAGTGCGGATGGCCGCAGCGTTTAGCGTTATTTCTATCCCTTGATTCTCCATTGTACCCACATTGGTCGTAATAGCGGTACCACCAGCAGAAGCAGCAATTTGTCGGGTAAGCAATAGGTCTTCAATTTCTTGATTGTAGGCCGTGAAGCTGATGCCTAAGCGATCATTCAGAACGGATAGATCCACTCCAAACTCAAGTTCAGTTTGAATTTCCGGTCTTACATCAGGGTTAGCCAGTGTGCTACTGGCATTGATCGAGTTAAGTCCCAGAAATTGGTTGGTACCATAAGTATTAAAGCGGTCGTAAGCGCCAATACCCGTTAAGTTACCAGCCTGCCCCCAACTACCCCGTAAGCGTAAGGTATTAATGATTTGACCGACACCATCAGCCCACCAACCTTCGTCAGAAATTAAATAGCTAGCACTAACCTTAGGGTAGAAAATACTGCGATTATCCGGGCTGAAAGACGATGCTCCGTCAATACGTCCGGCTACTGTTAAGAATAGACGATCGTTTAATCCGAAGGTCTGTTGAAGGAAGTAGCCCCAGATTTGCAAGCGGGCGATGTTTGAACGGGCATCAAGAATTGTACTGGCTCCATTCACCGTTTCCACGAAGGGAGCTAAACCTCGGCCCGCAGTCGTTGTATTCTGTACTTGCAGAAACTGGTTGGTCACACCAGCCTGAGTAATCGAAGTAAGTGCCCCTCCAATTTTGGTTTCAAAACGAGCGATCAGATCATGGTTCATCTGAAAGCTATTGTTATTAACCGTGGCAGCGTAGCCATCGTCAAAATAGGTAGGGTTTACCGGAGCGTAGGGGTAAGGAGGTATGAAGTTATTACCAACCTGAGTAAAGGCATCTACCCCTAAAGTGTAGTTAATAGAAAGGCCTTCAAAAGGAAACAACTTGAGCTGGAAGTCCGTAATTATCCGGTTAACTTCCTGGTTCAGGTCAAAGTCCTCGATTACACTCAACGGATTGACACGAGTTGGTTCTACCGACTGCAAGTTCCCGAGGGCATCTCGCTGGGTGATGTCCCAGATATTGTTGGTAATGTTAATGGAGTTAATCGGACTCCAGAATACATTTCCATCGGGTTTTTCATTCGAAAAGGAGTTGCTATAATTTAGTCCAACTGAAAAAGAAACCCAATCGGCAGCTCGCTGATTATAGCGTAGTCGAGCACCATACCTGCGGAAGTCTGCATTTTGAATAATACCCTGATTATAGAGGTAGCTTACACTAGCAAAATAATTACTACTTGAATTACCTCCGGCGACTGATAAGTATTGATCGGTACCGCTACCGGTACGGAATACTTCATCTTGATAATCATATCGAGTTACCGGTACTTTGTCAGTAGAGAAGTTAGCCCCAACCGTTAAAGCTCCAGTATTGGGATCAGAACCTGCGATGGGATACAACCGTTGATCAGCACTACCAAACTGTTCTCCGAGGGTAGTGATGTAGACTTCTTCTCGCAGTTCGTTCACGTTGAAGCTACTGGAATAGGTGAATCGTGGTTCACCAGATTGACCAGACTTAGTGGTAATCAAAACCACACCATTAGAGGCTCGTGATCCGTAAATAGCTGCGGCGGCCGCTCCGTTAAGTACCTCGATCCGATCAATATCATTCGGATTGATATCGACCAAACGGTTGGTGCCGGGTTGGGCTGCTCCAGCAGAAACATTGGGGTTGGTGACGTTAGCCGTAGAGTTGCTGATAATTACCCCATCGATGATATAGAGCGGTTCCGAGCTTCCGTTGATGGTACTAGCCCCACGCAAACGAATGGAGAACCCACCGGCGGGGTCACCAGAGTTTTGGGTAATCTGAGCACCAGGAATTTTCCCCTGTAGCGCACTAGAAACTGAGGCGGGCGCTGCCACTACTAGTTGTTCTGCACGCACAGAGTTAATATTATTGCCTAACTGTCGCCGACTACTCGCAATACTAGGGCCGGTAACGATTACTTCGTCCATGTTGAGCACATCTCCCGATAGGACGATGTCAAAATTAAAGTTTTGGCCATCTCGTTCAAGCCTAAAGCTTTCAGTAGTGGTTCCAAACCCAACGTAGCTGAAGGTGGCTTCATAGTCTCCAGCCTCCGCAGATCCATTGAGTGTAAAGTTGCCATCTATATCAGTAATTGACCCTAGGCTAAGGCTAGGGATAAAAATGGTTACCCCAATGAGCGGCTCATCGTCAGCAGTGACGGTACCGCTCAAACTGAAGTCTAAGCGTTGAGCAGATAAAGTGGTAGCCAGGAATAATGCCGACACCCAAAGCAAGGGGATTCGATATCTGGTTAAGTATTTGAACATAAACTGTGATTTATGGCGATAGCCTTCGCCGAAGAAAAAAGCAATGTCTTGCAATATTTTCGGGCACAAAGTTGCAAAGACGCCTAAAAATGCAGTTAAACTTGGCATAAAAGCAATATTTTTTGAAAAAAATGTGGTATTTCTAGCTTTTCTCCTTGATCTTACCTTTGCAGTTATGACTAAAAAGCGTGAAAGGCAGGATGTAATCATTCGGGAAGTGAGTATTCACAACCGGGTTCTACTGCGCGATCTGGCTGAAGCTCTGGGGGTTTCCAGTGATACCGTCAGGCGCGATATTCGCGAACTGGATGAACAGGGGCTGCTCAAGCAGGTCCACGGTGGCGCTATTGCCAACGGCTACCAACTCAAACGGCCCAAGATCAAGCGTAAAGTCTACGCCGCGCGCAGCAAGCAGGACATTGCGGCCAAAGCCGTGCACCTGGTTCAGCCCGACAGTGTAAACCTGGTCTCTGGCGGCACGACCAATCTGGAACTGATGCGGCAGCTGCCGCTCAAGCTCCACGCGACCTTCTTTACCAGCAGCATCCCCATTGCCTTGGAACTGATGAGTCATCCGGGCATTGAGTTGAACTTTCTGGGCGGACGCATGAACCCCGAAGCCCAAATTGCGCTAGGTGGCTCGACCATCAATGCGCTGACTAATATTCGGGTAGATAATCTGTTTTTGGGTACAGGTTATTTGGACGCGGCTTTTGGCTTGAGTGAATTTGATCCAGAAATCATTGAACTCAAGAAAGCCATGATCCGTTCGGCTCGCAGGGTAATCTCTCTCACCATCAGTGAAAAGCTGGACACGACAAATCGCTATAAAGTCTGCGATTTATCGGCCATTCACACCCTAGTTACCGAACTTGAGCCTGCGGACGGTCGCCTCGACGCCTACCGCTTACCGACCCTACAACTGATCTGATCTATGCCTAGCAAGTCCATCACTGAAACCGCTTCTCTCTACGACGGCCTGGAAAAAATGAGCACGGAGGAATTACTCCGCAACATGAACCGTGAAGACCAAAAAGTAGCCTTGGCGGTAGAAGCCGTCATCCCGCAAGTAACGGATTTCGTCGAGCTGCTCAGCGAGCGCTTTATGGCCGGCGGGCGGTTGTTCTATATCGGTGCCGGCACCAGTGGCCGCTTAGGCATTCTGGATGCCAGCGAGATACCCCCGACTTTTGGGATGCCTCACGAACGAGTAGTCGGGATGATTGCCGGCGGCGACCGCGCCATTCGCAAGGCCGTAGAACGGGCAGAAGACAGCCCGGAGCGCGGCGCAAAAGACCTACAGGATCACCAACTCACGGAGCTGGACACCGTAGTGGGCATTGCAGCTTCCGGCACTACACCTTATGTCTTGGGAGGCATTGATTACGCCCGCGCCATCGGTTGCCTCACGGCCGGCCTGACCAACAACCCTGCCACCCCACTAGCCGCTAAGGCAGAGCATGCTTTTGCAGTCATCGTGGGTCCCGAATTTGTAACGGGTAGCACCCGCATGAAAAGTGGCACGGCACAAAAGCTCGTGCTCAATATGATCTCGACCAGCTTGATGATCCGCATTGGCCGGGTCAAAGGCAATAAGATGGTCAATATGCAGCTCAACAATAAGAAGCTGGTCAAACGCGGCATTCGCTTCCTGATGGAAGAGTTGCAAATCGACCGAGACAAAGCCTCCGACTTGTTGGATAAACACGGCTCTGTACAGGCAGCCATTGAAGCTACCGAAGGCGAAAAACAGACTTGAAAAATCATGGATGAAACTAAGATATTAAGCGCCTGGCGCCAGAATGCCCAGAGCTGGCAGGCGACGCTGGCCGAGGAGGAAATCGCCTCCCGTCAAGTAACCAATCCCGCCATTTTTAGCGCCATCCAGGAACATCAGCCTAGCTCCGTATTGGACGTAGGCTGTGGTGAGGGCTGGCTCTTACGGCAGCTGCGCGAAGCGGAGAGTTACCACACGCGACTAGGCTTTGAAGCGGTGAGCTACGTACCGATGACCTTGGTGGGAATCGATGGCTCCGAAGGTCTGATTGCCGCCGCTCAGGCGGCGGGCGGTGCCGATTATCAACATCTGCCCTACGAAGCCGCTAGCCCAGAGCGCCTCGCGGAGCTAGGTACTTTTGACCTCATCGTTTGCAATTATTCCCTCTTCGGCAAGGACAGCGTAGTGGAGCTACTGGCCAAGTTGCGTCAGCTGCTCTTTGACGATGGTCACTTGCTAATCCAGACCGTACACGAGGAGGTATTTGCAGGCAAAACCGGCTGGATCGAAGAAGACTGGCATTTGATGCAGCAGCAGTACGAAGGCAATTACCACTGGTACCTGCGCGATCGGGCCGAATGGGCACAGACCTTCCGGGCCGCTAACTTTCAACTGGTTAAAACCCAGGAAACAGACCATCCCGAAACGGGCAAAAAGATTTCGTTTATCTTTCATTTGGGCTAAGGTTTGGACTTCCGCAGGTGTTTAGGTTAAGCAGGCTTTAGCCTGCGCCGGGTTTTACGAACTTCAGTTTGTAAATGAGTAAAAGGCAGACTGAAGTCTACCTAACCCAGCGCGGACTCAAAGTACGCTTAACCGGAAGACCTGCGGAAGTACAAAAAAAGCTGCATGACCACTTCGCCACAGCATCGTATCTCTTCTAGCCAACTGGCTGCCTTGGGCCAGCAGTTGTCGGGTAGTCTGCATTATGACCGGCTGCTGCGGACGCTCTACGCAACTGATGCTTCGGTTTACCGCGAGTTACCTCTGGCGGTGGCTTTCCCAAAAACAGAGACCGATATTCAGCTGTTGATTGCGTTTGCACGGGAGCAGGGCACTTCCCTCATTCCGCGCACGGCGGGCACTTCGCTGGCGGGGCAGTGCGTAGGAGACGGCATCGTAGTCGACGTTTCGCGCCACTTTACCGAAATTCTGGAGCTAAATCTGGAAGAAGGCTGGGTGCGGGTGCAGCCGGGGGTAATCCGTGACACCCTCAACGATTTTTTGCGGCCGCACGGCTACTGGTTTGGGCCCAACACCAGTACAGCCAACCGCTGTATGATCGGCGGGATGGTGGGCAATAACAGCTGCGGATCGACCAGTATCGTTTATGGCAGTACCCGCGAGCATACGCTGGAGCTGCGCTGCCTACTGAGCGATGGACAAATCGCCGAGTTTGGCCCACTGAGCGTCGCAGAGCTAGCAAAAAAACAGCAGGCTCCGGGTCGGGAAGGCAAGCTGTACCGGCAACTGGACCAACTGCTCAGCGACGAGCGCCAGCAGATCCTGGACGCGATGCCTAAAGTCAGCGTTCAACGTCGCAATACCGGCTATGCACTTGACCTACTTGCGCGGCAACAGCCTTACGCAAAAGACGGTCCTCTTTTTAACGCCTGTAGTCTGCTCTGTGGATCGGAGGGCACCCTGGCTTTTACAACCGAAATCAAGCTCAACATCGAGCCGCTACCCGCCCCGGTAGATGTGGTGGTCGCCCTGCATTTCACCAGTATAGACGATAGTATGCGTGCTACGCAGATCGCGATGCGCCACCAGCCAACACTTTGCGAATTGATGGACAAGGTGATCCTCGATTGCACCAAAGGACAGCTGGCCTACGAACCCTTGCGCAGCTTCGTGGAGGGGGATCCGGCGGCCATACTCTGCGTAGAATTTCGGGCTAAGCAACAGGAAGAGGCTCAGGCTAAAGCCGAGGCGATGATCGCTGAAGTGCAGGCAGCTGGGCTGGGCTATGCCTTTCCCGTTATCAAAGGGGAGCAAACGCCCGGCGTGTGGCAGCTACGAGCGGCCGGACTGGGACTACTCGCCAACTTGCCCGGCGACCGCAAGGCGGTGGCTTGTATCGAGGACACAGCGGTGAGTATCGACGATTTGCCCGATTATATCCGGGAGTTTGGCGAGTTGATGGCTGGCTTTGGTCAGCGAGCGGTGTACTACGCCCATGCCGGGGCCGGCGAGATTCACCTGCGGCCCATTCTGGATTTGAAGCGAGCGAATGATCGAGATGATTTTTACCGCATCAGTCAGGCCGTGGCCGAGCTGGTGAAAAAATACCAGGGCAGTCTGAGTGGGGAACATGGCGACGGACGGGTGCGTGCGCCCTTCATCCCACTGCTGGTGGGCGAAGAAGTCTACGAGCTGTTTCGGCAAGTCAAGCAGGCCTGGGACCCGGAGAACATTTTCAATCCAGGGAAGATTGTAAACGCCGCACCGATGCTGGAATCCCTGCGTTTTAAGGAGGAGCAGGACAGTCGGGAATTTGATACGCTGCTCGATTTCAGTCCCGAGGGTGGACTGTTGCGACTGGCCGAAAAATGCAATGGCTCGGGCGATTGTCGGAAGTTGTCGGGTACGATGTGTCCCAGCTACCAGGCGACGCGGCACGAGAAGGACAGTACACGCGGTCGCGCCAACGTTTTGCGGGAATTGCTGACGCGTTCAGAGCGGGACAATCCCTTTACGGAGCCGGAAATTAAAGCGGCCTTGGATTTGTGTTTGTCTTGCAAGGGCTGCACGGCCGAATGTCCTAGTCAGGTAGATATGACAAGCCTGAAGGCGGAGGTGCAGCACCAGGTCTACCGGACCAAGGGGGTACCGCTGCGTGCTCGGGTGTTTGGCCACATTGGGCGCATCAACCGTTGGGCCAGTATTTGGCCGGGCTTGAGTAATTTATTCCTACGCGGCTGGCTGACGGCGGGGCTACTGAAGCGCCTGCTAGACGTAGCGCCCGAGCGGCAGTTGCCCCGCGTAGCCAGACACCATTTTGCAGCGCAGAATCAGCGTTTGGCCCGGCAATACGTTGCCAATGACCGGGGCGAAGTCTACCTTTTTGTGGATGAGTTCATCCGCTACAACGAGCCAAAGATTGGCAGTAAGGCCTTGGAGTTGCTCTGGCGATTGGGCTACCGGGTGCAGCTAGCGCCGCTGCGAGAGAGCGCCCGGGCGCAGTTGTCGAAGGGACTACTACCGGCAGCCCGACGCATTGCGCGGCAAAACATCCAGGCTTGTGCGCCGCTGATTAGTGAAGCAACACCCCTACTCGGCATTGAGCCCTCCGCTATTCTGGGATTTCGGGATGAGTACCTGCGTCTGGCTGGTTCGGAGCTACAAGCAGAGGCGGAAGCACTCGCCCCCCACTGTTTGTTGCTGGAAGAATTTCTTTTGCGCGAAGTAGAGGCAGGTCGTTTGAGTCCAGTTGATTTTAGCTCAGAAACGCGGCACTTACTCCTTCACGGTCACTGTCATCAGAAGGCTTTGTCTTCCGTAGATATTACCGCTCAGCTTTTGGCCCTTCCCACCAACTTTAGTGTGGAGGTGATCCCTTCCGGTTGCTGTGGCATGGCCGGTTCTTTCGGTTATGAGCGGGAGCATTACGCTTTGAGTCAGCAGATTGGGGAGCAGGTGCTATTTCCTGCAGTGCGAGCAGCCGCAGCGAAGAAGACGATTGTGGCGACGGGGGTGAGTTGTCGGCATCAGATTGAGGAGGGCGTTGGGCGGCGTGCTCAGCATTGGGTGGAGTTGCTTTGAGACTCAAGATCGGCGGCTGACTATGCCATTTGAGGACAGCCCAGCTACAAACCGTGGCTAAATTGCAGCCAGGAAAGAGTAATTAAAATATATTGGTCTTTCCTTTTCTTCTGCTAAAATCTCTTTCATGCGTATCTACTGCGTACTATTTGTTCTGTTCACTCATTTTGGCCTGACCGCCCAGTCGACCAGGCCAGTAGATCGCGTGAATGTTTTTACTGGCACGTCCAACAGCCGTTGGATGCTGAACCCTGGTCCTACGCTCCCCTTTGGGATGATCAAACTAGGACCGGACAATCAGGATCAAGTCTGGAACGGTGGCTATGAATATACGATTAACAGTATCAGCGGCTTTAGTCATCTGCACGGTTTCGGGCTAAGTGGAGTGAGCTACATGCCATATGTTGGTAAACTAGACTTTGGAGATGAGCACTACCGCCTCTTTCCCGGCCCCGCGGATGGCCCCTTCTCCGACATGTGGACCGCCGGCTACCGTTCCCGCATTGACAAAGCCGAAGAGGACGGCCGAGTGGGGCATTATCAGGTGAGGCTACACGACTATGATGTAGATGTTGAGCTGACCACAACTACTCGCGTAGGGATGATGCGACTGAGGTATCCCGAACAAGGGAAGGCCCGCTTACTGTTAAACCTGAACTTCCCGACCGAAGAACTTACCACCGTACACGAAGCCGTAGTGCGCATGGTTTCCCCTACCGAGATTGAAGGCTACGTACGCCAGTCCAGTCAGTATCCGGGTGAGCATACCGTCTATTTTGTCAGCACTTTTAGCGAACCTTTGGCAAGCATGGACGGCTGGCAATACGATGCCTACACCGAGGAAGCTACCAGCTATGGGACTGATTGGCGGCGACACTGTCACTTTCAGTCAGACTTAAAGGCCTTTACCGGCGAAGCGCACGCCGGTGTCGTTCTTAACTTTGCTACAGCGAGTGGACAGGTAGTCGTAAAAACCAGTATCTCCATGGTCAGCACTGACAATGCTCGACTAAACCTCCGCACAGAGGCGGAAGACCTGGATTTTGAAGACGCCGTCACGCAGCATCAAGCCACCTGGAACGACCTGCTCAATCGGATAGAAGTAAAAGGGCCAGACGAAGCGGCCGTTGACCTTTTCTACACCAATTTTTACCGCAGTTTTGCCGGCAAGAACATCCTTAGCGATGTCAATGGGGAATACCTGGATATGTGCGAACGCGTCCAGGTCGTACAGGCACCCACCGAGTACATCCTTAGTAGTGACGGCTTTTGGGGCGCGCAATGGACCTTATTCCCCTTCTGGACGCTAGTAGCTCCCGACTATGCCAACAGCTTGGCGAACAGCATGCTGGAGCTAGCGCGGGTAGGTGGCTGGATTCCTGAGGCGCCTACCGGCATCGAGTACGCCCCGATCATGGGAGCGCAGCATCACAATAGTCTCTTTGTGAGCCTACAGCAAAAAGGGCTTGCTCGATTCAATACTGATACCGCCTTTGCCGCTATTCTCCACGATTACACCACTCCTGGTGGTGAGCACCCCTGCGGTGGGGTAGCGGGCAACCGACACCTGAGTCCCTATCTGGAGTATGGCTACGTGCCGGAAGAATACGGTCCGGCCTCCAACACGATGGCCTATGCCTACGATGATCATTGCCTCTCCGTGCTGGCCGAAGGGTTGGGAAAAAGGGAAGTGGCCACGATCTTTCGTGGGCGTGCCCAAAATTACCGCAATCTTTACGACCCGACTACCGGCTATCTGCGCCGCCGCCAGGCCGATGGCCACTTCGTAACTCCCTTTGACCCCTGGCACGAGGGCACTGAGGGGGGCTGGAACGGTCCTGGCTACATGGAAGGAACTGCCTGGATTTACAGCTGGTGGGTGCCGCATGATCTACCTGGACTCGCCACACTCCTGGGTCGTGACACCTTCCGCCAACGCCTCATTGATGGCTTCGAGCGGGGTTACGTCAATCTGACCAACCAACCCAATTTACAAGCTCCCTTCCTGTTTAACTACATCGACGAGCCTCGCCTGACACAGTATTATTCCCGACGGGTGGCTAAGGAGGCTTTCAACCTCTCGCCATTGGACGGTTACCTGGGGGAGGAGGACGAGGGGCAAATGAGCAGTTTGTCTTGCCTGCTGGCGATGGGGCTGTTTGAGATGCTGGGCGGCTGTGAGCAGGAGCCGGCTTACGATCTGGGCAGCACCATCTTCGACGAGGTTATTATTCATCTCCAGCCAGAATACCATTCCGGTGAGCGTTTCATCATCCAGGCCGACAACAACGGCCCGGACAAGGTATACATCAGCACTGCCTCTCTGAATGGGGAAGCTTTGACGGGCTATCGCTTACGCTATGAAGATATTGCCGCAGGAGGTACGCTTAGGTTGCGCATGGAGTAGTAAGTTCTATGGCAGGCCCAAGTAGTAAAAAAAGACCACATCAATAGAGTCGAAACCCATATCGTTCCGAAATTGCTTGCTCCAATTCGACTACAGGAATATGGTGTTGGTGTTTTTGGAGCAGTACCAACGAAATCAGCCCTAAAGAAAGCCCTGAAGAAGAAATGGATTCGGGTTAATGGCGTTGTTGCTAGTTCAGCTACGTTTATACATGGCGGTGAGCGCATAAGCTTGTCCAGACCCCCAGCAGCCATTCCGAAGAAAAAACTGATCTTCCCGCTTACGGTCCTATTTGAAGATGAGCACTTAGCAGTAATTTATAAGCCGGCAGGTATCTTGGTCAGTGGTAATAAGTTTAAAACCATCGCTAACGCTTTAATGCAAAACCTCCAAGAGAGTAGCCTTCCTGATGCGACAACACCCCAGCCTGTCCATCGCTTAGACTATGCTACCACCGGAGTTTTATTAGTGGGTAAAACGAGTAGTAGTATCCGTGTCCTGAATAAACTATTTGAAAACAAAACGATTAAGAAAACCTATTACGCCGTAACTATTGGAGATATGGGGCAGCAAGGTGAAATCACCGCAGCAATCGATGGCAAGGAATCACAGTCGAATTATACCGTATGTGAATCCGTTTGCTCGAAAAGGTTCACCAAACTAAACTTAGTAAAATTAGCCCCCCAAACCGGAAGGAGGCACCAATTGCGTAAGCATTTGGCCAGTATCGGCCATCCGATCCTGGGAGATCAAGAATATGGTGTAGAAGGCTTAATTTTAAACGGTAAAGGATTGTATTTACATGCCTACTCCTTGAGTTTTAAGCACCCCTTTTCAAGCGAGGAAGTTTTGTTTAAGGCTGATCTTCCGCAAAAGTTCAGTAAAATATTTCACCAGCCTTCATGAGGTATTAAGTGTGCTCGAATAACTATTTGAGTACGATGGAATCGTGCATGACACTAAGCCTTATAATGTCTTCAGTTCATCTCGTAGTCGTATCCTTACAATCAATCAAAAAAGATAGAAATAGCTTATGCGGATTCTAGCAGAAAACATGCGAAAGCTACTTTACGAACTATTCGTTAAGTATAAATTTCCCAAAGAGAAAGCCCAATTAATAGCTAGCGTTTTTACAGAGAGTACTTTAGATGGTGTAAGTTCTCATGGGATCAATCGTGTCCCTCTTTTTATTGAATATATTGAAAAGGGGATCGTCAAAGTTGATGCTGAAGCAGAAAGAGTAGCTTCTTTTGGGAACCTAGAACGCTGGAATGGCCATTGGGGACCTGGTATTATCAACGCAACTAAATGTACCAGCAGGGCTGTAGCATTGGCCAAGCAACATGGAATGGGCATGGTGGCATTACGCAACACCAATCACTGGATGAGAGGGGGCACCTATGGAAAGCAAGCCGCAGACGCCAATTGCATTTCGATCCTTTTTACTAATACTAAACCTAACATGCCGCCTTGGGGTGGGAAAGAGAGTCGTATCGGTAATAACCCCTTTGTCGTATCCATCCCAAGAGAAAAGGGACATGTCGTATTGGATATGGCCATGTCACAATTTGCATTTGGTAAAATCAACGATTATCGACTTAGAGGCGAAAAACTACCTTACCCAGGTGGTTGGGATGACAACAATGAACTCTCCAATGATCCAAGTAAAATTCTATCAAAAGAACGGGGCTTACCCATCGGCTATTGGAAAGGCTCCGCCCTTTCGATCGTCCTGGATATGCTGGCCACCATATTAGCTGCGGGGAATTCTACCGCTAGAATTAGCGCCAAAGAAATGGAGACAGGGATTTCTCAAGTGTACATCTGCCTGTACCCTGAAATTTTTGAGGACGTAGAACTGCAGCAAAGACTGCTGGAAGAAATTATCGATTTCACCCATGATGTAGAACCTATACATCCAGGAGACAAAATTTACTATCCTGGAGAACGAAGTTCATCGACAAGAGCCAAAAATTTAGAAGAAGGCATTCTTGTAGACGAAGGTATTTGGCAAAAGGTGATAATGCTAGCTGAGGAATAAACGATACTTAAGTCAGCGCAGGCCCTAAAATAGGGTTCAAATCATGATTTGGAACGCGGGGTGTACGGCATCCACCTACTTTCGGCCCAAACTCAAAACCATGAAAACCAAGAATACGCTCTTTGTCTTATCCTTACTTCTTTCGATTACGGCTAGCCTCTTTGCACAGACGAATCAAGCAATCGACAGCGATGCCATTACCAGCCTACTCCAACAATTCACCAATGAGGATTCGCCGGGCCTAGCCGTGGGTATCGTTAAAGAAGGACAAATCGTCTACGAACATTACCAAGGTTACGCTAACCTGGAGCATCAAATAGCGATAGGTCAAGACACCCGCTTCAACATCGCTTCAACGGCCAAGCAGTTTACGGCTTTGATGATTTTGCAATTGTCCCAGAAGGGGAAACTGAGCCTGGAAGATGATATCAGAAAATACCTGCCGTCGCTATATCCTGCGATAGTAGAGGAAATAAAGATCAGACATTTGATCAATCATACCAGCGGCATCCGGGACTATGTCTTCATCCTGGAAATGATGAACCAGCCCTTTTGGAAGCAAGTCGGCATGGACAATGACGATGTTGTCGAGCTGCTGGAAAAGCAAGAGGAGCTCGTCTTTAAGCCGGGATCTAATTATTCGTACAGCAATTCGGGTTATACCGTTCTTGCAGAAATCATTGAGGTAGTTACTGGAGAAAGTTTCAATGATTACTCCAGAAGATTCTTTGAAGAACTAGGTATGAACGAGACTTCTTTTATGGAGCGCTACATGGGCGTGATCCCCGATCGAGCAGATGCCTATTCGGATTGGGGAGATGGGGTTTGGCTATCCACCCCCGCAGTAACCAAATTTAATGGCGATGGCTTTTTATACACCACCCTCAGCGATCAATTACTCTATGAACAAGCCGTTCAAAACGCCCAGCGTGACAATAATCGGCTCTTAATCGAAAGTCAGCAAGCTATTCCCAATAGTGAAATCGACACCTACGGTTTTGGATTAGAATTGGACGGCCGTTTAGGCCGAGTCGCCCAATACCACTCAGGTTCCACTTTCGGCTACCACTCTCATACTACTCGCTTTCCAGCAGAAAACCTATCCATTTTTGTGATGAGCAATAATGGTAAAATCTGGAGCGGAGATGTCGCTGATGCAATTGCAAACGCTCTTCTTCCCGAGGTAGTAGAGGGCGCCGCCTATGATAGCCAGATCAATGAAAGCTGGAGCCCAACTGAGCAGACACCAATTCTTGGGCAATACCTCTCCCCTGATGGATTTTTGATTCGAATCGTAGAGGAGGGTGGAAAAATTCTCTGGAGAAATGCCAATAATTCTCCTTATGAACTCCTCCCCGAAAACCAAAACATTTTTTCGGTCGACTACAATACGGAGACCAAAGTAGGATTCTACGAAAACGAACTCGTTCGTTTTTATCCCTCGGGAAGAACTATTGCCTACCAAAGGCATACTGCGCATGCAGCTACTTGGGCAGATATGGAAGGATTTGTCGGGAAATACGAGAGTGAGGAGCTGGACATGAGTTTTGAACTCCAATTGAGCGAAGAAAATCAACTGCTGATCTCGTTTTCCAATCGGGAGCGGGAGCGACAGGTCGAAGCGCTCAATCGAAATGAGTTGGTAGCTTCTAGTTTCATCATGAAGGTAGAAAGAGATCAATTCGACCGGGCTACTGATATACTAGTGACCCTCAACTATCGGGCTCGAAATAATCGATTCGAAAAAGTAACCAACCTGGGATTTCAGCCTAAAATCTCCACAGAAAATGGCTCTATCCAGGTGACCACCATTGGTTCTACTAACGGCGACGCTTCAGATATTCTATTGACGAAAAACTACCCAAATGGCAATGAAATTTGGTTCAAGCAATTTGGCGGGAGTAGCTACGATAAAGCGAGTTCGATTTTAGCAACGGAAGATGGCTACCTCATTGTCGGCTCCACCAGCTCCTACGGAAATGGCAACTACGATATGTTCGTTATTAAGACCGATAAAAGTGGGAATAAACAATGGCAAAACACCTACGGCGGCTTTTACAATGAATATGGTTATATGGCTGAAGAAACCGAAAGAGGTTATCTAATCAAAGGGACTGTACAGGACTGTACTTCCAATTCAGACGTCTTTAATCGGGAATGCACCACCAATGTATGGTTGGTGTCGATTGATAAAAATGGAAATAAAATAGCTGACGAAATACTAGAAGAGATAAGCAGAATCAGGTAGTGTTCAGTAAGTATACCTTGAACGTTACCTCCAGAGCAGTTAAACCAACCCATAATTGTTCCGTCTAAAGATGCAAAGCACTCAAAGTGAAGCATATAATTGTTGGGCTCATAACATTAGGGCTCTCCTTGGGCTGTAGTGATGATGGCGAATTACGAATACGGGAATTCTCGTCGACGGTAAATGCCTTTGTAGAACATCAAAATAACCAAAGAAAATATGTGCTACATCTTCCACCCACCTATGACGGTCTTTCTGATGTCCCGCTGGTAATTATGCTTCACGGAGGGGGCGGAAATGCACAAAGCGTGCAAGGCTTTACTCAAATGAACCCAGTAGCAGATGCAAATGGGTTTTTGGTCGCCTATCCGCAAGGCTTCGGGCCAACACAAAACGGATTCAGCTGGGCTGATGGAAGAGCAACAAGCGCTACTAATATGGGGGTCGATGATGTAGGCTTCATTGCTAAGATGATTGATGATGTCAGATCTGAATACCGAATCGCACCAAATAATATTTATGCCTGTGGTTTTTCTAACGGGGGCTTTATGAGCCAAAGGCTCGCTTGCGAATTGGAAAATGTATTTGCGGGTATAGGTACTTTGGGAGCGACGATCAGTTCCGAGGTCTTAGCTCAGTGCTCAAATACTCAGTCTATCCCGATGTTGTTAATGCTTGGCGATGCGGACCCATTTGTACCCTATCATGGTGGGACTGTCGCCAATAATCCTTCATTAATCGAAGGGGCAGAAGCACTCGCTGACTATTGGAAAGAGAACAATCGGTGCCAAACGACCCGACCCGAATTACTGCTACCCGACTTAGACAGTACCGATAGTTCTACCGTAAGTCTTGTCGAGTTTTCAGATTGTGATTGTAACGCACAGGTAAGCTTATATCGTATTGATAATGGTGGACACACTTGGCCAGGAGTAGAAAATGTAAGCTATGAAATGATCGCCGGCGAAACGAACGAAGATATTGATGCTAGCTCTGTCCTTTGGGCGTTTTTCAGTCAGCATCAGCTATGCGAATGACCAAAACTTCCGCGACTTATAAAGTAAGCCTATTTTGGGTATTTTCTTCAAGTCACCACCAATGACCTTCTACGAAGCCGAAATAAAGCGCATCAGGAGTATTTGCTACGCCAATGACAAGCAGTTGGAGACGGTGATCGCCGTCCGTAATTTTATCGATCAACACTTTGAGGAAACGCTTGACTTAGATCAGTTGTCGCGGGTAGGGCTGACGTCCAAATATCATTTGCTGCGACTATTTAAGCAGTATTATGGCTTGACGCCCCGACAGTATTTGATCGATAAAAGGATTGCGGCGTCTAAGGAGCAACTTCGAAAAGGAACCTCGGTCACCGAATGCTGTTGGGCGGTAGGCTTTGCTAGCTTAGGCTCGTTTAGTACCTTGTTTAAAGCCAGAACCGGCCAGTCGCCCAGGGAATACCAAAAAGAGCAACTTTCAAGAAGTACCTGAGCCGCTCCGGTTCGACCTTTGTGGGCTGAAACCGAACACCAATGAAAGTAACGATTATCGGCATTCCCGTGCGGGACCAGGCAAAAGCACTTCAATTTTACACCGAAGTACTGGGATTCATTAAAAAGAAAGACCTTCCATTGGGAGGCGGAAATAGATGGCTAACCGTTGTTTCGGCAGAGGCCCCCGATGGACCAGAAATCTTACTCGAACCCGCTCCGCTCCACTTTGAACCCTCTAAGGTTTTTCAAGATGCCCTAATGGACGCAGGTATTCCCTACACCCAGTTTGACGTGGAAAGTGTCGATGCCGAATACGAACGATTAACCCAACTCGGGGTCGCATTTAGCGTCCAGCCAACGGAAATGGGAACGGTTAAAGTAGCGGTATTCAATGACACTTGCGGCAACAATATTCAGATCGTGGAAATGCTCTAGTTAGCAGTTTTTTGTACTTCCGCAGGTATTCCCTCGGAACGGGGGCAAAACGTTCCCTAGCAGGTTTTGATCCTCGGTGAGTGCTGAGAGTACGAAATCAGGCTGAAAGTGCAGTGGAGATTCTCTGCCCTTCAAGGGCTATTCCTCTCCCAAGTTATGAGGCAACTATTGGTCACCTTCCAGAGTTGAGAGTTATACACGTTCTTAAAACAGATCGCAATGAGCTGGATCATGGTGGATGTTGAAGCCGATGGGCCCATACCCGGAGATTACTCTATGGTCTCCCTGGGTGCTGTACTAGTCGACGATAAATTGGACCGCACCTTCTTCGGCGAATTGAAACCGATCTCTGACAATTACGTCGAGGAAGCGCTCCAAATTGCCAACTACACTAGGAGCGAGACCCTGAATTTTTCGGAACCGAAACGAGTGTTGCTAGACTTCGAAGATTGGCTCCAGCAAAACACCAAAGGAAGGCCTCAGTTCATCAGCGACAATAATGGCTTCGATTGGATGTTCGTTTGCTGGTACTTCCACCATTTTTTAGGCAGAAATCCCTTCGGCCACTCCTCCCAAAATTTAGGCAGCCTCTACAAAGGCTTGGTCGCAGACACTTCTCAAAATTTCAAACACCTCAGAAAGACAGCTCATACCCATCATCCCGTCGATGATGCCATCGGCAACGCCGAGGCTTTGGTTCGTATGAAAAAAGACATGGACTTGAAAGTGACGCTGCAATGAGGGATGTGCTAAAACTGGCGAGAATTCAAGTTTTAATTATCCTTCTTTTCGTCTTCTTTAAGCTCATCCGAAAGAGCGTACTGGAAAACGACCCCGCCGAAATTATTCAAGTTTTCCTATACTCATTTCCTAATTTTTGTGAAGGAGTAGTTGGTGTTTTAACCTTAACTATGCTAGGACTCTATTGTAACCGCCGGCTTAAACTTAGTAATCAAAATATTTACTTGTTGGCTGTTTTGCTAGCAGCGATTTACGTAACTACCCAGGAGTTGAAAATACATAACCTGGGAGGTGCGAATATTTACGATCCTAATGATTTAATTTTTTCTGGAATTGGCTTACTTACAGGGGCCTTCCTGGTTTTTCGCTTACAACCTAAATGGGTAAACCCCGCGGACTAAGAGCGTGTTGAGAAATTTGGTGTTCATTTGGATGGGAACTATCGCAAAAGAATATAAAAATGACAACTCCAAATGATTGGTTCCGACCTGCAAGATCAAAAAATAGTTATTGGAACCTAATTAAAACCTTATTCCAGACGGCAGTTTTTTGGTTCATCTTTTTATACCTCTTGCCTAGCGCTATTTATTTTTTGGAGGAGACATATAAGGTAGTTGGGTATTCACCACCGCGAATGCTCAGTATAGCCCTGCTTATCCTTTTTAGCTTCCTAGGGCTATGGAGCGGTGTAATCATGAGTTGGCAAGGTAAAGGGACTCCGCTTCCCACCGATTGCCCCAATCAACTGGTGATCCAAGGACCTTATCATTACGTGAGAAACCCTATGGCCGTCGCCGGAATCGGTCAAGGCGTTGCCGTCGGACTGCTGTTCGGTTCGTATTTAATCGTTGCCTATGCAATTGCTGGAGCATTTTTATGGCATTGGCTGGTTCGGCCGGTAGAAGAAAAAGACTTGCTTGATCGCTTTGGCAAAGCCTATATTGCTTATCAAGCTAAGGTGAAGTGCTGGATCCCTAGCTTTTGGTCGATTTCGAAAAGGAATAGGTAAATATCTAATGATAAATGGAAATAATAGTAATTGATCAAGGAAGTGAATTCCTAGATAGAGGCGTTGAATACTTTTGGAGACAATGGGGAGAGGCCTCAAATTTTGATTTTTATCGAAATTGCATTGAGCACTCTATTTACAATGAAGCGGCTTTGCCAAAATTCTTTTTATTGCTCGACAATGACAAGATCATTGGCTCTTATGCTTTACTGACCAATGACCTAATCAGCAGACAAGATCTGCTACCTTGGTTGGCATGTCTCTTCGTAGATAAAGAATACCGGAACCAGGGGTTAGCCCAAAAATTACTGGATCATTCCATGGCAGAATCCCGAAAGAGAGGATATCAGACCCTATACCTTTCTACCAGTCTAAACAACTTCTACGAGAAGAAGGGCTGGGAATACTTTGCAATGGGCTACACCGCTTACGGGAAAGACATCAAAATTTACGCTAAAAATTGCAACTGATACCTATGGAAGCTAACCGCCAATTAAAAGAATTCTTAGCACCCTATGATTCCGACATTCAAGAACTAAGCTATGCCTTAAGGGCATTTATTACCTCCACTATCCCGGAAGCCAATGAATTGATTTGGGATAATTATAATGCAGTCGCGATAGCTTATTCCAAGTCTGAACAATTAAAAGATGCTTTTTGCCATTTAGCAGTTTATGCCAAGCACGTCAACTTTGGCTTCAACCGAGGGGTGGAATTAAAGAACAAATTGATTAAGCTTGAAGGAAAAGGTAAGCTAATTAGGCACCTTAAAGTGACGAATATGGAAGGCTTTCCCCGCAATGAAATCGAAGAAATGATCTATCAAGCAGTCGGCATAGCAGATCATCGAAATCCACAACTAATCAACAAAATCAGCGCGGGACTAAGCATCGTAATGTCTGTCTCTAACAAGAAAGTTCGCCCTAAGTGATGACATTGGAGAAACGCATGGAGTAGGCCCGCTTTGCCGACCTGGGTCTGGAAAAATATATGCCTTACTTTTACTTCACTGACCGCTAAATATCAGATATAAACCATTTTCCTATGCCGCCGACTAAAAAATTCCTTGGCTTCATTCTTTCTTTACTACTACTCGGATTGGCCAATGCTTGTACAAACAATACAGCGACTACCGAAGAGGACATTAGCACCGAAATAGCTGCTATAGAAAATAGCCTCACTCCGAGTTTGCAGGTAAAAGGAGAGTCCATTGATAGTTTTTCTATTGCCGAAGGCCTGGCAGAATATGGTATTCTCAACCTTAGTGTTGCCGTCATTGAAGGTGGAAAGGTCAAATGGGCTAAAGGCTACGGACTTAAGCACCCTGATCAAGTTGGCCAGGTAAACGCCAGTACACTGTTTCAGGCAGCTTCTATCAGCAAGCCCGTGGCGGCCATGGCAGTAATGCGCTTAGCCCGGGAGGGCAAAGTTGATCTAGACGAAAACGTAAATACCTACCTGACCTCCTGGAAACTTCCCGAAAACGAGTTTACCCAAGAGCAACCAGTTACCCTGCGTCATTTAATGACTCATACCGGAGGAATTACCGTACACGGTTTCCCAGGATATACCAAGACGGAGACCTTTCCTTCAGATATTGAAGTTTTGAACGGTGAAGGGAATACTGCACCCATTCGCGTTGATACCTTCCCAGGAGCCATGAACCGCTACTCCGGCGGCGGCTACACCATTATGGAGAGGGTAGTAGAAGACGTCACTGGGCAGTCCTTCTCAGCATATATCCAATCTGCTGTTTTGTCTCCTCTAGGAATGGAGCTAAGCACTTACGAACAACCTTTACCTACAGCCAGGGAAGGAGAAATTGCCGTAGCGGTGCAGGGTGACGGTAGCGTATATGAAGGACTCTACCACAGTTACCCTGAGCAAGCAGCTGCAGGCCTCTGGACCAACCCGACCGATCTGGCCCAATTTGCCCTAGGGGTACAAGCTGCTTTTGCAGGAACTAGCAGTGATGTCCTGGAACAGGCACAAGCTCAGATAATGCTTACCCAAAATGAGCACGGCCACGGTCATGGGCCAGCCATTGGGGAAGCTGAAGGAGAGCTTACCTTTAGCCACGGTGGTAAGAATGCTGGCTATACTTGTCATTTTCTTGCCTGGGCAGAGCAGGGGCGTGGAATGGTGGTCATGAGTAGTGCGGATAACGCCTGGTCGCTAATTCAGGATGTTGAAAGAGCCATCGCTAGTTATTACGGCTGGCCCTTTGAGCAAGCCACCGTAGTGGAGTTGATTGAGCTCCCGGAAGAGGAAATGCACAAATTTGCGGGAATCTACGTCTTAGGTGCCCAAGATTACCAGGTCGAGGTCGTGGTTAAAGACGGAAAAGTAACGATCATCGATCGAAATGATGGACTGTACGAATACCCCTTGGATCCGACTGATCCTATGGAATTTATTGATCTCTCTGATGGGGCCCGGATCACCTTCGAGGCTGATGAAATGGGAAACATCGTGGCTGCTATCCAGGATGGGTATTACCGCTTTGACCGGATCGAGTAAAAAACTATAAGTGTTAACCTAAGGAGCAGCAATAGGTGCTAGGTATTCCCCAACAGCAAAAAAACTAAACCATGAAAGTAACGGCTGAACACAACGAACGGATCGCCAATATGACCTTCGCCTCCGTCTATCCGCACTATATAAGTAAGGTAGAAAAGAAAGGGCGTAGCAAGGAAGAACTCCTGCAAGTCATTGAATGGCTTACGGGTTTTGATGAGCAACGGCTTCAAGAGCTCGTGGAGGAAAAAGCCACCTTCCAAACCTTCTTTGAACAGGCTGATATAAACCCCAATGCAGCGCAAATAAAAGGCGTAATTTGTGGCTACCGTATCGAAGAAATCGATAACGATTTGACCCGCCAAGTCCGCTACCTGGATAAAGTAGTCGATGAACTAGCCCGGGGCCGAAAAATGGAAAAAATCTTGCGAGCATGAGCAACACCAATAAGAATACCTTCTTACTACCGATGATCCTGGGCGCAGCCGGCTTCATCGCGGGCATCGCGCTGGTTTTTATGGAAAACCGCTTTATCGGCATTTTCGGCGCTATTGCGAGTGCGGGGGTGGCTTATAAGGGATACCAGGACTGGAAAGCGACTAAAGACTAAGTCCGCAAGCTGTTGTGTAGTCGGTGAGTAGAAAGGGTTAGTCTAAGTTGTTGGCCCGCAGTAGTGAAAATGGTTTAAATTGAGATCCCTTACCACACTAAACTACAGCCCTAAAATGTACGAAGAATTACGCCAGCAAGCAGCGAAAAAAGTGAAGGCCAAAAAGTCGTTCTACGCTTTGGCGGTTGTTTTCTTTTTCGCCAGCATCATCCTGCTGATTCTGACCTTTGCCATACCGAGTATTCGACTGTGGTTGCTGATACCCATCCCAGCCTTTATGCTGGTATTGGGCATAACCTATCTCAGCGCTTTTGGTATTCCAGGAGTAAATGCTTCTTCTGATAATTGGGAAGAAGAAGCCCTAGAAAAGGAAATGCGTCGCCTCTACCGGGAAAAGCGAGCTAGCCTACCGCCACTAGAAGAAATGTCAGCAACAGAAAAGTTGGAACTCAAGGAATTAGAGCGGCAGATCCGCGGAGAAAGTACTGGAGAAGATTTCGTCTAAGCCTGAGCGAGTAGCTCTTCACTAATGGCCCAGAGTCGTTCTGCTGCCTCGTCGTCGTAGGCGTGGGCATCAACACCAAAGTAGCGGGCCATAGGACTATTGGGATCCGTTGGTGTAGCGATGTTGCAGTCCTCACAATACACCCCAGGCTTTCCGTCGAGTAAGCTGGAGGTAGCGGCCCATAAAGTAGTAGAGCAGCCTTGTTCTGGCGTCTTAAATCCTTGTTTAGCTAGTTCGGAGGGACTGCCGTCTTCGTTAATCCAGCCCAAGGCCACCATTTCCTCTTTGGGGAGATGCCGTTGTAAAGGCGTGAAAATGCCGCCAGGATGGGCAGCAAAGGCTTGTCCGCCCGTAGGCTGAAGTCGCCGCGAGAGCGCATTAGCAAATAAGGCATTGGCGGTTTTGGATTGACCATAAGCCTGCCATTTGTCGTAATTACCCTGAGCGTATTGGATATCTTCCCAGCGAATTCCACTCAATTTATGGGCCGTAGAGCTGAGGCAGATCACCCGGACACCGGGAGACTTTTCCAGTAAGGGCAGCAAGGCTTTCGTTAAGGCAAAATGCCCCATGTGATTGGTGCCAAATTGGGCTTCCCAGCCCGGACCGATTCGAGTCTCCGGGCAAGCCATAATACCCGCATTATTGATCAGAAAATCGAGGCGGTCCAGTCGGCTAAGCACGCTTTGGGCAAATTGCTGAATGGAAGGTAGATCAGCCAGGTCCATCAGTTCGGTCTGGATGCCGCCGCCAATTTCAGCCAGATTCTTCGCTGCTTTTTCTTGGGAGCGTACCGGAATGATCAAGCTGACACCCTTGGCGGCAAGTGCGCGGGTGGTTTCGAGTCCGATACCACTGTAGCCACCCGTTACGATGGCGGTTTTCCCTTGTAGATCGAGGTCCGCCAGCACTTCCTGGCCAGTACTGCGGTTGTGGAAATCGGAAGCTACAGGGATTTGATCAGAATGGGCCATGGAATTTTCGTGGTTTTATGGGTACAAGAATAAATATACACTAATCTAGCGCATGTTCTCTCAAAAAAACTACTAGACAAATTCGACTCCCTCTCCACCGGAGAGGGCGAGTGGAGAGGCCAAAAATCGTATTTATCCAGCAGTATACTCTTAGTACCTAACGTGAGATTGGGGTTTAAGTACTGGACACTCAAAGGTTTACGAGCTCTACGCATAGCTTTGAGCTCTTCAACACTTCGAGGTCCTACCTTTGCTAGGAATCAGAACCTCGAAGTGTGCTCAAAACCATAGTGTAACGTCGGTTTTGAGTTCCTTTGAGTG
>JBCCDS010000047.1:0-46512 GCA_039030655.1 Bacteroidota bacterium | reverse complement strand
GATGACGCTCGCTCTACGGCTGCACTGACGACGACCAATGTCGATCTGCTGGCTGGTAACACTTACGAAGTAGCCTTCACGGCTAAGGACTTGTACGGCTTCCAGGGCACCCTGGAGCTGGCTGCAGGGCTAGAGCTGGTGAATGTTGACTACCAGCAGCTGACGGCTCGCAACGTCAATCTGGACCGCATCGCTGAAGGCTTGATCGCGATCTCTTACGATGATGCTACCGCGTCGCTGGCCGACTTCGGCTCGTCCAGCGACTTAGCGCCCTTGTTCAGCCTGGAAGTACGCGCTACGCGCAACGCCGAGTTGAGTGAGGTACTGACGATGACGGATCGCATCACCGTAGCGGAAGCTTACCCGCTGACGGGTGGTGTAGCGAATCTGGGATTAGCCTTCAACTCGCAGGACGATCTACAGTCGGCCAGCGAGCTATTCAGCTTGGAGCAGAACACGCCTAACCCCTTCCGTACGACGACGCAGATTGCGTTCAACCTGCCAGAGGCGGGTACGGCCACGCTACTCCTACAGGACGCTATCGGTCGTACGATCCTGGTACGTGAAATCGACGGCGCAGCTGGTTACAACCAGTTGAACCTAGAGGCTAGTGATCTGAACGGCGCCAAGGGCGTGCTGATGTACACCCTGACTATGGGTGACCATACAGCTACCCGCCGCATGATTGTAGACTAAACGGTGTTGCCGCGCTCCGCGCGGGAACCCTTAGCCAATCCTCGCGCGGAGCGCGGGGATACCGAAAGCCCGTCTCGCAGTAATGCGGGACGGGCTTTTGTTATATTCGGGCTGAAAACCAACATCATGATTCGACCTCTACTACGCACGCTGAGTTGCCTCTTACTGCTAGGTTCAACCTATGCCATAGGAGCACAGAACATGAGCATTAAGAATTTCATTTTTGGTCATAGCTTACTGGATCACCGTCCCCCGGCGATTCCGACACCAAGCGATGAGACGACGGTCCCTCATTGGTTATACCTGTTAGCCGAAGCTGCCGGGCACGACTATTCCGTAGCTGGTCAATATGGTTTTTTACCGCAACACGCCAATCTGCCTCCCTTTTCCCAGTGGGGCTACGATTTGGTGCCGCCTGCCTGGGAGTCTGATCTAGAACCCTTCTCAGCAGCAGACTTTAGCACGATTTTACTGACGGCGGGAAACTTTATGCAGTGGCAGGGACCAGCTGAGCCCTATCCTGGAGAAGATGGTGTGCTTTCTCCCATCACGGCAACGGAAGCTATCGTAGATTGGGTGCGTCAGGAAGAAGATACTGTTGCTGTTTATATTTACGAGAACTGGCCCGATATGGCTCCTTATCTGAACGGTAATTTTCCACCCGAAGTCTCGGCTTTTGCTAACTATAACGACTATACTAGAGGAGCCTTTCACGACTGGTGGATCGACTATCAGGATGCACTGCTGGCTGCACGTCCTGCTGCTAGGATACGGATGATACCCGTTGGCCCAATTATTGCAGATTTACTTTCGGTAGCTCCTTTGAACAGTATTCCACTGGGGGAGCTCTATGAAGATGATGCCCCTCACGGCCGAGCTAGCCTCTATTTTCTAGCGAGTTTGGTGACTTACATGGCGATCTACGCAGAGGAGGCTCCGGCAAACTTCGTGCCGCCGGCAATCGTGCACGAATTAATCACGAACAATTATGCCCAGTTGGTAGGTGAAATCTGGGCGGCCTTGCTGGCCTTTAATACGGATGAAAATGACAGTCGGGTCTTCTTTAGCACCCCCACCAGCACGGCTACTAGTGCGATACATTCAGCTGAAGAATGGCGAGTTTTTCCCAACCCCGTTGGAGAGTACTTTACGCTATTGGGCCCAGAGGAAATTAGTGGGCCGCTGGAATTGAGCTTGCTGGATATTCACGGCCGCCTACTGTGGCAAAACCAGGTTATAGCCGTAGATCGAAATTTGATCAAACGAGAAGCAGCTTGGACAGCGGGGCGATATAGTCTGAAAATTCGCGACCGCAATGGGCGTGAAGTCTATAAAACGTTGATCTTTCAGTAAGACCCTACCGGAATTCCGGTAGAGAGACAAAATCCAGTAAATACTAGAGTAATAGTTGACAGTAAGCTGGGATATTTGGTGGAACAATTAATTCCTTAATTAGCCCACCTATGTTACGTTTGTCAAGCACTTTGCTTTCGCTTCTTTTTTTCTCCACCACAGTGTGTGCACAGGTGTTCTGGAATGGTGGCTCCGGTAGTTGGAACGTAGCCGCTAACTGGTCTACGGGAAGTCTGCCGACTAGTAATGATCAGGTGTTTTTGGGGAATAACAACAAAGTGGTTATCCCGTCCTATTTCACGGCACGTGCTGCTCGGGTAGTAGTAGGTACTGGTACTTTGTTAGGTATTCAGCGACGAGCTACACTAGAAATCGATGGCATTAGCAACTTCGCCCTAGAAAACTTTGGAGAAGTGTCGATCAGCGGAGGTTTAATTGTACATGGAAATGGGACGAGCACTGCCGCCATTCATAACGAAGGCGAAATAGGGACCAGCACCCAGGCCAAAATTTTGATCGAAGACGTCATCCTGGCGATTCAAAACCTAGGAGAATTTATTAGCGGAGCCGATATGGAAATCCGGAACGTGCAAGGTCTGCCGAATTCAAGTGTGATCATCTGTCTGGATAATGGTTATTTTTACAATAACCGCTATGGACAGATTAGTATTCACAACGCCAGTCGTAACGGAATAACCATTGGGGCTGATGCCGCTTTTGAGAACGCCGGAGAGCTGGTACTAAAAGCACCTATAGGTGGCAATGGGATCACCAATCTCGGGTATTTTGAAAATCATGGCTACGTAGGTATGGATGACTTTGTTGGGCGTGGAGTGATTAACCAAAATGCCATTTTCGAAAATACCGGGCAGCTTGAGATTCTAAATACGAGCAATTCGGGGCGGGGTCTCGAAAACTCCGCCAGTGGTAGTTTTATCAATGGAAGCGGGGCCGAAATTTGGATTGAGGGTGATAACCTGGAGCGGGGCCTGTACCAAAGCGGAAGCTCAGATTTTGCCAATCAAGGCTTATTGTCCTTAGATGTAGATGGCAATGGCAGGGCACTATATATCTATAGTGGTGACTTTGTAAGCACTGGCCAGATTGATGTTAAGGGTACTTCCAGCTACGGCCTTTATATCAGAACCAACAATTTCACTAATGAAGGAAGGGGAGAGATTAATGTTAATAAAAATGCCGGCATCGGCCTGTACGCCACTGGAGGTGCTCGGATTTATAACCAGTCGTTGTCTACTTTAAGCATTAATCGTCCGGTTCAGCTGGCTAGTAGTAGCTTACTGTTTAACGATGCCTGGCTGGAACTACGTCAGGGATCAGCCAATGGTTCTACGATCAGCTACTCCTCCTCTCTGTGGAATGATGGCTTGGTTTTCGATGAGGAAGGCTGGTTGTTGACGATCCCTGCTCAAAACAGGCCTAATGGAGGTATTGTAGCGGATCCTATCTATGGAAATGTGAGTAATGGGGTACCCGTTTATAACGCGCTGCGGGTTGCGACTACCAATAATGATGTCAGCGTGGCTTATCATTGGCGGGCATCGAGTGGTGGCAGCAGTATTGGCACTTACAGCTACAGTCAGAATCGCTTTACACCTAATTTTTCTGGAGCGGGAGGCTACTCAGCAGTTTACGTAGAGTTTGAACTGGATAATGTGGTACGACGGACCTACGCAATCCCCGTTCCGAACGGTATTCAAGCGAGGGGAGGAGGGGCGCCCGTTCAGCCTGAAGCAGACGCTAATCTCCAATCGCCATTTGTAGCTAATGAAAGCTTTCAGGCATTCCCTAATCCCGCTGATCAGCAACTGCAATTACTCCTTCCAGCTAAATGGCAAGGCCAGCTACAACTGCAATTGTACAGCCTGAGCGGTCAGCAACTATGGCGTGGAATAGCGGAGACGACGGATGCTCCTTACCGGCTGGCTCGCCCGGAAGGTTTACCCGGCGGGACTTATCTGCTCCGCCTGATCGATGAGCAGGGTGGGCAGGCACAACAGCGCATCGTATTTAGGTAGTTTTTTAGTACTTCCGCAGGTTCACTCGTAGCTGGTAAAACCTGCGGAAGTACAAAAAATGCACCAGATACAAAGCTAAGTGTAACAAAATTTTATCCTAGGTCGACATCACTACAAACACACCCCAAAAGATGCGACCCCTACTTTTCCCACTCTTACTATGCTTTCCCCTATTCGCTCTTACCCAAGTCCAAATATCGGGCAGTACCCAAACTGAAGGAGAAGCATTACCCTTTGCTGAGGTGATGCTGCTGGATATGGAAGGCGATTTGATTAAGGGAGACCTCAGCGATGCCGAAGGGCAATTCAGCTTGACCACTGCGACTGGCGATTACCAATTGAAAATCAGCTACCTCGGATACGAGGATCACCAGCAGATTCTCCTGTTGGAACAATCCGTCGAGCTAGGCCCTATTCAAATGATGGAGGCCGATAACCGACTCGGAGAGGTGACCGTCCGGGCGCAGCGGCGCTTGATCGAGCGACAACCGGATCGCCTAGTCTTTAATGTCGAAAACAGTATTGCTGCCAAAGGTGGAGATGCGTTATCGGCACTAGAGTTAGCCCCCGGAATACGCATACAGCAAGACGAAATCAGCTTGATCGGCCGTGGTGGCGTAGGCGTCATGTTGAATAACCGACCACTCAACCTGGAAGGGGAAGAACTCGTCGCCTTGCTGCGCAGCTTATCGGCGGATGATTTACAGAAGATTGAGGTCATCTCCAACCCTCCCGCGGAATACGAAGCTGCTGGAAATGCTGGCCTGATCAATATCGTTATGAAAAAGGGCCGCAACAACAGCTGGAAGAATTCAACGGTAGTAAGTAATAACCTGAACAATTATAATTTCAGCTCCATCAACCATACTTTTCTTTACCAGCGTAACCGGCTGAGCTTAGCGGCTTCCGGTAATCTGGTGGTAGGTGGTAATCAGGAAACTGAATGGCTAGACGTCTTTTTCCCTGCGGGGGAATGGCGCATGCGCATGGATGGTCGCAGCCAACGCGATAGCCGCTCCGGTCGCTTATCGGTCGATTATGAGCTGAGTCCACGCTTCAGCCTGGGCGGGCAGCTACAGGCTACGGCAGGCCGACCAGACTACGAGGGCGTAGCCCAAACGGAAGTCTTCAATGCAAATGCTGAGCTAGATTCCTTGCTAATCAACGATATGTTTTCTGATCGGGCAGCCAATAGTTATGCCTACAATGTCCATTTTACGCTAGAGCTGGATACTATGGGGCGCTCTATGTCAATGGATGCTGACTACTTCGACTATGAAAATGACCTCTTGCAACGTAGCACCGTGAATACCTTTTCTCCTGATAAGGAATTCATCGGGATCAATCTGGCTAATGAAAACCATTCGCTGCAGGAGGTGGATAACTACAGCTTAAAACTGGATTTCACCCACCCCTTAGGCACTACCAATTGGTCTTACGGTGGCAAACTGAGCTTCATCGAAACCGCCAATGACTTGGCCGTTTTTGACCGGGCCAGCGGTAGCTTGACCCTGGACCCCTTACAGTCAAATGTTTTTGAATACCGAGAAAATACCCAGGCGCTCTACCTCAATATGGCCCGCAGCCTGAACGATCAGTTGGATATGAAGGTAGGGCTCCGCTTCGAAAGTACCCAGACCGAGGGTTTTTCTCCTACTTTGGGCAGCCAGGTCAATCGTAGGTACCAACAACTCTTCCCCACCTTTTATCTGAGCTACCGCCCTTCGGAGAGCAATCAGTATACGATCAGCTATGGTCGGAGAATCAACCGCCCCGGTTTCCGGAATTTGAATCCTTTTCGGGTGTACGTCAACAGCAATGCCTACTCAGAAGGCAACCCTTTTTTGCAACCCTCCTTTACCGACAATATCGAGTTGAGCCACACCTTAAACGGTTGGTTGACGAGTAATCTGTTTTTTAACTATACTAGTGATGGTTACGGAACCTATTTTTCCTCGGAGGAGGGAACGGAGATTCAGGCAGTATTGCGAGATAATTTCTACGAAAAAACGGGCATCGGTCTGGGAGAAATCGTTAGCCTCGAACCTTTGCCGGGCTGGTCGAGCCAAAGCGAGTTGTACCTGTTTTACTCCAATTCCAACTTTAAGCCGGGTTTTCCTGGCCTGCCGCAAAATGGTTGGCTACTCTATCTGGCCAGTAGCAACACAATAAAAGTCGGCGAGAATAGCCGGGTTCAACTCAATCTTTGGTACAACTCGCGCCACCGCAGTGAACTGTTTGAGGTGGGTGCGATGTACGGGCTGAACGTGGGCTTTAACCAGCAATTTTTTAATAACAAATTGCAGCTATCGGTCATGGCCCAAGACATTTTCAATACGGGTTTTCTCAACTCTGCACGTTCCGTGGTCAATGGTATCGTCTCTGATTATGGGCAGAACTACAGTAGTCGTCATTTGCGCTTCAGCCTGACTTATAGTTTTGGCAATGATGACATCCAGGTGCGTCAACGCAACTTTGGCAATGAAGAGGAGCGCGGGCGGAGTAATTAATGAAGGGTATTTGTACTTCCGCAGGTTCAGACCCGCGGAAGTACAAAAAAAACCACCTATCTTAAGCTGCATATGCGTGTATTTTACCTGAGTTTACTCTTACTGCTGGGTGGCAGTACAGTATACGGACAAACAGCAGCCGACGATTTTATTCAGTTGGAAACTATCTCAACTGATCCGGTATTCGATTACCTGGTCTGGTCGGATGAGTTTGAGACGCCCGGCCCCGGCCCTGTTGATCTTACGAAGTGGTTTCACCAGACTCAGCTGCCATTGGAGGGAAGCTGGTACAACGGAGAAATTCAACATTATACTGACCGTATCGAGAACGCGGTAGTAGAGGACGGAGTACTAAAAGTAATTGCCAGAAGGGAGACTTTTACCGATCAGGGCTATACTAAAGCCTTTACCTCTGCTCGACTGAATTCCAAGTTCGCTTTTCAGTACGGGAGAGTAGAAATAAGCGCTAAGTTACCTACCGGTATTGGCACCTGGCCAGCCTTATGGATGCTGGGCAAAAACATCGATGAAGATGGCGGCTACTGGGATATTCTGGGTTTCGGCACGACTCCCTGGCCCGCCTGCGGGGAAATTGACATTATGGAACATTGGGGAGATAACCAGGATTATATTTCCAGTGCTCTCCATACACCCTCTAGTTTTGGAGGCACGGTTAATGTCGGTGGAAGAATACTCCCTGATGCCTCTGAGAAATTTCATACTTATGAACTGATATGGACCAACGAGCGAATGATCTTCAGGGTAGATGGGCTGGTGCATTATACTTACCAGCCAGCGGTTCGCGATGCAGCAAGCTGGCCATTCGACGCTGAGCAATACTTCTTGTTCAACGTAGCGATGCTACCCAATGTAACATCCGATTTTTCGGAAAGTACGATGGAGGTAGATTACATCAGGGTCTATCAGGAAAGCCCGGTAAGCTCGTTGCAAAACTCGGATTCGAAAGGGCCGGTCTATTATCCTAATCCGGTCAGTAACCAGTTGGTTATCTCCCTGGATGGAGGTACCGGTCAAGAGTTACCCATCAGTATTTATGATTTAAATGGGAGGACCATAGTCACCCAATCAGCTACGATAATTGACGGGGAACTGCGCATAAACCAATTGGAAGAGCTGCCCCGTGGTACCTATATCCTGACTTTTCCATTCGAGGGAGAACATCACAGTATTAAATTTCTTAAGGAGTAGCAAGTAGCACGGAATAAAGGACTGCCCCCTGCAATGTTCAGTAGTGAGCTAACTAAAAAAATAGAATATTATTTTCCGCTATATTTGCGTTAGTCTTTAGAGCGGCTATCTCACACACACTATTTATTCAGAGCTTGTTTAATTTCAACACTTTGGGCTGCTTGCGCCAAATTTTACGCTGCACTGCGTTGCTTCATCAGTCACTTAGCTTTGGCTAAGCTCCTTCTTCACGCCTTGTTCAGCATGAAATTTTGCAGCAATCGCCTCAAAAGTCAAATTTAGACAAGCTCTAAGCCTTTGGACACACACTCGTACCGAGCGTGTCGCTATTGCACACCATCTATAATACCCAGGCCATGAGTCATCCTCGGGAACAAATACTATTGTCGCTACACCCTGCTTGTACTTCTTGCTATGAGCATCAATTGCGGTCGTTGGAAGCAGCGCAGCTAGTGTCTAGCCCAGTAACGGTGGCTAACTTGCAACTACTTTTACACTACCGAGCAATTGAGCAGTTAGATCCCTTTCCAGCGCTAACGGACGAACAAGTTCAACAGCTTGAGGATTTGAAAACGATCTTGGCAACTACAGCAGACCTGGAAGTTATGCGCGCGAAGCGGGCGGAGCTCATTAAATGGATGGCGGCCTTAGATAATAATGATTTCAGCCAGGAAGCTCTGGAAGCCCAGCCCCGTACCGATAATGGTCTGAATAAGCGCATGCGCGACGAACTGTTCCAGATGAAACGGAAGATACGCGTGACCCGCCGCCGACTCCACGATGAAAACGAGACTTACGATAAAGATGCCTTTATCAGCACCCGCAATCAATTGTTTCTTTGCCACAATGTGTATTTGGAACAATTGCGCCTGGATTTAGTGAGTTGCACCCACGCCGAAGTTGCGGAGGTGGAGCAAATATTGATGCCAGCTATTGTTGAGGCTAGCGGTAGCACCTTTGTAGAGCGCTTGAGCAAATTGAGAGATTTTATCCTTGCCAGAATTTTGCCGGAGCAACCGGCTGATCCCACTGATTCTTAATCCCTGCATTTTCCCACTATGATTACCCACATCTCTCGTCTTCTTGGCCTGCTGTTCATCAGCCTGGGTGGCGGCCTTTTCGGTCCGCTACTGGCCCAAAACCTAAGTAGCGATCTCAGCCGCCTGGCGGATAATGTAGTAGTCGCTGCGGCCAACCCCTCATCGACGGCCAACCCGGCTCTGGATGAGATTATCCAAATTCTGGCCTATTACGCTAAAGCACCTGATCTGTCTGCGGCTGCCGAAATAGCTACGGGGCCTTTGATTTTGGAACATTATTCTGCCAACGCAGCGATGCAACAGTTCTTCACTGAGCAAGGCATCGATACCTTACTGGCCACCTACCTACCGGCTACGGAGATCAGCTTTTCTAATCTGGTCAGTAGGGGGCGGGAGAGCTTTTTACGTAGGCCCGCCTCTACGGAGCTCTTTACGACAAATGGGCTGATTGACGTTAACAAGATTCAATCCGCTTACACGGCACCTCTCCCTCCTTTGGAAAATGCTCTAGGCTTAGCTGCGGATCAGGCCGCTGCTAATAACGGGAGTATTGACCAACGCTCCAGTTATATGAGCACCGCCCTTGCGGGTTTGTCAGATTGGATCGGCAGGCGGGCGCAAGAAGAGTTGACTTATACCTTTCTCAATCGACTGCGTGATCAGCTGAACGACAATAATCTCAACTATCTCTTTCCGGAAACGGTGAACTACTTACCGACCCTGAATTTGATCAACTACAAGTCGATCTTGCCGAGTATCCGCTTGGCATTCGCCAAGGATCTCAATGCCATTTCCCTTAATCTAGGAAATTTCATCCAGGCAGAAAATAAAGGGACCTACAACAATCCCGCAGTTTACAACCTCTTCTTGGTTTACCGACTGCTGGATCTTGCCGGGCGGGAAGTCCCCCTGGCTGAGATTTTGGCCTTTACTTACGGTGAACTGAATGAAAGTCGTCGTAACCTACGGCGCAACATTGACCTGGAGTTGGCGGAAAAAGCCCGCAGCTCACCGGAGTTTGCCCCGCTGCGCGACGCCTATATCCGAATTGCAGATCGCTTGGAAGAACTAGAGGAAGCTTTTCAGCAGGCGCGTTCCGCGCTGGAAGATGACTACTCTTTCATTACGGATCGCGATGATGGCTTTGAGGTCTTGGAACCGCTGGACAGTGTCTTGCAACCCGTATTGGATTTTAATTATGCCAACCTGCTGTTCCCTAATGATAAAGCCCCCGAAGTGATCGAAAGCTGGTTGTTTGGGCGTGAAGCTATTGATTACTTTCTCGATAACCCATCGGTTTCCCGCTACGATCAATTTTACGGCCCTAATCGGGATACCTTATCAGAAAGTGAACTGATCGCTGCCGGCCTTACCGGAGTAAGGGAGGTGCTGAATCGTCGTCATGAGCTCCAAACTCGCTACAGCGAATTGATCAATGCTCGGCGGGCTATGGATGCGCTTAAAGGGCGTCTGGCTAGGGAGGCCAACGCTAATCCAACCCTCCTCGCGATCAAGGACAGTTTGCTGAGTCGCTTGGAGCAGGAGCAAGTATTCTTCCGCGCTTTAACCACTGATGAAGAGCAGCGAACAGCCGATAGTATCCAGCTGCAGTTTTTGCAAAACTTGCTGGAAGAAACCCTGGTGCAGCATCCAAATAAAGATCAGACCTACGCTCAACTAACGGCCATTAGTGAGCGATTGGATGCCTTTACAGAAGGCAAAGGACAACTCAGCCCCAATTATCGTCGACTCCACCCAGCGGTGGAACCACCGGCAAGTTTTCCGGCGTTGGAATCCTTACTGGGTAGCATGGATATTGACTTTGATCAGTTGCAGTACAGCTTGACGTCCTATTCACAGCGGGAGGCGGGTGCAACTATTCGAGCGCACCGCAATGCCGCCAATTTCGAAACAGTATTTGGCTTGGGTCGGGAGATGTTTTTCTTTCTTTATGATAGTCCTTTTGCTGCTGGAGATTCCACTTTAGGCAAAGCCGAGCAACCCTCTTTGTTACTGGCAGATAACTTTTCCTCCAATGAAACCCAGATCACCGATTTCGCCGGAACGGGTGTATTAACCACCTACCTGCTCGATCCTCAGGCCAATCCTTTAGTACGAGGACTGGCCTTGGAACGCCTGCAGCAGGTACCGGGAATGGGGGCCATTTCCGCCCCGGAACTGGGTAGTCTTATCCTGGACTTTACCGAAGCCCTGCATGAGTATAAAAATATTGCCCAAGTAGGAGATGACCGTACTGCAAGACGAATTGCCTTAGTCAACTTTATTACGTCGACAGTTTCTTCGGTAGTAGAGGCCAAAATTATGGTCAACCCACTGCAGCCTAATCAGCCCCTGAGTTTGGCCGATCAGTTGCCTGGCTTTAATAAAGTACCCGCTATCAATGACAACTTACAGGAGCTGTTTGCTTATAGCCAGCAGGGCGAATTTCGTTACGCCATTACCAACCTGGTCAATCTGATCGATCTGTTTAATATCGTCCCTCGCCCAAGTCGGGCACAAGAGCGCCGTATTGCTGAGCGTGATGCTATTCAACTGCGACTTGACGATGCCGTTCCCACCGGAGTAGAACCACAGCTTTCGAGTTTGGGCTTGTCTACCCGGACCCAGATCACGCCTCAAAACCAGCTAGAGATGGAAGAAGAACTGGCGCGCTTAAACCGTCAGATTAGCCGTGCGGATACTGCCCGCATGAATCGCAACCGACAGCAGCTGTTCCTCTACGGAACCTTTATGGCGGATGTGGCAGCAGCCGATTCACCCGATGCTTTTGCCGCCGCGCTAAATACCGTTGCACTGCCAGCGGGGAGTTCCCAACTGAAGCGCAATAAGCCCTTCAGCCTGGAGGTCAATGCCTACTTCGGCGTCACCTACGGACAGGAGCGGTTGAATTTGCCGGATGATCCCGACGGTAGTCGAAACCTTCCCGATGCGACCAGCAATGTTGTATCGCTGTTTGTTCCGGTCGGACTGAGTATGAGCTGGAAAAATAGCTATACGCAAAAATCTTCCTATAGCCTCTTTTTCCCCATCATCGATCTAGGGGCAGTCTCTGCCTACCGATTTGATCAAGGAGCAAATAATCAGATTAGGGAGCTGCCAGAATTCGAATTCCAGAACGTTTTTGCACCGGGGGCTCACTTGATGTACAACTTCGCTAAGTCACCCTTTAGCTTAGGGGCGGGAGTCCAGTATGGCCCAAGCCTGCGCCGGATTCGACTGGAGGGAGAACCCATCATTAAAGTAAGCGCCGTCCGCTTTATGCTTAGCTTGAGCATAGATGTGCCCATCTTTAGCTTTACTAACCGGCCTTAGTTCTACGGCACTTTGTGCCGGGCATAGTTCAACGACATTTATGTCGTAGTCGAGCCTGACTCCTTTACGGGGATGAAGGAGCCTTTTAAAGAATCACCTTCCCTATGAAGGTGGTTAAGATTTAATGATGATTGGACGTATCGCCAAACTGAACTTACGATTCCAGATTACCAACAAACCCCTGATTTTCAAGTTCTGGTTCTGCTGTTTGGGCGTCGTATTCCAAAATTGCAGTATTCTCCGTAATCCACCTTTGATAGCGTGGCCAGACAATTAAGCCGTACAATCCCAAAGTAATCAAAGTAAGAAACCACCAAAGGATCCATTTGCCGAAGAGGGCCGAACCTTCTCCTTTAAAAATGAGTCGTCTACCTTCCACAATGGTATGCTTAGTTTTCCATTTGAGGAGCATGGTGGTGGCCCAGGGAGTCCCTAACCCTAAGGTGAAAAGCGTAAGCAAAAAGGCACCTAAGCCGACTACGAGGAAATTTCTGGCTTTGCCGTCGAATTCTAGATATTGCACGTGATATAGGTTTTGTGTTTAACCTAAATTAATGAATAACCTCGTATATATCGGTATTAGAACCAGTATACTTTCAAGGTATATCAATCATTGATCAACTTTAGGCCTTTTCTCTATGCAATTCTCCTTCACCCAAGCTATCCGCCAATTAGAAGCTCGTAAAGGTGGCTACTATTACTTCAAGCTGGATGCGGAAATCATCAATCAGTTCGAGAAAAAACGGGCTACTAGATTAATCTGTGAAGTAGAAGGTCAGGTCAGTTATTCCTGTGGTTTGAATCACTATGGCGATGGCAACTACTTCATTATTCTAGCGACTAAATACCTGAAGAAAATGGGTAAAGAACTCGGAGATGAAGTCAACTTTAAAATCTATGAAGACCCCAATCCATTAGGAGTAGCTATACCAGAGGTTTTAGCCGTTTTTCTGGAACAAGATAAGGCCGCTAAATCCATCTTTAACCGGATTACCGACGGGAAAAAGCGCAGTCTGATTTATCAGATTAAGCCCATCAAGGATGTAGATAAGCAGGTGCATAAGATCCAGACGTTTTTGACCCTGGAAGCTGAAAAACTACAGCGCAAAGGCAAAAAATAAAGGGACAAAGGTCGGGCTGGTCAAAACAAAAAAAGTTTATTCCTGACTAAAAGGAAAAAACATACGGCCGGAAAAATCCTTCAACTCATAGAGGTTTTGATCCGAAAAATTGGTCCCGTAGGCCAAGGGGATTTCAAAACTTACGTAGACACCCTTAATGCCGGTATAATCAGCCGTCAGGTAATCCAACTCGGTAATTTCGATGAATAGACCATCATTAACCTGGCTATCGGCCAGATAGAAATCATTGGAAAACTGGAGAGCGTTAAGCTTCGTCCCGTATAAGTGAAGGTGGACCTGACCTGGATCCTGCCCTAGTGCATAGCGTCCGAGTTGTAACTGTTCTTCTACTACTGATCGATCAAATCTACAATCAGCATCAGCACCCGTCAGACCAACGAATTCAATCACGGTTAAGTCAGCTGAGAGGTAGGGTTCTCCCATCCAGTTTCTTGTATTCTCCTCTAAGGGAGAAATATTGAAGCAGTTCTCGCCTTCCTGTGAAGGGGCATTATTAGCAGATCCTAAATAGGCGACCAGGCTGGCCCGGCCATCTCGGGTAAAGCCGAAGGTCGAAGGATCATATGCCTCGACTAATGGACCCAATTCTTGGGCATAGGGAATACTGGTGCCTTCAATGTCGAAATGACCGCTTACAAATACATTACCATTGTGTTCGGCTTCAAAAGGAGTTTCATTTTCTGGCTGGCAGGCGAGCAGAAAAGATAGACTGATAAGTAGGAAAAAGTTTTGCATTTGCTAATGAAAATTGATTAGGTTATAGAGTTTTAACTGGTGGGGCATAGGCAATAGCGATGATGACGCCTAAGTAAAAAGAAGGGATTTAGGTGCTAAAACGCGTAGTTGAACCCGAGCTTCAACCCATCGGTAGTTTCCCGGATTTCGTTATGGAGGATGTTGTTGATACCAATATCACTGAGCCCTATATGAGCAGTCAACTCCATTCGCAGGCGAGGACGGAGCCTGAGGTTAATGGCTAGCTCCGCTGCCAGGTTATGTCGACGGATAATCGAGGGAGAATAATCTGAAAATGGAGTGGACAATGAGTTGGATTGATCAATGTTGGAAGGGGTTTCTCCACTGAGGAAGCCGTATTGTATCCCTCCCTTTAATCGAAAATTTCGCCCCAACCTGTGTTGGGCACTTAGTCCAATCGTCCAAATTTTCAAACGGGGATAGCGCTGAAAATAGCTGAAAGCAATGGGACTTCCTGAGTTGGGACCTAAGACGGTAGTTTCTAATCTGTGGCTTATCCAATTGTTTGCATTTCCCCCTAGCATATGATTGTGATGACGGTAACCTAAGCGTATTCCAATTTGCCAAAGCGGATGGATAGATCGCCAGTAGCTTGCTCCGAAATAGAAACCGCCACTTATTGCTTGCTCTGTGGTAGCTGAAGTAGCTATTGTATGGTGATGGGTCGCAAAGCCACCGTCAATTTCCCAATGGTGCTTCCTGATTTTTTCCACCTGATCTACCGTGCCTGAAACTGGATGGTTTGGGTTGGCCAGTTCGACACTCCTGGACGTTTCCGGGAGAACAACCATTTCAGTTTGAAGTAGGTCAATCGCTTTTAGCTGCTGTTGGACGAGCGTAGCCATAACGGGCATCAAGCTAGTGGTATCACTGCTAGCTGGGTTTTCGGCCTCTATGCTTGGTTGTTTGGGCGGGGACTGCCGCTCCTGACCGGGCTGACCTTGGATTAGCAGGTCGGGAATGACTCGCAGAGCTGTTGAGGAATCTAGGGTGGTAGTGGTGCCAAGGGGAAATGTAGTTTTCGGTAAATTAGCTACCGAGAGATCACTCTCTAAATCAACCGAAGACTTTAGCCGAGATGAATTTAGCCGAGCAATGGATGAATCCTGGAGCTCATCGACTAAACGGGGCGTTTCATGCTGGAAAATCCAAGCGAGTAATATACCTGCGGAAGTACCCACAAAGAATAATACCCAAAGTAGCCAACGCCAATTAATGCGCCTCAACCAAGATCTGTTTTCGAGTTGATTTTGTAAATCAATAAAGTGTAAATCCCGCTGACCCTCTGGTAGGTAATCGTAAAGACTTTTACCCAGCTTTTGCCATTCTTGTTGCTCCTGACTCATGCTACTGGTATTGACGATTAATTAGAAGTTGAAGCCGGAGTCGGGCTTGTCGCAAATGATAACGGCTATTCGACTCGCTGATCGCTAATAATTGAGCGATCTCTGCATGAGTATACCCTTCAACAGTGTGTAGATTGAAAATAGCCTTAGGTAGGGCGGGTAATTGCTGGATTAAGCTGACTAAATCTTCCATGGCCAGCCGTTGCAGGGCTTGGGGCAATCCAGTAGTAGGCTGCTGGATGTCTGCTAGCTCCTGATAAGCCTCCCGCTGATTTTTACGCAAAGCGCTGAGGCAGACGCGCACACTGACTTGCCTGATCCAGGCACCGAGAGGGCCCTCCGCTCGAAATTGGTCAATTCGATCAAAAATCCGCAAAAAAGCCTGGTTGAGTAAATCTCCGTCTTCGGAGCTATGATTAGCGTAGCGTCTGCAGACGCCGAGTACCAACTTATAGTATCTATCGTAGAGTTGTCGTTGTGCACGACGATTTCCTGCTGAACACTGCCGAGCTAGCTGGGATTCCTGGGAAAGGTCCGGGCTAGCGGTATTTCCGAGAGGAGCTGGTCGATCAATGGATAGCGACAGGGTCATAGAATTTTAGCGGCTGTTTTACTCCCTTGACGTCAGTAGTAACAACAGCGTGAGGCAAGTATTAAAAAAATATTTCGTTTTCAGTAAGTCTCTGTTGGTAGGAATACAACCCGAGCAGGAGACCGGCTACTCTATATCATGGCTATTATTCGATTTTTTATGGTGAAGTTTCTTTATTGCAGCTTGCTTTTTTTTCCATTTTGCTTGCCGGCCCAGGTTCTCCCCATTGGCCAGGGCGAAGAGGTCGTTGTGCCTGGGCAATCCTGGGAACGCGGCCAGTATTGGGAAGAGGTGCGAGAGCTGGACGGTCGCTTCAGTGTCAGTATTCCGGCAACTTGGGACGAACAAATCGATACGATCGAAACCGAAGTCGGCTTCCTGGCCTATCACACCTTTTTCTTGCAATCGCCTAGCGATCAGGCCGACAATGCCATCTATATGCTCAGCTACGTGGACTATCCTGAGGGCGCCTTGCACCACGATAGTACCGAGCTGGTGGTCGAGTTTTTTGATGTGAGTCAGGAGGAAGCGATCGCCATAGTAGATGGTGAGCTACTCTTTACGACCGACAAAGAAAAAGACGGTTTTCCCGGTCGCTTTTGGCGTATCGATTATCTGGATGGAGCTGCCAGCATCCGAACGCAGGCCTACGTAGTCGGTCGGCGATTCTATCAAATCCAAACCATTGCGCAGCAGGGTAGGGGACTGAACGATTCGACGGAGCGCTTTTTTGAAAGCCTGGAATTTTTCTAGAGTACATGTCTTAATAAACCTAATAGTAGACGATTAGACCTGCGGGAGTACAAAAAATAGTTTATATTTGTACTTACAAAGTAATTACACGTGCAGCTCAAAATAGTGAAAATTGGTAACTCTAAAGGAATCCGCCTACCGAAGACGGTCCTTAAGGAGTATGCCATTGAAGATAGCGTCGAGCTAGTGATGGAGCCAGGGGCTATTTTGTTGAAGCCGGTTAAACCAGTACGAAAAGGCTGGCAAGAAGCCTTCGGAAAAATGCACGCAGCCCAGGATGATGAGCTATTGATCGAGGATCTGCTCGACGAAGAAGACTGGCCAGATGAAGATTGAACAGTATCAGGTCGTGATCGTCAACCTGGACCCGATAATTGGACAAGAAATAAAAAAAACGCGCCCCTGTGTAGTAGTCTCGCCTGATGAGATGAACAGCCCCTTAGGCACCATAATGGTGGCTCCTTGCACCAGCACCGACCGTAACTATCCTACCAGGGTGAAAATAAAAATTGGACGGCGAATTAGTTTTGCCGCGATCGATCAAATTAGAACGATTAGTAAACGGCGGGTATATCAAGTTAAGAAGAAGCTGAAGGAGGAGGAAATTGCAGTTATAAAAGCAGTGATTAAAGAAACCTACGTAGACTGAGATGGACAACACTCGCTGCCTAAACTTGAACTTAGCTCAGCATGCACAAACTGTCGCCCAAGCATACCTTAACTACAGATGCTAGGCAGTACTTTTGTCGTTTCCATTCGACAAGCCGTCAATATGCTCCGACTGTTAGCACTATTTTTTTTCTACTTCCTGGCTGTTTCTTTTGTACTTGCGCAGGTCCAAACCGCCTCGGTAACTGGACGGGTTGTCGATATCCTGAATGATCGCCCCATCGAACTGGTTACCATCTACGTAGAAGGAACCACGCAGGCCTTCGAGACCAGTATGAACGGTCGCTATCGGGCCATTGTGCCAGCGGATAGTGTTTTTACCCTCGTCTTCAGTCGGATTGGCTATCAGGAAACCAAGGTCGAACTGGGTCCTCTACCGGCTGGAAGCGGGCAGCAAATTGACCTGAGTATGGTCGGTACCGATAGTGGGGTAGAAGTGGTCGTACGGGAATCTAAGATCGAATCAGATGGCATGATCCGAGAACGCCCCGAAGCTTTACGACTCCTGCCTTCTACCACGGGTAACCTGGAAAGTATCCTGCCTCATATCGCCCTGGGAGTTAGTAGCGGATCGGGAGGAGAGTTAACTAGCCAGTACAATGTCCGCGGCGGCAACTACGACGAAAACCTCGTCTACGTCAATGACTTCGAAATCTATCGCCCCCAATTGATCCGGGCTGGGCAACAAGAGGGGCTGACCTTCGCTAATATTAATCTTATCCGGGACCTGTCCTTTAGCTCCGGCGGCTTTGAGTCCCGCTATGGCGATAAGCTGTCGAGCGTACTGGATATCAAATACAAACGTCCCGATTCTACCCGAGCCAGTCTGGGGCTTAGTTTTCTCGGTGGTGGAGCTCACCTGGAAGGCAGCCTGCCCGTTGGTAAAGATGATTACCGCCGTATCCGCTATTTGGTGGGCGCTCGCTACAAAACCACGCGCTACCTATTGGGTACATTGGAAACCAGTGGAGAGTATCTGCCTGATTTCTCTGACGTCCAGACTTACATCACCATGGACTTGAGCAGAAGTTTGCAACTGGGCCTCCTGGCTAATTACAACCGGGCGGTCTATAATTTTACGCCCACTACGCGATCTACCGCTCTAGGCCTGATTAATTTTGCCCTACAGTTATTCTCGGAGTTTGAAGGACAGGAACGCGACGAATTTACCACTCAAATGGGTGGACTGTCACTGACCTATCTGCCGGAGAATTCGAAACGGCCCTTCTTCCTTAAATTTTTGACCAGCGCCTATCGTTCCGATGAAAACGAAGGCATTGATATCACGGGCGCTTATCGCCTTCGCCAAATCGAAACGGATTTTGGCAGCGGTGAATTCGGAGAGCCCATTGCGGAACTGGGGAGCGGAACCCAACAACAGTTTGTGCGCAACTTCCTCGACATCCAGGTTTATAATGCAGAGGTGCGAGGAGGCTTAGAGCTGGGCAGCGAAGCTACCTCCACTCATTTCCTACAGTGGAGTGCGAAGATTCAACACGAGCGGATCGATGATCGCATCAACGAATGGGAGCGCCTGGATTCCGCTGGTTATAGCTTGCCTTTCGATGAAGATGCTGTACAACTCTTCAGCGTGCTGAAATCGACCAACCAGCTGCGCTCCAACCGCTTTAGCGCCTTCTTCCAGGATACCTGGACGATTCGCCGACCAGAGCGCTCAGAACTACGAATCAGTGCTGGTTTGAGAGCGACCTACTGGGATCTTAACCAGGAGCTATTACTTTCTCCTCGCTTCCAATTACTCTACAAACCGCTGCGTAGCAAAAGTGACATCAGCTATCGCCTGGCGGCAGGCTTGTACAGCCAACCACCCTTCTATCGCGAACTGCGCGGACCGGATGGCCTGCTAAATACCGATTTGCGAGCACAAAAGTCTTTTCACGTTGTAGGAGGGCTGACTTATGATTTCTATTATGGTCGCCGTAATCCCAAGAAATTTCGCTTCATTGCCGAAGCTTATTATAAGTCTCTCTGGGACCTAGTGAGCTACGAAATCGAGAACGTACGTATCCGTTATAGTGGGCGAAATGATGCCGAAGGTTACGTGGCGGGATTGGATCTGCGGATCAATGGCGAGTTTGTGCCTGGAGCCGAAAGCTGGATCAACCTCAGTTTCCTCCAGGCCCGCGAGCGCTTGCTAGGCGTCACCCACCTAGAGCGGGAGATCGGAGAAGCAGAAGGCCAGCCAGTTGATTATGTACCCAGGCCTACCGATCAATTTTTTCAGTTGAGTTTATTTTTCCAGGACTATCTGAAAAACAATGAAAATTTTCGGACGCACGTCAATTTGACCGTTGGTGGAGGCCTGCCGTTCGGTATTCTCAATAACAATAGGGTCTTTCGTAACCCCTACCGCTTCGATACTTACCACCGTATTGATATTGGCTTTAGCTGGCGTTTGTTTGATCGAACGACTAGTCGTAACCCCGCTCAGCACCCGCTTCGTTTTACTCGTTCTACCCACTTAAGCTTGGAGGTGTTTAATCTGATGCAAGTAGCTAATCAGGCTGGCAACACCTGGATCAAGACGGTCTTTGAGCAGCAGTATGCCATCCCTAATCGCCTGACGGGGCGCCGATTGAACCTCAGATTACAATTTGATTTCTGATAAATTATTAATTTATTTTTCACAAAATTTAATCAAAAATCCTTTTAAGATTTGATTTTTAATCAAAAAAGAGCAAATTTTTTTTCACAATTCGCTCTTTTTGTCGTTGTTTCCTCTAGTACTTAGCTGCACATTTGTACTGTCAGAAGTATATCTGATAAGACATACGTTCATGGGATTATAATTTGTTAGTGGTCGGTCGCTCCTTTGGAGCGGCCAACTTTTCTCCCCTGAATAACGTCTGTTAGCTTTAGCAGACCGACACAAGTTTGGATGAAAAAAGCCGATTCCCAAGATGGGGAATCGGCCTCTACACATTCATGGGATTAAAACATAAAGCACTAAAGATGCACCAAAGATAAGTGGTGCAGTCCAAAAGCACAAATATGTGAGGCAACATGTACCGAAAAGTTGTCCATAACTGGCCTTTATGATTTAGTATTTTCGTGAGATTATGATTTGAAGCCTCGTCCTACTTTGTGGTTCGGGGCTTCCACTTTTTAGGACTTACGCCCAATCAATAGGAATGAATTAGGTCATAAGAGTGGCCATTGACTTCTACTTTGTCACCCTGATGTTTGCCCTGTAGCGCATGATACAAGGGGCTATCTGTTGATATGCCACGGTACTGCTTGCCTTCGATAGTAAATTCCATCGCTGGGACGCCTACGAAGAAATTACCCATATTGGTTTCGATAATATCTCCTAGCTGAATTTCTTCCGTAGGCTCGATCTGGTCCAGATTAGCTAGTAAATCGACTTGTTCCTGTAGACTTTCCAGGGTTTGAGCTTTGGCCTCTACCCGGTTCATGGCCTGGTCAATCTTGCCGCGTTCATAGAGGTCTTCTTCTCCTTCCCCGACTTCTTCGGCCATGTCTAGCTCTGATTGTTGATCTTGCATCATGCGTTGGTAAGCTGCTTGTTTCTCTTCCAGAAGATGCGCAATGATTTTTTGCTTGTGGGCTTGTATTTTGGTAATATCCATTGTTTTGGTTTTTAGACTGGTCTTTATTGCAACCTCTAAAACAGGAGTCATGTTTGTTTCTGCCACCAATTTGCCTTATCCAATCGTTTCACTTTTACGCTCGAACTCAAAAAAATCACCGCTAGTACGAACATCTGTATCTCCCTTTATCTTTTATCAACGAAGGACACCTTACGGGCCTATCACTTCTTAATCTAAATCCCAACAAAGGCCAACCTTCAATCTAGCTCATTGCGATACTAAGATCGCATCTGCACGTGCAGATACATTGACTTGCTTCGGCGAGTAAAATATATTATGTCTTTTGCTGGGTTTTTGGTTAATGTCAGGGCAAGCTCCGCTAGGACTTGCCCTTTTTCTTTGTCTGGTACTCAACTTATTTCGGCACGCAGAATTACCAAAGTCAAGCTTCGTTCTTTATGTTAGGGCGATTAACCGACCTTCATACTATGAATTTTCGATCTCTCATTTGGATATTTCCATTTCTGCTTTTCAGCGGCCTGTCTGCCCAGCAGGCTATCGATGAATTATTATATCAGATTGTGGATGCGGCTTCACCGCAACGACTGGAAGCCGATATCCAGACCTTGGTCAACTTCGGAACGCGCCATACACTGAGCGATACGGTTAGCCAGACCCGTGGTATTGGTGCAGCTCGTCGCTGGATGCACGCTGAATTTGGGCGTATTAGCGAGGAATGTGGCGGTTGCCTGGAAGTGAGCTTTCAGCGCAATTTAGTAGAAGGAGATCCGGAGACCCGGATCAAAGAAGATACCTGGGTGGTCAATGTCCTGGCCGTCCAGCGCGGGACAGTCTATCCCAACCGCTACGTAATTGTGAGTGGCGATATCGATTCTCGGGTCAGCGACCCTTTAGATGGAACCAGTGATTCCCCCGGGGCCAACGACAATGCCTCTGGTCTGGCCGGCACAATCGAGGCAGCACGGCTGCTTTCTCAGTATAGCTTCCCTACTTCCATCATTTATGTAGGCCTTAGCGGAGAAGAGCAAGGCCTATACGGTGGCAAAGGCTTAGCGGAATATGCTCGTGAGCAGGAGTGGGACATCATCGGGGTACTCAATAACGATATGATTGGCAATATCACGGGGGTAGACGGGGTGACGGATAACACCAGCTTCCGAATTTTCAGCGAACCCAATTATCCCAATGAAGGAGATCGGGATCGTATCTGGCGGCGCTTCTTCGGCGGTGAGGTAGATGGCCCCAGCCGGCAGTTGGCGCGTTATGTTCATCGACTGACGGAACAGTATAGCACCAATCTCCAACCCATGATGATCTATCGACTGGATCGCTTTGGTCGTGGCGGGCACCATCGTCCCTTTAATGATGCTGGCTTCCCCGGAATCCGGATTATGGAGACGCACGAAAACTACGTCCGCCAACACCAGGACCTGCGTACTGAAGATGGTATCGAATACGGAGATGTTATTGAAGGCGTAGATTTCGACTACTGCGCCAAGCTCACGGGGGTTAATGCTATTACTCTAGCCGCTTTAGCTTCAGCCCCACCGCCACCTGCCCAATTGCAAATCGGTGGAGCGGTACAAGCAAGTACGCGTCTACGTTGGGATGCCCCTGCGAATTCAGCAGAAGTAGCCGGCTATAAGGTCTACTGGCGCGCAACTACCTCACCTACCTGGGACAACAGCCGCTTCTTTCCCGCTGAAACAACCAATGTCACCCTGGATAATATTGTAGTTGATAACTACTTCTTCGGAGTAGCTACCGTAGGACTAGATGGTAGTGAAAGTCTGGTAGTTTTTCCCACCTCGTTGATTCCTCGGGGAATCCGCTAACTGTAAAGCTGATTCATCCACTTATTTAGCAGCTACTTATGCAAATTCTGGCTTTTGCTGGCTCTGACCGCCTGGCGTCTTCCAACTTTCAACTACTGCGCGCGGCTGCCCGACTGCGACCGGATTGGGCAGTTGGGTTAAGTCGTTTGCCGGGGCAGCTGCCCCTATTTCGGGCTCAGCTAGATCAAAATCCGCTGCCCGCCACCGTGATTGCCTGGCGCCATGCTTTACAGTCGGCGGATGCCGTTATTATTTCTACACCGGAATACGCTCACAACCTACCAGCTTTGGTGAAGAATGCCCTGGAATGGGTAGTCTCTTCAGGCGAGTTGGCCGCCAAGCCAGTTTTGCCCATCACTTTGACACCGCATGCCCCCCGCGGCGATAAGGCAATGCAATCGCTGCTTTGGACACTCCAGGCTATGGATGCCCGTATTGTGACTCAACTGCCACTCTACCAAACTCAGTGCAACTGGTCCGAAACGGGTGACGACCTGCAAGCCTGCGAAGCTAAAGAGCTGCTCGAGGCCGCCTTGCAACTTCTGCAAAGCTAGAACTTCTCCCTACTGAAGGTAAAAGCCAACTTATTGAGCAGCTTCACGTTTTGGAAGTATGGTAAATAGCACACTGAATAATGGAGTTAGCATGCCCCAGTTAGGGCTGGGCGTATGGCAAGCTAAGGATGGCGAAGAAGTGAAAAATGCCATTCACTGGGCCCTGGATACCGGCTATCGCCACATCGATACCGCCCGGATTTACAAAAATGAAGAAGGTGTTGGTGCAGCGATTGCTTCGGCCAGTACACCACGCGATCAAATTTTCCTGACCACCAAAGTTTGGAATGATGATATTCGGGCGGGTAGAGCAGCAGCGGCCATTGACGAAAGCCTGACTCGCCTCCGGACTGATTATGTAGACTTACTACTCTTACATTGGCCCGTTAAAGGTAGTCCTGCTGCCTGGCGCGACCTGGAAGCCGCCCAACGGGCGGGAAAATGCCGGGCCATTGGCTTATCCAATTTCATGCCTGAACAAATGGATGAAATTCTATCCGTCGCTGAGATCACCCCTGCGATCAATCAGATTGAATATCACCCCTACCTGACCCAGCAAGATGCAGCTGCAGCCTGTGCAGCACACGGAATCCTACTAACCGCATGGAGCCCACTGATGCAGGGCCACTTTAAAGACGAAGCCCTTTTTACTGAGATAGGGGAGAAGCATGGCAAATCTGCCGCTCAGGTAGTTCTTCGTTGGGGGCTGCAAAGAGGAGTTATCGTCATCCCGAAGTCGACCAATCAGGGGCGCATCCAGCAAAATTTCGATCTTTTCGATTTCGAGCTCAATACGGAAGAAATGGATCAGATCAACGCCCTGGAGAAAGGCCACCGCTTTGGGCCCGACCCTCGAAATTTTGATTTCTGATTAGCGCCAGGTGGCCAGTAACAAATAAACGGCTGCTCCCAGAGCTACGCCCACATTCATGGAACTGTTCTGCCCGTACATTGGTAGATGCACACTCGCGTCGCAGAGATCCAGTAGTTCTTGCGACACGCCCTGTGCTTCTGCACCTGGAACCAGGCACAAGGCCTGCTGTCCGCTTACAACTTCGGCGGGAAGCTGGTAGTCTAGTAAAGAAGTGCTTTGGTCGGTAATCTCGAAGGCGAGTACATAACCGGGTAGGGCGGGAACCTTCGCATGGATCCCGGTTTCATGCTCCTGACCCTCAGCGCGGATCAAATCCTTCTGGCTAGGGTCCGACCCCGTACTAGTGCGAGGGTTTCGGCAGCGATGCCTCAACCTGCGGAAGTCCAAAAGAAAATCCTGGGCACGGGCTACTGATTTCCAATCGACACTCCTTTCCGTAGAACGGGCCGTACGGGCAATCTTGGGGTGAGGAGGTTGCGGTGTGCCATCACTTAGGATCAACTGTAAACCTGCCGCATCCGCCAGGCGAAAGGCCGCACCTACGTTCAGCGGGTCACGCCAGCCAGAGCAGAGTAGGCTGAACGGTAGCTGATGCCGCTCTCGTTTAACTTCAGGATGGGTAAGCTGTCGGATGACCGTTAGTTGAAAAAGTCAACCAGATCTACCCGAAAGAAAAGTACCGAATTAGGAGGAATATCGCCTACTTGACGGGTGCCATACCCAAGGCCAGAAGGGATAATCAGCTCAATGGAACCTGCTCGACCAATTAGGGGAATCCCAATCTGCCAGCCACTGATTAACTCGTTGAGCGTGAAAATTATAGTCGAATTATTGGGCGTTTCGTCAAAAACGGTACCGTCTAATAATTCACCACGGTAGCGAATTTCTACATCGCTGGTCAATTCCGGGCGCGCGTCTCCACCGGGCGCAATAATGCGGTAAAAAAGTCCGCTGGGATCCGCTGTGGCGGAAATGCCTTGCTGCGAGATGTATTGCAGGATAAGATCCCGGTCTATTTGAGCCTGATTAGGATTAACAGGAGTCTGCTGTTGATCATCGTCAAAGGAAATGCAAGCACTGCCAGTCAGTACGATAGTTAAGGCAAAAAGTGGGAGCAAAAACTTCATAATACAGTCATTGGGAGCCGCAAACATAGACGGCACATTGGTCATATAACGTTGGTCAGCGTATAGTGGCTGCTCAAAAGGACTACAAAGATAGGCTAAGCGCTTAGTAATCTAAACCCGATCGTTACAAAACCTATTGGTCTATTATCTTAGCCACCCATTAAACTGATTGACGTGATTCGTTCGTTCTTCCTACTCCTCTTTTTTTGTACTTCCGCAGGTCTGGCCTTATCCCAGATTACAGCACCCGGTGAATTCCTGCCGCATGAGCCAGGTGAGCATTTCACCCCCCACCATATGCTGGTCGATTATTTTCAGTTGGTGGCCCAGCAAAGTGACCGGGTAGTGGTCGACAGCTACGGGGCTACTTACGAAGACCGGCCACTGATCATGGCGTTGGTATCCAGTCCTGATAACCTGCGCCGCTACGAAGAAATCCGCCTCAATAACCTGCGCCGAATCGGCCTAGAGCCCGGCGAAGTGGATCCTGATCTGGATGTAGCCATCGTCTGGTTGGGCTACAGTATTCACGGTAATGAAGCTGCCGGTTCTGAAGCCAGTTTAAAGGTTCTTTATGATCTGGTAACTAGCCCGGAGGCAGCCGAATGGCTCGAAAATGTAATCGTCATTATCGATCCTTGCCAAAATCCTGATGGTAAGAGCCGCTATACGGATTGGTACCGCCATACGGCTCCTCGCTGGCCCAACCCCAATTATGGTACGATCGAGCACGATGAACCCTGGCCTTACGGGCGGGTCAACCATTATCTCTTTGACCTCAACCGCGATTGGGCCTGGCAAACCCAGCTTGAAAGCCAGCAACGCATGCGGGTATACCGGCGCTGGATGCCGCAGGTCTATGCCGATCTACATGAAATGGGGCCATCATCACCTTACTTTTTCGCTCCTGCAGCGGCGCCTTTTCACCAGTACATCACGCCTTTTCAGCGAGAGTTCCAGTACGTAATTGGCCGCAACAACGCCCGTTATTTTGATGAATCGGGCTGGCTCTACTTTACTCGGGAGGTATTCGACCTCTTTTACCCTAGTTACGGCGATACTTACACGACTTTCAATGGAGCGATTGGTATGACCTATGAGCAAGGTGGATCTGGACGAGCAGGGCGGGCCGTTGAAACGCCAACCGATGATGAGTTGACGCTATACGATCGCCTCTCTCACCATGCTGCTGCTTCCATGGCTACGGTGGAAGCCGCCGCTAAAAACAGTGAGCAACTACTGGACAACTTTGCGTCCTTTTTTCAGGATGCGCGCCGTAATCCTCCGGGGGCTTATCGCACCTACATGATTTCAGCGAACAACCCAGCTGATCGCTTAGAGAACTTGACAACGCTACTTGATCGTAATGGTATTGAATGGGGATATGCCAGCGATGGTTACCGGGCCAATGGCTTTAGCTATCGCAGCCAGGAAGATGAGACCGTGAATGGCCAGGCCGGAGACCTGATTATTAGTGCCCATCAGCCCAGGGCCATTCTTACCCAGATTTTATTTGACCCTGAGGCGGAATTAGAAGACAGTTTAACCTACGATATTACTGCCTGGGCCCTCCCCTATGCTTATGATTTGGAGGCCTACGCTACAACTAGTCGTCTAGCAGTCAGTACGGATACTCCTGCCACGCTGGATGCTGATAAGGTGGACTTGAATCCCAATGTAGCGGAGAGCTATGCCGTGGTCGTCCCCTGGAAGGGCTTGCCGAGTGCACGTTTCCTCGCCGCTGCATTGCGAGAGGGACTGTTTGCTCGCCGTGCTACCAAAGCCTCCGTAATTGAAGGGCAGGAGTTTGGTGCAGGAGCTATCGTATTTACCCAGGCCGACAATCGGCGGGTTGAAGATTACTATACCACTTTAGCGAAACTACTGGCGGAGCAAAATGTGGAGTATTATCCCCTAAGTACAGGTTTTAGTAGCCGGGGTGCCGATTTGGGCAGTGGCAGCTACGAGCTAATTACTAAGCCTCGAATTGCCACCCTCGGCGGACCAAGGATTTACAACAATGAGTTTGGCCAGGTGTGGCACTTCTTCGAACGTGATTTGGAATACCCTATTGATATTTATCGGACTGATGACGTTGGGGAACTAGACCTGGACGATATCGACATCCTGATCCTCCCTGAAGGGCGCTACCGCTTCAATGAAGCTACCGAGCAGATGCTAAGCTCCTGGGTCCGAGCTGGTGGCAAGCTGATCGCCATTGGTGCTGCTAATAATGCACTTGCTGCGAGTGAGACTTTCGCCCTTTCCGTTAAAGAACAGGCAGAGGGTGCCCCCGATTTGCCTCAATTAGCTCCTTATGGTGATCAGGATCGCGCTTTTATCACCGGTTTTGTTCCTGGCGCTATCGTGGATCTTAAAATGGATGACACGCACCCACTCGCCATCGGTTTGGGTGATCGCTATTTTTCACTGAAAACCAGTGGCTCTGCTTTTGCCTACCTGGAAGATGGATGGAATGTAGGCCGTCTGGAAGAAGGTCGTCCAGTAGCGGGCTTTATGGGAGCTGTTGCCCAACAACGCCTGGCGGAGACGCTGTCCTACGGGGTAGAAGAACTCGGGCGTGGACAAGTCGTATACCTGGTTGATAACCCCTTATTCCGTTCTTTCTGGTACAGCGGTAAGTTGTTGTTCAGTAACGCGCTTTTCCAATTCTGACCCGAACATCTCCCTACAGGGCACGTTGCAGTACTGATGAGTACTGTTGCGAATGGCCAATTAAAGACCACGGTCTATCGGATCGCCTTCTTACTGGGCAGTGTTTGCCTAATTTATTACGGTAAATCATTACTTATTCCGCTAGTAATCGCTGCTCTTTTATCCCTGATGCTTCATCCTTTACAGGAGTGGTTACGGAGAAAAGGGTGGAGAAAAGGCTGGTCAATCGCGGCCTGCTTGCTGAGCCTAATTCTTTTCTTTGGTGGAATAGCAGCTGTGGTCAGCACCCAGGCCGTAAAATTTGTTCAGGACTGGCCAGAAATACAGCAAAATATCAATAAACAAGTCACTGCCCTAGAAGATAAAGTAGGACAGCTACCGGGGTTTACGCCAGGGGAAGGTAGTTCTGCTGGAGCAGGGAATTCCTTCCCACTATCGATAAATACAGTTCGTTCTACCCTTGGAAATACGTTGTCGATAGCCGGTAATTTCCTACTAATGCTCGTATATGTGGTCTTGTTGCTGGCGGAAAAGAATCGACTCTACCAATTCGTGCTTCGCCGAGCATCAGACGCCAGCAGATCCAAAGCCCAAACTGCTATTAACGATAGTCGTGATGTAGCTATCAATTACCTCAAGGGAAGATTGATCCTCATCGGTGTGCTCAGTATCTGTTACGCTATTGGCTTCACGGTATCGGGAATAAAGTACGGCTTGCTGCTCGCAGTATTAGCGGCCATTCTTTCGGTTATTCCCTATCTAGGAAACATCATTGGAGGAGGTATTGCGCTGGTGATTGTGTTTGCTAACGGTGGGGGTACAACACAAATGCTTGGCATTATAATCACGATGAGCCTAGTTCAGCCGCTTGAGAGCTATGTGCTGACCCCAATGATCTTTAAGGAACAGGTAGATATCAACCCCTTAAGCACAATTATTAGCGTGGTCGGTTTTGGCTTGCTTTGGGGGGCAATCGGAGCGGTAGTTGCTATTCCTTTAGTTGCCATTTTACGGGTGGTAGGTGAGAAAATAGAGCCACTGCAGGATTTTGCTTATTTATTAGGGACGAAATAAGACTAACTTATCTTTGTAGCTACCTTTCACACAAAAATGTAGCTGCTACTCATGTATACTATTCTTCAAGCTGCACACTCGGGTCTTCGCTGGCTGGTGTTGCTCGCCCTTTTAGGGGCCATTATCAAGGCCTTCCAACAGCGCAGTCAAAACCCCTATCCGGGAAAAGACAAATTAGTCCTGTTTGGACTGATATTTACCCACCTTCAAATCGTGCTGGGACTAGTACTATATTTCATTTCCCCAAAAGTTAGCTTTGAAGGCGAAGTGATGGCCAATGCTGTCCAGCGCTTTTATGCCGTCGAGCACATCACGGGCATGCTACTAGCAGCGGTCTTGATTACGGTAGGCTACAGTAAGGCAAAACGCCTAGCGGGCCAGCAAAAAGGCTGGAGTACGGTAGCCAACTACTACCTTATTGGTCTAATTATTATCCTATTGTCTATTCCCTGGCCTTTCCGGGAAGGACTGGGAGGAAGTTGGTTCTAAAAGAAAACAGCCCCGCAGATTAAAACTGCGGGGCTGTTTTACTTAGGGTTTGCCGAAGCGATACCTCATGCCTATCCCCAGACGCGTACCCAACGAAAGGCTTAAGGTCGTACGTCGGCCGAGTTGATATTCCAATCCGAGTTGAGGATAAATTTCCAAGCCAGATCTGACAACGAAATCATAGATATAGGCTCCTCGTGAGAGGATTTCATCCCGATCAGTAGAAGGGTGGTATAAGCGATCGGCATATTTTTCGGTAATGTTAATGGGCAGCAAGCCAGAGGCACCTAAAGTTGCTCGGAAGCGTCTTCTGCGCCAAAACATGTATTCTGCTGTTATACTGGCGAAAAACAGGCTGCCTAGATCCTGATCGTACCGTAGGTAGATGTCAGGAGAATTGGAAAAAAGGCTGTTGCTTTCATTAAGTGAACCTTTAATGATGTCGTTGCTCACGTAACTCAGTCCGAAACCTAGGCGAATGCCATTACTGAAACGACGGCTTACTCCAGCATGAATGCTCGTGAACCAGCTTTGGCCTAATGAATAGTTGGCTTCGTTGTTGCGATAAAGGGTAAGGGGCGATCCGTCAAATTCAGGCATAAATACCGAAGCGCCGGGAATAAGTTCAGTAGAGTATTGGCTTACCGTATTGAAATTCCCCATCGGGGCTGCAAAGACATGCAAATCCACTTCCCAACGCGGGCCACTACTGTGTTGCTGACGCCAGGGGGTATTTTCACGGTCATAGCTGTAATCAACCCCCTTGAAGGCTTCACTTGGCAAAATGGTTGGCACAGCTAAGCCGGCCTGTAATCTTTCGCTCTGTCTAGTCCTAAAATCAGTCAGCTCTGTGGTAATGAGTGAAACCTCTAGTGGAGCAGCTGCAAAATTAACCCTAGCCGTAGATGAAGCTCTAACCGAATTAGTACCAGTCGCACTGCTTGTAGCAGTCTCTAGCGGATTGGCTCCGGGAGTTGCTGAGTTGGTCGATGCTTCTGTCGCATCCGTAAGGGAGGGTGTTTCTACAGCCTCGTATCCACCGGTCATTTCAGCAGGGAGAGATGATGACTCCTGACCAACCGATGCAGTGGTTGCCTGTGGACCTAAAGAGGTAGCATTAGCATAAGTCGCAGGCCCTTGAGAGGTGGCTAGTTGCTGATCAAGCATAGCCGTTTCAGCAGCTCTGGTAGTCGCGGTTTCAATTTGCGTTGCACGGGTTGTTTGATTGTTCCCTACCTCTGCCTCAGAGACAACAGTAGTAGGAGAGGGGCTCGTGACTGGGTCAAGCAGGTAGGTAGCTGCCTCTTCAGAAGAAGGACGATCAAGATGATCAACTATATTAGTAGGTGCTGAGGCTTTTTGCTCAGCAATCACTTCGCTTTCCCTTGCAAGTACCCAGCTTCCAATACCGACAACTACCAAGCCAATTGGTAATAAGCCAGACCACCAGATACCAGGGCCAATTGCTCCGGCTCCACTTCCACTGCCAGCTCCCGCTGATCCACTACCACCATCGGAGGAGGGCCCTGCTGGTGGCTGATTGAGCTGCTCTTGGATGTTGGCCCACTGTCCTGGAGGAGGCTCGAAATGCCTTACCTGCTCGCTGCTTTCCCGCAACTGTCGTTCCAGCTTATCCATGGTTGACCTGGTTGTCACGGTTGAAGTAATTGCCCGCCAACTCTTTTAGGCGACGGCGAGCCTTGTACAAATTCGACTTAGAGGTGCCTTCGCTAACGCCTAGTTTTTCGGCAATCTCTGGGTGGGTGTAGCCTTCTAGTGCATGTAGGTTGAAGACCAATCGATACATGGGAGGTAATACTTGTAATATGCGATATAAATCTTGCTGCGACAAGGACTCTATGGCGGCATTTCCGGCGGTTCCGCCAACGGCCGAAAAGCTGTGATATTCCGTCAACTCTTCCGTTTGCAGCCTTTTTTGCTCACTGCGGTAGCGATCAATAGCCGTATTAACCACGATACGCCGAAACCAGGGTTTGAAAGCCCCCGCAAAGCGCTCCTTCTGTAAAGAACGAAAACACTTTACGTAAGCATCTTGCACGATTTCTTCGGCCTGCTCCCGATCTTTGCTGTAGTGCAAAGCCAGCGACATCGCATAGGGGTAGAAGCGGCGGTAAAGCCGTTCTTGCGCCTTGGGATTGCCCTGATGGCAAGCTGTGATTAAATCGTTCAACGGTCCTTCAACGGATTGCATGCTGCGGAATAGCGATAGACGCCAGTAGGGCTATGACTTAGCTTTGGGTTAATGAAGAATAAGTCGCAGTTGAGAGCACTTATTTCTTCCCCAGACGGCTAAAGTGAAGCCACCGTTGCCTGAGCAGCAGCTGTTTTTAATCTTTTATTGGATCAATAACCAGGATGAGGCCGGTCAATGACTTGTTCTGACTCTTGCTTGCCGATTACATCCAACCCAATTGCATCCAGCAGAAAGGTTAACCCAATCAGCCCGATCAGTAGAAGTAGAAATAATTTGAAACCAGAGAGTTTCTTTTTGGGTACATCAGGAGTTATGTCCATGGTGTCAGTTGCTTTTCAATCTCCAGTAAAGGTAGGGCTGTTTTTGTACTTCCGCAGGTGTTTTACTGGGGGGATTTGGATGGGGGATGATTGGATGTAGGGATGGGAGGATGATTGGATGAGGGGATAGATGGGGTGTAGCTAATCACATATCCTTGCGCCCATTGCGTGAAAAAGGCCGAATAAAACCAGCTTAGCTGTGACACCTGCGGAAGTACAAACGACACGCAAACAACCTGTTAAAATGGCAGCAACCCGGTGAGTGTTCGCGACAAAATGGCGCTTTGAGCTACTGCTTATCCGTCGGAATAAGCTTTGCATGGAGGAGGGTGAACTTGATCAATAACGCTGTCCGTTATCTAAGGGATCAGTGACCAAATAAAAAGTTATGAACCTCAACAACCTAACCATTAAGGCCCAGGAGGTTATCCAAAGGGCCGGACAACTGGCGCTGGAACGCAGCCAACAAGCGATTGAGCCAGCCCATATTTTATCAGCATTGCTGATGGTTGATGAAAGTGTGACGCCTTTTCTGTTCAAAAAACTAGGCGTCAATGCTGCAGTTATCCGTCAGGCTACTGAAAAGATGGTGGAAGGCTTTGCAAGTATGACCAGCGATACGGGCCAACAATATCTATCTCGCTCAGCCGGTGAAGTCCTGCAACGGGCGAATGTAGCCATGAAGCAGATGGGAGATGAATTTGTGTCTCTGGAGCACCTGCTACTGGGCCTGTTAGCCGTCAAGGATGAAGCAGCCCAAATGTTGCGGGATGCCGGTATCAACGAAAAGGAGTTAAAGCAAGCTATTGAAGCACTACGCGCTGGTAGCAAAGCGACTTCAGCTTCCGCTGAAAATACTTACAATAGCCTCGGTAAGTACGCGATCAATCTCAATGAAAGAGCCCAGAGTGGAAAGCTTGATCCCGTCATCGGTCGCGATGAGGAAATCCGCCGGGTACTACATATTCTGGCCCGTCGCTCTAAGAATAACCCCATCCTAATCGGAGAACCCGGCGTGGGTAAGACGGCGATCATTGAGGGACTGGCGCACCGCATTGTCAATGGTGATGTACCCGAAGATCTAGCCGATAAGGAAATTTACTCTCTGGATATGGGGGCCTTAATCGCCGGAGCCAAATATCAGGGTGAATTTGAAGAGCGCCTTAAAAGCGTGATTAAGGAAGTTACCCAGGCGGATGGTCAAATTTTCCTCTTTATCGACGAAATTCACACCCTGGTAGGTGCTGGTAAGGGGCAAGGTGCCATGGATGCTGCCAATATATTGAAACCAGCCTTGGCTCGGGGAGAGCTGCGGGCCATTGGTGCTACGACCCTGGCTGAATACCAAAAGTATTTCGAAGCGGATAAAGCCCTGGAGCGCCGCTTTCAGACGGTATTGGTTGATGAACCCGGCGAAGAAGATGCGATCTCGATCCTGCGGGGCTTGAAGGAGCGCTACGAAACGCACCATAAGATTAATATCCTTGACGAGGCCATTGTCGCTGCAGTACAGCTGAGCCAACGCTATATCAATGACCGTTTCTTGCCCGATAAGGCCATTGATTTGATTGATGAGGCTGCTGCCCGCCTGCGCTTGGAGATGAATTCCATGCCAGAAGAGCTGGATGAGGTTGAACGTAAGATCCGTCAACTGGAGATTGAGCGGGAAGCAGTAAAACGAGAAAACGACAGTACCAAAATTGAGCGAATCAATCAAGATCTGGCCAATTTTGAAGAGCAACGCAATGCCTTGCGCGCGCAATGGGAGAGCGAGCGAGAGGTAGTACTAGGCATGCAGCAAGCTAAGGAACAGATTGAGCAGTTGCGCAATACTGCTAAGCAGGGTGAACGGGCGGGAAATTTTAGTGAAGTCGCTGAAATCCGCTACGGTAAAATTCCGGCACTGCAACAAGAAATTGAGGATTATCAGCACCGCCTTTCTGAAATGCAGACGAAGGCCAAACTCCTAGTCAAAGAAGAGGTAGAGGCCGAAGATATTGCCGAAATCGTGGCCCGCTGGACCGGTATTCCCGTTACCCGAATGCTGGAGGGCGAGCGTGAAAAATTACTCCGACTGGAGGAAGATCTGCATCAGCGCGTCATCGGCCAGGAAGAAGCCGTGGAAGCAGTAGCTGATGCAATTCGCTTGAGCCGTACTGGATTGAGCAACCAGAACCGACCCATCGGTAGTTTTCTCTTTTTGGGTACTACTGGCGTGGGTAAAACCGAGCTGGCTAAAGCTTTGGCCGAATACCTCTTTGACGATGAAGAGATGATGACCCGCATTGATATGTCGGAGTTTCAGGAAAGCCATGCCGTTAGTCGTTTGGTGGGCGCGCCTCCGGGCTACGTCGGCTACGATGAAGGCGGTCAACTGACGGAAGCTGTACGACGCAAACCCTACAGTGTAGTACTCCTAGACGAGGTGGAGAAGGCGCATCCAGATGTCTTCAATATTCTGTTACAAGTCTTAGAAGATGGCCGTTTGACCGATAATAAAGGGCGCGTAGCCAATTTCAAGAACAGCATCATCATCATGACTTCCAATCTGGGATCTGAACTGATCCGGGATAATTTTTCTAAGATTGATGAGCTTAACGAGGACGAAATTGTAGAGTCGACTAAAGGGCAACTCTTCGAAATGCTCAAAGTGAGTATGCGGCCCGAGTTTCTGAATCGGATTGATGATTTGGTGATGTTCCGTCCGTTGAGTCGAAAGGACATCCGGGCTATTGTGGAGTTGCAACTCAATGAGCTGAAGCGCAAACTAGCGGCTCAGGATATCGATTTGACCATTTCTCCGCAGGCGATGGATTGGTTAGCCAACGAAGGCTACAGCCCAGAGTTTGGTGCCCGGCCCCTCAAGCGCGTGATCCAGAAGAAAGTGCTGCGCCAGCTGTCTAAGCAGATGCTGGATGGGACCGTTCAGCCAGGTCATCAAATCGTATTGGATGAGTTTGACGGTGTGGTTGTTTTCCGAGCAGCGCGGGCGATAGAGGCTTAATAGTCTCTATTGCCTGTTGCTGAGCAACTGACTGTGTTTTTGGACACAGATTTTTCTTTTTGAGTCGGCTATGACATGGTGCTTCATTGAAGCATAGAGCCTGTACATTATGCTTGGCGTGGTTAGCATCATCTGAGCGGATTACCGCCTACCTGCGGTAGGCTCCACGGATTTTGGTTGCTGGTACAATATCATTTTGCTCGTTTATTCAGTTCTGGGATCTGCGCAAAACTTCAGTTTTGCAAGAATCGGCTATACATCCATAAGACAGGCTACCCCTTGAAATGGACCGCTAAAAGAAGCCGATAAACTTCAGCCTAAAACTCCCCGTTGGCCCTGCCAACATCTGCGCCCAAATCCGAGTACATTTCGGTCATCCGCGCGCTAAAATGGCCGCGCAGCAGCAAAAAGAGCCAAACCAGCTACAGCTGCTTCACCATAAAGTGATCGCAGGCCGAATGCCCGGTATTACCCAGCGCTTCCTCTATATCCTCAAATCCCAATTTCCGGTAGAGCGCTTCGGCCTCCTTCATCCGAAAGACGGTTTCCAGGTACATCTTTGCAAAACCCAGCTGTCGCGCTTCGGTCAGACAATGCTCCAACAAGCGGCGCCCCATACCCTGGCCCCGAATGGATTGAAGGAAATACATTTTTTGCAACTCACAGATGGTACCATCACTGCCCTTTAACGGGGCAAAGCCACCAATGCCGTAAACTTGTCCGTTGGCCAGGTTCTCGATGACGTAGAAGCGGCTATCAGCACTTTGATAGGCATGATACATATCATCCACTTCCGGATCATGGATGGAGTACGCTTCGCCCACACAATCGTATTCGGGCATCACGGTGCGAATGATTTCAGCGGCACGGCCGTTGTCGTCCATCCCTATTTCTCGAATGATTAATTCCATATAGATGGCCAATTAAAGGAGTCGGATCATATAAATCAAGGATAAAGCAAACTCTTTAAACCAGGGTATCCAAATAATGCACCAAATGAAGAAGGGGGGCAGGGCGAGCAGACCATTATATAACCAGGCAAAACTGTAGTCACTTTGCCATCTTCCGAGAAAATAGATCAGTGCAAAACCGATCGGGTAGCTAAAGAGCATGGTGGCAGCGTAAAGGCCCCAGTATTCGCCTTTAATCAGCATCAGACAGCAAGCTATTGCTCCTCCCAAGCTAATATAGGCAGCTGTCTTTGACCAGCTCAAGGGCTGCTGCGCTAGCGTTTTTATCCCTTGTTGACGATCGACCTTGCGGTCGCGCCAGTCAAAGCAAAGCGCGACGGTCAGGCTAAAGAGAAAACGTTCTATTAGTACCAAGTAAAGGTTGAATCCGGTTGGCAATTCTCCTGCATAATGCAGGGGTAAATAGGCGGTGATCAGCGTCCAGCCACCAGCCACTACTAGCGGTTTAAAGTAGGAGCGACGCAATAGCCCATTATGGTTTTTGCCGAGCGGTACGACATAACCAAGTCCGATAATTAGTCCAATGCTTAGTACAAGAGGAGAAGGCACTTCTTCCAGTAGGAATAAAAGTAGTAAGCTGCTCAAGCTGGCAAGTACAGCTAAGCTGCGGCTAAGTTGGGGATAGTTGGCCACTAAACGATAGCGGGCTCTCTGCGTTTGAGCTCCTTTTCGAGCAAAGCTAAAAATTCGATGCCAACTGTAAAGGGCCAGTGTCCCCAATAAGATGAGTAGATATAGGTAGGATAGCTGCCCCTTACCGTGGCTCAGGAAAGCAGTTGTCCAGGCTAGTCCGGCAGCTGCCAGGGCAATCCAAAAATGGCCAAACAGTAGCCAGTCTTGCCAACTGGTTTTTGAGGGTTTGGCCGCCATATTCCCTTATTTGAAGTAGCGGAAGTCCATGCCCGCTTCAATGCGTTGCAGGCTGTGGTAGATCAGTTGAATGACCGCCTCGATGTCTTGTTTGTGGGCCATTTCTACCGTCGTGTGCATATAGCGCAAAGGCAAACTGATCAGAGCAGAAGCTACGCCACTGCCTGAGTAGGCAAAGGCGTCGGTATCGGTACCGGTCATTCTTGAACTAGCTTCTCTTTGAATAGCGATATTATGCTCCTCCGATGCTCCGATTATCAGATCGAGTAGCTTATGGTGGACGGCCGGGGCATAAGTTACACTCGGTCCTTTACCGGCCTTCACGTCTCCTACCTTTTTACGGTTGAGCATCGGCGTATGCGTATCGTGGGTCACATCGGTTACGATCGCTACGTCAGGCTTGATGGCTTCGGCGATCATTTGCGCGCCCCGCAGACCTACTTCTTCCTGCACTGAATTGACAATGTATAAGCTGTAGGGCAGCTCAATCTTATTTTCCTTCAATAGGCGAGCTACTTCAGCAATACAAAATCCACCCATCCGGTTATCCAGGGCCCGACCTACGTAATAGCGGTCGTTCATGACCTCCAGGCTATCAGGATAAGTCACTACGGAGCCTACGTGGATACCCATCTCCAGCACCTCTTCCTTGCTATCGGCTCCCACGTCCAGGAAAATATTTTCTGGCTTGGGGATTAGTTTGGCATCGTCACCCCGACGGGTGTGGATAGCTGGCCAGCCGAATACGCCACGTACGATACCTTTACTTCCGTGAATGTTTACCCGCTTGGAAGGGGCAATCTGGTGGTCGCTACCTCCATTACGGATCACGTACAAAAAGCCATCGTCCGTTATGTAGTGAATGAACCAGCTGATCTCATCAGCATGCCCTTCGATGACGACTCGGTAATCTTTGCCGGGGTTGATAACTCCATAGGTAGTACCGTAGGTGTCTACCTCATATTCGTCGATATAAGGCTGGAGATATTCCAACCAAAGACGTTGGCCGGAAGACTCGAATCCCGTAGGACTGGCATTATTGAGATAGCGGTGTAGGAAAATCTCCGACTGCTCGGTGATAATTGACATGTAAAGCGCTTATACGTTGGCGAATTGAGTACTCCAGGCTGCCGGATCACGGCGCCAGTTTTGTAGGGTTATCGCTTGTTCTTCCGTTATATATCCTTGGCTTTTGGCCTGTTCGATCAGTACGCTGTATTGACTCAAAGTAGCGTAATTGATACCAGCTTCCTCAAAAGCGTGGGCTGCCCGGTCGAACTCGTAGGTGAAAATAGCACCTACGCCAGCTACCACACCACCTGCTGCACTTAATGCTGCGCAAGCTTGCAGCACGCTGCCCCCCGTAGAAATGAGGTCTTCGATAACCAAATAACGGCCTCCCGCAAGCAATTGGCCTTCTATCTGATTTTGTCTACCGTGAGCTTTCGCTTTTGAGCGGATATAGATAAAGGGTAGATTAAGTTGCTCTGCCAGTAGCGCCCCATGTGCGATACCAGCCGTAGCAACTCCAGCAATACCATCGAGCTCCCCAAATCGGCTGGAAAGATCAACAAATGCTGCAATAACCTCTTTCCTGATGGCAGGAAAAGACAACACCACCCGATTGTCGCAGTAGATCGGCGACTTCAGTCCACTGGCCCAGGTAAAGGGCTCCTCAGGCTGCAATCGCACGGCCTTTACTTCAAGTAAATGGCCGGCAATTTGTCGGGCTTGTTTCATTACTCTAAATTTCGGCTCAAATGTACGAAATCTACATCAACGACCGCCCTCTCCGTTTGATCGCTACCGCTGACCTGGAAAACTATGCCGGTCCCAGTCCTTCCCAACTAGTCACTCGCTACAGTGGTAAAGTAAAGACGCTGCTCAACTATGCAGATATGCTGGAGAAGGGTAGTCCAAAAGTGCAGACCCTCGTCTTGCACTATCCCTCCTTGCAACAACTCTGGGAGGACTTTCTTTCTCATTATAAAATTATCACTGCCGCAGGTGGAATCGTTCAGCTACAAGGGACAGATAAACTGCTCTTTATTTACCGGCGCGGCTACCTCGACCTACCCAAAGGGAAAATCGATCCCGGCGAAACCCCCGAGCAAGCAGCCATCCGCGAAGTACAGGAAGAGACAGGATTGCGATCAGTATCGATCGTATCTCCTTTCTCAGTAAAACCAGCGAATGCTCAAAGGTCTTCCGCTGAGGCTCCAGACGCTTCGAGGTCCTCTCCTCCTAATTCTCCTCCAGCTCCCCCTTCAGACCTCGGAGGGCCTGCGCTACGCTCCGAGACCTCCGAGGACGTCGCTCCCCAACTACCGACTACCGACTATCGACTACCGACTAATCCCCCATCTCCCCAACTACCGACTACCGACTATCGACTACCGACTAATCCCCCATCTCCCCAACTACCGACTACCGACTATCGACTACCGACTAATCCCCCATCTCCCCAACTAAAAAACTACCCAACTACAACCCTCCACACCTACCGCACTAAAAAGGACAAACGCATCCTCAAACCCACCTACTGGTACCCTATGATTACCAGCCAGAAGCAGTTGACGCCCCAAACCGAAGAAGACATTGAGTGGGCCCGCTGGATGAGTCGGGAAGTAGCGATTGCTGGAGATTGGAAAATATACGCCAGCTTGGAAAGGCTGCTTGAATAAGGTGAAAAAAGAGACTACCCTGGAAGTATTTCACTCGCCCGGCAGTCTCCGTAGTACACTAACACGGATTTGATCTTACCTATCTTTGCAACATAAAGGACTGGATGCGAGGCCCTTCGCTGGTGACCAGTCGGATGTAGTAGTTGCCGGGGCGCAGACATTATCCACCCAGTCATCTGGTCCAAATAATACGCTTCCACAAAAATTGACGGCTATACTTTGATTGGTACCGCTTACATTATTGATGAATAGTGCATACTCTTCACCACCTTCGAGTTGTAAAGGAGCTAGAAAGTTGTCGTTTTCGCTACCGCAGTTGCGTAATTCAAACAAATCTTCACTGTCTGTAGCCAGTCCCGTTGCGCCCGAGCAATTACTGATACTGGATCCGGCGGGATCAGACAACATACAACGCAGTGGTGTTTTGCTTAGGCATTCCTGTTAAACTAGATCGATCAATTGCCCTTGGATCACCTCACGCAAAACTTATTAATTCCTCACCTAGAATGCCTATTCTTCTAGTCCTAAAACCTCTGCTTTTCCGTTACGGCTTATTAATTCATCGGAATAAAATAAGGGACAGGCTGCGAAAAATTCAGATAAGCTTTTATATTTGTTCCAAGTTCTGGCTTAATTACACCGGTGCTTTGTTTTTGATAGACTTAGGAGCTATCACCAATTTACATAATCACGTGAAAAAATAGACGGAAGTCCTCAATCAGTGCGCGTTCTGCGATAATTAATTGGTTGTCAGGCAGTTATCTTTTTTATAGTTGGTTTTTGTGAGTTGGATGCAGATCCTGGGTCCTTGTATTGACGACCATTAAGCGAATATATCAACATGAAAAAAAGACAGTCGGCAGCTGCCGCACCCCCGTCTATGGGTAAGCCCCCCATTGACTATTCTAATTTCAAGTTAGATGAAAAAAAAACCGCTTTGCTCAGCAAAGGGGGCTATTCGCGTACGGTCAACTTAGGTTTTTTCCCATCGTATTCAAATGTATACTCGACCAGTCTTAGTCAACTGGTTTTCAAATTTTGTCTCATGAAGAAGTTATCAAACGCTCGATCCCTAGGGGTTGCTACCATTTGCCTTTTGCTAATGTTAGTTATTTCTCCTGCAAATATCTGGGCCCAAAGCTGCCCTCAAACCCCTGGCTTCCTGGGGGGGATTGCTTTCCAGGATTTCAACTTCGATGGGATTCAGGATGCGAATGAAACTTTTGGAGTACAGGGCATCACGGTAACGGCCTATGATGATGCTGGAAACCTAGTCGGGGCTGCGGCAACCACTGGGATAGATGGTACTTGGTCGATTGATGTGAGTGGCTCGTCCAGCCCAAGCTTTCGAGTAGAGTTTACTGACCTTCCCATCTGGACATCTGAAACGGCCAATGGTGCAAATGGAATGTCTTTGGTCCAGTTCGTGGCTGATGGCGAATGTGCTGATTTAGGCGTTGGAGATCCCGCGCGCTTTTCGAACGGGACTACAGATATATTTACTTACGCCCCATGTCATGTAAATGGTGATCCACTTGCAGTAGGAGGATCATCAGGAAGTGCCGACTGGTTTGTAGGGTTTCCCTTTGGAACCTCTGGTAACACCCAGCCACCACTGAAATTAGATGGGTCAGTCATTGGAACAACATATGGTTTAAGCTATAGCCAGCAAGCAGAAAAGTTATTTCTGGGTGCCTTCATTAGGAGGCACTCTGGTTTGGGCGTAATGGGTAGTGGAGGAATTTATCTGCTCGAACCTACCGCAACATCCTTTAATGTCACCCAGTTCTACGACCTTGATGCTAACGGCATTCGGACCCGCGCTGATGGTTCTGCTCCGGCCTACGGAGATGGTAGTTCCTTTGAAATTGATGGAACCGGTCAAGTAATCACCTACCTCGGATCGGTTGACCCCGTGAGTGGTGCGCCCGCAGGCTTAGGTGTAGTCGGCGTTAACGGTGTTGGGGGGCGTAACCTTCCTGCAAATAGTGGAGCTGGCAATAATGACCCAGCGGCCTTTGACCAAGTTGGAAAAGTTGGCCTGGGCGATCTAGAACTGAGCGATGACGGACGCTTTTTGTTCGTCATGAACCTATATAGTCGTAGTGTAGTCCGGCTAGAACTGGACGATCCGGCTAATCCTACTTCCGTAGTCAGTACTACTGTTTGGAATATTGACGATATTCCAGGAGTACCAGCATGTACGGATGGTGTACTACGGCCCTTCGCCTTAAGTTTCCACCAGGATAAATTGTACATCGGAGCGGTATGTACTAATGAAGGTGCATCGGTAAGTACTGCTGGAAATGCTAATTTATCTGCCCACATTTTTGAATTAAATAACCCTACGGGGGCCGGATCTTTCACTAGCGGCGCAATTGTTTCTCAAACCCTCGATTTCAACAAGGGAAGAAGCCGTGGCTCGCAAGTTGATGCCTTTCAGAACAACAACTGGAATGTTTGGACTAATGACTTTGGTTCCGCCTTTGGAGATTACCCAGTTAATTTGGTTTACCCAACTCCATGGTTGACGGACATTGAGTTCACCGATTATGGCAACATGGTGCTGTCCTTTGCGGATCGGGCGGGTTACCAGTATGGCGATGCTAACCGAGGATTAGAAGGCACATCAACCCAGAGTTATCAAATGGGCGGCCACATGCTCTTTGCCGAGCGACTGGCCAATGGCACTTATGAAGTGGAATCCGGAGGCTCAACTACCAATTTTGGTGTTGCTCCGGCAATTAGTATGAACGGAGAGGGCCCCGGAGGCGGAGAATTCTTCTCTGGTGCCTTTTTCATCGGTGGAAATAATGACCCATTCCCTCCAAACCCGTTTTCTGGTAACCACCCCTCGACGGCCATGGGGTCAGCTGGCATTTTCCCCGGCACTAACGAAATCTATATTTCGGCCATGGATCCGGCCGGACTATTCTCTGGAGGAACGCTGCGATTAGACGTTACTAACGGAGGTAAGATTACGGGTTCGGGATATCAATTGTACGGTAGTGGACCAGCTACTTTTGGTAAGGCGGCCGGTCTGGGAGATATTGAAATTTCTATGGATGGCGATGTACCCATTGAAATCGGTAACTACGTTTGGGAAGACGACGATGATGACGGCATCCAGGACCCCGGAGAAACTGGTATCGATGGTCTTGAAATTACCCTATGGAAAGACGATGGCTCCGGTAATTTCACTCAAATTGCTACGACTACGTCAGCCAATGGTAACTATGGTTTCAGTAGCTCAGAAACTGGGGCAACCCCAGGGGTAGCCTATGATGTAGAAATGTTACTTCCCAATATGAACTACGAACTGCGCTTCCCAACCATGAGCGGCGCCTTAGCCATTAGCACCAACCCCGATAATGGTGGAAGTGATGCAGGTGAAGACCTAAGAGACTCTGATGCTGATGTTAATGGTGTTATTGAATTGTCCACAACAGATGCCGGAAGAGGTAACTTGAATTATGATGTGGGTTACATTCCTCCCCCCCCTCCTCCTCCCGTAACCACCTGTACTGACAACTGCCTCGATTGGAGCGAGCTCGGCATCGTCGGCTCTTCAGCCCAACTAGAGCAAACTTTTACAGATGTGGATGGCAGCGGTATCGATCTGTCTCTCACCTTCCCCCGCGCAGCCAGAAACGACACCCACGTAGACGATTTCCCCGTTACCCAAGAATATACCTGCGATGATACTGAAGGGGATGTCTTCCGTTTCTGGAAGCCCAACGATGATATGCGCGACACCGTCGAATTTAGTTGGTCCGCCCCCATCCAGATTGACGAAATAATGATTGGTGGACAGCGCCAATTATCCTCCGGCGTCTTTGGCCGGGTAGAGGTCTGGTTCTACGATGGCCCCAATTGTACGGGTAATCTGGTAGCACCAAATACCATTGATCCTACCCAAGTCACCCTAGTAGATGCAAGTGTACCCGAACCAGTTGGCAATACCGCCATCAACGTTTTGACCGGTAACTTGGGCGAAACGATGGGGGCCACCAATACTGCCTGGCTAGGTGATCACTTCGAATCAGTCGGTTTAGATGCTAACCGTCCCTGGGTTATCCTACGCTACTTCGGCGCCACGGTCCAGAGTGCGAAGTGGGTCGTCTACGAAGCCGATGACCCCGATCCAGGCGAAGGTAACCCCGCAGTGGGAAACATCTCCGTTTACTGGGCATCTAATACTTTCTGCCCTGCAGCGGCTAATGCTATTTGTAGAATTGACACCGACGGTCTGGCAAACGTAGCCTGCTCCGGCAATGACGCCATCAGCTTCGACCTCGCACCAACTGGAACGGATGTCAGTACCAGTTACACCGTAAGCGTAAGCGGTGGCACAGCCACTTCCATTACCCCCGCCGGTGGCAACTACGACGAAACCACCACCTTCACCCTCAATGACGGAACTATCGGAGGAGGAGACGTCACCGTCACTATCACCGATGTCAATGGCTGTACCCGCGAAGTAATCATAGCCGATCCCGGCCCTCCGGAGTTAGCCATCACCGCCGCCGCTTCCTGTGTGGATGGAAGTGGAGCTAATACTGCCTTAAATACTTATTACGTAGAAGTATCCACCATTACCGGCGGAAACGGCGGTCCCTACGATGTAACAGTCGGAGGAAATACCCTGACTTCTGATGGCACTACCTCCATTTTCTTTGGGCCATTTAATCACTCCGGCACCGGCGGAGCCGTACAGGTAGTTTCTGCTACCGATAACGCTAGCAGCTGTACCGCTACCAGCTTTGTAGAAGCACCTGAAGTCCTCTGTGGCATTACCACCAATAATGGACTAAATGCCTCTGGTCCATACTGTATGGATGTCTACACCGATCCTGAGGCCGGTCCCATGGGTGCCATTTTGATACAATCCGCTCCCGGCTCCTTTATGGCCGGTGGAACTAGCGGTCAGGTGCAGACTTACGTAGTGGTTGATTCAACCGGCTCGATTGTAGATGCCAATCTCAGCGGTCTGTTCACCAATTTATCAAACGGGACTTACGAAGTCTACGCCGTCAACTATCGCGACGACGAAGACCTGGCCAACTTCCTGATTCCAGGAGAGTCTTTCCAACCAGTACTGGACGGCATCGCCGATCCAGCAAGCGGTCCTCTGGCCAACGCCTGTTATACGGTCTGTGAGACTGATCCGCCCATCACGATCGAACTCAACTGCATGAGCATCGGTTCTACCGTATTCTTTGATCTGGAAGACGACGCCATGCTCAACAATGCCGACATGGGTATCGAAGGCGTCACCGTAGAACTCTATGCGGATAACGACGGAGATGGTGACCTCGATGCTCTTTTGGCTACCACCATGACCGACGCCATGGGTAATTACTACTTCGGTGGCCTGAACCCCGGAAACTACGTGGTCTCCGTTCCAACGGCTCCGGCGGATTACCCCCTCAGTTCAACTGATATTCTCACTTCCGTAGATGATAACCGTACCGAAAATGATGATAACGGTATCGACGACGGGATGGGACGCTTCAATAGTCCCAGTATCAACCTAGCTCCCGACGATGAGCCAGAAAATGACGAAGAAACTGGCCAGGGTAACCTCCAGGATGATGCCGACAATGACGATAACGACGGCGACATGACCGTCGACTTCGGCTTCATTCAATCGCTCAGCGTAGGTTCTACCGTCTTTGTCGACTTAGATAATGACGGAGTCTATGAGCCCGATGATGGAGAAACCGGTATCGAAGATGTGGTCATTGAATTATTCACCACAGGTGACGACGGCATTAAGCAACCCGATGGGGCCGGTGACGATGTTTCTCTCGGTACCGTAATGACCGATGACCAGGGCAATTACCTGTTCACGGGTCTTTCGGAAGGGGAGTACTATCTGAAGATTCAAAATGCAGAGTTTGCTGATGGCGAACCGCTGAATCAATTCATCTCCAGCGACGATGGCCCCGATGCCGCCACGGATAACTTCACCGATAACGACGACAACGGTATCTCCATGGGAGATATCGGTAGTATCGATTATATGGTGATGTCCCCTGAATTTGATTTGGAGGCTGGCACCGAACCTACCGAAGATGATAATAATCCTGGCGCTGACCAGGATAACGGCTCCGAAGACAACGGCGATATGACCAAGGACTTCGGTTTCTACCCAAGTCTGTCGATCGGTTCTACGGTCTTTGTCGATGATGAAGACGGTAACAACCCCACGGACAACGACGGCATCCAGAACAACGGCGAAGAAGGCCTTGAGGATGTAGTGGTCCAACTGTTCGATGTCGGTGAAGACGGCATCAAAGGCACGGCGGATGACGAAGAAGTGGTAGTGGGTGCGGATGGTCTGTTAGGCACGGCGGATGACGCTGCTGCTGCCGACTACCTCACGGATGCTGATGGTAACTACGAGTTTGGTAACCTGGCACCGGGTAGCTACTACGTGAAGCTGCCGATGGAGAACTTCGATCTGACGGGCCCTGCGGGTGACTTCCCACTATCGAGCACGCCGACCAACGAGTCGGACGACGGTATGGACGGTGACGACAACGGCATCCAGATGGGTGGCGTTGGCGGCATGATCATGAGTCCGATCATTGAGCTGATCCCGGGCACGGAGCCTACGGATGAGCCGGGTCAGGGCGGTGATCAAGACGGCCAACTGGCCGACGGCGATCTGTTCGACGATAACGGCGACATGACGGTCGACTTTGGTCTGGTACCAGCAGTAAGCATTGGTTCCACGGTCTTTGAAGACAACCTGCAGGGTCTGAACCCAGAAGACAACAACGGCG
>JBCCDS010000046.1:0-48620 GCA_039030655.1 Bacteroidota bacterium | reverse complement strand
GCGGATCAACTGCTGGTACTTCTTCTTGCTCAAAGCCCATAAACAATACCTCCTCAGCAGGATTGATAAAACCATAATGGCGGTCTAGCTGCTGCTTGATTATTTCCAACGAATTCTGTTGATTGAAAAGCGGGTGACTATCATAGTCGATAAAATCACTCTGCCAGTCGGTCGTGTCGCGCGGCTCGGGATCGTAGGGCCGATAGGTACGAAAAGTAGTGAAGGTACGTACGGAGCCATCGGGTCGTAAGTGGACGGAATCCAGTCGAGAAATGCGCTCTTCCATATCCATATCACCCAGACCAAAGTCTGATTCGGCCAGAAGCTCGTCAGCAGCCGCCAGTCGCGTGAAAAAATCAGCACTACTGCCGCCGTGGCTTTTATGGGCGATCATTTTAGTTTGGGCAGCAAGGGTCATGCTCCCCAGGAGGGCAATGGTCAGTAAACTGTATTTCATAGCATATGGATTTATGGCAGGCCTTAAACCAAAGAGGTACCAAAACGCTAGGTGGTTGGTTTAGCGCAGCTTCTCGTTGTTCTGATGCCGTTCTTTGTCGCGTTTGGTCTTCTTTTCCAGACTTTTCTGAAGGGCCTCCGTCAAATTAATCCCGGTTTGATTCGCCAGGCAAATCAAGACAAAAAGCACGTCGGCCATCTCCTCCCCAATCTGCTCTGGAGCTGCGGCAGCATCTGCTGGCTGCTTAAACGACTGCTCGCCATAAACCCGGGCCATTAGCCGCGCCAACTCTCCTACTTCCTCCATCAAGATGGCTGTATTCGTTAATTCGCCGTAGTAGCGCACACCAATGGTGTTGATCCACTGGTCAACAGTCGTTTGAGCTTGGGAGAGGGTCATGTTCGTTGAGTTTTACACTTTGATATGGCTGTGAGATGCAAGATCGGCATTCTAATCGAAGACTCAAGATCAGCTGCGCCTACTAGAATCAAGATCGGCTGCGCTGCGCTCGCCTGCTAGAATCAAGATCGTTTCGCAAGCGAAACTGCTAGAACCAAGCGTAACATTCAGCGCCTAACGGCGGCTGGAATTGGATACTTAGAAGAGATAATGGCTTGGTGTTGTCTTTAAAGCAAGTCTTGATTCTTGAGTCTAGAAGGCCGCGCCGCAGGCAGGCCGATCTTGAGTCTAAAGTCTCGTAGCGCAGCGGTCTCGACTCTCGAAGGCAAGCGCAGTCCCGTAGTACTGCGGGACCGATATCGACTCTACTCACGATTTTGCGAATCTATCCAAATCGTAACGGGTCCATCGTTGAGCAAGCTGATCTTCATATCTGCTCCAAAAATGCCGGTTTCGACGGGCGTGCGCAGCTCAAAGGCAAGACGTTTGACAAAAGCTTCGTAGAAGGGGATGGCTTGCTCGGGCCGAGCGGCCTGCAGATAGCTGGGGCGATTGCCCTTCTTGGTGCTCGCAAAGAGGGTAAACTGAGAGATGACAAGTGCGCGGCCATCTACATCTTGGACACTGAGGTTCATCTGTCCGGCTTCGTCATTAAAAATGCGTAAGCGACTGATTTTGCCAGCCAGCCAGTCGATATCTTCCTGGGTATCCGAAGGAGTAATGCCCAATAGGACCAATAGCCCGGTATCAATCTGCCCGGTAGTCTGCCCGTCGACCATACAGGCCGCTGAACTAACGCGTTGAATGAGTGCTCGCATGGGAGTAAAAATAGCAGCTTTTTAAGCCGCTGGCCAAAAGTCTTTAGCTGATTTTCCAGCAGCGATGGATTCCACCTTTGCGAAAATCATCGGGTACTGTCTGGTGGCTGATTTCTCGGATACTGCTGGCTTGCAGCGCTGCTTCCTCCAGTTTAAATCGACGGTTATTCGTGCTGAAATACAATTCTCCCCCCGACGCCAGTCGCTCTATACAACTGTTGATCATCATAACGTGATCGCGCTGGGTATCCAGGACCTCCTTCATCGCTTTGGAGTTGGAAAAGGTTGGTGGATCAAGTACAATGATGTCGTACTTTTCCTGGATAGGTTGCTGCAACCAAGCCAATACATCCACCTTTTCAAAACGGTGTTGAGGGCCCGCTAAATCATTCAGCGCCAGGTTGCGCTGCCCCCATTCAAGATAGGTGGTCGACAAGTCAAGAGTGTGGGTAGTACGTGCTCCCCCGGCCGCCGCGTAGACGGTAAAAGAGCCGGTGTAAGCAAACAGGTTGAGCACGCTCTTCCCGGCTGCTGCCTCCCGCACCATGGCCCGGGTATTGCGGTGATCGAGGAATAATCCCGTATCCAGATAGTCCGTAAGATTGACCCAAAACTGGAGCCCTTGTTCTGCCACGGCAAAAAACTGTTTGTCCTCACTCAGCTTTTCATATTGCTGCTCCCCGCGTTGCTTTTGTCGCTTTTTTATTTGTACTTCCGCAGGTCCAACCCCCAAGACAGCTTGAAAAATTTCACTTAAGCCCTCCTCCCTAATAGGTTCTGGTATTGCCCGCCAGCCAGCGGGGCCACGGTCGGCGTAGATGGCTACGTAGAGTTGGTCTCCGTAGAAATCTACCGTAAAGGGAAATTCATCCAAGTCCGCATCGTAGACCCGATAGGCTTCGAGTCCTCGTCGACGGGCCCACCTGCGGAAGTGCTTAAAATTCTTGCGCAGCCGATTCTCCAGCGGAAGGGTTTCGACGTAGGGGAGGTGAGACATTGGGTAGTGGGTAAGTTAGTCGATAGTTGGGTAGCGACGTCCTCGGATATCTCGAAGCGCAGCGCAGGCTCTCCGAGGTCTGGAGCAGGGGAATTAGTCGGTAGTTGGGTAGCGACGTCCTCGGAGCGGATGATGGGATAATAGAAAATATCCAGTCATCAAATCATCTATTCACTCAATAATCGTCCTTACAGTCCTGCTTTTTCACTGATCTCCAGCATCCGATCAATAGACGCCCTGCCCTGTTCGATCACCCAATCTTCTAGCAGTATTTCAGGCTGCTCATATTCCATACAGAGGTAGAGTTTCTCCAGAGTGTTGCGCTTCATATGTGGACATTCATTACAAGCGCAGCTATTATTGGGTGGAGCCGGTATGAAGGTCTTATCGGGGCTAGCCAATTCCATCTGATGAATAATTCCCGGCTCGGTAGCAACAATGAATTCCTGGGCTGCTGTCTCTTTGGTGTAGCGCAACAAGCCAGAGGTAGAACCAATGTAATCCGCCATATCCAGCAGGTGGGCTTCACATTCCGGGTGGGCGATAAATTTAGCTTCCGGGTGGCGCAGCATCAACTTGGTAATCTTCTCATGGCTGAAGATTTCGTGAACCATACAGCTACCATTCCAAAGTACCATATCACGGCCCGTTTCTTTGATCAACCAACGGCCGAGATTGACATCGGGCGCAAAGATGATGGGCTGATCTGTGGGAATGGAATCAATAATGTGGCGGGCATTGGTGCTTGTACAGCAGATATCGGTCAGTGTCTTCAGCTCCGCCGTGCAGTTGATATAACTGACCACTTTATGATCGGGATACTTCTCTTTGAACTTGCGGAATACTGGAGCTGGGCAGCTATCCGCTAGACTACAACCGGCCTTTAGGTCGGGTAGCAATACCTTCTTTTGTGGGCTGAGCATTTTAGCTGTTTCGGCCATAAAATGCACGCCAGCAAAGACAATCATATCGGCATCGGTACTGGCCGCTTGCTGGCTGAGGCCCAGACTATCGCCGATATAATCTGCAATATCTTGGATTTCGGAATCCTGATAATAATGCGCCAGGATGATGGCATTTTTCTCTTTTTTGAGGCGGTTGATTTCCGCTTCCAGGTCGAGAAGTGGGTCTACCTCAATATCAAGGAAGCCTTGCTTCTTCAAGTTCTTGGTGGCGAGTTGTAGTTCTGCTGACATAGCGTAGGAAAACTTTAGTCTGGTAGTTCTTCAGTCCTTTAGACCGATGGAGCCAATAGCTGTCACAGCAATAAACGACAGCTTGCTAAAAAAGTTGCTTAGTTTTGAAACCAAGCTAAGCATTTTTCACTCCTCTGCTTGCCTCCAGCTTAAGCCAATACGAAAATCTCTACCGGGAGCAGAAATTCCACTGCCGAAAGTGCGGTAGTGGCGGTCGAAAATATTATCGAAGCCCAAACGGAAAGTCCACTGTTCACTCGCTCTAAACTCCAAATTTAGGCCTAGGGTCCACCAGCCATAGGCACCACTATAGGTTTCGGTATCTGGATCGATGGGCGTCAATTCTAGATTATCGCTGGTACCACTACGATCAAAAATCAGCCCATCTCCAACTAGGCTAATTTCACTTACTGCGTAGTCTTCCAATTCTTTCCGCAATTGGTAGCGCGCGTTTAATTCGGCCAAAAAGGGACCCGTGGCATAACGAAGTCGACTTCGTCCATAAGCCGGTGGAATGTGATCCTGGGGTAGCCAAAGGGAGCCCGTCGGGCCAGCTTGAAAACGACGGCCCCGCAACCAGTGAGCTTCAGTTTGGAAGGACCAAAACTGGTTGATCGTTCGATTGATCGACAAATCGAAACCATACACCTGCGCCCGCTCGGCATTAACATTAGCCTGGACCAAGAGGGTATCTCCCCGGCTAAGGAAAAAGTTACTACCATCTGGGAGTTGAAAATCAGTACGAATGATGGCGTCCTGCAACCAACTAAAGTAGGCGACAGCCTCAATGGTCCAGTGGGGGGGTGGACCGACGTCCCCGTACTGGGCGGAAGCCTGCCTGCTTACTGCAGGAAGGTAGGTACTAAAATTCCAAGCAACCTCAAGGCTGTTGGAACGTTCTGGACGAAGGTCTAGATTGGGCACCTGGATACGGCCATTGCGCTCTCGAAACTTCACCCAGTCGTCGATATTTGGCGCACGAAAAGCCTGAGCCCAAAGTAAGTGCCAGCGACTGTGGGGCGTTTCTTTTTGGATGCTCGCAGTACCCGTCAAGGAAGTCTGGTTGTTTTCCACCCCTTGGAGATAAGTTGCCGGCCATTCCACTGGGTCGTTGACACCAAAAGCTGCTCGTAACCATTGCTGATTAAAACGGACACCGGCCCCAAATGTCCATTGATTTGGGGTTTTAAGTCGATAGTCCGCATAGCCTCCTATACTACTTAGTCGGCTGCCTTGGCTGGGATAGCGCGTAGCCGCGCCAGCATAGGGTGCACGCTCCCGATCAGCGTCTTGCCAAAAGGCCAATGCTTCAACTATATCCGTCCGCGCATCGAAGCCATAACCCAGGCGTTGGCCCAACTTTAAACTTTTGTCAAAATCCAGTTGCACCGTCCACTGTTCTACATCAACTTCGCTAATGGCTCGAAGTGGGTCATCTATCCGTCGCTCCCGTCGGTCTTCCTGCACCGACTGCCGAGCGATGATCAGGCTGCTGTAATCTGCAAAAAAGCTGCTGTTGCGGTTTTCCAGGCGCAGACTGCTCAGTAAGCGGGTTTGCGGACCATAGTCCCATTCAGCCCAGCGCAATTGTCCGTCACGGACTTCGATGAGATTATCGTAGCGTGGGATGTCGCTACTGATGGAATACTGAAAATTGAGCTGAGCCTCCCAGGAATTGCCCAGGTCATAACGTTGCTTATGTAGGATATCCAGCTGATCGTAACCACTGAATAATTGTCGGTTAGGGGCCGCATTGCTAACTAAACTATCCTGACCGTTGATGCGCGCTACAAAAAAGGGGCGAAGACCAAAATTTGGGAAAGGCTTGGGGCGGTTTTCACCGGCCCTTAAGTCACCAAAGCGATTGAGGCTAAGCAACGTAAGACTGGCGAACTTGCTTCCACTGGCTTCAAAGCCTAAGCGCAGTTGTCGATGCTTGGCAGCAGTGCCATACTGGGTAGCCACTTGCAATCGCTGTATGCTAAAACCTTGCTGAAAGTCAGGCTGGCGCGTCCGAAAATGCACCACTCCACCAACTGCATCACTACCGTACTCCAGGGAGCCTGGCCCACTAACTACTTCGATGCTTTCTAAGGCATTAGCATCAATGGTGATGGCATTTTGCAGATGCCCATTTCGATAAATGGCATTGTTCATCCTGACCCCATCCACAACGAGTAATATCCGGTTGGCCTCAAAACCACGTAAGATCGGCGACCCTCCACCCTGCTGCGATTTTTGTACGTAAACACCCCCAACTTCCGCCAACACGTCAGCACTATTCGCTGGCATGGACAATTGTATGGCTGACTCCTCTAGCAGCTGTACGGATTGGCTTAACTCCCGACTTAGTTGCTTCCTACGACCGATTACCACCGGTGCAATATTCGTCCACTCCCCAGTCTGTTCGCCTAAAGTAATTATGTAGTCGCTAGCTGCTAGTTCAGCCCTGGATGCTTGCCCGTCTTCATAGCCGAGGTAACTCACTAGCAGCTGATCGTCTCCTTCCCAATTCTCGGGTAGACGCAGCTGCCCCTGGGCATCAGTAATGGTTTGGATATTGCTATCGGGCAGTGAAATCACACTGGCAAAGGCTAGAGGCTGGTAATCATCATTACCATAAACGCTCAACAAGGGGCCTTCCTGAGCCGAAATGGATAATGCCCAAAGCAGTAGCCAGCTCCCAATTCGATATCGCTTATCAATGATCACTTATCGCTTATCATATTCCGGGCGCCACTACTCAAGCATGATCCAAACAGATTAACTAGCGACCTCCTGGGGTTCTTCTTCCAGCTGAGCTTCCTGGGGTTCTCCTCTAAACATCGACGGCAGCAAGAATATCATGCCAAAAACAATGGCTAGGTCAGCTACATTAAAGATACCGGTCTGTAGGCCAAATACCTTCATATGCATAAAGTCTACCACGTAACCTGACCAAATGCGGTCTACAATATTGCTCAGACCACCACCTACGATCATACTTAACCCAATGATCATCCATTTATCTAGGGACTTACTACGCAGGATGTAAAACAGCATACCCACCAGTAAAATAGCGGGCAAAATATTCAGCAGCAGCATGCGCAACCAGTCTGGGAAATTGGCCCCTAAGGACAAAAAAGCACCAGGATTGTGCACTAAATTGAAGCTAAAGAAGCCATCCCAATACTTTTCGTCGGGGATGTGATCCAGGGTAAATTTATTGGCTGCCCAGTGCTTAGTCCATTGATCGAGCGCAACCATCAGTCCGACGATGAGCGCTACGGTGGGAAGACGTCGTTGCCAATTACTAGTATTTTCCATAAGGGGGGCAAAGATAATTAACTCCAGAAGCTCTGATTATGTATTTGCGTTAGGCCGTCCTGTCGCTATCGCCGACCAGCAAAGAGCTCGGCCAGTTTGGCTTCTAATTGAGCGCCGCGCAGGCCACGAGCCACGATTCTGCCTTCCGGATCTAGCAGTACCGTTTCAGGAATAGAGGAAACGCCATAGGGCCGCGAGAGTTGACTCTGCCAGCCTTTCAGATCGCTGACGTGCAACCAGCTCAAGCCATCGGCCTCAATGGCTGCCGTCCATTTATCGGCTCTTTGGTCTAGGCTTACCCCCAGTATCTCAAATCCCAGCTCATGGTATTCGTTATACACTCGCACCACATTAGGGTTTTCCCGCCGACAGGGGCCACACCAACTTGCCCAAAAATCAATCAATACGTACTGGCCGCGCAAATCGCTCAATTTAATCATGCTCCCATCGGGGGCATTACCTTCAATTTCGGGAGCTTGGCCACCCGGCATAAAGGTGGCGACCGACTGCAACTGCTGGCGAATTGCCGCAACGGCTGAAGCCTGCGTCTCACCGTAGCGCTCAATGATAAGATCCGCCCATCGCATAGTAATTGGGTTTTTCGACTGTAGCAAAGCGGCATAGGCTCCTCCCATCGCAAAAAAGCGAGCGCGGCTAGCGGCTGGCCAGCGGTCAGCCATCATTAAAATGCTACTGTAGAGATCATCTTGCTGCTGCACCTGCATGAGTGCTGTAGTGTAGTTTTTAGCGCTTTCGTAGGTCCAGGGTAAGTCGTTGTAACCGGGATCAGCAAAGTCAGCAAACTGAAAAAAGGTATTTACGAAGAACTCAATCTCATTAGTGTACTGCCCGTCGTTTTGTACCTGATAACTCAAGAAAGTATTGACAGCTGCAATGCGCCCTAACAGGGGATCGCTAGCTTTAGTCGTACTGACCAGTTCGCGTTTTTCATTATCCAGACTACGCATCCGCTCCAATATTGCCTGTCGCTGTTCGTCATTACCTGCTTGTACCGCTTGATTGAAATTGGTCATTTCCGTACGTGTACGACGATTAAAGCCTTCAAAACTGGCTTTCAGCTCCGCATAAGCTTCGTTGATCCCGTCGTCGATCAATTGAGCACGACGCAACTGGCGGCAGTTCCCACTCAGCTGCACTTCTGTATCTGCTCCACCCAAAATGACGGGCAGCACATTATTAGGAGCCGTACCGACGTAATAAAAGCTAGGATCAGCTTGCTCGGCAGCATAGACATAGCTGCCCTCTTCCTCAGCCACTATCGTAGCAGCTTCCGTAAAACCTACGCCATTAAACTGGTAGAGCTTGAGGTCACCGGCGCAGCCATTGAGATTGGCACGTAGCGTAGTCGTCTGGGCGGAAATCGCCAGACTAAAAGCACAAGTCAGTACGCTGAGTAGAATCGTTTTCATGTCCGTAAATCTTGGGATGGTCAAAGATAAGACTTTTAGTGCCCGGCGATCGCTGCTGCAAGGCGTTTAGCTTTGTCTTAACGCAACATCCGCCGATAAAAGCGCTACATTCGTCGACCGGGGCCAACCCTGCTCAACGGCTTACCGTTATTTGTTTAAAGCGGTGGACAGATTGGACGTCCCCCATAAATCACAAACTATGCATAGTGGACAAATAGGTGGCTCCTCCCCACAAAATGGGGGATCTCCTTTACGGGGCTTATTGGGGCTAGTCGTTTTCGGCCTGGTCATTTATCTGGCCTTTACGGTATTCGCGTGGTTATACAAGATGCTGTGGTATGCCGTTCCCGTTGCCCTGGGCGCAGTAGCTATCCTAGACCATAAACTGCTCTTGAGCATCTTCCGCCGTATCGGCAACGTTGTGGGAAGAAACCCCATTGCCGGCCTGATTGTCGGTGCTATTTTTTGCTTAAGCCTTCCCTTCGTAGCCCCTATTTTGGTTATAGTAGCCCTGGTACGTCGCAACCTAAAACGCAAAATGTCAGAACAGTCGGACCAAATGAATTCGATGTTCGAAATGTTCCAACAGCAAGCAAGCGGGAAAGGGCGCGAACCACGTGAAATCGAAATTGACTACGAAGAATTGCCGGCCGATCCACCAGAAGGAAAAGACTTTGTTTAAGGGCGCTGACAAGCGTCATTTGACCACTCAACGACCCTAAACGGCCGTGCTGCACTACCTCCCGCTTTTTTTTGCCGGTCTCTACCTCTGCTGGCAACTGCTCAACTATTTCCATTGGCGCCAGAGCTGCATAACTCCCCTACCCTATTCGGCAAAGCCAGAGGCCTTACCCTCCGTTTCGCTGCTCATCCCCGCCCGCAATGAAGCGCGCAACTTACCGCAGCTTTTAAGTGATTTGCAGCAGCTCCACTATCCCCAACAGCAGCTTAGTATTTGTGTCATCGACGATTATTCAACGGATAAAACCGCTGCTATTGCCTATACTTTTCCCGGCGTACAACTTTTACATCTCGCTGATTTTCTGCCGGCAGAAGACAGTGTGGTCGCTCACAAAAAAGCTGCCCTCAGCTACGCCATCCAGCAGTCTGAGGCAGCGGTTATCGTAACGACCGACGCCGACTGTCGCTGGTCTCCTCACGGCTTAAGCGCGCTCTTAGCAGATTATCAGTCCGGCAGTTTTTTGTCTGGTCCGGTGCTGATCAGTTCGGCCCAGGATCTCTGTTCAGGTTTTCAGGCCCTCGACTTTATGGCCTATATGTTTTTGACGGCAGCTTATGCTCAGCGTCGTCGACCGATCCTGGCCAATGGTGCTAATCTGGCCATCGACCGTCAATTATTTCACCAGATGGGTGGCTACCAGGGCGTAGATCATCTGCCTTCCGGAGACGATGTGCTACTCTTGCACAAACTTCAGCAAAATGGCCAGGGGCAGGCTATTCGTTTCATTAATCGCCCAGAGGCCGTCGTCTACACCCAAGCCGTTGCTGGCTGGCGGGCCTTTTGGCAACAGCGACTACGCTGGGCTGGGAAAAGTGGTGCCTATCGCAACCAGGACTTACAGTTGGCGCAGGGGCTTAGTTACCTAACCAGTCTAAGCATCGTCCTGGGGCTAGTACTCAGTCCTATTTGGCCTCAACTGCTCTGGCCAGCAATGCTCACTTGGCTGACCAAAGCCATCATCGACGGCTGGATCTTATGGTCCGTTAGTAAGTATTACCGCCTTTTTTCTTTGTACTTCCGCTGGTATTTCCCTGCTGCCTTGATCTACCCTTTTTATTTGACGGCTATTGGGACCGCCGCTTTACTAGGGTTCAAGGCCAAGTGGAAAGGTCGCTAGATCAGAAGGCTAGATAGGGTATTAGTCTAGCTCTCCCCGCTTCGGTCAATATTCGAATATTCGCCAAATCATCTCCTGATCTATAAGGACCATGCTGCTCTCGATAATTGACCAGCACATTCGCGAGTCGGCTATTGATATAGGGATGTGCTTTTAATTCATCGACCGTGGCTTGATTGATCGGAAGCAAACGGTATAAATCTCCCACTTCCAACTGATGTCGAATGGCCTGAAAAGTTGAATCAGGAAAACCATAGGTGTCACCGATCTGCTCCAGAGCAGTAAAGCCACCCAGTGCATCGCGAAACTTAATGATACGGCCCGCCCAATAGGGGCCAATGCCTCGTAATTGTTCCCATTCTGCCGCTGAAGCCTGGTTGATATCAATGGTAAAGTCATCGGTATAGGCCACTAAGGCCGCGCGGTTTTCATAAGTCGTAGGAAAAGATTCCACTCGAGAGCCCGGATCTGTAGTAGAGTTGCTTTCCTGAATCATCCCTCCCGCTTCACTTGATAAATCGGTGCTGGAAGCATTTTCATCCTCCTGCTCCCTTGCTCGGCTGTTGTTTGTGGCGATGGCCTCGGTGTGGGGTTCCTCAGCTGGCAGCTGGACCAGGGGAAGCAACCGATCCACATCTGCTGGCTTCAGCACCCGTAAGCGGCCGATATCCGTAGCTTGTCGAAATTGAGCACCACTTGCTCGGTAGCGAACCCAGGCTCGTGCCTGGTATTCCTGCAAGCCAAGGCGTTGCAATTCTTCCTGAGAAACGGTATTCGGGTTAAACGGGAAACTAGCAGCTACCGGCACCGCAGCCGACCGCCTTGTTGGCGATTCCTCAGAATTTTCCTCATCAGGAGGATTGGGAGGTTCTGCCTCGCTAGGCGCTGAACGCAGCATGGCCGCTGCGGCAAGCAAATCTTCATCTAGCGGGATTTCGCGAGGCGACCATCGCAATAGATGACTGAGAGCAAATACGAGTACAATAATCAAGGTGAGGCTCCACAAAGCGAGCTGTTGGCTACGGCTATAGAGGGCCCAGTTCCATTTCGGACGAGCAGGCATAATTAATAGGGTTGTTAATAGGGTATGAAGTGATTTAGACTTCTGTAATCCGACTGCGTGGAAAGCTAAGCAGAACCTGGGCTTCGCTGTTTTTTTCGTCCATAGCTGGGGCTATGCACTCAAAAAGGCAGCTTGCCAGAACCTACTTGGCTTTTCGCTCGCCAGCAAGAAATAAGTCTAAATTACTTCTATGGCTAATTTACACTTCTTCGGCATAATTCATCCGAGTCTGGGCCGGAAAACGCCACCAAAAGAAAATGGCTACAGCCATACCGAAGATGCCTGGCCACCAGAAAATGCTTGCCCAATCGTGTTGATCAGCCCCTTCGGCAAACTTAGCTACCTGCTGCCCAGCAATAGCAGAACCTACGAAAGCGCCAATTCCTAAAGTGCAAAAAGCAATCATCCCCTGGGCCGTAGAGCGCAGGTAGGAAGGCACCCGACTATTGACGTACAGTTGGGCCGCCAGCGTAGTAAACGCAAAAGCAAAACCTTGCACCAGTATCCCACCGTAAATGAGGTAGTCGTGAAAATCAGGTCGGCCAACACTAAAAGCAAAGTAACGCAGTCCCCAAACCACCAGCCCCACGAATAAAATAGAGCGTAACCTAAAGCGGCTAAAAAACCAGGGCATGGCTAAGACCGTAACGATTTCGACCAATTGACCCAAACTCATCTTGGCGGCGGCGTAGGTCACCCCGACCTCATTGAGGAAGGAATTTAAAAAAGTATAATAGTAGGCCGCTGGAATACAAATAAGGGTCAGAGAAGCTACCAAAACCAAGAGGGCTCGATCTCGAATTAGCGAGCGCACATCATCGCCCTTTAGATTAGCCCAACTCAAACCTGGTTGCGGCGGGGTGTGCGGCAAGCTGAAATTATAGCAACCATATATAATACTCACTACACCCGCAATCAATAGCGGAGTAGCCTTTTCTTCGATGGCCAACCAACTCAGTAAAAAGCTGGCTACTACCCAGGCAATAGTGCCCCACACCCGAATGGGAGGAAACTCCTTACTGGGATCTTTCAGGTGAAAAAAACAAATCGAAGTACTGAGACTAAAAGTGGGTACGTAGCAGAGATTATAAGCCAACATCATGAAATAACAGGGCCAAAATTCGGTGGTATTGTATACGGCTAGCATACAACAGCCCCCTAAAATGTGTAAAATGGCCATCAGTCGCTCTCCGCTGAAAAACTTGTCAGCAATCACACCCATAATTATGGGCGTGATGGTAGCTGCTACCGAATTGGTTGCATAAATCATGGCCACCTCCAAGCCGCTAAATTGAAGATTGCGCAGCAAATAAGTCCCCATAGTCACGAGCCAACACCCCCAGACAAAAAACTGGAGAAACATCATGATGGATAGTCGTGTGGGGATAGACAGCATCGGGGCGAAGGTAATCCTTCGCCCCGACCTGTTTCCAGCAATTGTAGTTAAGGGCCTTTAAAGAATGGCTCAGCCTACCAACCTGGAAGAATATTGATACCGAAATTGAAGCCAGCATCCTTAATTAGGGGGCGGGCGTAGTAGGGCTCAATAATCATGGCTCCGAACAAGTTCAGCCGCAAGGAAACCCCTGCAGTGAATAGTGGCCGTGCCTCCGGCAAAGTCACGAAAGGCTCGCCGGTGATGGGATTGATCAGGGGCTCGCCGTCGGGACCCAGGGTAAAGGTCGGGCCGTCAAACTGATTGAAGTTATTGAAGGCCACTGCACCGTCTACAAAGAAGCTGAGATCACTAAACAATACGCCCGACTTGATCAAGGCCAACTGCTTGGGTCCCGTAAAGGGAATACGGATCTCCGCATTAGCCACGAAGAGCTTACTACCTACTAGCTCTTCCAGATTCCGACCGTTGCGCGCAAAAGCATCGGCCAGATTAGTACTCGAGGCACCACGCATAAACCAGGGGCTGCCCGCATAAAAGGGGAACAGATTATCGCTAGTGCCTCCATAGCGGCCTTGGTGGAGCGCCCGTAGGGCAAAAGCGGCTTTACCACCGATGGGGATGTACCTGCGGAAGTCCACATTCACACCCGTAAAATCAAATCCCCCCAGATAACGATCTACCCCAATCCGGAAGCGCTGTCCACGCAGAGGTGCCGTGAGGCCGAAGCTAGAATTGTCACCCACCAACGCCACGCCCAAACGGCCTAAACTGAAGGAAGCTTGCTCCAGATCACGACGACGCTCTGGCTGCCCGAGTTGCCCCAGATAAAACTGACCATCCTCGCTGAAAAAGCGGTTGTACTGGTCCACTCGGTTGGTATAGATCGAGAAATCTACACTGCCCTCCAGCCGTAAATTGGTCGTAAAGGGTAACTGGGCAAAAGCCCCCAACTTGTTTTCGTACAAGCGACTGATGGCATAGGGCGAATTGAGCACCGGTAAAGTCTCCGTGTCGCTAAAACGAAGGGTGTCGCTCACCACCGGTAAATTTCCAAAGCTTCGGAAAGGCGTACGCCCCAAACTCAGGCCGTATTGCAGGCGATTTTTGCGATTGATGTAGGCAATCGTTCCGCCAAAGTCCGTAAGCTCGCCATTGAGCTGCAGACTAGTGAAGAATTGGCTGTTGCCCAAAATATCGGAGAACAGAAAATCTACGCCGCCGGCCAGGCCTGCGGTAGTTCCAAAAATCTGATTGCTGCCCACACCGGCCCCTACTCCGCCACCGACGTAATCCAACTTAAACTGTGGCTGGTAATCGACGGTCTGGATATCGGACTGACTGATGACCTCCGTTTGGTCCATGGCTTGTAGCAGCTGATCGACCACCAGCGGAGCCCGCTGGTTTAAACGCAGGAGAGTGGCCGGACTCAAATCGACATCGTCGGCCGCTACAGGCTTTTCCAACAAATCTTCTGCGCGCGCCTGGTAAATCTTGTAGCCACGCTGATTAAAATAAGTATACACCAGTCGATCATTGCGACGGTCCATGCTGATAGCCGGAGCATGGTGGGTAATACCCGACACACCGGTGATCAGGTCGGTCAACTGCGTAATTGCTCCGCTTTGCGGCTGCAAACGGTAGATATTGCGGAAGCCATCGCGATTACTCAGAAAAACGATACTGCCATCAGCAGCTTCGACGGGGTTGAGGTTGTCGGCCCCCAGGAATACTTCCCAATTAGTCACATAACCACTGGCCAGTTCTAGCTGAGCCAAGTTAAAGCGATTAGCACCGTGGCTGCGATTGCCGGAGGTGATGGCCAATTGATCAGTAGAAAAGTAGAGCCTGCTGCCATCAGCACTCCAGCTGGGGTGCAGCTCACTGTAGACATCGTCCGTCAATTGCGTAGCCTGGCCCGAACGCACATCAATGCTGTAGAGATCAGTTTGTCCTTCCTTCAATCCGGTGACGACAATGCTACGGCCGTCAGGCGACCAGCTGGGGTTGCTAAAAGCTTCCAGGCTTTCCGGGCGCAGTTCACGGTCAGAGCGGCCTCGCTCCACGTTGGCAACTACCAAGCTATTGCGGCCACGGCTTACGGTAGTGTAGGCAAATTCCCGACCGTTGGGCGACCAGGTACCACTATTTTCGATGTAGTTGATATGATCTACATGCCCACCCCGTCGGGTAGTGCGAATTTTGCGGATGATCTCTCCGGTACGGGCATCGGCCAGAAATAGATCGATATTGAACAAGTCTTTCTCGGAAAGGAAGATGACGTAGCGACCGTTCGGACTGATTTCTGGAGCTACATTGATGCGACCACCATTTTGTCCGGGTTGAATAAGGGGCCGGCCGACAAAGCGCTCTTCCGCCTCTTGCCCCACAAATGGGCTAAAGTTGCGTTCGATGGCTTGTTCCCAGAGACTACTCAGGGTATCCAGTGGGTAGCCGAACATCAACTGCGTTGATTGCTCCAGCCCAACGCGGGCCGTTAAGCGGAAGTAAGGGTTGATGATGTCATCTCCGTGCAGCCCCGTAACGAAAGACCAAAAGGCCTGACCGTAGCGATAAGGGAAATAGTCACCACGGCTCAGGTCTTCAATACTAGGTACTTTCTTATTAAGTACGGCATCGCGCAACCACATGGCCGTAAAAGGGTCTACCCCACCAATGCTGATGTATTCAGCCAGGCCTTCCACCATCCAAAGGGGCAGGTTGGCCAGGTCGCGCAAGCTGGTGCTATCGCCACGAATGACCATGTCGTACTGAAAGGCGTGAACCAGCTCATGGCCCAGTACGTGGTGCGTCTGAGGGCCGGTCATCGCCACAGGCATTACCACCCGATTTTTGAAGGCTTCAGTCACCCCCCCAGTACCAATGCCGATGTTGCCTGAAATGGCATTGGTCTGTTGAAAATCGGCGTGATTGCCGTAAATAATCAGGGGGTTGCGAAAGGCGATCGTATCCTGGAGAACCAATTGATGGACTTGATACCACTCTTCGGCATCATTCAGAAAATCTAATAGCCATTCTTGATTATTGATGTAGGTATACAGCTCAAAATGGGGGCTTTGGTAAACCTTGAATTCAAACTGATCGTAGTGGGGCTTATTCTGCCCAAATTGCTGTGCCGAGAGTGGCATTATTAGCGTAAAAATGAGCGCCAGCAGGAATAAAAGACGGCTCTTGTTCATGGTGGTTAGGGATTAAATGCAATAATATGGTTTCATGGGAACGCGCCCTGGCTCGCCAGCCTCCTACTAGCTAGGATACTGACAACCAACGGCTTGTTCTTTAAACCGTTATAGACCTCCCTACGATCTATCGCCGTTGGCCAGTTATGGTTAAGGAATACTTAAGGTTGGAGCTTTTGACGGCTGGCTGACGTGCCTGGAGGGTTGAGGTCGTCGGCAAAGCCTCCTTCGTTGCTCGGCTACGCCGTCGTGGTTGAGATCGGTCCATAGGACCTCCCGTTGTAAAGGGGCTTCCCACGGTACTTCGGGACCATCGCTTTGGGGTGGGTTGAGGTCGTCGGCGGAGCCTCCTCCGTTTGCTCGGCTTCGCCATCGTGGTTTAGCGCTCGGCCAGGGGCCTCGGCGGTTTGACTCGGGCTCGGCTGCGCCGTCGCCTGGATTGAACATGAGGAAAGAGGAAAGATAATAAGAGCGATGCCGTAGGCGAGCCTCTTTACAACTTTCGGTCGCTTGCGGCCGAAATAAACCCTGCTGCTCTGGCAGCAGTAAACCCTTTTTGCCCCGCAAAAAGTAAACCCTAACGACGAAGGGGTAGGTACACCCACTTACACCTCCAGCCGATACCCCAAACCGTGCAGCGTCTTAATCTTCACGTCTTCATCAGTCACCAGTAATTTGCGCAAGCGGGAGATGAATACATCCAGGCTACGGCCTACGACCAGCCCTTCAGATCCCCAAACGGCCGCTTTGATCTGCTCGCGGCTCAGGGGTTCATTCTGGTGGTCTAGTAGATACTCCAGCAGCTTGGCTTCGCGATAAGTCAGGGGGACTTCCTGCGCTCCGATTCGCATTAACTGCTGACTAGGTAGAAAGCAGCTTTGAGCGGTAATTTGTACTTCCGCAGGTCTATTCCTTATTACGGCTACAGGGGGCGTGGAGGCTGCTGAAACTCCAGGGGCAACTCCACCCTTAGTAGCGATTGAAGGCTTATGCCTAGCCTGGTACCAAAGCAATCCCAGGGCCGTCATCGCCCACAGCAATAACCACCAATAATTGCGCGACCACCAGGAACGCGATTGGGATACCGGAAGCGGATAGCTAAGACTCAACTGATAGCAGTCTGCTCTGCGTTCTCTACCCAGACAAGCCGCATTGACGTCAACACCTGCGGAAGTCCAAACAAAACCCAAGAGGGCCTCTTCCGTCGTGCAATCTTCTAGAGCGATAAAAGCTTGCTCTAGTTCCTCGTGCCCAGAAAGAATGGAGGGGCTAATGGCCAAAAGACTATCGTATTCCACGTAGCGATTCAAGTACAACACAAAATCGCCAGCTTCTCGCTCGTGCACAGGGGGCAAGTAACTACTGCTATCACCCTGGGTACGCAGCAAGGCATCGCCCAACTCCCGAAGTAGGAGATTAGCTTTCCTTTCCATTTTTGCCGGTGCCAGGATTGTCGGACCAGGCGTTGGACGCCCCAGCCCGCTGATACTTAAGCCCAGCAAGAGGAGGGTTAGTAAACCGAAGAAAGGCCAAATACGCACCCGTCAAAATTACGCTTATTCTCTGGGTTCAAGTCTGAATTTACGCGCCTTTACATCCTTTTACAATTTGTACGGACAGTCGGAGGCGTACGCAAAATACCTTAGCGGCCCACAAAACGACCAAAATGTCATTTACTGTTTTCCCTCATTTTTTCTACTGCTGCCTGTTCTTACTTTTTTCTTACGGCCTCCAAGCTCAGGAAGCGCCATTGTATCCCCCCCTCAGTGGTCAAGGTCGACTAGAACAACAAGTGGGTTTCACTCGAATAAGCATTGAATACGAGCGCCCATCGGCTCGGGGAAGAACCATCTACGGCGGCTTAGTTCCTTGGGGAGAAGTCTGGCGTACGGGGGCTGGCTACTGTACCCGCATCAGTTTTGATGCCGATTTAAGCCTGGGCGGTCAAGTAGTTCCTGCTGGTAATTACAGCTTATTGAGCATCCCGATGCCCGAAGAATGGGTCATCATCCTCAACAAAGACACGACACTATACGGTGCTTACGACTACCGGCCTGATCTAGACGCGGCCAGATTCCGGGTTCCCAGCACCCGCTCCCATCGCTATTATGAAACCCTTACCATTGGTATCGACCTAATCCCGAATGATGCACGGCTCTATATCTCCTGGACCGATGTGCAAGTCAGTTTCCCTATCGAGACGGGCGTAGATAGCCATATAATGGAAAATATCAAACAACTCTTGGCGCAGCCGATAACAACCGATCCTTGGCCCTATGACGGCGCGGCAGACTACTTGTTTTATAAAAATCGCAACCTGAACTGGGCCATCCAATTAGCTGACCTAAGTCTGGAAATTGAACCCGAAGCGGGCTTCCCTCGTCGCCTGAAGATGGAAATTTATGAACGCATGCACCGCTACGAAAAAGCGATGGAGGTAGCGCTGGAAGCGATCGAAAACCGGCAGCAACACCCTTTTGCATCTAGCCTAGAAACCCGCACGGAAATTGCCAGCTGGGAAAGAGCGGTAGCAAGGATTCGAAAAGCGATGGAAGATTGAGAGTTTAGGTTGTCGGCGGGGCCTCCTCCGTTTTGGCATGCTGCGCATGGCCTTGGTTTAGGGCGGTCCGTAGGACCTTCCGTTGTAAAGGGGCTTGGCTGCGCCATCGCTCTGGAGTGGGTTGAGGTCGTCGGCGGAGCCTCCTCCGTTGGCGCGCCTGCGGCGACGCGGTTTACTACGGGCTCGGCTACGCCGTCGCCCTTAGTAGAGCAAAGAGGATAGAAAAAAGAGAAGAGAAGAGTCAGAATTAGCGATGCCGCAGGCGAGGCTCTTTTACAACTTTCGGTCGCTTGAGGCCGGAATAAACGCTTTTGCCTTGGCGAAAGCTAAACCCCTGGCACGTCAGTGCCGGGTAAACCCTCTTCGCTTGCGAGGCGTAAACCCCTACAACGCAGGAGTAGGTAAACCCTACGACTAAGTCGCTGTAGCCCGCTTGCGCGCGTACCACGCCAGCCAAACGCCAACCAATACAAAACCGATGGCAATCAACTGCGCCTGGGTCAGTTTAAGGCCAAAAACATCATACTGATCATTGATGCGCACGTATTCAATCAGGAAGCGCTCGATACCATTGAAAATCAAATAGAGCGCCATCAGCAGACCAGGGATGGGCGTAAGTCGCTTACGTAGCGACCAGAGAATGGCTCCAATAGCAAAGGCCATTACTGTTTCGTAGAAAGGGGTGGGAAAGGCCGCTGCAGCAAGCTGAGTGCAGTATTCTAATTCACAGCCGTCAATTGGTATACCTTCCCTAATTACATTATTCGGATAGTTATAAGCCCACATCCAGTCGGGCAAAAACCACCAATCGGGCTGCGGTCCAGCCGCAACACCCCAATCACCATCACCACTCAATTGGCAACCGATGCGTCCTACGCCATAAGAGACGATCAGGGCAGGAGCTACTGCATCGGTAAATGGTAATATGGTAATATCCTGTTTGCGCAAGTACCAAAGAACGGAAATCGTTCCACCAATGAGGCCACCATAAATCGCAAGGCCAGAACCCGAAAAGAAAGTATGGACCGGGTTAGCAAAAAACTGTGGTAGGTATTCGATTACGGCAAAGACCTTAGCTCCGATTAATCCTCCAATAGCAGCGACAAAGGTGATGGGACCGATGCGGTCACTAGGATAGATGTCCAGCGTCTTGGGTTGTTGATCTTTTTCCTTTTGTGCCAGCCAATAGTAGTAACCCACAAACAGGGCTGCGGCTAGTAAGCCCAATAACAAATTGCCATCGGTACTCAGTAGTACACTACCCGGATCCTGCTTCCATTCTTCGAAATGGGCAAAAGCGTAGGGAAGTTTATAGCCGAGGATAAAGCCCACTAAACCATTAATGACGTAGTCTTGTGGTTTAATAGCGGTACCCGGAGCGACAATCGTTTTTACGCCCTTGAATTGCCCGAGTTGCTCCCGCCGTTTCAATTCGATCTTTAGCAGCCAGGCCGCCGTGAGAAAGGCCATTAGCAGGAAAAAGCCAAAGGTCTTGAAAATGCTCAGCCAGTTATCGGGCTCCGTGCCGATGAGATCGTGAAATAGATAGGATAGATCGGGGTACATGGATAAATTTTTATTCCATGCCCGGCGCTGCCGGACATGGAATTATTCCTTTTCTGGTCGCATTTGGGGGAAGAAGAGTACTTCTTGGATGCTTTCTTGGCCGGTAATGAGCATCACCAGGCGATCGATACCGATGCCAATGCCGGAAGTTGGCGGCATCCCATATTCGAGCGCGCGCAGGAAATCCTCGTCGAGGGCCATTGCTTCGTCGTCGCCGCGCTTACCCAACTCCAGCTGGTCTTCAAAGCGTTCGCGTTGGTCGATCGGATCATTCAGCTCGGAGTAAGCATTGGCCAGCTCCTTACCGTTTACGATTAGTTCAAAGCGCTCTACCAGTCCGGGCTTAGAGCGGTGCTTTTTAGTCAGCGGCGACATCTCCACAGGGTAATCCGTGATGAAGGTTGGCTGAATGAGGAGGTGCTCTACCTTCTCACCAAATATTTCGTCAATCAACTTACCGCGGCCCATGGTCTTATCGACCTCGATATGCTGCGCTTTGCAGAAGGCACGCAGCGCCTCTTCGTCCATATCGCTGATGTCCGTACCGGTGTACTGCTCAATGGCTTCGTACATGGTCAGGCGAGCATAAGGACCACCGAAGTCAATTTCATGCTCTCCTACGGTGGCTTTTGCTGTTCCATTGACGGCCTTGACAACCTCGGCAAGTAGCCTTTCCGTCGTGTCCATCATCCAGTTGTAGTCCTTGTAAGCCACGTAGAATTCCATCATGGTGAATTCCGGATTGTGCGTCCGGTCCATGCCTTCGTTACGGAACATCTTTCCGATCTCGTATACGCCGTCGAAGCCGCCTACAATCAACCGCTTAAGGTAAAGCTCGTTGGCAATACGCATAAACATGGGCGTATCTAGGGTGTGGTGATGGGTTGCAAAAGGGCGCGCTGCTGCACCGCCATGAATAGCTTGCAGGATGGGCGTCTCTACTTCCATCAGCCCTAAATCATCCAGAAAAGTACGCAGGGCCGTGATGGTACGCGAGCGCTTCTGAAAGACTTCTTTAACCTGTGGGTTGACCGTCAGGTCAACGTAGCGCATGCGGTAACGTAGCTCAGGGTCGGTAAAGGCATCATAGACGTTACCTTCATCGTCTTTTTTCACCACGGGCAGCGGACGCAAAGATTTGGCTAGGAAGGTAAATTCTTTGACGTGGATGGTCAGCTCGCCCAGGCGTGTACGAAAGGCGAAACCTTTGATGCCGATGAAGTCGCCCAGGTCGAGTAATTTTTTAAAGAGTGTATTGTACAAGCTCTTGTCTTCACCTGGCGCGATGTCATCCCGGCTGACGTAGATCTGGATGCGGCCGCTGCTGTCCTGTAATTCTGCAAAGGCCGCTTTACCCATAATGCGGCGCGACATCAGACGACCACTCAGGCTTACCTCTTGAAAATTAGTAATCTGCCCTTCAGCATCTTCTTCGGCCTGGGCGTGTATATCCGCCGCCAGGGCGCTTACGGGAAAAGCGGCCGCAGGGTAGGGTTCGATGCCCAATTCGCGGATTTTCTCCAGATTTTCCCGACGGATATTTTCCTGTTCGCTGCGTTCCATGCTCTTTTTTAAAATACGGTGGACAAAGGTAGTGCGCCGCAATGGAAAAATGAGCCTGCGCCCCAAGTGCTTTTGTCAAGAGGACCAAGTTCTTTTATAGCTCAACCATTCATCCTTACTTTGCAGTTCCCAACAGCGCTAAATATGAACCTCTTTTAATTTTGCTCACCCCCGCCTTAATCACGCTTATCGTCACCATTCTGGCGGTCATCCTGTTTGTAACGGAATGGCTAACGGTTGACGTCGTAGCAATGCTGATCATTGTCGGCCTGGTAGGTGGCGGAGTTATTTCGATTGAGGAAGGACTGGCCGGCTTCAGCAATCCCGCTACCCTGACGGTTGCATTTATGTTTGTACTCTCCGCCGCCTTGCTCAAGACCGGCGCCTTACAGTTACTGGCCCAGCGGATGGCACCCCGCTTTCGCACCCAGCCCCTGTACGCTACCCTGCTGATGATGTTACTGGTGGCCATCAGCTCCGCTTTCATCAACAATACGCCAGTAGTAGCCGTCTTCATCCCCATTGTCGGGCAAATTGCCGCTACCTCCGGCGTCAAAGCTTCCCGGCTGCTGATTCCCCTTTCTTTCGCCAGCATCCTGGGCGGAATGTGTACGCTCATTGGCACCTCTACCAATCTGCTGGTCAGTGGGATCGCCCAAAACCACGGTCTACCCGGCTTCTCCATGTTTACCCTCGCACCGATTGCGCTGCCTTTGCTTGTTTGCGGCTTGATCTACATCGTTTACCTGGGCTACAAGCTACTACCCGACCGGGAGCAGCAAGACCTCACCGACAAATTCGCCCTCCACGATTATCTGGCGGAGTTTGTCCTACTGGAATCTGATGCCTTCTCGGGCCGGCGAATCATGGACTCTCCGCTGGTCCGAGAGCTGGATATGGACATCATCGAAGTGCGGCGCGATAAAAATACCTTCAGTCTGCCCCCCGGAGATTTTCGCCTACAGACGAACGACACCCTGAAGGTGCGCTGCGACCGCCAAAAAATGAAAGCGCTCAAAGACTACATTCGTCTTTTGGATCAACGCGGCGACAAAGGCGTGACCGTAATGGGTACTGGCCTGCAACGCAACGCCAGCACCCTGGTCGAAATGGTCATTACGCCCAACTCTTCCTTCGTAGGCCGCACCCTGCGGCAGGTCGATTTTCGCCGTTCTTTCCGGGCTGTCCCCTTGGCCATTCGTCAGCGAGAAGCTACCCTCCATAGCCACCTTTATCAACTACCCCTCACGGCCGGGGATGTGATCTTGGCGGAAGTAAAATCGCACTATCTAGCTGAGTTGAAACGCATTGAGCAGCAGCAAGACAGCCCTTTCATTTTACTGTCTTCCGACACCTTACCTGACTTCAAGCGCTCGCGTTTTTTGTTCGTCTCGCTAGTCATCATCAGTGTCGTTTTTTGTACTACCGCAGGTCTGACCGATATCGTTATGGCAGCCTTGGCTGGGGTATGTGCGCTGGTCATCGGTCGTACCATGAGTATGACCGAAGTATACGAAGCCATCAACTGGCGCATTGTCTTTTTACTAGCAGGAGCGTTAAGCTTAGGTACTGCCATGAGCAACAGTGGCCTGGATGGCAACATTGCCCGGCTACTCAGTGGCAGCTTACATCAGGCTGGCCCCTTTGTCCTGGTAGGTGGCCTGTATCTGCTCACTAACATCCTGACGGAACTAATGAGCAACAACGCCACTGCGGCGCTCCTAGCTCCGGTAGCCATAGCGGTAGCCCACCAAACCGGACTAGACCCCATGCCGCTACTAGTAACGGTTGCTATAGCGGCCTCCGCTAGCTTTATCAGTCCGGTGGGTTATCAAACCAATGCCATGGTATATAGTGCCGGGCAATACAAGTTTAAGGACTTCACCCGCGTAGGATTACTACTCAGCTTGATTTGCCTACTGTTGACTACCTTATTAGTCCCTCTTTTCTTCGGGATGTAACAGTTCTTTGACCGGTCAGAAGAACTAATTATGCTTTCTCTGGTTACCTTTGCCGAGCAAAAAAATTGACCGGCCAATATGAGCAATACCGACTTCCACACGCTTAAAGTCAGCGCGGTAAAAAATGAGACCATTGATACGGTTACTGTTTCCTTTACCATCCCCGAAGACTTGCAAGAGCAGTTTCGCTACGATGCCGGTCAGTACCTTACCTTACGATTCGTAATTGATGGTCAGGATGTACGGCGGGCTTACAGTATGAGTTCCAGCCCGATGGCCGAGCATTTAGCCATCAGCGTCAAGCGTGTAAGGGGTGGTCTGGTGTCTAACCATATTGCCGATCACTTGGAGCCCGGCACAGCAGTAGACGTCATGCCTCCTCAGGGACGATTCCTATTTCAGCCAGCTGCCGACCAACGGCGCGACATCTATTTAATCGGTGCGGGTAGTGGTATTACTCCCCTAATGTCTATCCTGCGCACCGTACTAGATCAGGAGCCCAAGTCTAACGTCTACTTACTCTATGGCAACCGGGATGAAAACAGCATCATCTTCAAAGAAGAACTCGATCAGTTGGAGGAGCGGTTCAAGGGCCAATTGCACGTGACCCATACCTTAAGCCGTATCCGTCGCAGCACGGGACTATCCAGCCTTTTCAACCGAAAAAAGGCTGCCTGGGAGGGTGAGAAAGGGCGGATCGACGGTAAGAAAATTCGAGAATTCCTAGCTCGCCACCCGCAACAGGCCGCCGAAGCCCATTACTACATTTGTGGCCCAGGCAACCTGATTGACGTAGCCGAGCAAAGCTTGCTGGGTGCCGGTATCGACAAGGAATTCATTCACGAGGAGCGCTTTGTATCTGCTAACGAGACACGTGAGGCAACCGCTGGTGATGGTGCAGCTAACGCCGATGGTACTACAGTCAAAGCGACCATCAACGGCCAGGAGCATCAAGTAACTCTCAAGTCCGGACAATCCATCTTAGATGGCTTGCTGGAAGCTAAGCTCAGCCCCCCATACAGTTGTCTGGCAGGCGCCTGTTCGACCTGCATGGCCAAGGTCAATAAAGGTGGAGTCAAAATGGATGTTTGCTACGCCCTCGATGATGATGAAGTAGCTAATGGCTTCGTTTTAACCTGCCAGTCGCACCCCACTACTCCGGAGGTGGAGATTACCTACGAGGTGTAAGCAAAAGCCGCCTTCAGCTAAATTTTTAGCATTTATTTAGCAGTCATAAAGTAACTATTTGCAGGTAATTGCGTCTTATCTTTAGTGCGGCTTAGTACTTATGGTGCTAAGTACCCTACTGGTTCCCAAACCGAATAAGCAACTACCTCATGTCTCCCTACCTGCGCCGAAACGGTTCGCTACTCGTTAGTATACTGATGCTGTCGATTACGTTAGCAGGGCAAGGATTGACGGACTTTGATGCTCGTTATCAGGAGCGCTATCCTGTATTCAGCCCCGATGGCAAAACGCTTTATTACAGTTTAGCCGACCACCCGCGCAATCAGGGCAGTCGCAATGCCGATGATATCTGGTTGATGCAGCGCTCCGAGGAGGGCAATTGGAGTCGACCGCTCAATGCCGGGGCACCCATCAATTCATTCGCCGCTGATCGTATCATTGGTATCGGACCTAACGGACAAGAAATCGCCGTGCTGCGGATCGGTGAGGTGGCCTATATTGACCTTCTGGTCAAGGGGCACCGTTCCTGGCGAATCACCGAAAATTGGCCGCTGGAACAAGAGCTAGCCAAGACAGGGGCGCCTTGTTTCGATTTAGAGAATCGCCGCTTATTCTATCAGGCCGAAGGCCAAAATGGTGATACGGATCTTTTTATTCGTCAAGCACTAGCAGACTCTCGTTGGTCTGAGGCCGAAGCGCTCTTTAACCTCAATACCGCAGCCGAAGAAAGTCAGCCCTACCTGGCCCCCGATGGCCTCTCCTTTTACTATCGTCGCGACGGAATCTGGCAGCACAGCATTTGCACACTCAATCGTCCAGGCCAAGGACTCCGTCCTGGTCGTGGTTTTGCCATTGATGCCTGGAACGAATCTTCGCTGAAGAACATCAGCTTTTCTGTTTTATCCCCCGTGCAACTAGTCGCTAGCGTAGCAGAAGCGGATGGTCATCAATTACAAATGGTAGATTGCCCTACCGAATTTCGACCGCAGGAATGTCAGCTACTCAGCGGTCAGTTGCAGTTACCTCCAGCACCCAGTGACCAGGCGGTTGATCCCAGTTTGCGGGTGATGATCGACGGGCGTGAGCGACGCCTGCGTCCCGATAAAGACGGAAATTATTATTTGATTGTACCTAGTAGCGCCTACGCGGCCATCACTGCGGAAATGCCTGGTTACTTTGCTGCAGGCCGTTCAATCAACCCTGAGATAGAAGGCGTTGGACAAGGTATTGCTAGTCAAACCAGCTTTAGCCCCGATTATCAAGCCCGGGAAGCAGCCGTATTGCGGATCAGCAGCCGAATTCAGGAGTCACAAGAAGCACTCAATCAACTGCGGGAAGAAAGGCGACAGCTGGAGATCCAATTGCGCGAGCAACAACTAGCTGCCGGGGAAGATATCCTAGCTGGATACGTAGACCCCGAACTGGAAGCTTTACGATACCGCTACCGGGCAGCTCAACAGGATACTGTACCACCGAACAATCGCGATAGCCCGAGTGCAAGACGTAACGCCACCGAAAATAGTGGCAACGGTAGGACCCGCGGGAGTACAAATTCCCCCAACAATCGGACAGCCACCAACAGCGCTGCTGCTACCGAGCGTTCCTCCAATAATGCAGAAGACTCTTTCGATGAGCTGGAGCGCATGAAAGCCATTTTCCGGGCTCAGCAAGAAGAACGAATGGTTCAACAAGGACGCTATGACTTTGAATGGCAAACGGACAGTATCGTGATTCCACCGCCAGCTAATGCCCGTGATTTTGTAGCCCGGACGATCGAGGAAGATTGGGTGCCGCAGCTTAGTGAGCAGATCAGCGCCGAGTGGAACGGTAACCGCCCAGAAATCGATAGTGTGGACCTACAGGGCGACATCCGCCAGGGCTTGTTCGGAGATGTACAGCCCGCCGTTTATGAACGCAGCAGCTGGGAGAATGAGCTACTACTGGACATACAGCCAGCCGCCGAAGCCCGCTTGCGAGAACAACTGGAAGCTCCGATCCAGCAAAATTTAGCCGCCCGCCAACGAATCGACCTGGCTTACGAAGCCGAAGAAAGTGAAATCGCTCGCCTGAGGGACAGTCTGACTCTCCTCATTCGAGCTCAACTGGCCGAAGAAGAGGTCGTGCTGGGAACTCAGGATGTGCCCACGCCCGACTTGCGGGTAAAAGGTGTGGTACCCGCAAGTGAGCAGCCAAATATACTGGCCAATCCTGCTGGTCCGGATCTCGCCTTTATTCCATTAGAACCGGGAGCAAACACGCTACTGGAGCAACTCCAATTTGCCCCCAACAGTGCTTATTTCAAGCCTATTGCTTATCCGGAAATGGATCGACTAGTACTCCTGCTACAATCGCGTGAGGATATACAATTGCATTTCGCCGTACACACTAATTCGCTCCTAAGTTATACCGCTGCACAGCGTTTGAGTGAACAACGTGCCGCTGCGATCGTCAACTACTTCAACGAGCGTGGTGTTGCCACCGAGCGGGTCAGCACCGAAGCGCTGGGGCGCAGCCAACCGATTGCCGATAGCAGTACCCCCGCAGGGCGGAGTCGCAACCAACGTGTGAGACTTAGTATTCGGTAGCTTAGCCGCTTTTTGATCGTTTATTGTAACGAAGTAGCTATTTTTAGCTCCCATGTCTAGTCTTCGACTATTAATCGCTCTTAGTTTTTTTTGTAGTTTTCTAGCTGCAATAAATAGCCAAAACTGTGACCGTGAGCAGCAAGCGTCGGAGATTCGGAATTTCCTGAGAATCGGCGATTTTGAAGGGGCAAAGGAATGGCTGGAGGATCATTCAAACTGCACTTTTGACTCTACTTCCTTCGATCAGTGGTTACTGGATTTTGAAATCAGTAGAAATCGGAGAAAAGGTCGGTCGGCCCTTGCCGCCGCAGAACGGGCGGCTAGCTTAACCGATGAATCAGCCCTGCTGGATAACAAGATTGAGGTCTGCTTAGCCCTGGCTGAAGCTTACAGTATGAGACGCCAGGTAGCAGCCGGTCGCCAACAACTTCAACAGGCCCAAGTACTACTGACCGAGCGGGCAAGCTCCTCCTTACTGGAAGGGAGAATATCCTATATAGAAGGGATTTTACTCCGCCACGATCCTACTCAAGCGGAAGCTGGTCGTGCTGCTTTTAGAGCGGCAATTCAACAACTAACTCAATCCAAAGGCGAGGAAATATTTATCCTAGGGCTAATGTTACGCACCCTGGGGAATAGTGCCAGAAATGCAGGAGATTTCCCCCTTTCAGCCGGCTACTATCAACAAGAACTAGCGCTTTACCAAGCCAATTACCCGGCCAATCATAACGAGATTGCCTTCGCTTATTACCATTTAGGTGCGGTTTATTATGAAATGCAAGACTATCAAGTCGCTTTGGATCATTTCTTATTGAGCTTCCACATTTGGAAGGAGTATCCAACGGCTGACAATCGCTACTGGCGGTACTTGTGTGAAGCCATTGGGGATATGTACTGGGAATTGGCGGACCGGACTAATGCGCTATACTATTACGACCTGGCTGCTGAGGTTACCAGCCTGGCTTCTTTGGACAGCAGCAGTAATCTCACTTTGCAAGCTGATACACTACTGACGAACGGCCAGACTCAGGAGGCTTTGTTTTTTTACCAGCAAGCACTTGATTTCCGGATGGCCAATTACGGTGCTCAGCACCCACTAACCGCTAGCTGCCGCGCCTATGTTGCTAAAGCCAAAGCCGCCAACCACGACACCCTGGCGGCCCTGGCAGACTATCAAAGCGTCATCCAGTCATCCACGGTGGATTTCGATAGTAGCGACCCTCATGACAACCCTCCAGCAGATGCAGCGGTCATTAATCTGAATACGCTGCTGGAAGCGATGAGCGGCAAAGGTAGTTTGCTGCTTGAGCTCGCCCTAGAGCAAGATGACCAAACCACTTTGGAGGCCGCTGCCAACTGTTTGCAACGATCCATTGATTTTCTGGAATTACTACGCCGAAAACCACTCAGTGATCCGGCTAAACTCTTCTGGAATCAACGTAGTACACAACTTATTGAGGCTGCTATTCGGGCAGATATCGAGCTATACGAGCTATACACTGATGAAGCCTATCTAGAGCGAGCTTTTCTGACGAACGAAAAGGGTAATTCCTTTTTGCTGCTATCTGCCATGCGTACTGAAGCAGCAATTGCTTTTGCCGGAGTACCGCGATCCATTACGGACGATGAGCATGAACTACGAAATGCTATTCTCACCTATGAACAAAAAGTACTAGCCGAAGAAAATCGCTGCCAGTCTGCCAGAGAGAAGCAACTAGATCTCTGGCGAGAAAAACTAAGCAGCTTACGCCTGGAATACGAGCAATTACTCTTCCAAATTGAACAGGATTATCCGAGCTACTTTGCTCTAAAATTCGCGCCGGCACCTCATTTGCTCAGTGATTGGCAAAGCGTCCTTGGCCAAGAGCAAATGGCGTTAATTTCCTATTTCCAAGGGGAAGAACAACTGTATCTTTTCTTGCTGACGGAAGCTACTATTCAGCTTATTGAAGTAGATGATCTTAGTAGTTTTCCGCAGGATATACAATTGTATATGAGTTTGATCAGTGAGCCAGAGACTCTGATTAGAAATAGTAGGAGTAGCTATCGCAGCTTCTCTCAAATAGGATTTCGGCTGTATGAGCAACTTTTAGCTAAGGCACTAGCAGCCTGCCCAAACGATATCGATCGGCTGATCATTATTCCGAGTGCTGAGTTGGCCAGTCTTCCCTTTAGCTTATTACTGCAAACGGCCGTGGCAGAAGAAGTTGCCGATTTCCGGAAGCTGCCTTATCTGTTAATCAATTATGCGATCAGCTATGCCAGTTCAGCAACCGTATGGCTAGAGGCGAATCGAACAATAAAATCAAGAACAGGCAGTAGCTACCGTGGCTTTGCCGCGAATACTGATTACGACACTACCCTCCAATTATCTGCCTTGCAATATGCAGAGGAGGAGATCATCCAGGGGCAAAGCATCTTCGGAGGTCAAACGTTTGTAGGGCCAACAGCGACTGAGCGAGTTTTCCGGCAAAGCAATGCTGACATTTTGCACCTAGCCACTCACACCCTAATCGATGATGAACTTCCTTTACAAAGTAGTCTACTGCTCGCGCCAGATGATACACATGATGGGCGCCTGCAGGCCTTTGAATTGTATGAGCTATCACTCAACAACCAATTGGCCATATTGAGTGCCTGCGCCACCGCCACTGGAGAATGGGTACAGTCGGAAGGACAAGTGGGCTTAGAGAGAGCTTTCCAATACGCCGGTACTGCTGCCTTATTAACCACCTTCTGGGCCGTTGATGATCAAGCTAGTGCAGTTTTAGTCCAGTATTTTCTCGAAGAGTTGCAGGCCGGCCAGCCTAAAGACCAGGCCCTTCGGCAAGCCAAACTTCGATATTTGCAGATCGCAGATCCAGCCACTGCCATTCCCTATTTGTGGGGAGCCTATCGCTTAAGTGGCGATCCCCGACCTTTTCAACCTAAAAGCTGGTGGTCTTCCAAATGGTGGATAGCTTTTTTATTGTTACCAGTAGGTCTATTCCTGGGCTGGAGGAAGTTTTACTCTTTGAGGGCTACTAATAATTCTGCTGCTGCTTCCCATTGATAGCTTTTATCCTCGACAATCTGGTTTAGGAGTTGGCTACTTTCAATGGTTCCCTCTGCCGCTAGATGCGCTAAGGCTAATAACCAACGAGCTTGTTCGCGGTAAAGATGATCCCCATTCAATACGGTGGTTAGCGCTTCTATGGCTAAATCTGTTTGCGGGGGGGTCTGCGCCAGATAGCTATTGGCCAGGTAGAAATCCAGTAAATAGCCTAAACTATCCTCACGCAATTTGGCGGCTTGAAAGCCGGTAATAGCCCTTGCATAATCAGCCGCTTGATAAGCACCAACAGCAGACTGCCAGTCTTCCTGATTCACGGCCTCCCCTCGAGTGATCGTCGGGCTACGATACGGCTCAAAATACTGGGCAAATAAATCTTGCGGCTGTTCCAAAGATATAAGTTGCCGCCAGCCCAAGATGACAAAGAGCACTACCGCTGCCGCCAGTAACCACGCTTGCGGACGACGCCAAAGAGCCACTGGTCGGGTAGGCGATTGACTTTTCTGCCAGTCTTTTTCCAGCTGCTCCATCCGCAGTCTCAATTGCTGTCGCCCTTCTGTACTGATGGCCGCCTTAGCTGCCTCTTCCAAGCGATCTTCTTCTTCATTTACTGGCATTAGGTTTGCGTTAATTCATGAAGTAATTCGGGCTGTTCTTGTATCAGTTGTTTTAATTTTTTCAGGCAGCGATGTTTTTTATTGCGGGCTACTTGTTCGTTGCTAAAGTTCATCCTCCGGGCGATAGCCCGCATGTCATAACCGAAGTAAATATTATCGACCAATACTTTTTGACAGGCCTGTCCTAGTGTGGACAATAAGCGTTGAATGGCAGCTTTTGATTCCCCCTCCAGCATCCAATTAGGTAATGCTTCAATAGCTACCTCCGCTTGAATTTGTTCCAGTTTTTGGGTTTCTAACCGGGCGCGCTTAAGTCGATTTAACCACAGTAAGCGAGCAATGCCATATAAATAGGTAGACAATTTGCTCGCTCCCTTAAAGCGTCCAGCGCGTACATTTTCATAAAGTGCAATCATCGACTCTTGCATAATATCTTTTGCGGCTGCTTCATCGCCCTGATTATTGAGCACCAATTGGCCAATCTGCGCGCGATTCTGATGATAAAGCTGTACTAAAGCTGCATCTGCAGCCTGGCCACCTTCCATTAAGGCAGCAAGCAAGGCAGTATCAGCAGCCAGAGACTTATCCATTAGTAGCATTAAAAGTGGCAGACATAACCACTCCCAACAAAAAAAATAAAAATTATCTGCTTAGTGGTTACGCCCGCCCTTCCTCAGTTTACCTACTGACAAACAATGGCCAAAAAATGGCCCCTAAAATTTGTCATCCATGAAGTATTGGTGCGCTCTACTGATTTTATGTTTATCTACCAGCTCTCTTTTTGCTGCCCTATGCGATTTTACTGGTCCATCGGGCAGCAGCTGGAGTGAACCTGATAACTGGACCTGCGATTGCAGCTGCCCGGAAAAAGTGCCCGAGATGGGCGACGATGTCTTCATCTCAGGGAAAACGGTAATCCTTGATCTCGGCATCCAGGTAAAATCGATCAACCTCATGGCCGGAGCCATCCTCGAATCCCCCACTCATTTATTAGAAATCACAGAAGGGCTGATCTGGGCATCCGGGACGATAAAGACCAGCGTACGAATCTTGTCTTTCGGGGCCGTAGCTATGGTGACCGGCGGCCCTAAAACGCTGGATGGAAATCTTGCTCTAGACACTGGAGTAAGCGCTACCTGGGACGCGGGGTCCTTCAGTATTTCAGTAGGTGGCGAGCTCCTCCTTGCTGGTGACCCCGGGCTTCCACCAGCAGAATTTGCCATCACCTTCGACGGTGATATTGGCGGTGCAGATGGACTTATCTCCAACGGCGGGGTCTTCAAAAAAGTAGCAGGTATGGGCACCAGTACCATTAGTCCTGGCTTTACTAATGGCGGGGGAATCGTAGTGATGAGTGGCACTTTGGAAATGGATCAAGGCATAAGTGACAATTCCGGTAGCTTAGATATTGCCGCTGGCACGGCCCTGCGAATTTTGGGCAGCAGCGCTCATGCGATGGGAGCTACGATAGGCGGAGGCGGCAGCTTGGAATTGTCCGACACCGGTCCGCATGATTTAGACCTTGACTTCAGCGGTCCAACTGAAATTATTTTTGACGCCGAGACCGTGCATATTGAGGGGCTTTTCAACCCTACGGCGGACGTAGAACTGCGCAGCGGTTTAGTCGCAGGAGGAGGCCTATTGATTATTGAAGGTGATATGATCTGGCGAGGTGGAGGGCTTGGGGTCAACACTGATTTTCTTGATCTGAGCTCCTTAGAATTAAGCACTACCGCCGTCAAAACGCTGACTGCCATTATCGACCACGAAGGGTTGACTGACTGGCAGGATGGTAATCTCTTCGTGAATGCTGGTGGGTCCTTTATCAATAATGGCGCTTTCGATATCGGTGGAATGGGAGACGAAATGGCCTTCGCACTCCCGGATGGCCCGGGCACATTTATTAACAATGGTAGCTTTACTTCGCTAGGAGGAGGATCTACGGAAATAGGGCTACCGTTCACCAATACTTCCATCGTTCATATTGACAATGGCCAACTAGAATTCACTCACCCCGCTACCTTTTCTTCCGGTGCGCTACTTATCGATGAGGGAGAAACCCTCCTAGTTAATACAGACATGTTTTTTGCAGCTCCTGCCGGAATACTCGGACAGGGAGAAGCCCGATTCTCCAGCGGTACTTCCAGACTGGAAACTACCGTTATCGGTCGTCTGGATAAATGGATCATTAGTGGCGGAGAGCTTCAGATAGACGCCGCGATTGATCCCGAGGCCTTTGAAACTGATATTAGCGCAGGTAAGCTGGATCTCCAGGAAAACATCCTCCCAGACTCTTTAATTGCCACCATCAGCGGCGGCACCCTGGAAATTAGCAGTAGTATTTCCCCCATTCATTTTTTCCTCACCCAGTCTGCCGGCACCGTCGACCTGGAAGTCGACTTGGATGGTCCCCAAACCACCCTCGTTCAGTCTGGTGGTACTCTTAAAGGCATCGTTGAAGGCTTCTTGTCCGAGCTCACCTTAACTGAATCTTTTGACTGGACCGGAGGTCTTGTGGATCTAGTCATCACTGGAGACGGCAGCTCTACCATTGCGCTTTCCGGCCCGGCTACCAAAACTTTGGGTGGAGTCATCAGCCATGATGGCCTCACAAGTTGGAGTGATGGGAACTTAGCAATCCCGCTGGGAGGCGGCTGGGAAAACGGTGGCACCTTCCACGTATCGAGTGATAGTTCAATGACTGGAGATGGGTCCTTCTCTAACAGTGGCACCTTTCTCAAAACCGGAAGTGGCGACCTGAGCATCGCCCCCAGTTTCTCCAACGGTGGCACTTTGGCCGGTGTAGGTGGCCTCAGCTACGGATTGAGTTTTGCCAATACCGGAGTAACTCGCCCTGGCTTATCTCCAGGCATGCTCCGCTTAAGCCAGCAATTCAGCAACGGAAGTCGACTTGAACTAGAATTAGCAGACAACAGCGGACCAGGCCTGGGCCATGATTTACTTATTGTTAATGACACTGCCTGGTTAAGTGATAGTCTTATCGTAACTGAGCTTGGAAGTGTACCCGACGGCAGCTATACCGTACTCATTTGTCGGGGGGAGGGACAATGTCTACAGGGAGATTTTGACGTAGCAGAACTACCCCCGACCTATACCTACAGTTTAACGGATACTTCGGTAGTGCTAATCAAAGGAGCTTTACCCGTTAGCTGGCAATCCTTTTCTGCTAGAGGGCTAAGAGATCGCGTTCAGCTTGACTGGACCACTGCCACCGAGCAGAACAATGACTATTTTGTTATTGAGCGGGCACTGGGTGGGGCGGCCTTTATCGAAATAGGTGAAGTGGCCGGTAGTGGCAATACTGACAGCCCCACCTCCTACCAGTTTTTTGATCAGGCTTTGCCCAACTATTCAACGCTCATCGCCTACCGCATTAAACAGGTCGATCTGGACGGTAGTTTTTCTTATTCACCCATCGACCAAGTACGCTGGCAAGGCAATCGCCAGCCATTTTATATCGACCTGGCCCATCTACCCTCCCCCAACGAGCTACATATCCGCCTTCAAAGGCCCGCTTCATCCCGCGCTTTACGCCTGGCACTAATTGATCTTCATGGCCGGGTACTACAGGAGATGCAACTTGCGTCCGAGCAGGAAGAAATCTTTTGGCCCCTATCCCGCAAGTTGCCCCAGGGCATCTATTTCATCCGAGCGGAAGACGGCCAGCAGATGACTAGTAGCAAACTGTTGCAAGGGTATTAAAAAAGCTTGATTGACGGACCGATGGATAAATCCATCGGTCCGTCAATTCTTCTCTCTACCTTTGCCCCATAATTTTGCCTTAGCCACTTCTCCTATGAAAGGAATCATCCTGGCCGGTGGGCTCGGTACGCGTCTCTATCCGCTGACGCTGGCCGTCAGCAAACAGTTGATGCCCGTCTACGATAAGCCCATGATCTACTACCCGCTATCTACCCTGATGGCAGCGGGTATCCGCGATGTACTCATCATCTCTACTCCACACGATCTACCCAAATTTGAGCATCTACTGGGAGATGGCAGTCAGATCGGTTGCAACTTCAGCTACGTTCCGCAGTACGAGCCCAACGGACTGGCACAAGCCTTCGTGCTCGGCGCCGAATTCATTGGTAATGATCCAGCAGCACTGATACTGGGCGACAACATCTTCTACGGCATCGACCTCGACCAGCAGTTGGCCGACATCTCCAATCCAGAAGGCGGCCTCGTTTTTGCCTACCAGGTAGCTGACCCGGAACGCTACGGCGTCGTGGAGTTTGACGACAACTTCAAGGCCCTTTCCATTGAAGAAAAACCCACTCAACCCAAGTCTAATTTCGCAGTGCCCGGCCTCTATTTTTACAACAACGACGTAGTAGAGATCGCCAAAAACTTGCAGCCCAGCCCTCGTGGTGAATACGAAATTACGGACGTCAATCGGCACTACCTGGCTCAAGGTCGTTTACAGGTAGCTAAACTCAGTCGAGGCACGGCCTGGCTCGATACCGGCACCCACAAGAGCCTCATGCAAGCCGGACAGTTCATTGAGGTAATCGAAGACCGACAAGGACTCAAAATCGGTTGTATCGAAGAAGTCGCCTACCGCCAGGGCTTCATTGATGATGAAGGACTACAGAAACAGGGCGAACGTTTTATTAAGAGTGGCTACGGGCAGTATTTGCTGGATTTGTTGAAGTAACGGGCGGTTTACTTTTTTCTTTGGCAAAAAGGGTTTACTGCTGCTAGGGCAGCAGGGTTTATTACGACCGCAAGCGATCGGAAGTTGATTCCCCGACTGCGTCGAGATCAGTTTATTGCAGCCGCAAGCGACTGCAAGTTGTAAAGGGGCTCGCTTGCGGCATAGCTATTACTGGTTTTTCTCTTCTCTTTTTTCTATCCTCTTTGCTCTACCTAGGGCGACGGCGTAGCCGAGCCCGTAGTAAACCGCCGAGGCCCACGGCCGAGTGCTAAACCACGGTCATGCGCAGCATGCCGAAACGGAGGAGGCTCCGCCGACGACCTAAACCGCGTCGTCCGCAGGACGCGCAAACGGAGGAGGCCTTGCCGACGACCTCAACCCAAGCAAAGGTCCTACCTTAGCGCAGTGCAAGAAAAGTGGATCATCCGGCTCATCGCGCTACTGTTACTGCCCGCCTTGTTTTGGAACCTGGGCGAAATGGTCTTCATCGACGATGAGGCCATTCGTGCGCTGGTCGCTCAGGAGATGGAGTGGAGCGGCAATTATCTGGTACCCACCATGCACGGCGATGCCTATTTCAATAAGCCACCACTCTGGAATTGGATACTGGTGCTCAGTTTTCGCCTTTGGGGCGGAGCCAGTGAATGGTCGGCCCGTTTTCCCACGGTGATTTGCCTGCTGGGCTATGCTACGACCACTTACTACCTCAGCAAAGCTTATCTAGGCAAACGCGATGCGCTGCTGGCCGCCTTGATGATCATCACCTGCGGTCGTATGCTCTTCTGGGATTCGATGCTGGCCCTGATCGATGTCTGCTTCAGCTGGGTCATTTTCACCCAATTCCTATTGCTGTATCGCTTTGGGCAGCGGCAAGATTGGTGGCGCGCCTTAGGCTGGACCTACCTGCTCACTGCCGTCGCATTTATGCTCAAAGGCTTGCCGGCCATTGTCTTTCAAGGCATCACCTTAGTCGCCTATTTAATCTGGCGCGGAGAATGGCGGCAGCTCTTCCGGCCGGCACATATCTTATCGGGCCTGGGCTGCCTGGCCTTATTGGCCTGTTATTATCTGCCTTACAGCCAGCAAGTGCCCTTTGAGCACGTCTGGGAACGTCTTTTTAGTGAAAGCAGTAAGCGCACCGCGCTGGAGCACAGCATCTGGGAGACCTTTGGCCACCTGATCAATTTCCCGCTGGAAATGACCTACCATTTTCTGCCCTGGACGCTGTTGTTGGTTTTCTTCATCCGCAAAGATTTGCGACGACGATTGGCGGACCAGCCCTTTACTCGCTACCTGCTGCTGGTCTTTTTCGTCAACATCCCCATCTATTGGCTCTCGCCCAACGTCTATCCGCGCTATCTTTTGATGCTCTACCCACTCTTGTTTATGGCGGCAGTAGGCCTACACGAAGAGCAGCGCCTGGAAGACAGCTGGAACTACAAATTCTTCTATTATCTCTTTTTAGGCATCATCGGTATCATCAGCCTGGCCATGATTTTCATCCCGCTTATTCCCGAGACGGGTATCCTCCCCTATCGTTGGCCTTTAGCGATTATTTGTACTTCCGCAGGTCTAACCATCACCTATTACTATTGGCGGCAGCAAGCGCAGGGATTATTATTACTGGTAGCTTTCATGCTCCTGCTCCGCATCCTCATCAATGGTTTTGTCCTTCCTCCGCGGGCGGTCAGTGATGTCAAGGGGCAAGCCGTCAAAGCTACCGCAGAACGAGTGGGTAATAATCCAGAGCTACGCCCGCTGGCCATCTACGGCTGGAGTACCATCGAACCCACCACGGGCTACTACCTCGAGCTGGCCTACGGCGGCCTGGTGCGTCGGCACGTTTTTGAGCTCGACAGCAGCGCCTACTATATCGTGAGTCCGCGCCAATATCCCGCAGCGACAGGAGTCGCTAGCCCTGACAGCCTCTTCCTACGCCATGACCATCGACCTTACTATCGACTGATCGACCTGCGGAAGTACAAAATAGAAATACCCAATACCGCTGCGACTAATGCTGATGGCAGTGGAAGTGGGATCAAGATAGAATAGTAAAAGGACGCTCAACTCTGAGGGTCAAAGGGACACTCAAAGGTCTTACGCATTCGCTTCAGACACTTCGAGGTCCTCCCTCAAGTCTCCAGGGGGAATCTCCCTCCACTAAAAGGCTAAAGATCTAACGGGCTACAATAACTACCCCTATCTTTGCAAAAATTTTGAGCATGCGCTTCTCCGTAGTCGTCACGGTTTATAATGAACGCGAGAATATCCGCCCACTGGTGGAGCAAATTAACGCGGCCCTGGAAGGGGAAGATTACGAGATCATCTACGTAGATGACGGCTCTACGGACGGTACGCTGGAGGAGCTCTATAGTCTTGATGACCCACGGCTGGTTGTGGTAGAATTTCGCAAAAACTATGGCCAGAGCCTCGCCCTGATGGCAGGTATAGATATGGCTCGCGGCGAGTTTATTGTCACCATGGACGGCGATTTACAAAACGATCCTTCCGACATTCTCAACATGCACCGGGTGCTGCTGGAAGAAGAGGTCGATTTGGTTGTGGGCGAGCGGGTCAACCGCAAAGACAATGCGCTAATCCGCAAGTTACCTAGCCGCATTGCCAACTATATCATCCGCCAAAGCTCGGGGGTACACCTGCGCGACTATGGCTGCGCCCTAAAGATTTTCCGGGCCGACATTGCTAAAGACCTGGGTATTTACGGCGAGCTGCACCGCTTCGTTACAGTACTGGCCAGCCTGGAAGGTGCGCGCATTAGTCAGGTGCCCGTCAAGCACCACGCCCGCCAGTTTGGCAAGAGCAAATACGGTCTGGGGCGCACCTTTAAAGTAGTCAGCGACTTGATCCTGATGCTCTTCCTGAAAAAATACCTGGCCCGGCCCATGCACCTCTTTGGCCAGACTGGTTTGGCCCTATTTGGTGTTGGAGCTTTGATCAACCTCTACCTTTTGATTGTCAAGATCATGGGCAACGAAATCTGGGGACGGCCGCTGCTCATCCTGGGTATGCTGCTGATACTGGGTGGCATCCAGCTGATCACCATCGGTTTAATCCTGGAGATGCAGATGCGGACCTACTACGAATCACAGGAGAAGAAGCCCTACCGCGTAAGAAAGATCAAGCGCGGCACGGAATACGTCGTGCAAGATTAGGCGAGGTTTCACGCAAAGTGCGCTACGGAAGCCTTACGTTCGCAACGCTTAATTATTTAATTCGTCAATAACTCGTTGCGTTCGTTGCGAAAAAACGTTGCGCTCTTTGCGTGAAACCCTAAAAGCGCGCCGTTCGCAACACCACACTTAGCTCCTCCATCATGTCCCGCTTCTTACGGTTAGGAGCGTGGGCAAATCCCATTACGAGCAATAGCTCGCCCCGCTCTTCATTAGGGATGAGGTAAGAAATAAAGGGACCAGCCATGTGCTCACCGCTCATTTCCCAGATGCCACGGGCTTCCAGCGAATAGTTATCACCCAGTTGCACCTGCTCGAAGAAGACGGGCAGATCCGAATCATTGACCATCAGGTAGGAATCTTCCTTATCGGAGCTGATGTACTCGCCGCCCATGTCGTTGATGATCTGCTTGTAGCCAGCTTCGGTCAGTTGTGCTTCATCGGTGTAGGGCACCTTACCCAGCAGAATATTGATGCTACCGGCCCGTACGAAGCGGCGCAGCCACATCACGCTGGTATCCGCCAGTGGTGAAAGGACGTAGCTTTGTGGTACTTCCATTGTTGCACCGAGGCGTGAGGCTACTTCCCGTCGCATTGAGCCACTTGGGCCTTGTACGTAAGCCGTTGTCTCCCAGCGTTCGTATTCCCGTTCTTTCAAGGATTTGACGATGGTCGGATAAACACGACGCATACCCGCATGCAGGTTTTCCAGATCGCGACCCACCAGGTAATACAAGCGTTGATTTTTGGCCCATTTATCTTCAGCCAGTACGGAGATGAAGCCTTCCTGCTCAACTTTTTCCAGTTGGCGCTCGTTGAGGTCCCGCTTCACCATTTTATTGGTCTCCGAGAATTCATCGTCGAGATTGGCCAGCACCAGATAAGAGCGCAACTGGCGGCTCACCGGTTCCGCCTGTAGATAGTAGGGGCGAGTTATGTCAAGGTCAAAGATTGGCTCGGGCTGCGGCAGGATCAAGAAAGGCGCTTCGAAGAAGAAGGCCAGCGAATCACGAATATCGGTAGTGATCAAATTGGTATCCGCCACTACCGTCAGACGGTTGATGGCACCAAACGAAGTGGGCTGCGGCTGTCCTGCTTCACCAAGGATGCTATCCTGCGAGCAGGAAGGTAACATCAGGCCCAAAAAAAGGGTGAGTGAAAAGAGGCTAAGCCAGTACCGTAGTTTCATAGGTTGGTTTTATAGAGGCAATTTAGCGCATTCTACAGCGATTCAGACCAATTTCTGCTTCGCTTCTATATCCAACAGATGAAAAATCAGCTTGTTTTGGCGGTTTGGGGAGGATAAACTTACTCGCACCTCAAGTCACTGGCCGACTACTGACGAATGAAAAGAAGAAAGGGGCGTCCTGCGGCAATTCTGCGACCAATGGCTTACTCGCAGGGCGAACCAGTTCCCTACGGTCACTGGAATTCGGCCAGCGAAGAGGGGCTAGAGCAGCGCTTCGATCACGTGCTCCTCGCTAATGCCTTCGGCTTCGGCTTTGTAGTTGCGTACGATGCGGTGGCGCAGTACGTACTTAGCTACGGCCTGGATATCTTCGATGTCGGGCGAGTATTTGCCGTTGATCGCCGCGTGGGTCTTAGCCCCCAAAATCAGGTACTGCGAGGCCCGTGGACCGGCACCCCAGCTGATATACTCATTCACGTTTTGGGTAGCCCGTTCGGTATTCGGGCGGGTCTGGCTGACGAGGTTGACGGCGTACTCCAGCAAATTGTCGCTGACGGGGATTTTACGGATCAGCTGCTGGTAGTAGTGGATTTCTTCCCCACTCATGATGTTAGTCAGCTGGGTCGATTGGTTGCCCGTCGTACCGCGTACAACCGCAATTTCCTCTTGGTAAGAAGGATAATCCAGTGGGATATTGAACATGAAGCGGTCCAACTGCGCTTCGGGTAGCGGGTAGGTACCTTCCTGCTCAATGGGGTTTTGCGTGGCCAGCACGAAAAATGGGCTAGGCAGCAAGTGGCGCGTTCCTCCTACCGTTACCGAGCGCTCCTGCATGGCTTCCAGCAGGGCAGCTTGCGTCTTGGGAGGCGTACGGTTAATCTCATCCGCCAGTACGATATTGGAGAAGATGGGCCCTTTGTTGAACTTGAACAAACGATCATCGCCCAGGATTTCCGAGCCCGTAATGTCGGAAGGCATCAGGTCGGGGGTAAACTGAATCCGCTTAAAGTCGAGATCCAGCACATCGGCGATGGTAGAGACTAATAAGGTCTTGGCCAAACCCGGCACACCTACCAGCAAGGAGTGACCGTTGCTGAAGAGCGAAATAATCACGGACTTAACTACATCATCCTGTCCGACGATGACCTTCCCGATTTCGGATTTGAGGTCTTGATAACGTTGGGCTAGAGCGTCGACGGCTTCTACGTCGGATTTGAATTGAGGCGTGGCCATGGGGTTATAACAATTAAGGACGACAAAAGTCGTAAAAATGATTGGGATGCGGTAATTGTTTCACGCAAGGAGCGCAATGTTTTCCGCAAGGGACGCAAAGATGACATTGCGATCATTGCGTAGTTCATTGCGGCCATTACGTGCAACCGAGTCTAATTTGGGCAGGGCCAAACGTCTTCGCTCAGCTCATAACGCGGCCCCGAGAAATTAAAGTGCCACCATTCGGTGCGGATGGTCAGAAAGCCTTCAGCCAGGAGCGCATCTTGCAATATTTGTCGGTTAATGAGTACTTCCGCAGGTAGATCCGTCGTGGTGGTATAGGCGTCTTCCCCGAAGAAATCAAAATCGGTACCCATGTCCAGTTCTTCTCCACTAGCTAGATCGACTACCGTTAGGTCCACTGCCGCTCCCCGACTGTGTACCGAGCCGCGGGCCGGGTTGGCCACATAGCGCGGATCGGGCACTTTATCCCACAGTCGTTGCTGAAAAGGACCGGGACGGTAGCAGTCGTACATCTTCAGCCCGTAGCCGCGCTCTTGTAGGTTTTGGTGGGCCCGCACTACGGCCCGGGCCACCTTGGGGCGCAGCCAGCAGCGACCACAGTCATACATCTGCTCGCCGACGAAGTTATTGTCGGTCGCATAGCGTATATCCAAGAGAATGCTTGAATCCAGATGGATGAGCTCCAGCCACTGGGTGGTGTCGTAGTCGGGAGGAGGAGCTGGGGCGAGGGAGCTTGGCGAGGGAGCGGGCGGAGGAGAGACCAGCGCGCTTGTCAGAGTAGAGTCTGGGCTTTCCACTTCCTCCTGGACCGCTTCCGACGCTCCACAAGCACAACAGAAGAGTAGTAGGACAAAAAAGACGAATGGCATCGACTTGGTATTTGGTAGATGGCTCTAAGTTAGAAACTACCTGACCGATGTTGAAAATAATGATCCATCGAAAGCCGCTCCGCTCCCGTAAATACCAAAGTTAGACAGCCAAAGAGCATTGCCAAGGCTGGTGTCATTGCCTCAATACTATCACCCGCCCGGAGATGGACGGCGATCAATGCTACTAAGAAGTTGAACGTCAGCAACAGTGCTGCCCACCTGATCTTCCAGCCTAGTAGGATCAGCAGTCCTCCGATCAGTTGCACGTATACGGAAACAAAGGCACTGGCCTGCGGCCAGGGAAAATCATTTGCTGCTAATACACTTAGTCCAGTATACCATTGCGACTCTTCACTTAACCCCTTAATCCCATCCGCAACATCCTGATGAGATGATGCTCCTCAGGCAAGTCCAAAAAAGGATATTCCACCTTACTCAAAAAAAGGCCATTCGGCAGGGCAGGGCGTTTATGGGCGATAGTTTTTTGCTGGCTTAAAATATCGGCTAACTCAGTAACGGTCATCTTACCCAGCCCTACTTGCAACAAAAAATACATACAAAGCCGAACCATCCCCCGCAAAAAGCGATTGCTGCGGATGCTCATCCGCAAGCGCCCCTGATCGACATTAACGAGCAAGCGACAGTGACTGATCTCGCAAATGGTATTATCGTATAAATTAGGATGCTTACATAGCGCTTTGCAATCTCTGGTTTGCTCAATCAGCAGAGCGGCTTGTTGCATCTGCTCCAAGTCCAGCTCCAGACCGTCGTAGTAGGAACTGTAACGGATCAGCGCCGGATCCTTCTTCCAGTGCAGGAAGTAATCGTAGGTACGCGCGCTGGCGTCGTAGCGACAATGGTAAGCCTCGTTGACTTCAATAATCTCAAAAATGGCGATGCTATCCGGCAGGTTTTTATTGAGCCTGAATTTGAAGTCAAAAGTCGGAGCAGTCGCTAAATTGATGTGCAGCACATACTGACTGGCGTGTACCCCGGCATCAGTACGCCCACAGCCGTAGACGGTAATTCTTTTTTTGAAAATTCGGGAGAGGGTGTCTTCCAGGACTTCTTGGATCGTATTGCGGGTATTCTGCTGTTTTTGCCAGCCGCTATAGCTGCTCCCGTCGAAACCCAAATGAATAAAATACCGCATCCACAAATGTACAGCCAACTCCTTTTAGGCCATTCGCCAAATATTACCGACCAAATACCTCGCTGCGATCGTTGCGCTAATCGTTGCGGCCGTAGCGTGCAAGCCTACTTATACCAGCTCCCATAATCCTTGGCAAAATAGCTGATCACGACGTCTGCTCCGGCTCGTCGAATACTGAGTAGGGTCTCCGTAGCCGCCTGTTGATAATCCAGCCAACCGCGCTGAGCAGCCGCCAGTAGCATAGCGCACTCGCCACTAACGTGATAAGCTGCGATGGGCAGATTTTGGGCTGCGCGCAAGCGGTGAATAATGTCCAGGTAATTCAAGGCGGGCTTGACCATTAAAAAGTCAGCGCCTTCGGCGGCATCCAGGGCGGCTTCGATCAGGGCCTCGCGGGCATTAGCCGGGTCCATCTGATAGGTCTTCTTATCGGCGGGTACATCTTTGAGTTGGCGCGGCGCACTGTCTAAGGCTGCGCGGAAAGGCCCGTAAAAAGCCGAAGCATACTTGGCCGTATAACTCATAATGCCGGTATTGACGTAGCCGGCTTGGTCGAGCGCGCTGCGCATGGCCCCTACCCGACCGTCCATCATATCGCTGGGCCCGAGGATGTCAAAACCTGCCTGAGCCTGAGCTACAGACATCGCCGCCAACAAGGGTAAACTCTCGTCATTATCGATCTGACCATCGATGACGATCCCATCGTGACCGTCAGAACTGTAAGGGTCTAGCGCAACATCAGAGATCAGGCAAATTTCAGGAAAGGCTTGCTTGATGCGTTGCGCACATAGCAGGTAAAAGTTATCCTGAGCAGTAGCGTAAGACCCGCGGGAGTCCTTAAACTGCTCCGGCACCGCCGGAAAAACCATAAAACTATTGACCTCGACGGCCAGCGTAGCTTCAATTTCTTTCAACAACTCGTCAATGCCCAAGCGAAATTGCCCCGGCAAGCTTTCAATTGGCAGGCGGTCATTAGCTGTCGGCGACAAAAACAAAGGCTGTACCAACTGCTCCGGGCGCAGATTGGTTTCCCGTACCAGGCCGCGGATAGCAGCCGATTGACGATTACGACGAGGTCGGATCAGCATAACTCAGATTTTATGCCCACAAAGCTAGGACAGATATTTCACGCGACGGCGCAAAGTCGCAACGATTCAAAGAACTTTGACTTCGAGTCGACAGAGGGGGTAGTTGGGTAGTCCTTGATTCTTTTAATCTTTAAAGCGTACATACCAGCGACTGTTGGATACTCAATCGACGGACTCTCAAAGGTCTTGCACTTTGTTTCAGACGCTTCGAGGTCCTCCCCGTCTTACAGACTACAGACTACAGACTACAGACTACAGACTACAGACTAAAATACTACTCCTCTTTCCCTTTCTGTCTTACCTCTTGAGTCTTGTCTCTTGCCTCTTTCTTCGGTACCGGATCCGGTCCATGCCCACCCCAGGGATGGCAGCGACCGATTCTTTTGGCGGCCAGCCAACTTCCTTTGAGGACACCCCATTCCTGAATAGCTTCGATGGCGTAATGCGAGCAAGTGGGTTGGTAGCGGCACTTATTGGCACCCAGCAGCGGAGAGATCGCCAACTGATAAAATCGAATAGGAAGGATAAATAACCACTTCAGCATATAAAGCCAACAACTATTCCGAAAAAAAAGATGTGACCAAAATTAAAATGCTCGTCCTAACATCAGAAGTTAGCAAACACGATGTTTTTTCGGGCTAGCTCAACTTTAACTAACTCCCAAAAGTCAGCCGTGCAGTTAGGCGGCCGTAGTCCCAACAACCGTATAAGTTGCCCCCTTTTAGGGGAAGAATTCCATGAACTAGCCTCTCTCTAGTTAAGCTTGTTTAATGGCCCTAGGGCCTCTAACCCAAACAGGTGTGTGGTCTCGCTGCTTGCAGTGAGACCACCTTTTTTATAGGTTCACCCGACCATAACGCACCCCATCATCGTAGCGTACCGTAAAGGCCGACGGGAAGCCATTCGCCTGAACACGGCTCAGGGCAGCCCGCGCTTCCTCCGCCGTATAAAAGGTTCCCACCGTGATACGTTGCAGGTCACGCCCTTCGATGGGCTCCGCCGCTACTCGACCAACTGCACTGATCGATTGGTACTTGCCATCATTAGGATTAAAATTCCGCTGGGCACTGATTTGCACCCGGTAGTAGCGGCCAGTTGGCGTGGTCTCCACCGGAGCAGGAGGAGGCGCTGGCTCAGTCACTACGGTTGTGGGAGGAGGTACCGGGTTACCCGTTCCAGCCCCGGGATAAGTCGGCGTAGTGGGTTCTTGCGTTGGATAAGTAGGCGTAGTCTCCGGTTGCTGAGCGACATTAGCCGTCCCCACGTCTAAAAACAGGGGCTGACCGTAAGTAGTCTGTTGCTCGCCATTGGTACTGAAGCTGTAGCTGGCTGGCTGAAAACCGGGTACCACCACCTCTACGCGGAAGCGTTGATTCGGGATCAAGTCAAACAAATAACTACCAGCAGGAAAATCCCGCTGCACTAAACGCTCTTCGGTTCCGTCTCCAAAAATTTGGTACAGATTGACCTGAATGTCGTTCAGCAAGGTTCCCGTACGGTTATCGTAGACGGAGCCCTTGACCATAATACGATCGTTGTTGAGGCTGACTTCAAAGATGTCAAACTCGGTGGTATTATTCTTGATCCCGGCGAAAGCTCGGTTGCTGCTCAGATAGCCATCACCACCTAGGCGATCAAGGGTGAAATCCAGGTCGTCGGCCACGGAATTAATCGGCAGCCCCAGGTTTTCGGGCCGCCCCCAGTTGACGTCCTGCCCGGTCGCCTTAAATATATCCAGACCGCCTAAACTCGGGTGGCCGTTACTCGAAAAGTACAGCAGTAGGTCTTGCTCGTCGTAGTAGGGACTGAGCTCATCACCCAAGGTATTGACCGTTGGTCCGAGATTAGCCGGAAAGCTAAAATCAGCTCCTGCCCGATCCAGATCACGCACACAATACCAGAGGTCCATACCTCCGCGCCCATTGGCCCGATCACTGGCAAAAAACAGGACTTCCCGGCCGTTGACACTGGTGACCATAGGATCGGTCGTATTGACGCCATTCTGGTTGATAAAATCAGGTAACCGCGCTGGAGCGCCCCAGCCCGTAGGTGTTTTCTCGGAGCTAAATATTTCGCAACGGCTAGAGCCATCTCCCGCTACATCGCCACTACAGATGGTAAAGTAAAGTCGCTGGCCATCAGGACTGATACTGCCCTTGCCAAATTCTCCTTCGGCAATTACCGGGAAGCCATTCGGGGTGCGGGCGTTATTCCAGGTCCGGCCTTGCTTACGGCTTTCATAGAGCCGGTTTTGTCCGCCCTGGTTACCGGAAAAATAGAGTAAGCCAATGCCTCCCGGTATGGGGCCATTTTCATCGGCTTCGGTATTGATACCACCTTCCGGCCGGCGGATCAGTAGTTGATTGACCTGCCCGGCCTGGCTTTGAGCCAGCGAGATGCCCGCTAGCTCAGTATTGACCATTTCTTCCACGATGGGGCGGTCGGCCTCGTTGTAAGTATCCAGAAAGCGCAGCAAATTGCGACGGGCTTTGTCGTATTGCCCATCTTGTTTCAAGGCCCGACCGTAGCGCAATCCACGTAGGGGCTCGTCTTCATCGTTGAAGGGTAGGTATTGAAAAGCATCGGCAGCTTTTCGGTAGTTACGGGTGCGTTCGTAAAGCGTAACGGCTTTGATCAGCAGTTCTTCTTTGCGCTGCTTTTTCTGCCAAGCCGCGTAGTAGAGATCAGCGGCTTCGCCCTCACGACCTTCGTTCTCTGCAGCTTCCGCCTGGTCGCGCAGTTTTTTCCAACTCAAATCCGAATCAATGCCGTTGGTGGTCGTACTCGTATCCGTTTCGGGGCCGTCATTAGTGGTGTTTTTTGTACTTCCGCAGGTACAAAGCAATAGCGAGACCAACAGTAAACAGCTTAGTCTAAATAGCATATGGGTTGGTTTGGTAAGTAGTAATAGCCCAAATTAAAGAAACGCTAATATAACAATTAGCCGTATTCAACACGACTGATCTTGAATTCCGCACGCTCTCAAAATGTCGTATACTTGGGCCAGAGAAAATCGTCGAGCAAAATCCATCGGTATGGCAAATACCTATACACAGCTTGGCATTCAAATCGTTTTCGCCGTAAAATATCGGCGCAACGCCATTCCAGAAACCTATCGAGAAGCGCTCCAGCGTTTTATGACGGGTATCGTTCAGCGTCATGGGCATCGTTTATTGCAGATCTACTGCATGCCTGATCATACGCATATCGTCCTAGAGCTCCATCCGGCTCAGGCCCTTTCCGACTTGGTGAGAAACATTAAAACGGCCTCCAGTAAATGGGTGACGCAACAAGGCTTTGTTTCTGGCAAATTTGCCTGGCAAGCTGGTTATGGCGCCTTTAGCTATCACCGAGATTTGATGCCTACGGTCATTCGCTACGTCGCCAACCAGGCCGAGCACCATCGCCAAACTTCTTTCAAGACCGAATACCAAAGAACACTAAAGGAGTTTGAGGTCGATTACCAAGAGGAATATCTCTTCGATTGGTAGTCCGGGTAAACTGATGCCCTGACACGAATTGCCCCGCTGGGGCAAAATGGCATAAACCGATTTTGGGGCTAGAGATGAGATGCCCCGCTGGGGCATTAGGTTGGAACGTGGCCTCTACTCCAGTGGAGGCCCCTTATTGACCAGCGACAGACCCAGGCCCCTGTGCTCCAGCGGAGAGCCCCTATTGACCACTGGCAGTCCCAGGCCCCTGTGCTCCAGCGGAGAGCCCCTATTGACCACTGGCAGTCTCAAGTCCCTGTGCTCCAGCGGAGAGCCCCTATTGACCACTGGCAGTCTCAGGCCCCTGTGCTCCAGCGGAGGCCTCCTATTGGCCAGTGGCAACCCCAGGCCCCTGTGCTCCAGCGGAGAGCCCCTATTGACCACTGGCAGTCTCAAGTCCCTATACTCCAGCGGAGGCCTCCTATTGGCCAGTGGCAACCCCAGGCCCCTGTGCTCCAGCGGAGAGCCCCTATTGACCACTGGCAGTCTCAAGTCCCTATACTCCAGCGGAG
>JBCCDS010000045.1:0-50683 GCA_039030655.1 Bacteroidota bacterium | reverse complement strand
TTCCGACACCGATCGGAGCAAAAGACTTTGGTGGCTATAGCGGGTAGGATCACCTCTTACCATTCCGAACAGAGAAGTTAAGCTACCCCGCGCCGATGGTACTGCCTCAAGTAGGTGGGAGAGTAGGTCGCTGCCAATTTTTATAAGGGTTGTCTCCAAGAGGAGGCAACCCTTTCCTCGTTTAAAGGAGAATTATCTTCTTAAGAGGCACCATTAATCCGTGAATTGAAGGTATTCTTAATAGCCGAATCCAGCAGCTTTTTAGCTATAATTGTGGGTCACATTGAAAAAACGATTAAATTCTCTCCCTGAGAAGTGTCTTTTTCAAAATTTAACGTCTTATTAACGCACTCGAGAGAGTACTGAGTAATTTTCCCCATGAGTAGCTCCGCTACAGCTTCTCCTCCTTGCACACCAGATCAGGATGATAAGGAGGTCATCGAACACTACCTTAAGCTGCAGGCTAATACTTGCTTCCGTTTATTATATGAACGCTATGCAGGTAAGATCTACAGCAAGGCCATCACGATGCTTAAGAACGAAAGGGATGCCGAAAATGCCACCCAGGAAATATTTACCAAGATATTCCTCAATCTGAGCAAGTTTAGCGGAAACTCGAAGTTTTCCACCTGGGTTTATTCCGTTACCTATAATTATTGCATCGATTTCATTCGACGTAATAAGCGCAAACAAAAACTATTTACCGACGAACTGGAGAATCCGCCAGAGATGGCAGAGGAAGAAGTTCCCGATGAAGAGTTACTCCAAATGCAAGTCCACCAACTTAAAGATGTGTTGGAGAGGTTGCCCGATGGAGATCGCACTATCCTGTTAATGAAGTATCAGGACGAGATGCAAATCAAAGAAATCGCGCAAATTATCGGGAAACGCGAATCAGCCGTAAAGATGCAATTGAAGCGAGCTAAAGAGAAAGCCCGCAGAATTTTCCAAGAGCGATACCCCGCAGAAACCAATGCCGTATGAGCAATAATTTCAACAAGTTGGGTCTATATGAGCAAGAGCGTTTTCGCGCTTCTGGAGCAGAAAAGAATATCCGTAACCGGATAGAAGGCACCTTGGGAACCTTACAAATGATTGGTGCCGTCCTGGAGGTTTACTTACCGCGTATGGCTGACACTGTGGTTGGCTTAACGGGGGGCGACCCGACCCCTCTGGACGATAGTGACGATGTGATGCGTTTGCCTTCCCCCGAAAACCCGGGAGAAGCCCCTATGGGCCCACAAGAGCCTAGAGATCCTACCGATTTACGCTAAACCACTTATACACAACCCATAAAGAGCAAAACCATGGATAAAAGCGCCTGGGAACTCATCAAAGAGCAATTCGCTGCATTATTAGAGGTGATTCCGGCCTTATTTAAGGCGCTGATTATATTTTTCATTGGTTACCTAATCGCCATGCTGATTTCCCGCGGCATTCGGGCGGCCTTGAAAAAAATAGGCGCAGATAGACTGGCGGAAAAGGTCAACCAAATCGAGTTTGTTCAACGATCTGGATTTGTGCTCAAGCCCAGTAAACTATTCAGCTCGATTGTTTACTACTTCATGATGATCATCACAACGATGGCGGCCGTCGAAGCCCTGGGAATGCAGATGTTGTCGCAGATGATGGCGGATTTGATCGCCTATATCCCTCAGGCGATTACAGCCTTTTTTGTATTGTTAGTCGGTATTTTTGTCGCCGACTTTGTGAAGAAAATTGTTTTAGCGACCTGCCGCTCGCTGAATATTTCAGCGGCCAACATGATCGCCAATGTCGTTTTTTACTTCATTTTTCTCAATATAGTACTCATCGCCTTGCGGCAAGCCAATCTCCAGACTCGCTTCATGGAATCGAATATTTCCATCGTATTAGCGGGAGTTGCTGGCGCATTTGCCATTGGTTATGGCTTAGCTTCACGGGATATCATGGGCAACCTATTATCTGCTTTTTACAATCGCGGGCGCATTGAAATCGGAGACGATGTGACGATTGATGGCAAGCGAGGGCAGATCATTGCCATGAATAACAACAGCCTTACCCTACGCTCTATCGAAGATTCAGAGGTCATCATCCCATTTAAGAAACTGACCGACCAAACCTTGGAAATTCACAGTCGTAGAACCAGGGATGATTTACTTCCGCCCAACATCTAGTAAAAATAGACGTCCCCCCAAAAGGGTCCAAGTATTACAGGGCGCTGCTGCGCAGCTTTTTGGTGCGCAGATAACTCGGATATTTACAGATTTTCGCGGATGTTGACCAAGGCCAACGGTTTCGAAAGCTTGAGCTTAGTGCTTTTCTTAAAGCTTTTTTCCAAAGGATAGCTTGATGCTTGTCGATGTACAGCCGATTCTTGCAAAACTGAAGTTTTGCGCAGATCCTATAACTGGATAAACTGGAGACTGTAAAGATAACAGCGACCAAAATCCGTGCAACGAGCCGTAGGTGAGTGGTGATCCGCTCCCAATGCTGCTACCGACAATGCTTTGGAAAACCCTAGCATTGGTCCAGATACAAGCTTAAGCACAAGCCGATTAAAAAGAAAAAATCCGTCCCCAAAAAACGGCCAAATCATTGCAGAGCGTTGCTGCGCAGCCATTAAACTGCAAGGCTAGAATAGCTGCTCAAAGTCCGCGAAGGCTCTTTTTTATTGAGCATCATCAACGCGCTGTAAAAAGTCAATTAAGCCCTGATAATAGGTTTCCTGATCATCATACATAGCCATATGACTTCCGTTCTCACACATGAGTAGTTGGCCTTGCGGTAGCTCTTCTGCCATCATCCGCATATGCTCAGGGTCCATAGTGTCATGCTGCCCGGCAATTACTAAGGTAGGGACCTCGATCTCTTGCAATCGGTCGGTTACACTCCAGTTCTCCAGGGAGCCTCGGATGCCAAATTCGCTAGGCCCCTGCATAGGAACATAGATATCTGGATTGAGGTGCGCAAAAGCGTTGATGACGGGGGCCGGCCATTCTTCCGGAGGCATTCGTAACACATGCTTAGGGTAGTGAATTTCCTCCATGATGCGGAGGTATTCGGGATTACCAAAATCCTCAGCCTCCTCAAAAGCGACGATCTGCTGGTAGATTTCATCGCCCAACCCAGGTCCCAGTACTTCATGCGCATACTTACCATAAGCAGGGCAATCGCTCATCATATTACTGATGATAAGTCCTTTTAATTGATCCTGATGAGCCAGTGCGTATTCCATAGCAAGGATGCCTCCCCAGCTATGCCCCAGCAAGTAAAAATTGTCTGGCCCAAGTCCTAAAGCTTCTCTAACCTGCTCGACTTCATCGACAAAACGGTCGATTGTCCAGAGTGAACTATCATCAGGACGATCAGAAAGAAAACTCCCTAATTGATCGTAGTAATAGTACTCAACGCCTGCCGTGGGCAGATAGCTGTCGGCAGATAAGAAGTATTCGTGGGTAGCTCCGGGGCCACCGTGTAGTAGTAGTAGCTTGATGTCCGGGTTGTTGCCCATTCGCTTAGTGTACACCCGAAACTCGCCGATTGCGGTTTGGATAGGAACCATGCTAATACCTCCGGTGAAACGATCAGGTCGATCGCTATTGTCATGGTAAGTGGTGAGGCTGGGCTGCGAATCTGGTGTCGTTGTCGTTTCGTTAGTGGGGGTGCAAGCCAAGAAAAAAAGCAAGGCACCAATAGCACATAAAGTGAATCTCATCAGCTATTCGTTTTTTTGTGCTTGAATTTACCCAAGCTTTTGCACTTCCGCCCAGTACGGGCCCGTATGGACAGCTTAAATCGTCGGCAAGAGCTATTAAACCTGCGGAAGTACAAATCAAAGTGACCCAAGACGAGCTAGACGTCTAAGCAAAGTATCCCTATTTTCTACTATGCCTTAGGCTGTTCAGCACTGGTCTTGAAATAATCAACGAAAATCCGAAATCAAATTTATAGAAATGAAGAATTATCTTTTACTATTATTCGTAGGCTTAAGCCTGGCCTTGAGTACCTCAAGCTTAAATGCACAAGAGGAGGAAGAAACACCTGACGGTTGGACAGTTGGAGCCGGCCTGGGCCTCGATTTCGCCCAGCTGCTTCAGATCAACCCTAAACAGGGTGCTGGACAAAACCGCATCGGTTTCGGTAGTGCCGTCAATGTTTTTGCCAACCGTAAAATGAATCGCTCCCTTTGGGAGAGTACTGGTAGCTGGCAGTTTGGACTCCAGCGCCTGGGCTCTGGATTGTTCGCTCAAGGAGCTACGGCAACTATTCCTTTTCAGAAGTCCATCGACGAATTGCGCCTCAACTCCAAGTACGGTGTACAGGCCAATGATAGTGGTAAACTGTACTGGGCAACCAACTTCACTTTTTTGAGTCAGGCTACTCCTGCTTACCAGTACACAGGAGATGGAGCCCCTGGTGGTAACTTCATCACTGACTTTCTAGATCAGGGTGTTGACCCACTCTCCAAGCTATTCTCGCCTGCAACGGTTACCTTATCCATAGGTATTGACTGGAAGCCTAATGACAATTTCTCTATTTACTATTCTCCCCTGGGTGCTAAGGCGATCATCGTTGGTGATGATGCTATTGCCGTACAGGGTGTACACGGTAACCCGGTCGAACGAGACGAAAACGGAGTAGTAACTAGTTTTGATAACACCGATTTTCAGGTGGGTTCACTGGCTCAAATTGCCTATAAAACCACGATTGGAGAGCGAGGGAACTTCACCAGTGGCTTGCAGTTGTATAGCAACTACCTTCGCAACCCGCAAAATATTGACGTAGACTGGAATAGCAGCTTGTCCTATGAGTTGTTTAGCAATTTCCAGTTACAGCTGCTGCTAAACATCTTCTACGATGATGATGTGCTGGTGCAAGTCACGGACTACGACTTCGCAAATGGGGTCCGCGGCCTGGGAAAACGAGTAAGTATAGCGGAGCAAATTTTATTGGCCTATAGCATCACTTTCTAGGGCAAAACCTAGTTCTAGTCAGTAATTGAGGGGGTGGCCTGGGAGGAATCAGTTTCTTCCAGGCCACTTATTTTTTCTGGATTGCGCAGCCATAGGTCACGTTGGGGGAATGGAATTTCTACTCCCTGATCGCGGAAGGAAGTATCAATAGCAAAGCGCAGATCACTCTTCACGTCTTCAATACGGATAAACTCTTTGGAGAAGAACAAGATTTCAAAATCCAAGGAGGAACTTCCAAAGTCCGTGAAGCGAATAATGGGAGCTGGAAACTTCATGATAGCCTTATGCTCAGCGGCGGCTTTTGTAAGCAGCTCTTTGACCAACTGTGTATTGCTACCGTAAGCTACACCTACCTTGAGGATGAACCGGGCCTTGCGTTCAGTTTGTGACCAGTTGACTACATTTTCTCCAATGAGTTTACTGTTCGGCACGTAAACCACGATGCTATCACGGGTTTCTAGTGTACTGGTGCGGGTACCGATCTTGCGGACCGTACCTACTGAGCCGCTGATGTCTAAAACATCTCCCACCTTAACCGAGCGCTCGAAAAGAATAATAACTCCACAGATCAAATCATTAAAAGTCTGTTGCAGCCCAATACCAACCCCTACTAATAGAGCGGCAGCACCAGCCCAAAGCCCAACCAAGTCGAGCCCTGCTACCTCTAGCGTCAGTAAGAAACCAATGAGGTAGGCAAAATAGGTGAAGAGGCGATTGATCGCGTATTGTGAGCCCTGATCCAGTTGGCTATTGCGATAATAACTATTAAAGGCAAAGCCAATCAGTAGCTTAACGGCTACCCGAATCATGAAGATGACGAGCATGCCCGTCAGTACCGAGCGAATGGTAATGGAGGTCGGGTCATTAGCTTCTCCTACTTCAAAAAGCACGTGGCTAGAAAAACCCGTGATGTTGGCTACGTAAAGCGCCGCGATGCAGTAAAAAACGGGCCGTAGGGATTTGAAGCGTCGCTGCTTTTCGCTGACTTCCCGTTTAGCTGCTTCCTGGCGATAGAGTCGTTGTGTAAGGTATTCTTCCAAGAGCCAGTCGAGAAAACTAGCTAGCCAGAAAGCAAGAAAGGCCTTGAGCAAAGTACTGACCCAAATATTTATCGTAGCGGTACTACTGAGTGGGTACTCATCAACCAGCTTGGGGTCCAACTGGAAGATTTTGATCACGAGGATAAAAGTGATCAAGATGACCAATCCACTGACAATCAACCGGGCCCGTCCTCGTAATGCAGTGGAGGTATCGTCCCGGTCGTAAAAGCGAGGCATCCAACGCCGCAAAAGCAAAGCTGCGAGCACTAGGATAGCGCCTAAGGATAAGATCAATTGTAGCAACTGAGCAAGCGTAATGCTGAGGTTGCCCCACTCAAAAAGTACCTGTCCCAGAAATTCCTGGAGATTCATGCAAGCAAAGTAAGTAAATTACGAATGCTGAACCGCAGTAATTGCAATATACTTAGGGAATGGAAAAAATCATCAAGGGACGGTTAGTAGATATAGCTCGAAAAGAAATCTACGGCGTAGAGATGCAGATCGTAGATGGGCGTATTAAGGCCATTAACCGTTTGGCTCGTTACGATAGTAAAGGATATTTCATCCTACCGGGCTTTGTCGATGCGCACGTTCATATTGAAAGCAGTATGCTACTGCCGACGGAGTTTGCCAAGCTCGCAGTTGTACACGGTACTGTCGCTACGGTGTCTGACCCGCATGAAATCGCCAATGTAATGGGGATTAAAGGCGTAGAGTTTATGCTGGAGAACGCTACACATACTCCCCTCTCCATCAACTTTGGCGCTCCCTCTTGTGTGCCAGCCACTGGTTTTGAAACGGCCGGCGCTATTTTGGATACCGCTGCGGTCAGACAACTTCTGGAGCGGCCTGATATCCGCTATTTATCGGAGGTTATGAATTATCCAGCGGTGCTGGAACGGGAGCCAGAAATGATGGCTAAAATTGCTGCTGCCCACAAACTGGGTAAAGTGATTGATGGACATGCACCAGGCCTAAGGGGAGAAGAAGCTGCTCGTTATGCGGCCGCCGGGATCAGTACCGACCACGAATGCTTTACGGAAGCAGAGGCTAGAGATAAGTTGGCGGCGGGTATGCATATACTGATTAGAGAGGGCAGCGCTGCCCGCAATTATGCCGCCTTGCATGCTTTGATTGATGAATTTCCGGAGAAGCTGATGTTTTGCACTGACGATAGCCATCCCGATGATTTACTGGCAGGCCATATCAACCGCCACGTCATCCGCGCTATCCGCGACGGGCATGATCTATGGAATGTACTCCAAATCGCTTGTCAAAATCCAGTAAAGCACTATGGTCTGGATGTTGGCCAACTTAGAGTAGGCGACTGGGCAGATTTCACCCGGGTGGATGACTTGCGGTTTTTTGGCATCATGGATACTTATCTGCGTGGTGAGTGTGTGGCGGAGGCAGGTGCTCATCGCCTGTCTGACCATTATGAGGAACCCATCAACCATTTTGACTGTAAACCGAAGCGCATCGAAGATTTTCGCATCCGAGCCGAGGGAGAGCTGCTCCGCGCTATTAAGGTCACCGACGGAGAGATTGTAACGGGCAGTGAGTGGGTGAAAACCCACAATATAGGAGGATATGCGGAGGCTTTACCCGAGGAAGATCTACTCAAGATTGTCGTCGTGAATCGCTATCAGGATGCGCCACCAGCGGTGGCTTTTGTCCGGGGAATGCAGATGGAGCGAGGAGCTATTGCCAGTAGCGTTGCCCACGATAGTCATAATATTGTGGCGGTGGGCGTAGACGATGCCTCGATTTGTAGAGTAGTCAATGCGCTGATTGACAACAAAGGTGGGATTGCTGCCTGCCGAGACGAATATTTGGAGGTACTTCCCCTGCCAGTAGCGGGAATCATGACGAATGAAAAAGGCCCGCTTGTTGCCAAGCGCTACAGTGAAATCAATGGCTTTACGAAGCGTAAATTGCGCTGTGGTTTGAAAGCGCCTTTTATGACCTTATCCTTCCTGGCCTTACTCGTAATACCCGAGTTGAAGCTAAGTGATAAAGGGTTGTTTGATGGCGGGGAGTTTGCGTTTACGCCCTTGTTTCGTTGAGTAATGACAGGTAGGGAAAACTAAGGAGAGAGGAAATCGAGAGGTTTGGGGCGGTCGACATGCCATTTTTCGATACCCTGTTCGGTAAGGATGTATAATTGGTTTCCACATAGGGCTGCCCCTTTAATCAAGCTAGATGGATTAACTTGATGATATACTAGGCCTGATTCATCGATTAGAAAACAATGCTGATTGTCTTGGGAAATAATAGCGGAATAAGGGCTACCCTCTTCAGGGCATTGATTAAAAATTGAACGATTGTTAAGAATCTGTTCAGGTGTCCAAGTTAACTGCGTACCATTGTTTGTATATAGCCCGCTTCCAAAATAATTTCCAACGATGTAATTCTCGTCAGGTAGCCAGCTTAAGTGGTTCCAAGCTTCCATTGCTTTTAGAGAGAACTCGTTTACTGCTGTCTCCAAATCGCTAATATGATAACAGGTTACTCGAAATTTACCTCGGTTGTCATGTTGAAGTAAGGCAAATTGTTCAGAGTCAGCATGCCAGCTAATGCTGGATACTAGAGCTGAAGTACTTGTTATAGGTATAGCCTCTTCTATATTCCAGAGAATTAAATTTCCGTCAGCCGAATAACTAAGAGCATGCTGTTCATCAGGACTGGTTGTTAAGTGAATTAAAGCTTCTTGATGGGGAGGGCTAATGGAGGGGCTTTGTTGCTTTAAGTTGCGATCAAAGATTAAAACCTGTCCTTGGGCATCTCCGCTTATAATAGTATTAGCTGTTCCTTGAATCGCTCTAATCTGGTTTTCTCGATGTGCTTCTCCAAAAGAGATCTCTATAGATAGATTGTTATCCAGGACGAATAGATTCTGATCAAAACTACCGGTAATTAATCGCTGCGATTCTGGAATAGGTTGAATGGCAATTGCTATTTGATCCGGGAGGTCAACAAGTTTATATGGTAACAAGTGCCTTAGTGACCAGGAATGTATAATTGAAGAGCCATTATATGCCAATAAACGGCCATTAGCTGAGAAATGGACGCTTGTATAGTCGCCTTTAATGGGGAAGGTTGAACGCCAAGTAATTGGTCTAACCTCTTCGGAGGTTAGACTGAAATTAAGTAACTCAATACCTTCTAGATATGTAATAACAAGGATAGAATCGAAGTTGGAAAAACTAAAGTTGGTAATGGTAGTTTCAGTGCCCGAGGTATGCATATGAATGGTTTCCCACCGATCAGAACTGGTGTGTTTGAGTAAACTAGTTCCACCTTTACTACTACCAAGAGCTAATAGTTGGCGTTGATTATCCCAAGTGATCGCACTTATGTTACTACTGAACCCAGGAAAAGGAGTAATTGAATTTTCTTGCAGGAAATACTGAAAAAGCTGGCCATCTAAAGAGGTTACCAAAAAGCCAGCAGTTGAAGAGAGGAAGCAAATTTTATGAGGGATAAAATCTAGGAGAATTCTTCGGTGCTGATCTGGCTGTTCTAAGTCACGCAAAAGGATTAGAGGTTCGTCGAAAACAGTAGCTATTAAGTAGCGACCATCCGGACTAAGACTAAGCTGATTAACCAATTGTCGATCCGGTAAATCTTCTTGAAGCAGTACACGGCCACCAAGTTGCCAGGCTTTTAATTGATGATCATTACCTCCCATAGCCACCACATCAGCTTGCTGAGCAAAAACGAGCGCTTCCTGATCAGCGTTAACTGGAATATCAATTTCTTGGACAAAGCGGAAGCTGTCGCTAGCAGCGTCGTAGGTGTACTGAATGGCCTGATGGCCTTCGCCGAATTTGTGGAGAGCCACTAATTGATTTCCTCCTGGTTGGAAGGACACCTTATAGGCGTCGGGTAAGCTTAAAGCTGTGTTTGGTAAATGGTTCTCGCAATAGGTGTTGTATAATTTGGCTAAGCAATTCAGATTATCAGGGTTTAACTCTAAGCTGGCTTGATAGCCACGCATTTTTGCCCATGGATCCTGAATATTATCAGCATTGGCCTCCAGCAGATTGGCACGCTGTAGGATTTGCCCCTGATGGTTGCGCCAACCGAGAAAAGCCAAGACGAGTAATAGACTGCTTAGTATTAGCATTATCCCATTTCGCTGTCGTCGCTTTTTACGCTGCTGCTGCTTGGAGCGCTGAATTAGATCTTGCTCTTCCTCTGTCCAGCTGCGCATGCTGGACTGTCCTGTCAGGATCAATTGCAGATCGGCCTTGTCGAAAGGCTGCGGCTGGGTAGCTGCTGTTTTTAAGCGACTCTCCAACATGGCCAGGGCTCTGGGGCCTTCGGCCTGACTACGCACAAAACGCGAGCGGATCAGCGGAGCAATGGCATCGTGGGCCAAACGCAGGGTATCGTGATCGGTAGCGGCCTCGGTGACCAGGTAGCGATTGCGGAGTTCCTTTAGCAGGCCCTCGAGATCGGGTACATGCCCGAATTGGTGCTCGAGTTGTTCAGTGCTAAGTGCACCAGCCGTACCTCGATCGGTAGTCAGGGTAAAAAGAAGACTAAGCAGCAGACCCCGCTTAACCCAGACAGGGTTCAGCTTCTCCAGCTCGTCAAACTGCTCCTGCAGGAAATCATCCATCAGCAGGCCACTTTCAGCAATTAGGCGCTGATAGTGGTGCTGGGTAATTTGGGGTTGATCGGGACTTGCGGGCAGTCGATTTTTTGCTAGTTGGTCAACGACATTTTGCAGTGGGGCGCTACCATCGACTTTACCGGTGGCCACTCGCCATAGTTTTAATAGAAGAATTTGTAGAGCTGGCGCTTTATGGGCATCGGCATCACGCATGATATCGTGGGTAATAGCCACGGCTACGCCTTCGTCAAAGCTTAAATTATACTGCTTCTGGCAGGCAGTATCGATACTTACTCCTTCAACGGCCTCCAGTACATTGGACCACTGTAGTGGCTCGAGATAAATATTGTCGGGCTCTAGCCCCACTCCCTCAAAGAGAACATTAAACTCCGCGAGGTATTCTTTGCGGAAACCCAGCAGCCATTTATGGTTCTGATGGTCGGCAATTAAGCGCGCGAGGCCCAGAGCCTCCTGCTGCTCACCAGCTAATGGCTGGGTGATGATTTCTTCCAGTTGGTCCAGCACGAACAGCGTCGGTCGATCTCCCTGCTTGGTCGACAGTAACTTATTTACGGGCTGGACAATCCCGGTGGTAGCATCCCGACGTAGATAGTGCAGCTCAAAATGCTGTTCCAGGCGCGGAATTAAACCAGCATGTAGCAAGGAGGATTTACCCACCCCCGATTGACCGTAAAGGAAAGTCAATGAACGAGCTCCGGTAAGGGTCAGCTTATCATAAATTGCTTTGATCTTGTCGCCGCGGCCAAAGAAGATGCGGGCATCGGCCCGCGTAAACCAACGCAGACCACAGTAGGGAGCGGCGGGAAAAGGAAGGCTATCCGACAGTGGAGGAAGATCCGCTAAGTAATCGCGAGGACTTTTGGTGTCGCCCAGTTGTTGAATAACGATGTTATCCCCAATGGCAATGATGCCGTCGCGGTTTTCAATATTACCACCAATTATGTTCTTACGCTTACTCATTTAGGGGCTACTTGTCTCCAATACTGATCGTCCCGTCACGGTTAGTAATGTCTCCTCCGACTACATTTTTTAGGCTGGAAGAAACAGGTTTTTCCGATGGATCTTTCAATGAAAAAGCGTCACCTTTTTCAACCTGTAGGAGTAGTTGTAGACAATCATCAATCAGTTGACTTTCCTTAGCCTGACTTTCACTTTCGGTAATCAGGCCAGTCAGGTTTTTTCGTTGTAATGCCGCATGACGCGCAGCAAGTAATACTGTGGCTTCCTGGTAGTCGGTTTGATCTAACTCCTGCTGTAGTTTGCTCAATACTTCTCCCAGCCGGTTTTCAGCTAGCTGTCGCCGGAAAGTTTCGATAGGGGTGGTAGTCATAGCTAGTGTTATTTAAAATTGAGTTAGCCGATTCCTCCCTAAGGAGGCCAGGTTGACGCGCAAATAGGCCTGGATACTGCTAAAGTTAAGGTCTTCACGCAGATAAGTATTCGGGTAGAAACGATAGCTGTAACGAAAGCCTAGGGCTAGGCGATTTAAGTCCCCTAATTCACCGCTAATAGCAACCAGAGCCCCTGGTCGAAACTGAGAAGTTGGGGGCAGAAAAGTAGTATTAAAAGACGTACTAGGCTGGTCTTCGCCGAAAAGACCAAAACGCGTCTCACTAGTTACGATCTCAGATCCTCCTTGCAAGGAGAGTAGCTCATTAAAGGCGAGTTCGTCAATTTCTTCCGGGTTGAAGTACAAGCTTTCGTACTGAGGGAAGTCAGCAATGTCTGAAAATCTTAGCCGGTTAAAGGTTCGGGTGGACTTAGCCCAAAGTGGGAGGGAAGGCCCTGCCCCGAAAACGAGGCCAAACACTCTTCCTATTCTAAACTCCGTAGTAGCCAGGATGTCCAGGGTTTGTACGTTCAAACGTTCGCGAAATAGTGACAGTGAGGAAACCTCGTTGTCGAAAAAAGTATTGAAGGCCAGGTCACGATTCAATCCATGGCCACTGTAATTGAGCTCGACTCCTGCGAAGGGCGTAAATCCTCCTTTCAGGGAAGACCTGCGGTAGTACAAACCTAGCTGTAACCAATCCTGAAAACGGCCAGAAAAGGTACCAAGCTCGTTATTACTAGCCCCGAGGTTGTAGCCTATGCGCAGGCCTAAACCGCGGTGTCGCCAGTTACGACGGCGTTCTCGGGTCGCAATGGGGTCTTCATTATCAAAGATGATACCACCACTAAAGGCGGTTTGCTGACGCTGCCGATGGTTGGAACGAGCGCTAAAACGGATCTGCCCCTTGGTGTATTCATTTCCACCTAGTCCCGTCTCCCGTTTTCCGTGAATCATGACATTATGGAAAATGAAGTAGACTTTTCCCTCGCTAGCTACCCGGCTGGTGTCCAGCTGAAAGCAACTGCTGGTAGTATCAGCTAATGACCCATTAGGACAGTCCGGACAAACAGAGCTATTTGCTGGGTCTCGACTGAGTATTTCGATGGAGTGAGGGTCCAGGTTTTCTGGCCAATCTACCGCGGCAATCACCTGCCGGGCCGGGCTGCCGCCGCGATTCTGAAAATCTATCTCCACTTCAAAAGCCTGCGGATGATTGCGCACGTAAGTTGCTCGTCCATTCGGAAAGCGAACCCTGATGCGATTGGGGTCGTGAACGCTGAGCATTTTTAGCGGGTAGTTGTCCAGCATCAGGCCTTCGTTGAAGGCATAGTCGTGGGGGACCCACACGGCTTTTATCTCAGGGACTAATTCTCCCTTTTTATCATTAAACCGATGCAGTTGCAAAGACCGACTTGCGGCCAGGCTAATAAAAAGCCGTTGCGACTCGCCGGCTGCAATACGGCAACGATAAACCAATGGCCGACCATAGGCTCTGGACTCGTATAAACTCCTGGCGAGTCGATAATTGGAACCTCCGGCGTCTAGCACTGAGCGTACTGAAGTTTGGACAAGGGCAAAGGTGTTCCGCAGCTGATCACGCGGATCATTACGTGCTACAAGCGGCGGAAAACCGAGTTCTTCAATTACTTCCTGATCTTGATAAAAGAGGAAGAGGTCACCTTGTCCAGCGGTAGCGCCACGAGGCATCTGCAGGTGTATAGCTAACTGGATTTCATTATTGGGAACCAGTTCATGGTCGGCATTGCTTTCCAGCTGGACCATTTTGGCGCCTAGGTTGTAGTTGGGGCCATTGCAGGCACCGAGTCTTCGGCAAGCAGCATCGTTACAACTTCCTCCGACAAACATATTCCGGCGAATAACTCGGGTTGGACTGTAGGAATAATGAGGGACGAGACTCAAGCGTATATTTTTTACGCCCTGTCTGGAATAACAATAGCGGGGATTCTTGGCGGTACTGTAGTGGCCATCTCCGAATTCCCAGAAATAGGACCAGTAGGGGGCTTTTTCTGCTCCAGCGGCGGAATCAGGTGGGGGTAAGTTTTGGACAAAAAACTGACGGCTGACGGGATTGTATTTGATCTCCGGCTGCGAATCGTTATTCTGCCCACTCAGGTAAAGTGGAGCCCCAATAAGTATGATAAGTAGATAGCAGTAGTTCTGCATGGTAAATAGGCTTTAGTGGTGCTCTGCTAAAATAGGCCTCGATTCGATGTTTATCCATATAACCTTTGTTCTATGAAAAGGCGGTTTGTTACGTCTGATCAGGGAGAGAAAACAATAGCAGAATTGGAAAAGGTAGGAGCCTCATTCACCAAAATGAATGTTAGCTGCATCTAGTCATCAAAAAAATGAGAGCAACTTTTGTACTTGGCATTTTGCTACTGGTAAGCTGTGGAACCAGCGATTTAAATCAACAGTTAGCAGGGAAATGGATCATGGTGTCGGTAACAATTGAAGGCCAAGACCGAAGTTTAGATTTAAACCCTGAGAATAACCGCTGGCTTAGCTTTGACCTTGACGGTCAATTCACCAGCGGAAGTGGAACAGAACAGGAGAACGCAGGTACCTACCAATTAGACTTTGTAACGGCCACCCTGGAACTGGATAGCGATGCCGGAGAGGGGGATGATAGTAACTGGCATATCGAGATTGAAGAGGATGTTATGATTATGCGTGGGATAGGAACGCCACGCCAGGAATCTTCAGTAGTAAGATTGATCAGAGCGGACTAATTGCTGTAGTCTGGGACGGTTGTTCTTTGTGACGTTTAGACCCTGGGGAAGTATAAAAATAAAAACTTAGTTTAAATAACAAACTAAGTGTGCCTTATTTTCGTTTTCTTTGCAGTACAATCACTGCTGTATGAAAATTGCCCTGGCACAAATCAACGTACACGTAGGCAACTTTGAGGCCAACTTAAACAAGATGCTGGACCAAACCCAGCGAGCTAAGGAGGCCGGAGCTGACTTGGTGGTTTTCCCTGAGTTGGCTACGGTTGGCTACCCTCCCCGCGACTTTCTGGAGTTCGAAGACTTTGTTGATCGAGCTGAGGAAGTAGTGGCAGCCCTGGCTAAAGCCGCGCAAGGGATCGGTATTGTCGTTGGCTCCGTTAGCCGCAATCCGGTAGTTGAAGGCAAAGACCTTTACAATAGTGTGTATCTGTTGGCGGAAGGTGAGATACAGTTCGTCCAGCACAAGACGCTGTTACCGACCTACGACATTTTTGACGAGTACCGCTATTTTGAGCCGGCTTCTGATTGGGGTTGTGTGGACTTCCGCGGGTCTGACGGTCGACAGCATCGCCTGGCGCTCGTCGTTTGTGAAGACAGTTGGAATGTAGGCAATGAAAACCCGCTCTACAAGATCAATCCGATGGATGAGATGCTCAAGCACGAGCCGGATTTGATCATCAATGTTTCTGCTTCTCCCTTCAGTTATAGCCAGGCTACTGAGCGAATCCGGGTTATGCAAGCCAACGTTCAACGTTACGGCATGCCGATGCTTTACGCCAATCACGTCGGCGCCCAAACTGAAATTCTCTTTGACGGAGGGTCACTAGTTTTAGGTGCTGACGGGCAAGTGCTAGAGGAGCTGCCTTATTTTGAAGAAGCCTTACGCGTTTTTGATACCGAAGACATTAAGGCCGGTAAAACACTGGGAGGGGAGCAGCCAAAAGAAAAAATAGCGCTGATCCACGATGCGCTGGTCATGGGGCTGCGCAACTACTTTGGCAAATTGGGCTTCAAGCGAGCCATTTTGGGGCTGAGCGGAGGGATTGATTCTGCCTTAGTGGCCGTTTTAGCCGCCCGAGCCTTAGGCCCGGAAAACGTGCGCTGTGTTTTACTCCCTAGTCATTATAGCAGCGATCACTCCGTCAATGACGCTAGGAAGCTGGCCCAAACTTTGGGCTGTCAATACGATATCATCCCCATCGAAGGGGTTTATCGAGCCTTCGAAAAGAGCCTGGAGCCGCATTTTTCCGGCACCCAATTCGGCTTGGCAGAAGAAAACATTCAGGCGCGTGCCCGTGGCGTACTGTTGATGGCACTGAGCAATAAGTTTGGTCCGATCCTGCTCAATACGTCCAATAAAAGTGAAATGGCGGTTGGCTACGGTACGCTATACGGCGATATGTGTGGCGGCCTGAGTGTAATCGGCGATCTCTATAAGACGGAATGCTATGCGTTGGCCCGTTATATCAACAAAGACGGAGAGGTTATTCCTGAGCACATCATCACTAAACCACCCAGCGCCGAGCTACGCCCCGACCAGAAAGATAGCGATAGCCTGCCGCCTTATGAACAGTTGGATGAGGTACTCTATCAATACATCGAGCAGGAGAAAAGTCCACAAGACATCATTGAAATGGGTTTCTCCGAAGAACTAGTGCGTCGCACCTTACGCCTGGTTAATATCAATGAGTTTAAACGCTATCAGACGGCTCCGGTACTACGCGTTAGTTCTAAAGCATTTGGGATGGGCCGGCGGCTGCCAATTGTGGCCAAGTATCTGAATTGATAGCTCAGTATTAAAATGAGGCAGTAGCTTGGAGGAATTGATTGGTCCGGTCAATCATTAGAACTAAGTCAAAGGCTCATAGATGAACAGAGGTCAATATTCACAATATTTAGATTTAGAGAAAGCCACCTAAAAATAGCAACGATATTTTTTGAATTTTTGGGAACAGGAGCCTAGAGTGATTAACTGATTTGGTTGTCCGTAAGCGATTTTGTATGTTTAGACATTGTTAAGTGCGTGAGCAGCTTTTTCCTCCTTTATTATCACATTACATGAAAAAATTCCTATACTTATTAATAGGCTTAAGTGGGTTTGCCTTCCAGTCAACAAACCCTGATGATTACACTTATACTTGTGCCAATGAATCCCCAGACCCAAACATTGATATTTGGGAGGCGTTCTTCAATGATCCTGATGGAGACTGTGTCAGCAATCAATGGTTGGTGATTTATTACAATGCGGATGGAACAATAACGTCTGGCACAAGCTATACGATGAATTTGTGTAATACCCCTCCCTGTAGTATCAACTTCGGAGCTTGGGATTGCTGTACTGGCAATAATCAAAACCCTAATTCTGATTCAGATCCTTATGGGAACAATGGAGGAAGCGGTAATGGTAGTAGTGGTGGAGGCTCTGGTAATAATGAACCCTGTTATTTCCCTCCTGCTTGTACAGAATGCACTACTATAGGGGCAGTGCTTGATTGTATAACAAGCTGCACCGATTGTTAATCCAGATGAAAAAATTATCGAAAATGAAATTGCAAAATTTACTACTACTCTTATTGCTTATTATCTCTTCTTGTGCAGAGGAAAATTTCCAAGTAAACGACCGTCTACAGCAAGAAGCTGCGGATGAATTGATATTTGGCATGTATAATGATGGAGATGTTTTAAGTACTAATGCAAACTACGTACTGTTTGGTGTAAAGGATTATCGCCAACCTTCAGGTCCAATTGTAGGTTTGCTAAGCTATTTAATTGACAACCAATATCAATCTAGCAGCCAAGCCATTTGGGAAAAAGCGCAAAGTCTAATCACTGAATTTTCCATGAATGTATCACAATGGGATCATGAATATTCATCTAGTTTACAGTTGTTCGCTTTTGAGGCTGGTCATCGGGCTGCCCTTGCAGAGCCGGCTACAGAAAATAGGAATTCAATCTTGTTGGAATGTCTGGAGATACTCTATGTTCAAAAAGCGGTCGATACTGATGCTTATGCTGAAATGTTAATTGCAGCCAGTCCCAACTTAAGCCAATCAGAGTATCAAAAGCATAAGCGTTACATCCTTCAAGTTGCGAGTGATTACATCCAGGAGCAAGAACAAAGTCTAAGACAACGAATCGAAGAATTTCATCGCCAACAAGAAGATCAAACAGCTGCCGATATAGCTAGGTTCAGAGCGGAAATGTTGTCTATTAAAGGTAGGTACCAGGATGCCTTACTAGCTATTGAGCTGTTAGCCCCGAACAGTGCAAGTCACTGACTAAGCTTCTAATCTATAATTCTGAAAAAAGTGAAAGAGTCAAGTAGAAAACTGCTTGGCTCTTTCGATATTTTCCCGTACTTTTGCCCCGCTTTTCCAGACAGCTCAAAAAAGCTGATGCACCTGCGGATGTGATGGAATTGGTAGACATGCTAGATTTAGGATCTAGTGCCGCGAGGCGTGGGGGTTCGAGTCCCCCCATCCGCACTCTAAATGACGACAGCCGGGCAGCAGTAGCAGCTCGGCTGTCATAATGTTTCCACATGCCCAATTACGATTTCCAGCAACACAGTCCGGTTTCCGCTTCTCTGACCATCACCTTGCCTGAAGCGGAGCTGAACACGGCCTTGAAAGAAGAGTTGAAGAAAGCGCGTCAGCGCGTTGATATGAAGGGTTTCCGTAAAGGAAAGACCCCGATCTCGGTGCTGCGCAAAATGATGGGTAATCAAATGTTGGGGGATATCATCGACCAGAAGATACAAGAGTCGATGAGCAGCTATCTGGAGGAGAATGAAGTCGATCTGATTTTCTCTCCTATGGCGAAAGAACAACAAGAGGAAATCAATCTGGATGCCCGCCAGCTGGCAGACGTAACTATTGCTTTTGACCTGGCCTTACGTCCGGATTTCGAGATCAGTTTCCCTGCGGAACCACTGACGAAATACGCTTTAGAGGTCGATGATAGCTTGGTCGATGAATCCCTCGACCGTTTGCGCAAGCAACTAGGCACCCAAGAGGAAATCAAGAAGGACATTCAAGCAGAAGATATTCTTACCGTTGATGCCATTGAGCTTAATGACAAAGGCAATAAAAAACGCGGAGGGATCACTAACGAATTCAAGCTTTTCCTGAGTAATGCCTCCGAATCGGTAAAAGAGCAACTACTCGGGCAGGATAAAGGCGCTGAGATTAAGGTCAATATCCACGAGATTGAAGACAACGCTACCGAGTCCTACGTACGTAAGTACTTCCTGGGGCTGGAAGATGAAGAAGCCAGTTTCGGAGACGACTTCAAATTGGTCGTCAAAACAGTAGAACGGCTTAAGCCCGCAGAATTAGATGAGGACTTCTTTGGTAAGTACGACCCTTCCGGTGCAGTTACCGATGAGGCTGGCCTACGGGAGCGCATCGCAGAAGACAACCGTGCTGGTTTTGCAGATCAGGGCCGGGTTTTACTCCAGAATGAGCTGACCCGCTACATGGTGGAAAATACCGAAATTGAGCTACCTGCTGACTTCATGGAGCGCGTCCGTAAAGAAGAAAACAGTAAGCCAGAACGCTTTGAGCGTGGAGTCCGCTGGATGTTGATTCGCAACAAGTACGCAGGCGACCACGATATTCAACTTCAGCAAGAGGACCTTCGTCGGGAATCAGATGCTAACATTCTTCAAATGATGGGCGGACAGCGTCCAGAGTGGCTCAATGACGACTTCCTTAACAACTTCCTCCAGCGCACTATGGAAGATGAAAAACAGCGCGATGAACTGGTTTTCCGGGCACTGGAAAATAAGATCGTGAATCATCTGCTGGATAACATCGACTTCAAAGAAGAGGAAGTTTCTGCCGACCGCTTTAATGAGATCATTAAGGAGTTTAACGAGCAGTACGGAGAAGAAGAAGAATAGTGGATTAACATCCTTGGTCCTGCCAGCCAACCGAAGCGGCTTTTTTTACGTTAATGACAGGCGGGTGTTAACTAAGACATCCTTACCCAAAGTCAACGAACGATATGGTTCCTAAGAACGAATTTTACAAGTTTGCTACTCAGCACATGGGCATGAGCAGCATGCACTTGGAAAAGTATGCCGAGCATACTGGCAATACTTTCGCCCCAAACATTAATGCCTTTACCCCTAATGTAATTGAAGAGCGGCAGATGAACATCGTCGGACTGGACGTATTCAGCCGCCTGATGATGGATCGTATCATCTTTATGGGCGTACCCGTGACGGACTACGTAGCCAATGTTATCCAGGCTCAGCTTCTCTTTTTGCAGTCCACTGACCCCAAGCGGGATGTGCAGTTGTTCCTCAATAGTCCCGGGGGTAGTGTAATTGCAGGTATGGGTATTTATGATACCATGCAATACGTTACGCCTGATGTTGCTACTATTTGTACGGGCCTAGCTGCCAGTATGGGGGCGGTACTCCTAGCAGCGGGTCACTCTGGTAAGCGGTCTATTCTAAAGCACGCTCGGGTGATGATTCACCAACCCAGCGGTGGCATGCAAGGTCAGTTCTCTGACATGGAGATCAATTACCGCCTGATTTCTAAGCTCCGTCAGGAACTCTATGATATCTTAGCCTCACATACTGGCAAAACCTTCGAAGATATCGAAAAAGACAGCGACCGCGATAACTGGATGACCGCCGTGGAAGCTAAGGAATATGGCCTGGTCGACGAAGTTCTACTTCGCGATACGGCTGACGAGCAGTAAATTTAGTGAACCGATCTCTCAACAACTTTGAGAGATCGGTTTCAACCCCCTACCGTTATGATGCGTGGAAAAAAGCAGGAGTATCGTTGCTCCTTTTGCGGCAGAGATAAGAGCGAAGCCCTGGTGCTGATCGCTGGCTTGAATGCACATATCTGTGAGGTTTGTGTAGAACAAGCGCAGGAGATCGTCAATGAAGAAATCTACGGAGGTCAACCTCCGGCTTCTGCTGATCGCCCAGAGCCCCAATTGAGTGGGAAGTTGCCCGACTATAAATTGCCGGAAGACATTACTCCACGAGAAATCAAGGAACACTTGGATCAATACGTAATCGGTCAAGGCGATGCGAAAAAGATTCTATCAGTAGCGGTTTACAACCACTACAAGCGCTTACGAGAAGGTAAAAAGCCCAAAGATGACGTTGTCATCGAAAAGAGTAATATTCTGTTCGTTGGTCGCACTGGTACGGGTAAAACCCTTCTTGCAAAAACGATTGCTAAATTCCTGCAAGTACCTTTTGCAATCGTCGACGCAACGGTATTTACTGAGGCCGGTTATGTAGGTGAGGACGTGGAAAGTATCCTCAGCCGTTTGCTACAAGTCTGTGATTACGACGTTAGCGCTGCAGAACGTGGCATCGTCTATATCGATGAAATCGATAAGGTGGCTCGCAAGAGCGATAACCCCTCTATTACGCGTGATGTAAGTGGAGAAGGAGTGCAGCAGGCGATGCTCAAAATGCTGGAAGGTACGGACGTGAATGTGCCCCCACAAGGTGGCCGCAAGCACCCGGAGCAAAAGCTGGTAAAAGTCAATACCGAGAATATCCTGTTTATCTGCGGAGGTGCTTTTGATGGCATCGAGCGTACGATTGCCCGTCGTCTTAATACCCAGGTAATTGGCTTCGATACAGCTGATACCGCGGCGATTGATCAGGAAAACTTATTGCAATACGTTAACCATACGGATCTGCGTCGCTTTGGGCTCATTCCAGAGCTGATTGGTCGTTTACCCGTATTGACCTACCTGGATCCGCTCGATCATGCTGCGATGCGTCGCATTTTGGTAGAGCCGCGTAATAGCTTAATTAAGCAGTATCAATATCTATTCTCTTTGGAAGGCATCAAGCTGAATTTTGCTGATGATGCCATTGACTTCATCGCAGAAAAAGCCATTGAGTACGAACTAGGCGCCCGAGGTCTTCGCTCAATTTGTGAAGCGATTATGACCGACGCTATGTTTGAATTGCCTGGTCAGTCGGAGATCAAATCTTTTACTATCGATAAGGCTTACATCGAGGCTAAATTATCGAAGACGAAGATGGAAGCGCTTAAGGCGGCTTAATTAAGAGTCAAGATCGCCTGCTACTGCGCAGGGCTTCAAGAGTCAAGATCGTGGCTTCCGCCACTACAAGACAAGAGTATGCAGCATTAGGTCTTGCAGTTCTGCTTGCAGAACGATCTTGTTTCTAGCAGGCAAGCGAAGCGACGCCGATCTTGAGTCTTTTAAGCTTTTTGCAGCTCGAATACCGTAATTTCTGGTCGCACATTAAAGCGCACGGGGCGAAGATGGCCTAGGGCCCGATTGATGTATAACATTCTGCCATCTTGCAGATCAATCGCGCCGGAGGTATAGCGCCGATTCTTTACCGGTAAAATGGGAGGTGATAGAAAGGGTGGTTTACATTGTCCGCCGTGGGTATGTCCGGCCAAAATCCAGCCTTGATAGCCTTGCCAGACGTCTTCGTCGCAAGCATCGGGGTTATGGCAAAGGACCAGATTGGCTTGTTGCGGCTCGGCCTTCTGCAAGATGGACTCAGGAGCGAAGTTGAGCCCCCAGTAATCATCAAGTCCGAAGATGTTAAGCCCCGCAACCTCGGCGACTTCATTGCGTAGCATCTGAATGCCACACTTTTCCAGAATTCCGACCATCCGTTGAGCTACTTCCGCCTGACTCCAGTTGTGACCATAATCATGGTTGCCTAGAATACCTAGGGTGGCGAGCTTCCCTCGAACAGCATGTTCAAAAACGGTTTCTACCTGAGCAAATTGAGCGTCATTATCGTAGGAGACGTAGTCGCCGGTATAAACGACGATATCTGCTTGGAACCCCTGAGCGCGTTGCAGTGAATTAATCAGGAAGCGCTGACGGACGCGATTTCCAACGTGGATGTCACTAATCTGCATTAGGTTTTTGCCCACCAGTTCATCCGGGAGGTTTTTGATTGGAAGGCTTAAGCGAACGAATTCCAACCAGTACGGCTCGACCTGCCAGGTGTAGAGCCCGGTAAGTGCGCCAATCCCGGCAAGACGTGAACCGATCTTGAGCAATTTTCTTCTTTGCATCCTTAGGGTTTTACCAATTTTTTGTCAAAAATCTAGCGCTTCCGCTATTTAAGTTCAGGGTGCAGATCGTCCCATTCCGTCGCTGCCTGGAAGGCTTGTCCAATTTCGATCAACTCTCCCTCTTCAAACAAATCTCCGGTAAAGCTGATGCTGGTAGGACGACCATTGTCTTGAAAACCATTGGGGATAACCAGGCAGGGGTGGCCCGTGAAATTGGTGATGACTAAACTACGACTTGCCCAGGAGGGGTGTACGTATAGATCAATATCCCGAAAAAGAGTGGCCATTTCTTCCATGAGTAAGCGGCGGTGGCGATTAGCTTGCAAGTATTCTACTGCTGGAACAAAGCGAGCTGCCCGCAACACATTGGGCCAGGCATTTTTGACCTGCCGCACCAGTTCGTCATCTTTTCCTGAGCGAGTCATTTCATCGAAGGCGGCTGCGGATTCTACTTCAAGGATGGGGCTAATGGCAGGTAATTCCGGGAGCTCAATAGGTACTAAATCGTAACCAAGATTACGGAGCACTTCCAGACTGAGGCTGTCTTGTGTTTTAAAGGGGTAGTCCTGAGCGAAGTCTTCGGCTAGATAGCCAATCCGTAACGGGGCAGCTTGTTCTCCAGCGACATAGCGAAGAGGAGCGGCAATGGTGGCGGGATCTCGTTCGTCGCGACCTTCGATGGCTGCCAAAACGAGAATCGCATCGGTGGCCGAGCGGGTAATGGGGCCTACTTTATCCATGGTCCAGGAAAGAGCCATCGCGCCGTGGCGGCTCACCCGACCAAAGGTGGGGCGTAAACCCGTCGTTCCGCATACCGTAGAGGGGCTGACGATACTACCTAGCGTTTCTGTACCAATAGCAAAAGGTACTAAGCCAGCAGCAACGGCAGAGGCCGAACCCGCGGAGGAGCCACTGGAACCCGTGCTGGGATCCCAGGGGTTGCGAGTCATTTCTCCATACCAGACATCACCCCAGGCTAGCGCACCGAGAGTTAGCTTTGCTACCAGTACGGCTCCTGCTTCTTCGAGACTTTCGATTACAGCAGCGTCGTAATCGAAGCTTTGATTGCGATAAGGCTGAGCGCCCCAGGTCGTATTATAGCTTTTGGTGGCTAATAGGTCTTTAGCTCCGTAGGGGATACCGTGGAGCAGGCCTCGGTCCTGACCAGCAGCGAGCTCTGCATCCGCACGGGCCGCCTGCTCGAGTGCTAGTTCTTCGGTGAGGCTAATGACGCAGAATAAACTGGGATCATACGCACGTAAACGAGCGATGAAAAATTCAGTAAGTTCCACGCTGCTGATATCGCCCTGCCGCAGCAAACGGGCCAGTTGAGGGATACTATAGTAGGCTAAGTCCTCGCGCTTTTCTGGAAGCTTTACTTCGCCAAGATCAGCTAGCTCGATAGTTGAGGTGTAATCCGGCATTTTAAAACCCAAAGGACGAGGATCGAAGATTAATGCCGGACTAATGCTGTTGTCAAGGGGATGCTGCCGCAGCTCTCGGTAGCCTTCTCGGTATTCTTCGAGCGTGGGCAGTAGGCTATCAACCTCTGCAGTGGTCATTTCCAGTTCCGCCACTTTTAGGGCTGCCTGCGCATCGGCAGGAGTAAGGGCCGCTTCGATTAAGTCATCAGCCATCGCTCCACAGGCCATCGCGATTATTATTAAAACCAAGAAAGACCAGGGACCTTGTAGGTGAAGTTTAGAACTCAAGTGCTTTAGCGTTGTTTTCATGCTAGCAAATAACGGGGATTTTAAGATTTAGCGGTAATCAGCAGTCCCGTACATTGTCTAATTGCCACGAAAAGTGGACTTTTGTCTCCGCATTAAGCTGGAATACTTATGAGCATCGTTGAAATGAAAGTCCCCGTTATTGGGGAATCCGTAACGGAAGTCACCTTATCCCAATGGCTGAAGGCCGATGGTGATATCGTAGAGATGGATGAACCGATCTGTGAATTCGAATCGGATAAGGCCACGCTGGAGTTCCCGGCAGAAGCAGCCGGCAAATTGATTTACGTGGCGGCAGAAGGCGATGATTTAGAGATCGGAGCTTTAGTGGCTAAAATCGATACTAGTGCTGCTGGTCAGGCTCCAGCTAAAACGGAAGAAAGTGCTGCTCCAGCGAAGGAGCACGCAACACCAGCTCCGGCTGCTACTCCGGCTACCGGCAGTAGTTCCAGTTATGCCAGCGGTACGCCTTCTCCGGCAGCGGCTAAAATCTTGCGGGAGGGAGAGGTAGCACCGGAGACGGTGAATGGAAGTGGCCGTGATGGTCGAATCACCAAAGCGGATGCACAAAACGCAGTGAGTAATAAAGCTGCCGCGCCGGCCAAACCTGCGGAAGTACAAAAAGAAGCCCCTGCACCTAAGCAAGCCTTTAGTCGGGAAGTACGTACGGAAAAGATGAGCCGTATGCGTCGGACCATCGCTTCTCGCCTGGTGAAAGCCAAGAATGAGACGGCCATGCTAACTACCTTTAACGAGGTAGATATGAGCGCGATCATGTCGCTGCGTAAGCGGGTACAGGAACGCTTCGTGGAAAAGAATGGTATTAAGCTGGGCTTTATGTCGCTGTTTGCCAAAGCTTGTGCCAATTCGCTAATGGAGATGCCAGGGGTAAATGCTCAGCTTAGTGAAGATGGGAAGCAGATGATTTTCCACGATTATGTAGACATCAGCTTCGCTATTTCAACCCCAACGGGTTTGGTCGTTCCCCCGATTAAAAACATCGAGTCGAAGGGTTTTGCGACAGTAGAGCGAGAACTGAAAGCCCTAGCTGCCAAAGCACGCAATAACGAACTAAGTATCGAGGAGATGCAAGGCGGAACCTTTACGATCACTAACGGAGGTGTTTTCGGTTCCATGTTGAGTACTCCAATCATTAACGAGCCACAGTCCGCTATTCTGGGTATGCACAACATCGTGCAGCGTCCAGTAGCAGTAGATGGAGAAGTGAAGATTCGCCCGATCATGTACGTCGCCCTAAGCTACGATCACCGGGTAATTGACGGGAGCAGCTCTGTGACCTTCCTGGTGAAAGTGAAGGAGCAACTGGAAAACCCAGACTTACTATTGCTCGGCGTTTAAGCGAGTGAATAGCGGAAACTAGAAACAGGGGTCATCCCGAACATTAATTTGGATGCTCTTTTTTAGGACACAGATTTTTTCTTTTTGATCGGGTTGAGTTGAGCATAAGCTTGGTACCTGGACCAATGCTAGTTTTTTTAAGGCATTGTCGGTAACAGCATTGGGAACGGATGACCACTCACCTACGGTTCGTTTCACGGATTTTGGTCGCTGCTGGAAGGTAAATCTCCAGTTTATGCAGTTATGGGATCTGCGCAAAACTTCAGTTTTGCAAGAATCGGCTTTACATCGACAAGCACCAAGCTCGTCCTTTGGGGAAAAGCTTTAAGAAAAGCACTAAGCTCAAGCTTTCGAAACCGTTGGCCCTGGCCAACATCTGCGGATATCTGCAAATATCCGAGTTATCTGCGCACAAAAAAGCTGCGCAGCAGCGCTCTGCAAAGATTGGTCTGTTTTGGGAGGGCGCAGACTAAAATTAGGAGTGACTCCTAATTTTCAATTAAGGGCGGATAGGGTTAGTGGGCCCTCCGCCGACGGTAAGGGTGCGGGCGTTTTCGAGCCAAGGGCCGAGTTGCTCAAATTGATGATAACGCTCATCAATCCAGATGTAAGTAGTCAGCATCCGCTGATCTATCCATTCTTCGAGATAATCATTTTGCTTGGCTTGTCGGGTCGCTTCTTGAATCTTCGAGTAGTCCCGATCGAGGGTCGCGCGGTGAGGTGGCGTACGTGACTGTAATTGGACAACCCGTACGAAGGGATCATTGCCAGGGCCGCGGAACTCCATCGGTCTGGTGAGGCCACCAATTTCGAGCGAGTCGATCGCAAAGTAGATTTCCGGATCGAGTTCCCCCGTCTCAAAGAAGGGAGCACCGGTATTGCCATTGACCATCCGTCCATCGTTGTTGTAGCTCTGTACTTTGTCGTAGCCAAAACGTTTTACTGCTCGACTAAAGTTGACGGAGTCGGTGACGACCAGCTGTCGAACACTATCCAGTTCAGAGCGCGATTTTTCAATGTCTTCATCGGTAATCCGTGGCCGAATCAGGATGTGACTAACGTGGATATTACTACCCCGGCGTTCTTGCAGCAGCAGCAGGTGGTAGCCAAATTCTGTCTCTATGACATCACTGATTTCGCCCGGTTCCAGATTATAAGCGGCTGCTTCAAATTCGGGAACGTATTTACCACGTCGGGCCCAACCGAGGTCACCACCGGCAGCACGAGTTCCATCCATACTGTTGGCACGGGCCGCATCGGCGAAGGAGATTTCCTCGCTCATAATTTGCTCACGTAGGTTCTCCAACAATTGTTGCGAGGCTTGTTTGCTTTCTTCGTTGGGTTCGACTGCCAGGACGATCTCGCCGACCTCTACCTCAGAATTGAAGTAAGGAAGACTATCGTAGGGGATTTGGCCAAAAAACTCTCGGACTTCGGAGGGAGTTACCCGTACCGACTGGATGATGCGCCCCTGCATCCGTTCTACGGCGATTTGCTCGCGCAGGTCGCGGCGAAACTGCTCCTTGGTTTGGAGTACGGTTTGGCCGTAATAATCTTCAAACTGTTGCTCGTTTCCCCCCATATAATCGAGGATACGGTTGATTCGCGCATCAAGTTGTTGCTCTACTTCATCGTCGCCGACTTCGACACTATCGAGCTTGGATTGGTGGTAGAGTAATTTGCCGACCATCAATTGATTGAGTAAGATACCCCGGGCGTCTTCCGGCATATCTCCTGGGTTTTGGCTTGCGGTAAGGGCATATTGCTCTTCCAGATCGGAGAGCAATATATACTCACCACCAACGATGGCGATGACCTGATCAATAACGGCGGCACCATTATTGGGTTCCTGTGCACTTAAGTTCGTAGCTGCGATCAGGGCGAGGGCAGCGAGTATTACACGTAAAGCAATTCGTTTCAGCATGGTTGTGGAGCTTGACGAAAAACGACTGCCGGGGCACTAGTCTTTCGAGCTAAAAATCTCAATATTTTCCTGGCGCATTTCGCGCTGAAATATGTCTTCGCGGGCGTTTTCCAACACCACTTTTTTTCGTTCGTGCATGATCATGTTGCGGACTTGGTCAGCAACGTAGCTCAAGGGGGCTACTTCGAGTCGATTCCGTTTTTCGAAGAAGCGGAAGTAGTAACGGTGGAAGCCGTCCTGTTGAGTAAACTCCTGCCGCGACTGTAAGTTGTTGGCAGTGAGCGTTCCTTCGGGGCAGCGACTGGCGATATCGTCGAGTGTATACCAGGCCTCTGGCCGCAGCAGTGCCAACTCGGCAAAGCGATCGCAATAATCAGCCAATGCAGCCGTGTCTCTTACCTCTCCATTGTTCCAGAGTGCCCGTAAGCTATCTGCCTTAGGGGTTGGATAAGGAACTTTAATGAAGTAGCAGCGGATGATCGGCCGCTCCAGTAGGAATTGTTGCTGACGTTCGTTGTAATAAGCCGTCAGCTCTTCCTCCGTAATGGTCGTATCCACCAAGTCATCGACGAGTACCTGTTCGTAATTAGAGCGTATCAAGCTAGTTCGATAATCTCGAACCAAGCGATCGATGTTGAGGTCCGTAGGCAGGTTGCGTTCGGCTTCCCACTCGATGGCTGCTTCTCGGATCCAGCGATTAACCATGGTCTGAATAACCAGGATGCTGTCTTCTGCCGAGGCTTCCGGAGGAAACATACCATACAGCTCTGACAGGTAGAGCTCCTTGTTGTGTACTCTGGCCAGTAAGCGATCACCGGAGGTGTTCTCTTTTGTGGCGCAGCTTCCCAATGTCAAGACCAGTACTACGACTAGCCACCAAAAGCACTTGTGCATTAGTCGCGAACTAGTTTATTGAATACACGGCGATTAACCCGGATGGGGAAACGCTCGCGTAATTCTTCGACCCACTCGCTTTCGAGCTGGTCCTGGTAGTCGGCAATCACGTAGCCACGAGCATCGGAGAGTTCCTTCTGGCCGCCAGGTAATAGGCGTTCTATTTTATAGAAGGTAACGGTTCCGTTGCGTGGGTCCGAAATGGCCGGCGTCATTTGCCCGGCTGCCCATTCCACACCTTCGAGTTGAGGCAAGCGCCCCTGCTCATAGAAGTCGGTATTGGTCATGAGGTTGTCTCGACCATACTCTTCCGCAACTTCATTGGCACTATGGCCGGCAGCAAAGTCGAAGATGGCTCTTTGTAGGGCCAGCTTGTCACCACGGACTTGGTACATGCTGACTTCAGCCCGTTCGCCCCAGACGTAATTGCTACGATTATCAGCGAAAAAGGCTTCTAGTCCTACGGAATCGGCCGCTGCTCTGTCCCAGACCTCCTTTTTAGTGGCCTCGAAAAGCAGAATGCCTTCTTCGTATTCCCGCATGAGAGAGCGAAACTCAGGATAACGATCTTCCAGCTGGCTTTCTTCAAAGGCCATCAGTTGTTCGTTGAGCCATTCTTCGTAGAGCGTGTTAACGACCTCGCGACTATCGCCGCTTCGACCTAAGGTAATTCGCTCCCGGCCTTTGGTTTGGAGGACATCCAGAAAATCGGCCAGACTAAATTGAAAGTCGGACTGATCACCAAAGCTCACCAACAAGCGTTCATCTTTGTTATCAGGGGCTTTCCAGCGAAAGTTCAGGAAGGTACTATCTACTAGACTACGGGTGAAGATTTCGAGCAAAGCACGGTCTTCGACGACATCCGCCCGTTGGCGAATATCGAGCAGCAGGGCATCCAAAGCCATGGCGTGGCGATCGTCTGCCTTAACTGTTCGCTCTAATAGAGGGCGCTGGTCGAGCAGAGGTTGTACGCCTTTGAGAGAGATGCGACGAATAATGTGGAAACCGATGCGGGTCTCAATCACATCGCTGAAATCACCATCATTAGCAAGTTTAAAGGCCGTTTCTTCAAAACTATCTTCGTACTGATTAATGCCAAAAAAGCCAATGTAGCCTCCATTGCTAGAGGTGCGGGCATCTTCGCTAAGTTCAGTAGCGACTTGCTCAAAGGGTGTACCACTAGAAAGCAGGCGGTGGGCCCGGTCAATTTTTTCCCGGGCGGCGCTTGCATCACCATCTGCGGGGCGACGCACCATGATGTGTGCTACTTCCATTTCTCCGAATGCTGGCCGTCGTTCATGGACGAGTACGAGATGGTAGCCCGCTTTTGAGCGAACGGGACCGACGACCCTGCCCACTTCTGCTCCATATAGCAAGCTTTCTAAGTCATAAAAGCCTGCAGGCATGGGGGCACTAATAAACCCAATGCGGCCGCCACGATCTTTACTGTAAGTATCGTCGGAACTAGCTTGTACCATTTCGGCAAAGTTGCGAGGCTTTAACTGGCGGGCTAGTTCCTGAGCCTGGCGAAAGGCTACCAGTGTGTCTTGCGGCTCGGCCGTAGGTGCTACGGCAATAAGTAGGTGACTGAAGTCTACGTCTTCTTGTTGACGTTCGTAGAGCTCCTCTACTAGTTGATCCGTAACGGAACGATCAATCAGGTAATTATCGGCCAGCTGCCGGCGATATCCCGCTAACTCATTTTGCAGTGCGACGATGGTGTCCAACCCCATTTCGTAAGCTCGGGCCACTTTGAGTTTGAACCGCTCATACAAGTCGAGGTATTCCCGGAGACTGGCTTCGCTGAAGTCCGCACTTTCGGGATTAGTTTTTGAGTAGATGTAGCGGAATTCACCGACGGTGACATCTTTGCCATCAACGGTGAAAAGCACCTCCTCATCAGCAGGCTGAGCAGAAAGGTGTAGGGTTGTCAGACTGACTAAACAACAAAAAAGTAGTCGAAGCATCATAGCGCTATCTCGGTTTGTCGATTGTAAAAAGTGGTGAGTGGGAATGATCTCCCGCCTCGCTTTTTAGCAATGGGCTGCAAAATTAAGCATTTTATGGGGGAGCAGAGCGTTAAGAGCCAGGCACAATTTAGCGGCTGCTGACCATATAGGCATGTGTAATGGCTACTTGCTCTGCGGGGAGCTCCCGAAAGGGGTTGGCCAGAGAAACGCTGGATAGCGTGTCCAAATTGCCGGGGCGAACGATCGTATCTAAAACGGGAATTTCGAGGGCTTGATACATAGCTTGGTAATCGGGCATGCGCAGCCGATTTTGCGGCTGAATATTATTATCGATCCGTCGCCATTGCCGCTCGCTGAACTGTAAAAAATTATAGACAGTAATAGAGGAGTCAAAGTGAGCAAAGTGGTCGCTCATGTCGATAAAATGACTAGAAATACCACCAGGCTTAAGTACGCGCTGAAACTCAGCTAAAATACCCGATAGTACCTCCGCATGAACGTGTTCGAAGGTATTGTTGGAGCAGATGAAATCAATACTAGCCGGGGCTAATCCACTTTGACGTGCATCCTGAATTTTTGGGGTAAGGCCAATTATTTTATTTAGACTTTCGCGGGTCCAAACGTCCCCCGGAGGTTTGGATCCTCGGGTCTGATTTGGGGAATCAGACTGCGGGATGCGATCGTATCCCGAAGGTTTGGATAGCAGACTATCGTCGACAATCCCTCGTAAGGTGTCCACCCTTTCTGGAATAAATGGATGCTCTTTAAAAAGATCACATAGTCGGCCGTCATCCAACCACTCCAGGGTTTTTTCGAAGGCCTTGATCATGGATTGGGCGGTCATCCAGTCATAGATGTCATAGCTGATGGTACGCCCTCGCCCAGTCAGGTAAAAAACAGTGGGGATAATCGGATACCAGCCTAGGCCTAGTTCGAGGATGGTGAGCTCTTCCTGCTCGGAGCGTGGGGTATATTTTTTAAGATGATCGAGATGATCCGCTGCGTGTTGAATCTTGTAGCCGAAGTGGGTGTCATCCAGCAGGACACCTTTGGTCACGTAGCGTTGAAAGAAATAATTGAGTCGACTACTACCTGGTAGGTAAGAGATTATTTTTTGGACGACGGCCTTGAGGTGCCATTTCTTAATCACGAAAACCTAGTTATTAAGAGCGTGTTGGGAATTTAGAATTCGACCTTATCATAGCCTTTTTCAAGCTGGCTGCGTTAGTAAATTCCTCATTTAGCTATGGCTAAACTCCGGATTTACTGCCTTCCCAGCTCGAAAAATGCTCGTGAGCGGCCAGAAAACCAAATCTCCCAACACGCTCTAAGTCCTAAACATAGGGCTATTCTCCTACATAAATACGGTGCACCCTGCTACCAACTCCTGTCAGAATTTCGTAGGGAATAGTTTGGGCGGCCTCGGCTAGTAATACAATAGGGTGATTAGGGCCAAAGATGATGACTTCGCAACCCACCTCTGCCCTTGGGAGGTCACTAAGATCGATCATGCACATATCCATACATATAGCTCCAATAATGGGGGCGTGTTGATTACCAATCTTTACAGAGAAGCGCCCCTTGCCAGCAAGGCGAGGCAGGCCATCGGCGTAACCGATGCTGAGTACCCCAATACGCCCATCTCGACTGCGTTTTCCATGACGACCGTAGCTAACGGTTTGTCCAGCCGGTAACGGTCGAATAGCTGCAATGTGGGTTTTTAGACAGAGAGCTGGTCGCAGACTATTAGTAAGGTTATGGTCAGAGATCCCGTAGAATCCTATGCCAAGGCGGACCATTTCAAATTGATAATGGGGGAAACGACTGATACCATTGCTATTGAGCAAATGTCGACGGTCGATAGTGATTCCTGCAGCAGTAAACTGCTCGCAAATAGCGATAAAAGCCAGAGCTTGAGCTTGGGTGAAGTCATCTTGTCCCTGGTCTTCACTGGCTGCTAAATGGCTAAATAGCGAAGAGACGGAGCTTTGGCCAGCAGCTTTGAGGGATTGGATAACTTGGATAACTTCAATGGGTTGAAACCCCAGACGGGACATCCCAGTGTCAAACTCCAGGTGTAAGGGGAGTTGGGGCGACTGTGCTAAAGCTGCTTGCAACAACGAAAGGTTATGGAGAACGGGTTCCAGTTGATAGGTCTGTAACAGCTCGAATTGTTCAGGGTCGGGGTTAAGTACCATGATGCGGCCACTGATGCCTCCTTTGCGGAGGGCGATCCCTTCATCGGTATAGGCAACGATTAAATAGTCCACCTTTTCGCGGGCTAGTAATCGGGCTACTGCCAGGTCGCCGCTGCCATAAGCCGAGGCTTTGACCATTACTGCTAAGGCCACTCCCGGCTGAAGTTGCTGCCGATATTGGAGCAGATTATGGCGCAGAGCTTCGAGATTAATTTCCAGCTGGGTGCGATGTCTTCTTTGGAGGAGGTAGTCGCTTAATTGCTCAAGTCCAAAGGTCCGGGCACCTTTAATGAGGATGACTTCATCTTGAAAAGACCAGTTGGGTAAGGCTTTAAGTAAGTCGTTAAGAGAGGGAAAGTAGAAGGTGGAGATTTCCGGGACGAACGTGCTCAGGAGTTGGATGTCAGCACCGACGAGAAATAAGCGTTTGACGCGCTGACGAATGAGGCGAGCTACTTTTTTATAAAGTTCATCGATGCTCTGACCGCTTTGTAGCAGGTCGCTCAAAAAGAGGGTGATGGCCTGTTTGGGGCTACGCGCATCGGCGAAATCTAGGGCGGCGGACAGACTGGTCAAATCATTGTTGTAGCTGTCGTCAATCAGGGTAGAACCATTGGCTGCGGCTCTGACCTGTAGCCGGTTTGCAAGGGGTTTAAGTAAGGGCATGGCCTGGAGCAGCTGTTCATATTTGAGCCCGAGGTTATGGGCGGCCGCTAGGGCGCAGCAAGCATTATAGTGATAGGTCGGGGCTAAATCGGGTAGTTGATTCAAGGGTAATTCTAAACCCTCACTTCTCAAGAGGTTGCCTTGCCAGTCGGCCATGAAGGAATAGTCGACGGAGGTGTCGTGCTGCCAGGTTTTTAGGGAGGACTTCTTGTTGTCGATGTCTGGATGTCTGGCGATTTCAAGAGAACTCGTTAATACCCATTTTGCGTTGGCGAATAGTCGCCACTTTTCGGACAGTTGCTCCTGCGCATTCTTGAACCCGGCTCGATGGGCTTCGCCCAGGGTAGTAAATATGCCATAATTAGGTTGGCAGACCAGGGCCAGCCGATCCATTTCACCGCTTTGACTAATCCCAGCTTCAATGATGGCCAGCTCGTGTTGGGGGCGGATTTGCCAGACGGAAAGTGCAAGCCCAATTTGGGAATTGTAGGAACGGGGGCTGCTGTAGACTAATTTGTGTGGTCGGATAATTTCGGTGAGCCAGTCCTTAACAATTGTCTTGCCGTGGGTGCCGGTGATGGCCAGGACGGGTACCGTAAGCTGACGACGATGATAAGCGGCTAAAGCCTGTAGGAGAGTCAGTAAAGAGTTGAGCTTGACGCTGGGCGATGTAGATGGAAAGTACTCAAGGAGGGCATCTTCCGGGAGGGGTAGGCGATGAGCATGGAGTGGACTGGCGGGCGCTACCTTCTGCTGGTATTTTGTTTTTTCACGGAGCTGCCGGTGATTACCCTGCAAGGGTGATGCTTTATGGGCAGCCTGCTGAGACTCATTTAGGGGTGGTAGCTCTGGCGAAAGAGGTAAGACCTGCGGAAGTACAAATAAATCAGCGGCCAACTCTTCGGTAGATAAGAGTACCCATTCGCCTGGAGAGAAGGGCCAGTCTTGTAACCAGTCAGTTGCTTCGGGATAATGACCAGGAAGAAGGACAAAACGGACGCCTGCAGCTACCAGCTGCCGAACAAAATGGCGACCATGGGTACGTTCGCCGGGCAGCGCAAAAAAGCAGGAACGGGCCGGCTCTCGTAGCTGTCTGCTGTCTACGATTAAATCATGTCCCTGCAGGATGGAGTAAAGCTTGGCCAGGAGGTGGTCCATATTGCTCAAAGATATGGCCCTAAAGCAAGCGGATACTCTCTACCGGTCTATTTTTATCCGTAACTTTGCCGCTTCTTAGCACACTGGGCCACCCGCCACTTCAATCTGCCCGAACTTATGAGTGAACTAATTAAGCACGAATGTGGATTAGCCATGATCCGCTTGCTTAAACCGCTCGACTACTATCAGAAAAAATATGGCACGCCACTCTATGGCCTCAAGTCGATGCAACTGCTTATGCGTAAGATGCGCAACCGAGGGCAGGATGGCGCGGGGCTAGCAACGATAAAACTCGATGTAGAGCCGGGGAAAAAGTTCATTAGCCGCCGCCGATCCAATGCTGCCAATTATCTGGATGACCTCTGGGAAGCCGTCTGGCGACGCTTTAATGAGCTGGACGGAAAGCAGGTGGAAAATGGCAAATGGCTCAAGAAAAATCTGCCTTATACCGGGGAGTTATTATTGGGTCACTTACGTTATGGAACCCACTCCAGCAACGCGATTGAAACCTGCCACCCTTTCTTGCGGCAGAGTAACTGGAAGACCCGTTGCTTGATTCTGGCGGGCAACTTCAACTTGACGAATGTCGAAGAGCTGTTTCAACAATTGGTCGATCTGGGGCAATATCCCAAGGAAAAGAGTGATACGGTAACCGTTTTAGAAAAGATTGGACACTTTCTCGACGATGAAGTTAATCGTTTGCACACCTGGTATAAACCGGATGGGCACAGCAATCTGGCTATAAATGATTTAATCGCTGATAACCTGGATGTTCAGCGCTTGTTGAAACGAGCCAGCAGAAAGTTTGACGGCGGATACGTGATGGGAGGTATGATGGGGCACGGAGATGCATTCGTGTTGCGCGATTCGGCGGGTATCCGCCCAGCATTTTATTACCATGATGATGAGATCGTAGCCATCGCTAGTGAACGCCCTGCTCTACAGACGGTCTTCGATTTGCACGTCGATAAGATTAAGGAAGTTGAACCAGGCCATGCCCTGATTATCAAGAAGAGTGGAAAGGTGACAATGGAGCGGGTGACGGAGCCGCTACCCAGGGCGGCATGCTCATTTGAACGGATTTACTTTAGCCGTGGTAATGATCGCGATATTTATCTGGAGCGTAAAGAATTGGGTCGTCGCTTGGCAAAGCGCGTACTTAAAGCAGTGAATTACGACTTTGATAATACAGTCTTTAGCTACGTACCCAATACGGCGGAAGTGGCTTTTTACGGTATGGTGCAAGGGCTGGAGGATGAGCTGTCTAAATGGAAGCGTGATCGCATTAAGCAAGCAGAGAAGGCCGGGAAGAAGCGTAAACTTACTCAGGTGCTGAATACCAAGGTGCGCAATGAGATGCTCGTAGTTAAAGATGGTAAAACGCGCACCTTTATTGCGGATACCAGTAGCCGTGATGATATGGTTAGTCACGTATATGACGTGACTTACGGCATCGTACGCAACAATGTGGATACTTTAGTTTTGCTGGATGACAGCATAGTGCGGGGCACGACGATGCGGGATAGTATTATCCGAATCGTATCCCGACTGAAGCCTAAAAAGATCATAATCGTTAGCTCTGCCCCGCAGATTCGCTACCCGGATTGCTACGGAATAGATATGAGTAAGATGGGGGAGTTCGTCGCTTTTCGGGCGCTTGAAGCGCTGTTGAAAGACGATAAGAAAACGAAGTTGCTCCAGTCGACTTACAAGCGTTGTCTTAAGCAATTAAAGCTGCCCAAGGAAGAGCAGGTCAACGAATTGCAAGAACTCTACAATCGCTATACGGACGAGGAAGTATCGACGAAAATTGCGGAGCTACTGAAACCCAAAGGATTGAAGCCCGAGGTAGAGGTGATTTATCAGACAGTAGCTGATTTGCGAGCAAGTTGCCCTAATAATAATGGGGATTGGTACTTCAGCGGTAATTACCCAACACCGGGTGGAAATCGAGTGGTGAATCAGGCCTTTGTTTATTATATGGAAGGGAAAGATTTACGGGCGTACTAAGTTATCCTCAACGACCCAGAGGTGTTACGGATGGAGCTATTCGTGCGGGAGACCCACGAAAAGGCGATCCAGTTTTATGAAAGTATAGATTTTTTCAAAGAAGGTGTACAGAAGCATAAAATCCTAAATAGTGAAGGGGAATTTGAAACCCCGCTTCATATGGCTTGGTTACGGCCATGAGGAAACGCACCAGTTCTAGATGATCTATGTACCGGTACGACTTTGTACAAAACAAGGCACTTACGCCAAAAACTTAGCGTAATTTCGTTTTGTAGGCTGCTAAATATGCAGGGATAAAGGCGGAATGGGCAGCGAATTGCCAAACTTTTGCGTTTTTGTGGTCTATACATATGTTTTGGTCGCAACTATTGCGTCGGACACACACACAATACAATTTTCTCACTAAATAACTTAAGCATGCAGCAGTATCTACTGCGTAGGGTGCTCCTTGCCGGGAGCTTCCTGCTAATGCTGGGAGTCACGCTCCAAGCGCAATTCACAGTCGAGGGTCGAGTTACCGATTCGAGCGGCGAGGCGCTTATCGGGGTAAGCATCCTGGCTGAAGGAACCTCAACGGGAACCGTTACCGATCTTGATGGTAATTTTTTACTGAATGTTCCTGATGGGGTAGACAACCTCATTATGACTTACACGGGCTTTGCCTCGCAAACAGTAGCGGTAAGTCGAGGTATGGCCGCCCTAAGTGTTACTATGGAAGAAGATGTCGCCCGTTTGGACGAAATCGTAGTAACGGGTCTAGCCTCATCGGTAAAACGTTCTAATCTTGCCAATGCGGTTGCTACTGTATCAGGGGAGGAATTGACGGGAGTTACCACTCAGCAAACCGTTGATGGTGCCTTATATGGTAAATTGACGGGGGTAAATATCACCCAGACGACGGGCGCACCGGGTGGTGGATTTTCCATGCGATTACGGGGGGTGTCTTCTTTATCTGGAAACAACCAGCCTCTGTTCATCGTAGATGGTGTTTATATTAGTAACATCGAAATTCCAAGTGGTTCTCGCAACGCTTCGGGGGCCAACTCTGGCTCGGAAGAAGGTGCCTCTAACCGCATTGCTGATTTGAATCCAGACGATATTGAAAGCATTGAAGTACTAAAGGGCGCTTCGGCCGCAGCTATTTACGGTACACGCGCCAATGCCGGGGTAGTCATCATTACGACCAAGCGAGGTCGTGCAGGCCGCACCAACGTGTCCTTTAACCAGGACATAGGTTTCAATACCATCATTCGTAAGGTGGGACGCCGACAGTTCACCCCCGAGCAAGTAGAGGAGGAATTCAACGCCGCTGAACGGGCACGCTTTGAAGCTGCCCTGGCTGCTGGTGAAGTCTTTGACTACGAAGATGTCATCTACGGAGAGGAGGGATTCATTACCGATTCGCGCCTGCGTATCAGTGGCGGTAACGAGAAGACCAGCTTCATGTTTAGCACGGGTTACCGCGATGAAGCGGGTATTGTGCTCAATACAGGCTATGAGCGTTTCACGACCCGCCTGAACCTGACCCATCAGTTATCGGACCGGATCAAGATATCTTCTTACACCAACTTCGTTAATTCCAACTCACAGCGTTCATTCTCAGGTAATGAAAATGAGGGTGGGCTGAGCTACGGCTATACGCTGGCCTTTACCCGCGACTGGGTCAATCTCTTTCCGGACGAGAACGGCGTCTATCCCGACAACCCCAACTTTGCGGGTAATCCGCTTCAGACGCGTGACCAGACACGTAACGACGAAAGCGTCAACCGGCTGATTCAGGGAGCTAATGTCGACGTAAAATTGTTACAGACTGACAATCAGGTCTTGCGCTTATCGCTCAATGGTGGCATCGATTTCTTCACCAACGAAACCGACGTCTACGTACCCGAAACTTTCCAGTCGCAGCGGGGGGTACAAAATGGCTTCATCGGGGAAGGGAACAACCGGGTCTTCAATTACAACTATAACGTAATTGCGGTGCACGACCTCTATACCGAAAGCGGTATCAACTTCACGACGCAGGCGGGTATTTCTTACCTCAACTTCGCCAATGATTTTGTTTACAGTCAAACCACACAACTGGTGCAGGAGCAAACCAACCTCAGCCAGGGTGCTGCCCGAACCACCGACCAGGCGGAAAGCAATGTGCAGGAATTTGGCATTATCGCTCAGGAGGAAGTCAACTGGGAAGATAAAATAATCGCAACGGTGGGCATTCGCCTGGACAAGTCGACCCTCAATGGTGATCCCAACCAATTCTTCGCTTTTCCACGAGCATCGCTAGCGTTGAACCTACCCGAACTGGGCCTTATTAAAGGAGACTTCTTCGACCAGGCTAAGCTGCGGATCGCCTATGGGCAGACGGGCAATAGTGCAAGCTTTGGTAGCCTCTTCACGACCTTCAATACGTTCACTATTGGTGGTCGTAACGGGGTGAACTTGGCGGCTCAGGGAAATCCTTTTTTAGAACCAGAGCGCTCTTCGGAGTTAGAATTTGGTGCTGACTTCGCCTTCGCAAATAACAAAGTCTCCTTCTCGGCGACTTATTATTTACGTGAAGTAACCGATCTACTATATGACCGAGCACTGCCCACCTCTTCGGGTTTCAGCAGCGAGATTCGCAATGACCTCGATCTGGAAAACCGGGGACTGGAGCTGTCTTTGAACATCAATCCGGTACGGACGTCTAAAATCGACTGGACATCTAGCTTCAACTTTTGGTTCAACCGTTCGGAGATCACTCGCCTCGGGGTGCCCGACGGAACGGATGCGGCGAATGACATTCCCAGTTTTACTCCACCAGGAGTAGCTTTTGGTCTGGGATTAGGTAGCTTCTTTATCGACGAAGGCTCTCCCATTACTGCGCTATGGAACAATGGTGCCGAAGGCCCGGTTATTACCGGTGATACTGAGCCAACTTTTCAGTTTGGCTGGGCGAACAATATTTCTTTCGGTCGCTTTGACTTCAACTTCCTCGCACACTGGAAAGAGGGAGGTGATGCGCTGAACCTGACACGACTACTGACGGATATTGGAGGAACAACTCCAAGAGAGTTCGACGACTTGGGAGGTTTCATTGAAGATGCTTCCTACTTCCGCCTACGGGAGGTTGGATTGAACTACCGGGTGCCACTACAAAGTAATTTTGTTCAAGGGCTACGCATTGGTGCTTCTGCTCGCAACCTCTTCACGATTACGGACTACAGCAGCTACGATCCGGAAACCTCTACCAAGGGCGGTTCTGGCTTATCTACCAATATCGAGGTCACCCCATTCCCATCATCTAAGCAAATCTACTTCCACATCGGAGTAGATTTCTAAATTCGATCAACCTATGAAACTGAATCGATTATATATCCTGGCGGTTTTTCCGCTACTTTTCACTTACAGCAGCTGCTCTTTCGAAGATCAGTTTGATCCTAACGGGGCCAGCTTAGGTAGCATCCTGACGGAGGCTACGGCGGGTGAGCTCAACCTTCTCGTTACGGGAATTGAAGGGCGAATGCGCAATGGCTGGGGTACTTACGTAACGGCTACGGGCTCCGTGGCCCGTGAGCTCTACCTCTTCGATGCCGACCCGCGTAATACCGAAGAATTACTCGGCAAAGAGGGTGCTACACTCGACAATAATACCTTCTATTTAACCGCACCTTTCAATACGCGCTACACCGCCATTAAAAACTGCAACCTGCTGCTGGATGCCCTTCGGGTAGCTACGGGCGACGTTGATGAGATGGAAAAAGATGCCTACCGAGGCTTTGCAAACACTATAAAAGGGCTAATGCTCTCGCAAGTGCTAGCCCTGTTAGGTGATAATGGCGTAAGGATTGATGTGGCTGACGTGGATAATATTGGGCCTTTTATCGCACCGGCCATGGCCTACGATATGATCTTAGATATCATGGATGATGGAGCTGCTCAATTACAAGGCTCAACCATTCTGTTCAACCTATCTGATGGCTTCGAAGGCTTCATGACTGCGGACAAGTTATTCGAGTTCAATCGTGCTTTGGCAGCTCGCATCGCAATACAGGGCGGACTTTACGATCGAGCACTAACCTACGTCAACAGCTCTTTTCTGGAATTAAACGGGGCGATCGACGTCGGTCCTGAGCATATTTTTTCAGCCAACGCCGGCGATATCCTCAATCCTGTTTTCCGCCCACCCGGGCAGAGTGGTGACCAGATCATCGTGCACCCCCGCATCGTGCCGGGCCTGATGGACGGAGATACACGCATCAGCAAGTTTGCCTTGCGAGTGGACCCCTCCGTACAGGATGGTTTGACGAGTGACTATGAATCGGCGCTCTACGCCTCGGTCATTGCACCCATCGACATTATCCGCAATGAGGAGTTAATCATCATTTATGCGGAAGCAAGTCTACAAGAAGGTGCGATGCCAGACGCCGTCGCGGGCTTTAACGCCCTGCGCGCCGCTCACAGTCTACCCGCCTATAGCGGTCCTATGACGGTAGAGGCACTTACTGATGAGCTGCTCTATCACCGTACCTACTCGCTCTGGGGTGAAGGGCAGCAGTTGTTTGATCTGCGTCGCTACGATCGGCTCAATACATTGCCAATTGACCGTGCAGGTGATCAGGTCTTCTCACAGTTCCCCATCCCGCTGTCGGAAGGAGTATAGTTTTGACCCTTCAGTTGAGGTAATTCACCTCGCTTACTGAACCAGTAAAGCCATTCTCACCTCTGGGTGGGAATGGCTTTTTAGATTACAGGAATGGTTTAATCTTTGGTCCGATTCCGAAAGAAATGCTCTGGCTTGAACCAGCGAGCTAGGATCCGTTCGTAGCTACTGGGCATCAACCGGCTGATGCGACTGATAAAGCGAGCATCTCGCCCAATGAGAATGCGCGGATTTTGCCGTTCGATGCCGCGAATGATCACCTGAGCGGCCTGAGCGGCGGTGGTCTTAGCCTGCTTGTCAAAGGTCTTGATAAAGCGCTCGTGGTTGCGGCTATCTTCGGTTTCAATATTGCGGACGATGTTCGTTTTTATCCCACCAGGATGGACACAGGCAATATGTACGCCTGACCCCTGCATTTCTACTCGCAGGGTTTCTGTAAAACCTCGCACGGCAAATTTACTGACGTTGTAGGGGGCTTGTCCTGGAGCACCAAATAAACCAAAGACACTGCTAATGTTCACTAGGCTGCTACCCGGGTTTTTAAGCAATAAAGGCATGAAAGCTAAGCTGCCATAAATGACTCCCCAAAGGTTAACCTGTAGTACTTGTTCATAGGCTTCAATGGAGGAATAAATTGCCGGCTGGATGGGAAGGGTCATCCCGGCATTGTTGATTACCACATCCACCCGACCGAGCTCTTGCTCCACTTTTTGGGCAAAACTTTCTACGGCTGCTCGGTCTCCGACATCAAATTGTTGCTGAAGCCCCTGGCTACTTTGCGGCAACTGATTCCAGGTTTGTGCTAAGGTCTCGGCCTTCCAGTCGTTGAGGGCCAGGACCGCCCCGCGTGCAGCGAGCTGCAGGGCAAGCTCTTGCCCTATTCCAGAGCCAGCACCCGTAATGACAATTACCTTATCCTTAAAATCCTTCATTGGCACAAAATAGGGTTTCTAAAGAGACCTTCCCCTAATGCTGGCATAATGCCATTAGCCCACTACCTTTGCGACAATGCGCAAGTACTCCATCATCATTCCGGTTTATAATCGCCCCCAGGAAATGGCCGAACTGCTCGAAAGCCTGAGTAAACAGCGCTATCGGCATTTTGAACTGGTGGTGGTGGAAGATGGAAGTACCCATGCCAGCGATAAAGTCATCGCTCAGTACCAGGATCAGCTTGACATCAAATACTTTCAAAAACCCAATAGTGGGCCTGGCGATAGTCGCAACTATGGGATGGCCCGAGCCACGGGTGATTTCCTGGTGTTTTTTGATTCTGATTGCCTGATTCCCGAGCATTATTTCGAAGCCGTCGAAGCAGCGCTCAATGAACGCCAGCTAGATGCTTACGGAGGTCCCGATGCCGCCCACGATAGCTTTTCCAAAACGCAGAAGGCAATTAACTATGCGATGACGTCTTTCTTTACTACTGGAGGAATTCGTGGGAAGGCCCTCAACTTGGACAAGTTTACCCCACGCTCCTTTAATATGGGGGTGAGTAAGGTGGTCTACGAGCGGGTCGGCGGCTATGGCGACGTGCACCCTGGAGAGGACCCCGATTGGAGTTATCGAATTATGGACGCTGGTTTCAATACTGGACTGATTCCGGATGCTTACGTCTACCACAAACGAAGAATCGATTTTCGGAAATTCCGCTTGCAGGTTTACAAATTTGGGCTGGTGCGGACGATACTGATGAAGTGGCATCCCGGAAAATTCAAGGTGGTTTTTGCCTTGCCTACGCTCTTTCTTTTAGGGAGCTTACTGTTCTTGCTGCTGGCCTTACTATGGTCGCCCTGGGCAATAGCCCCGCTGGGTTTCCTGGCCGTTGTGCTCTTTTTTGATGCGCTAAGACTAACTAAAAGCCTGGATATTGCCCTACGAGCCGTGCCGGCCAGCTTTATCCAGCTCTACAGCTACGGTTGGGGGTTTCTACGTGGTTTTTTTCACCTTCAGCTCCTCGGGCGGGAACCTCGCAAGGCCTTTCCGAAGTTCTTTTTTAAAAAATAGCAGAAACTTCATAATTCGCGCTGCGAAAAATCTTTGCGCTCTTTGCGTGAAATAATCCAGAAGCACAGGTTCTGCTGTATATTTGCCCGCTAAAATCAGACCCCCATGGCCACACAAGCTGACTTCAAAAGGCTGGTAGCTCACGCTAAAGACAATGGTTTTATCTTTCAGTCGTCGGAAATTTACGATGGCTTAGCTGCGGCTTATGATTATGGCCCCTTAGGTGTCCTTTTAAAGAACAATCTGAAAAACTTTTGGTGGCGGGCCATGGTGCAGCTCAATGATAATATCGTTGGTCTAGACGCTGCGATTTTTATGCACCCCAAAACCTGGAAGGCTAGCGGTCACGTTGATGCCTTCAACGATCCTTTAGTAGATAATAAGGATAGTAAAAAACGCTATCGCGCTGACGTACTAATCGAGGACTACCTGGATAAAATCGAAGGCAAGATCAATAAAGAAGTTGCCAAAGGCCGGAAACGCTTCGGTGATGATTTTAACGAAGAAGAGTTCCGCGCTACCAATCCTAATGTGCTGCGCTACCTGGGGCAGCATCAAGAAATTGCCCGTCGTCTGGCCCAGGCTATGACCGATGGCAATATGGAAGAGTTGCGCCAAATCATCGACGACCTAGGTATTGCCGACCCAGAAACGGGCAGCAAAAACTGGACGGATGTGCGCCAGTTTAACCTGATGTTCTCCACGCAGTTAGGTAATATTGCCGGAGAGGAAGGCAAGCTCTACCTGCGCCCCGAAACCGCTCAGGGTATTTTTGTCAACTTCCTCAACGTACAGAAGTCAACGCGTCAGAAGTTACCTTTTGGTATCGCCCAGATCGGCAAGGCCTTTCGTAATGAGATCGTAGCCCGCCAGTTCATCTTCCGGATGCGGGAATTCGAGCAGATGGAGATGCAGTACTTCATCAAGCCCGGTACCCAGAAGGAGGTATACGCCAGGTGGAAAGAACAGCGCATGAAATGGCACCGTGCCCTATTCCCACAAAGCAAATTGCGCTTCCACGACCACGATAACCTGGCGCACTATGCCGACGCAGCTGTGGACATCCAGTTTGAATTTCCCTTTGGCTTCAAGGAGTTAGAAGGTATTCACAGCCGCACGGACTTTGACCTCGGTAGCCATCAAGAGCTATCCGGCAAGAAGCTGCAGTACTTCGATCCTGCTAGTCAGGAAAGTTTCGTGCCTTACGTAGTCGAGACCTCTATCGGAGCTGATCGTCTCTTCCTGGCGATGATGAGCTACGCCCTGCGTACAGAGCAGGTACCTGGTCAGGATGACCCGAATAATACCCGAGAGGTGTTGGCTATCCCCGCGCCATTGGCACCGATTAAAGCTGCTATTCTACCGCTGAAGCGCAACGATGAGCGTTTAGTCGGTCTGGCTAAGGAAGTGTTCAATAAGCTGCGTTACCACTTTGACGTGCAGTACGACGATACGGGCTCCATCGGTAAACTTTACCGTCGTCAGGATGCCGTAGGTACGCCATTCTGTATCACTGTAGATTTTGACAGTTTGGAAGATAATACCGTCACCATTCGTGATCGCGATACGCTGGAACAACAGCGGGTCAAAATCGAAGACTTGGTAAGTATCATCGGCCCTAAAGTCGATGTGGGTGGCCTGTTGAGCTCAGCTTTGGGCTAGAGTCCAATTACACCAAGAACATGTAGAACATGAGGAGCATAGAGAATTATATCTCTGTGCCCTCGGTGTCAGAAATGTGCTTAGCGACTGATTACATGAAGAACATCTAGGGCATGAAAATCATGTAGAATTTATCTCTGTGCTCTTGGTGTTCTCTATGCTCTCTATGTTAGAAAAGACCTTAGAGTGCCAATTCATGGTAAGGCAGAACGACCTCCATTCCTTTCCCTTTAAAGTAGTTCTCCACGTCCTCTGCGGGTAGCTCGCTGATGGCCCAGATAAAGTCACCACCCCAGGCACCGAGGCTTTTTAGCTGTCCGGGAAAGTCGGGGAATAGCCGCTCTTGAACAGGTGTCTGCTTGGTGAGTTGACCAACCAGAGTCTCGTGTTCTTGTAGGATTTTTTGTACTTCCGCAGGTGCAACTGCCGCTAATAATTGGTCGGTTAGTTGAGAAATAGCCTCAATATCCGAGGCCCCTATCTTTTGCTGCCGGTAATGGTGAATACCTTCCCTGCTGTTTTGTTTTTTGCCCAGATACACGAAGTAAGTTTGCTTCAGCCAGCCGGGCTGCCAGCTCAAGGGTTGGACCCCGTTCCGAGGGAATACCTGCGGAAGTACAATATCTCCCCCCAATTGATAAGTAATTGGGCCCTCCGAAATTGCGCAAGCCAAATCATAGCCAGAGCCGCCAAAGGTTTTGGATAGCAATTCGTAAGGGCTCACTTCCGCATACTGCGCTAACATGGCGATCAGGGTAGAGCTACTGCCCAGGCCCCAATGACGATCAAATTCCAATTGGGTAGTGATACGGCAGCTGCGAAATAAAGGCTGCGCTTCGGGCCGTAAGGCGATTATAGCATCAACGATTTGGCGCAGCCGTCGTAGTTGCTCTTCTTGCCCGATCTGGAGCTGATCGTCGGCTAAAGGCCCTAGCCGAGCTTCCAACCAGGTTTTCCCTTCGTGGTTTAGGCTTGTCCAGCCCAAGCCCAGCGCGCGGCTGCGTACGACCTCCATCCGCTGCCCCAGGCGAGTGGGGATAGCGAGTGCTTTTGCACCGTCTAATACCAGGTATTCTCCGGTGAGTAGGAGTTTACCATGGGCATGAAAACTATTCATCTCGAAGCGAGCCCAAATACTCATTCACCGCATGATGACTCACCGTCTTGTCCTTAAAATGTTGGACAGCTTGCTCTTTTTCGGTAGAAGAGGCGCCGAAGCTTTGCAGGATATTTTGCAAGTGCATTTTCATGTGGCCACGTTGAATGCCCGTTGTCACCAGGCTGCGTAATGCGGCAAAATTTTGGGCCAGACCAGTAGCGGCCATTACTTGCATCAGCTCATTGGCGCTGGGTTGCCCCAGGATTTCCAGGCTTCGTTTGGCCAGAGGGTGAAGTTTGGTCAGGCCGCCTACCGTACCGATTGCCAGGGGAAGCGTCAGCTCAAACTGAAATTGTTCTTCACTGATGGTACACCGACTTAGGCTGCGGTACTGACCGTCGCGGGCAGCAAAGGCATTGACACCTGCTTCAATGGCCCGGAAGTCATTGCCGGTGGCTAAAACCACAGAGTCGACACCGTTCATGATTCCTTTGTTGTGGGTAACGGCTCGGTAGGGATCTTCTTGAGCAATGCGTACAGCGGTGGCAAAACGCCGGGAAAAGTCATGGGCGTCAATGCCCGTACCGGGCACATTCATAGCAGCGATCGGACTGCTCACCCAGCAACGCACGACGCAGTTGGGCGTGTAATTGCTGAGAATGGCCATGATTACCTCAACTTCTCGTTCCTTGCTGGAGAGTTGAGGGCTATTAGCTGCCCAATTTTCCAGGGCGTTGCCATAAGCTTCCAGCACCGTATTGATGAAGTTGGCCCCCATGCTATCGGCGGTACCAAAACGGACCAGCAGCTGATAATAATCGGGGCTAACTGCCGGAATATGCTTCCACTCGAGGCCCAGTACGCCTCCGCCGCGTTCTTCCATCCGGTAGGTAAGATCGGAGGTAGCAGCCTTGAGCGTTGCCGTCAGTTCAGGGAGTAGAGCTGCTCGACGCTCTGGCTGACCACCCCAGTGAAAGTGGAGCTGCCCCAGCTTTTCACTGGCGATCACTTCCGCTTTAAAGCCTCCACGTTGCAGCCAGTACTTGGCGGCACTACTAGCGGCGGCAACTACGGAGCTTTCTTCGATCACCATAGGGACCGTGTAGAGGCGATCGTTGATTAGGAAGTTGGGCGCCAGACCGAAAGGGAAGGGGAAGTTGGCAACGGTGTTTTCACTGAAGTTATCGATAGCCTCCTGGACCTCCTGGTCCTGAGCATCAAAGCGACTGAGGTCATCTCCGGCCAAAGCGTCTCGAGAAAAGTATTGCTCCAGCAACCAGGCACGTTTTTCGGCCTTGCTGAGTTTGCTGAAGCCGCTAATCGGTTCGGTCTTTAGGCGAGTGCTGCCAGACATAATTGAGGTGGTCATCGTTCTTAAACTAAATTCGAGGGCGTAAAAAGGCACGTGCGAGTTCCAAGCCGCGAATCTGCAACCTAATATACTGTCGTAAATCTTCGTAATCGCCCTGGGCGTGCCGCAAGAAGGCAGAGGCTTGTCCGTAGATCGCGGGCATTTGCGCAATGCTGGTCAGGTAGTAGCCATCGAGAAAGTCTCGTACACCGCCACTGATGATGAGCCGCTCACAGCGGATATTTAGCTCCGGATCCTGGAGCAAGCTATTGATGCTATGCACCATTTCAGTAGCATTGTGACCCACGAAGCTAAGGCCGGCGTAGGTAGCCTGTTGTTCGGGGCTATTGCGGAGCAACTCCAACTTGCTGAAGTTCGTACCCCCATTAGCGGCGGTGTCGAGGGCTAATAGTGGTAGTTGAAGTAGTCGGCGCAGACTCGCGGGTCCCATACCCTGGCCTACTTCTTTGACCATAATGGGTAAGTCTGGACGAGCGGCCAGCAGCTCTTCAATCAGCTCGATGGCAGGGCGCTTAAAGCGATCTCCTTCGGGTTGTAACCACTCTTGTAAAGGATTGACGTGGACAATCAGGCCATCAACGTCTAGCAATTCTACCAACTTGTCAATGCGCCAGACTTCCTGGTCATCCAGCAAAATTTCGATTTGGGCCAAGCCCAGATTAGCAAAGAGCAGGCGGTCCTCACCAATAATCGGGCGTACATTGAAGTCCTTCAGCCGCTCGTCGTCGTATAGGAGGGAGCGACAGCTACCCAGGCCCATTCCCATCCCAAATTCGGCGCAAGCCAGGGCCAGGTTGTGATTGATGGTCAGTGCCATTTCGGTTCCGCCGGTCATACTACTGACCCAAAGCGGAGCTAGGAGTTCTTTGCCCAGCCATTCCTGGCGCGGCCAGCTACCCTCCGAAGGGTGGGCCGCTAATAAAGGCTCATAATTAAAGCGGCTGTCTAGATGAGCGGCCTTAATCTGAGACTCAAAGGCGAGGGTAATGTGGTCCTGCTTGCGGCTAGCCGCAGTGGGATCGTTGTCGAATCGCAAATTACTGCTTACTGGTGGTGTCGCAAAGTTAGCCATACCTGTGGCAACAGGAGCTAAGGAGATTGGTTTACTACTGAAGAGTATGGAAAGCGGCCTTTCAGACTAAAAAAGGAGGTTAACCAGGGTTAACCTCCAGAAAAGCCTTTCCAAAAGCTTTCGATTGACATTCGCCTTTTGGGGTTCCGTCGAGTGATTATCGTTTAAAGCGAAAGGATTTTTTGCCAAGACAGGGCATTAGCGTTTGACCCTAGCTGTTTATTTTTAGGAAAGGCTGCTTTTATCTAACCTTAACTTATTCGAGAAATCCCCATATCTTAGGCCCAAGATGCAGACGGCAGTCTGGCTTTAAAGCACCCCTTGGTATAATTATCTGTTTAGAATTTATAGAGCTATTATGCGTTTAGATGCACTACTACCAGTAATCCTCATTGCCTGCCTATTGGCCTTGGCTTACTTCTTGACTAAAGCCGTACAGGCAGCCAATGCTGAGGCAGCCCCTCCGACCACTCAAGTCCGTTTAAACCCTGACGATTACCGGGATGGAGCAACGGATTCCGGGACAGCCTCTACGGACGACAGCGGCAGTGGAGCCACTGCTAGTGGTTCCGCGGAAACGGCGGACTTGGACCACCTTTATGAGAGTCCTGCGGCTAGCCCAAACACTAGCGATCGAGCAGCTACCACCGGAGAAAGCTACAGCCCACCAGCAACAAACTCTGGTAGCACTACCAGTGCGGATAATAGCAGCGCAACGAACTCAGCCACCTCGCCCAGTAATAATACAGCGGGTAGCAGCAGTGGTAACACTAGTGCTGCTAGCCGTCGGGCCAGCACCGGAAAATATATCGTAGTGACGGGTTCTTACCGGCAACGTGCGAATGCCGAGCGGCAAGTCGCTAATCTGAAGCGGGAGGGTTTTCCCGATGCAGAGGTCGAGATCTTTGACCGGGGCACCTACGCACTAGCCGTTGCTGACCGATTCAATAGCCGCTCTGATGCAGAAGCATTGACGCGCCGATTGGTCTCCTCAGGCTTCGAGGCTTACGTCAAGGAGTTATAAGTATCCAGCCCGCTCTAAATTCAAAGCGGGCTAAGCTTAGTCCTTAGCTATTTTGGTAGGCAATCATGCCACCTTCTAGATTGCGCACATTTTGAAAGCCGGCCTGCTGTAATAGCATTTTGGCCATGCCCGAGCGCTTACCAGAACGGCAATAAACGACGATTTCATCATTACGGTGCGAGATCAACTCGTCTAGGCGGGCAGTAATCTCACCCAAGGGGATCAGCTTACCACCTACGTTAAATTCATCATGCTCGTAAGGCTCGCGTACGTCAAGTAAGAAAAAGTCAAGTGTATTATCCTTTTCACGTTGCTTGAATTCTTGAACGGTAATATCCATTGTCTGCTTTGATTTGAGACTTATTCGGCTATGAATACCATTTTGTGGCTCATTTAGTTCTGGTTGACGAGTAGTTTTTGCTGGCTGATCCGACCATTAGCCGGATCGATCACCCGTAAGAGATATAAACCACTAGGTAAATCGATCAGGTTGACCTCCAGGCTTCGTCGACCAAAGCGCAGCTGGCGACCATTGGCATCATAGAGCTCCCAGTCGACGGGGTCGATGGGCTGGCCTCCGACTCCCTGCAGGAAAGCTCGTTCCCGCGCAGGGTTAGGAAAAACTGTAAACCAGGAATTATCAGCATTCACCAGTGGTTCTGGTTCTGTGCTGGTTGGTATAGCACGTTGGCTACCCACTAAGGGGCGGATCATCACCGCTCCAGTGACGGGCCCTCCGAGGGCAAACCAGTTGCCGTTGTTGCGGAAGAAAATGCGCCCTGCTGGATCATTGTTGCGGTCATATCCCACCGGCACGCAGATGTTGCAGGTCCCTAGTTGCTTCCAGCCGACGTAGAACTTACCCACTGGCAAATCCAAAGAGTCGGGCAATTCGTAGGTAGTGAAGCCCTGGATGCTATCGCGGAAGAAATTTTCGACGTAGATCGGCTGCACACTGAAACTGTATTCCGGGTCGAAATCGAGGGTGTCGAGATAGACCTGAATTTCCAGCGTCTGGCTGGCTACGTTGCCACTGTTGCGCGCCAGACGTAGGCTAACTCCTTTCAGTACATCTGGTACGTAGGTCCGATACTCCTGTACGACGGTCTGTCCGGG